>JAMXLO010000001.1 GCA_024280945.1 Acetobacteraceae bacterium
CACGATCTTGAAGGTTGGTCAGACGGAACTGAAAGGTCGCCTGCAGGAGCTTCAGGCAGCGAATCCTGCGGTCAAGATCGCGTACGACTTCCGGCCAGTTGGCCGGCCGTCGTAATCGTCCCGGCTACTGGAGAGTCGCTGTCGCTCGCGGTGGCTGCCTGTCACCGAGCGTCCCCAAGCACGCGTCAAGCCGGCCCTCCGACGAAGTGCCCCAACGGCTTAGTTGCCAGGAAGCGGTGTGCGGAGGGGGGGCCGGCCAGGGAGTGCAGCGCAACACCCTGCCTCGCATCTGGAACTCCCAGCCATCTACCGTTTGCGTCGCAGGTTCATGGCCATCGGGCGGAAGCCGGTCGGATAGCCCGCAGGTCGATCGACCGGCCGGTCAGAAGCTTGGCGAAGCTGGTGACAACCCCCTCGGTGCAGCCGGTGGCGAGCCGGTGACACACGGACAGGATCGCGTCTTCGGCGGGCACCGGCGACCGTCGCCGCGCCGCGCCGATCCCTGGGTCTGGAGGGACCAGCGGGCGTTCGGAGCCATACGGCAGGACCGCCCGGCACAGTCTTCTCACCACCGCCGGCCAGGCCGCAGCCTGAACGTCCATGACAGGCTCATTCCATCTTGACCCCGGGGCAGAGGGTGACAAATGCTTAGATGCATTCTCGACCGCTCTCGATGCATGCGTGAGTTGCGTCACGACCCGCCGATAATCCTTGCAAATCGTGCCGCAGTGCAGCATCTGTTCACTCGAGAGTACGGGCGCGCGGAACCGGGTTCCGGGGCGCCCGTCGTGGTATGGAGGGGTTCATCGTGCCTGGGACGCCGCTGGAAAAGATCCGCAATATCGGCATCACCGCGCATATCGACGCGGGCAAGACAACGACCACGGAGCGGATTCTTTACTACACCGGAATGTCCCACCGGATCGGTGAGGTGCACGACGGCAACACCACGACCGACTATATGGAGCAGGAGCGCGAGCGAGGGATCACGATCACCTCGGCCGCGGTCACCTGTGAGTGGCACGACCATCGGATCAACATCATCGATACCCCAGGACACATCGATTTCAACATCGAGGTGAACCGTTCGCTGCGCGTGCTCGATGGCGCAGTGTTCATCATCGAGGGCGTGGCCGGCGTGCAGCCGCAGTCCGAGACCAACTGGCGTTTGGCTGACCGCTACAACGTCCCGCGGATCATCTTCATCAACAAGCTGGACCGTACCGGTGCCGACTTCTTCCGGGCCTTTGCCACGCTGAAGGAGAAGCTGGACATCGTGGCACTGCCGCTACAGCTGCCGATCGGTATCGAGGACAAGTTCGTCGGCGTTGTCGACCTGGTCGAGATGAAGGCGATCGTCTGGGAAGGCGGTGAATTGGGCGCCAAGTACCACGACGAGCCCATCCCTGCCGACCTCGCTGAGCAGGCAAAGGAATACCGGCAGCTGCTGCTGGACACTGCGCTGTCAGTCGATGACGCAGCCATGGAGGAATACTTCGACAAGGGCGACGTCGAGGTCGCCACGCTGAAGCGCTGCATCAAGGCGGGCACCATATCCGGCGCGTTCCGCCCGGTACTTTGCGGCACTGCGTTCAAGAACAAGGGCGTACAGCCGCTGCTGGACGCGGTGATCGACTATCTGCCCTCGCCAGTCGATGTTCCCGGCATTGCGGTCGCAGCCGAGGAGGGCGAGGACGAGCACGTCGAGCGCCGCCGCATCAAGGCTGATCCGAGCGCGCCGTTCGCCGGCCTGGCGTTCAAGATCATCAACGACAAGTATGGCACACTGACCTTCGTGCGCATCTATTCCGGAACGCTGAAGTCCGGCGACATGGTGATGAACACTACCAAGGGCCATCGCGAGCGCATCGGCCGGATGTTCCAGATGCACGCCGACAAGCGGGCCGAGATCAAGGAGGTGTATGCCGGTGACATCGCGGCCTTCGTAGGGCTGAAGGATACCACGACTGGTGACACGCTGGCCTCGCAGCAGGATCAGGTGGTCCTGGAGCGCATGGCATTCCCGGTGCCTGTCATCGATATTTCGGTTGAGCCGCGCACGAAGGAAGCGGTCGAGAAGATGTCACTCGCACTGCAGAAGCTGGCGGCCGAAGACCCGAGCCTGCGGCTCCGCACCGACCCCGAGACCAGCCAGACAATCCTGTCCGGCATGGGTGAACTGCATCTCGAGATCATTATCGACCGGTTGAAGCGCGAGTACGGCGTCGAGGCGAATATCGGTGCCCCGCAGGTTGCGTATCGCGAAACGATTACGCGGCCGCACACCGAGACGTATACGCACAAGAAGCAGACTGGTGGTTCGGGCCAATATGCCGAGGTGAAGATCACCTTTGAGCCGCTTGGGCGGAACGAAGGCGTCGTGTTCGACAACAAGGTGGTCGGCGGCGCGGTGCCGAAGGAATACATCCCGGCGGTGGAGAAGGGGATCGCGCAGCAGGCCGAGACCGGTGTGCTGGCCGGCTTCCCGACCGTGGACTTCAAGTACTCGCTGATCGACGGCAAGTACCACGACGTCGACAGCTCTGCACTCGCGTTCGAGATTGCTGCCAAGTCGTGCTTCCGCGATGGGATGAAGAAGGCTTCGCCGATCATTCTGGAGCCGGTGATGGACGTGGAGATCACCACGCCGTCGGATCATGTGGGCGACGTGGTGGGCGATCTCAACCGGCGGCGGGGCATGATCCAGAATCAGGAGAGCAGCGGGTCCACGGTGATCGTCCGGGCCCATGTTCCCCTCAAGGAGATGTTCGGCTACATTTCAGATCTGAGAAGCATGACCAAGGGCAGGGCGTCGTTCACCATGCAGTTCCACCACTACGATCCGGTTCCGCGCAACATCGCGGACGAGATCATGGCCAAGAGCGCATGATCGTGAGGGCTGCATGACGAGGGCACCCTAGTGCACGCCCCCCGCCTCCACTGGAAGCGGGGCCGACAGGAGGAGGGGCCCGGGGTTCACCGGACCCTCGAATGGATCGGACGCAACGACGCGGGCGAGGCCATCGCCCGCGTTGTTCGCATTCTGGGCCCAGTTTGGTCCGGCTGGCGCACGTACCGTGCGGTGGCTCTGGACGACGAAGCTAAGGTCGTCGAACTCCGCCCATCACGGCCAGACGGCGCCGATTGGCTCGCCTGCGTCGGCGGCCAGGTTGTGGGGCGCGCGCCTGTGCCGCTACAGGCGGTGCGCGCCGCGGAAGCAGCACTGGGTGGGGATTAGGGACGCCCCCGGGCGGAGCGGAGCTGCGAAGCCGCAGCCACACCGCAATCCGCGGTATTGTGTCTCGGCGTGACCTGAGGGCTGCCGCGAAAGCTTGGAGGCGTCGTGAACGAGCGCGCCAGTGCTCGTCAGAACCCCAATGGAAGGGGGCGTTGAGTGATACGTGAAGCACCTGTAAGCGTAGTGTCGCGGTGCCGAGGGACACCTCGTCACATAGGACTGATTGCCAGGGTCCGCTTCGATGATGATCCTCCGCATGGCCGCCGTCTTCCCTCCTCACTCTGGCCTCCCCACTCTGGCGCCACCGTGGCCTGGTCATATGTGTCCATGAGTCAGATAGGCTCCTATCAACCATCACTCCGGTCCGTCGGTCTGGACGCTGCGGTATCCTCACTGCTTGAGGTCGGGCAAACTGGCGGCTTGCCATAACGACCATACAAGCGTATGCACGCTGCGGATGGTCAATCTCGGGAGGGAGCATGGCCCGTGCAAGCAGCAAGTCGGCCCAGAGGTCGAAAGCAAAACGGACGGCGGCGAAGCGGAAAGCTGACTGGACCAGCATGAAAGTCGACTGGCCGCAACCCAAGCAGGCAATCTCGCTACGGATTGATCAGGATGTTCTGGCCTGGTTCCGCGACGGGGGCCCTGGTTATCAGACCCGCATGAACGCGGTGCTACGCGCCTTCGTCGACGCGCAGCAGGGGAAACGATGATCCCGAGCGTCCCTAAATTTGCAGTGACACCCTGCCTGGCTTCCGCGTAGCTTCTGGCGCGGGGAGGAGACGATGTTGAACATCACGGCGGTGGCGAAGCAGTTCTTCGAGGCGTGTGAGGCAGGGCGAGGCTGGGATGTGTGCCAGATCTACTGCACGCCCAACGCCAGCTTTGCCGCGCAGTCTGAGCCGCTGGCCAACACCCACACCCTGCGCGAGTACTGTGACTGGATGAAGGCATTGCTGACCTTCATGCCGAATGGCCGCTACGAGCTGAAATCGTTCGCAACCGATGAGGAACGAAAGAATGTCGCGGCCTATGGCGTATTCTACGCTACCCACACAGGCGAGGGCGGTCCATGTCCGCCGACCGGTAAGAGCACCAAGACAGACTATGTCTATGTCATGGACTTCGAGGACAACAAGATCCGCCACATGACCAAGATCTGGCACGCGGGCCTGGCTATGAAGGAACTCGGCTGGGCGTAATCGGCGCGAGACACCAGTGAAATCACCGGTGTCATCGGCGGTCCGCCTTTTTCCCAAGCGTTGAACTTTCCAAGCAAGATTGGAAGCGCCGTCTCGATCAATCTCGATTGCAGCGTCCGAGGCTGATCCCAAGGATGCCTTCGACTCGATCATGTCCGGGTATGTTCGCCACCACCATTATTATGGCGCAGTCGAACGGCAGCCAGATGTCGTGATTCTTCCGGTCAATCTAGCCGTGAATCGCAACGCCGCGGCTGCGTGTGATCGACGAGACAAAAAGCGCTGTCGTGGCAGGATCGGCATTGTCGTGCTTGCTATGGCCGTGGGTGCGGCCGAGGCACCACAGGCCTAGGGCGCGGTTCAATATGGGATCACCGGGAGTTATGAAAATGATGGCAAACTGGTTTTATCTCGTCGGGTCGACATGCTTCATAGTCAGGACAATAATCAACATGATTGGCCAATGACCGAAACTCGAATTAGATCACTGGCGGATCCGGCGTATAGTGTGGGGATGGCGAAGGCGCTGAGGATGACCGCGCTGGCTGTGCCTAGCGCATGACGCCGGGCTCACTAGTCGTCAGCACCAGGCGCTGCTGGCGATGGACCCTTGGCGCCCGTTAGGCTGCAGGCTTGCTGGCCGCAGAGGCGGCCAGTTCATTGCGCAGCGCGCGCAGTTCTTCGAACCGCGCTGTAATATCCCGCATGATGGCGGCGATGCCGATCATTCGACCCGTCGCGTCCGTAAATGGCGTGATGGTAAATTCGATCGAGATCCGTGTGCCATCCTTGCGAATGGCGGGTACCGACAGAAGCTGACCATCCGCATAACGGGATTGCCCGGTCTGCATGGTGGCCCGATAGCCGTGCCAGTGGCGCTCACGAAGCTTCACCGGAATGATGATATCGAGCGAGCGGCCCAATGCCTCGGCCTCGGTGAAGCCGAAGATGCGTGCAGCGCCGGGATTCCATACCCGGATCGTGCCATCGCTATCCGCGTAGACAACTGCATCGGACGTGTTGGCAATGAGGTGTTCGGCGAAATGCTGTGGCTCAGGTGGCAGGTTCATACCAAACTCCTGATAGCTGATCCGGCGGGAAGGCGAAGCAGCGACGCCAGAGCCTGCCGGGGCGCGACCAGATCGGCCAAGGTGTATCGGTCGAGCACTGCTAGGAACGCATCAAGCGCCTCCTGAAGCACTTTGCTCAGCACACAATTGTCAGAGATGACGCAGCTACCGGCCTTCTCGAAGCAAGGCACCAGCGCCAGGTCGGCCTCGGTGCGGCGCACGGTGGCCCCAAGGTTGATGCACTCTGGCGCGCGTGCCAGCCAAATGCCGCCGCGTCTGCCGCGCTGGGTCACTACGTCGTTTGCCACTCCAAGCTGATGCACCACCTTCATCAGATGCGCTTCGGAAATGTCGTAGGCGGCAGCAATTTGGCCGATGGTCGCCGGGCAGTCACCGCAGACGGCCAAGTACATCAGTGTCCTGAGCGTATAGTCGGTATAGGCCGTCAGTCGCATTTGGCGGACCTACGCACGGACGCGCCTACTTGTGACGGCAGTTGCATTCCGTCCGGCGGTCGTCCGAGCTGGTGGAACACTGCCAACTCAAGACTCGCTGCAATCCGGTGTGCCTTGCCAACGAACAGAGAGGCGATCTCTGGAGCAAACAGCTCGCGCGCGGACTGTTCGAAGAGCTGCAGCCAACGCGGGAACATCGAGCGTTCGAGGTTGCGTACTGCACGATGCACTGCGACTGGATTGCCGGTGTATCGGCCCGACGTCAGCATCACGGAGGACCAGAAGCTCTGTATCGTGGCGAGATGCTCCGGCCATTCGTCGGGCGCGATCGATGCTTCGAAAACCGGGCCCAGCACCGGATCGCCACGGACTTCGGCATAGAAGCGGTCGATCAGCAGGGCGATCGATTCTTCTGTTACCGACTCAATCAGCGGTGCTTGCGGCATTGGGGCAGTGTATGCATCCGCAGGCCGAAAGCAATATATGGAATATATGTTTTGGGGGTTCACGAGAGGCCGAATTGATCGGGAGGGTAGCGAACCCCGGCGAATGGCCTGCGTTCATGCGCGATATTGGAAAGGGGAGCGCAACATGCGGTTCACAACAGCTATTGCAGCGGGCCTTTTAGTGGCCAGCCCAATGATCGCGTTCAGCCAGCCGGCTCATTCGCAACAGAATGACCTGATGGGCCAGGCTCAGCGGTTCTTCAACAACAATAACAATGACCAGAACAGTCGGGATGCGTATCAGCGAGGGCGTGAGGATGAGATGCGCCGTCAGCAGGCTGAGCGTGATCGGGGCTATAGCCGCGACTACGACCAACGGACGGGGGATAGAGATCTCAGCCGCGACAGCCGGTATCGCAGCCAGGACCGCGAGACCTACAACTATAACAGGTATCCGTGAGCAGGAGAAACCTGCTCCGATAGAATGCCTGCGTTGACGGCGGTGGGGGGAAGGGCCTAAAGGCGGCCCGCCGGATGGCGGGCATAGCTCAGCTGGTAGAGCGCCAGGTTGTGGTCCTGGATGTCACGGGTTCGAGTCCCGTTGCTCGCCCCAACCCCCGGGGCGAGCCGTCGTGAGCATAGATGATGTAGCCGGCCTGGTTCTGGCAGGAGGGAAGGCGCGGCGACTGGGTGGCGGCGACAAGCCGTTGTTGCAGCTGCGCGGTGCCTCGATGCTTGCACGGCTCCTCGGCGTGCTGTGCAGCGAAGCGCGCGAGTGCGCGATCAGTGCAAATGGGGATCCGGCGCGCTTTGCCAGTTTCGGTCTCCCGGTGCTTGCGGATGGTGAGTTCGAGGGCGAGGGACCGCTTGCCGGAGTGCTCGCAGGACTGGACTGGGCAAGCGGGCTCGGAGCGACCGCGCTACTCACCGTGCCCGGAGACACCCCGTTTATTCCGCCTGGGCTTGCTGCCGTCCTGTGGCCTGCGCCAGCCTGCGCGGCGAGCAAGGGCCGCCTGCACCATTTGGTGGCACTGTGGCCTGTGGCGGTTCGCGCACCGTTACGTCAGTTGCTGAGGACTTCTGCCCGACGCGAGGTCGCCTACTTCGCCCACCAGATCGGGATGCGGCAGGTTGATTTTCCCGTTATGAAGTGGGACCCGTTCCTTAACATCAATACGCCCGAGGAACTGGCGCTGGCACGGGCAATCATGGAGGGGACGGGATGACGCAGACGGTGGCCATCGGGGGCTTGGGAGCCATTGGTCTGAAGCTAGCCCGAGCCCTGGATCACGGCGTGGAGGGCCTCCGCTTGGTTGCTGTGTCAGCGCGTGATCATGAGAAAGCGGAAGCCAAACTACGCAATTTTCGCGCGCCGCCGCGCGTGGTCGGCCTGGAGCGACTGGCCGAGGCTGACATTGTCGTCGAGGCGGCACCCGCTTCGGTGTTCGAACAGATCGCTCGCGCTGCAATCGAGGCCGGCCGGATCTTCGTGCCGGCATCAGTGGGCGCTTTGCTGCCCCGCATGCGCCTGGTGGAGTACGCGCGACAAACCGGTGCTCGCATCGTGGTGCCGACGGGTGCACTGCTTGGTCTGGACGCGGTGCGGGCGGCAGCCGAAGGTCCAGTGGAAAGCGTCACGATCGAAAGCCGCAAGCCGCCGCGTGGCCTGGCCGGTGCGCCGTACCTGGTCAAGCACCGGATCGACGTGAGCGACATAGCGGCACCGAAACGGGTGTTCCAAGGTAATGCGTTCGACGCAGCAGCCGGCTTCCCGGCCAATGTCAATGTGGCCGCCGCGTTGGCGCTGGCCGGCATCGGCCCGATCCGCACGAAGGTCGAGATCTGGGCGGATCCAACCATCGACCGGAATATGCATACGATCCGCGTGGAAGCGCATGCTGCGCGCTTCATAATGACGATCGAGAATGTGCCAAGTGAGGAGAACCCGCGTACTGGGCAGATCACGGCACTGTCCATGCTGGCCTGTCTGCGCGGTCTGGTCTCGCCGCTGAAGGTAGGCACCTGATCGGTTTCTTGACAGTGCGCGGCGCCACCTTTTGAGTACCTGCCGTCGAGGGGGGCTTTGCATGCAACGAAGGGTGTTGGTGGTCGCGGCATTCGTGCTGGCGATCGGCGGTGGTGTTGCGCGCGCCGCGAATGATGTGGTGATCGGCGCGCTCTATCCGATGACCGGCCCGAATGCACAGGTCGGCAACGATGCCAGGGCGGCAATGGAGACCGCCGTAGAGATCATCAACGGCAACCACAATCTCCCGATGCTGCTGGGCAAAGGCGGCGGCCTCGACAAGCTCGGAGGTGCGAAGGTCCGGTTGATCTTCGCCGACCATCAGGGCGATCCGCAGAAGGCGCGGGCTGAAGCCGAGAGGTTGATCACGCAGGAACATGTGGTGGCGCTGATCGGCTCGTATCAGAGCGCAACCGCGGCGACGATCTCGCAGGTCGCAGACCGCTACGAGCTGCCTTACATGTCGGCCGACAATTCGTCGCCCAGCCTCAACCAGCGCGGGTTGAAGTGGTTCTTCCGCACGTCGCCGCACGACATCATGTTCACCCAGGCGATGTTCGACTTCTTCCGTGACATCGGTGCCAAGACCGGACGGAAGGTGAAGTCCGTCGCCTTGTTTCACGAGGACACGATCTTCGGCACCGACAGCTCCAACGCACAGAAGCAGATGGCGGAGGCGGCGGGAATCAAGGTGGCAGCCGACATCCGCTATCGCGGCAACTCACCGTCGCTGTCGGCGGAGGTACAGCAGATCAAGGCCGCCGATGCTGATGTCATCATGCCTTCGTCCTACACGTCGGATGCTATCCTGCTGATGCGAGGCATGCATGACGTCGGCTACGCGCCAAAGGCGGTCATGGCGCAGTCGGCGGGTTTTGCCGAACAGGCATTCATCGACGCGGTCGGGCCGCTCGCTGAGGGCGTGATGAGCCGCTCCGCGTTTGCACTCGATTCCGCGAAGGCGCGACCAGCCATACCGGCAGTGAATGCGCTGTACAGGGCACGCAACAACAAGGATCTGAACGACAATACCGGGCGCGAGATCGCCGCGCTCATCGTGCTGGCAGATGCCATCAACCGCGCCGGGTCGATGGATGAGGACAAGATCCGCGCGGCGCTGATTGCCACCGATATTCCGGGCGATCAGACGATCATGCCGTGGAAGGGCATCAAGTTCGACAGCACCGGACAGAATATCGCGGCAACCCCGGTGATCCAGCAAATCAAGGGCGGTGCCTACCACACGATCTATCCGTTCGACGTGGCATCAGAGGATGCGGTCTGGAACGTTGGCAAGTGACAAGTTCATGGTAGCAAGGAAATTCTCCCCCTCGTCTTGGGGGCGGGGGGCTGGGGAAGGGGGCCACGTGGATTTGGTCGCGCCCCCTCCCCCCACCCCCCTCCCGCGAGGGGAGGGGGAACATTTCGTGTGACTCTCACCTTCCTGCTACAGGTCGCAGTCGGTGGCCTGTTGATGGGGCTGATCTACGCGCTGGTCGCCGCTGGCCTGAGCCTGATTTTCGGGCTGATGGATGTGGTGAACTTCGCGCATGGCGAACTGCTCATGCTGGCGATGTACGCCACCTTCGTCGTCTGGCTTGCAACGGGCCTGGATCCGCTCTTGCTGCTGATACCTGTTGCGCTGGCGCTGTTTGCGCTGGGTGTAGCCATCTACCACCTGCTCATGGCACGCGCGCTGTCAGTGCAGTTCAACCGAGGCATGGTGCAGATCTTCGTCACCTTTGGTTTGGCGATCTTCCTCCGCGGCGCGGCGCAGTTCACCTTCGGCAGCGACTTCAAAAGCGTCAGCACATCCCTCCTGGCTAATCGCACGATCGATATGGGCGGCATCTTCGTGCCGTTGCCGCAGCTCGCGGCCGGCCTGGTCAGTCTGCTGGCGTTCGCCGGGTTGTTTGCGATCGGCCGTACCGAGTTCGGCCGCGCATTGGAGGCGACACGCGAGGATCGCGAAGCGGTCGCACTGATCGGCATCGACCGCGACCGGATTTTTGCCCTCGGCTGGGGGCTGGGAGCGGCGGCCGTTGGTATCGCCGGAGTGATGCTAGCGACATTCTACTACGTGTCCCCCAACGTCGGCGCGACCTTCGCATTGATCGCTTATGTCACGGTGGCACTCGGCGGGTTCGGGAGTCTGTTCGGGGCGTTGGTGGCGGGATTGTTGATAGGTGAGGTAGAGGCGCTGACCGCTCTGCTGATCGAACCCTCACTCAAGCAGGTCGGTATGTTCGTGATCTACCTCGCCGTGTTGATGTTCCGCCCGCGCGGGTTGTTCGGTACGCTGTGATGGGAACCTCGATCACTCGGCGCCGACGCCAGGAACTGATCATCGGCGTTGGACTGCTCGCCGTGCTGGCACTGCTGCCGCTGCCGATCCATGACGTCTATACGCGCAATCTGATCATCATCACCGTGCTGTTCGCGGGCCTGGCGCAGGCGTGGAACGTGCTGGGCGGCTATTGCGGACAGATCTCGCTGAGCCACGCGCTCTATTTTGGTGTGGGCGCGTACGTATCGACTCTGCTGCTGACCCGTGCCGGCATCCCGCCGACGATCGGCATGTTCGCAGGCGGCGCGCTGGCCGGGCTGATGGCGCTGCTGGTCGGCTGGCCATGCTTTCGACTGTCCGGACACTACTATGCAATCGCCACGGTGGTGGTGGGCGAGATCGGCTTCCTGCTCGCGCTGAACTGGGATTGGATCGGCGGCGCGACCGGCATCAACATCCCGTATCGGCGCGCGATCGGTGATTCCTGGCTGTGGCTGCAGTTCCGCATTGACAAGCTACCGTATCACTACGCCGCACTGGCCTTCGCCGCGGCTGCCTGGCTGGTGGCGTGGAAGATTGAAGGCTCTCGCTGGGGCTTTGTCTGGCGAGCAGTGAAGGACGACCCGGTAGCGGCTCGCAGTCTCGCCGTGCGCATCTTTCCTTCGAAAATGGCGGCGGCGGCGATCAGTGGCGCGCTGACCGGGATCGGCGGCGCGATCTACGCGCAGTACGTCGGCTACATCGATCCTGACAGCGTGCTGTATGGACAGTTGTCGATCTTGATTCCACTGCCGGCGGTGCTGGGCGGGGTGGGTACCTTGTGGGGTCCTTTGGTTGGCGCGGCAGTGCTCATTCCGCTGTCCGAACTGACACGCTCCTATCTCGGCGGATCGGGTCGTGGCGTCGACCTGATGATCTATGGCGCACTGATCGTGCTGGTGGCACTGGCGCGTCCCCAGGGATTGGCAAGCCTGGTCGGCGTCCGGGTTCGCGCGCCGGCGGGAGCGGACGATGCCGCCACTGCTTGAAGTCGATGGCGTCAGCAAGTCATTTGGTGGAGTCGCCGCCAATGTCGATATCAGCTTCGACGTGACGGAAGGCGAGATCCTCGGGCTGATCGGACCGAACGGCGCCGGCAAGACCTCGCTGTTCAACGCGATCTCGGGCGAGGTCGTGCCGGATGCGGGGGAAATTCGCCTTGCCGGGCATCGCGTATCGGGGCTGCCGCCGGAGCAATGCGCGCTGCTCGGGATTGCACGGACGTTCCAAGTGGTTCGCAGCTTCGATTCGATGACGGCGCTGGAGAACGTCATGGTCGGCGCCTATGCACGGCATTCCCGCACCCGTGTCGCGATGGCTCAGGCGTCGGAGACGCTGGCGTTCACCGGACTTGCGGCTCGTGCGGATGTGCCGGCGCACGCGCTGACGCCGGCGGAAAAGCGGCGCCTGGAGGTGGCGCGTGCGCTGGCGACCGAGCCCAGGCTGCTGCTGCTGGACGAGATGCTGACAGGACTGACGCCGGTCGAAGCGCAATCCGGCGTGCAGTTGATCCGAGATGTGCGGGCGCGTGGCATCACCGTGATGATGGTCGAGCACGTCATGGAGGTGTTGCTGCCGCTGGTCGACCGGGCGGTGGTGCTGGACCTTGGGCGCGTGCTGACGATCGGTGCACCGGAAGCAGTGGTGCGCAACCCGGAGGTGATCCGTGCCTATCTAGGCGACCGCTATGCTGCGGCTTGACGGCGTGTCCGCGTCATATCGCGGCCTGCTCGCATTGCAGGGCGTGTCGCTGGAAGTGGCGCGCGGCGAAGTCGTGGCAGTGGTCGGTGCCAACGGTGCGGGCAAGACCACTCTCTTGAAATCGATCGCCGGGCAGGTGGCGACCGAGGGCAGCATCGAGTTCGAGGGGCGGTCGCTGCGCCGGTTGCCGGCGCATCGCATCACCAGGCTGGGCGTGTCGATGGTACCAGAGGGGCGGCGCCTGTTTCCGCGTCTGTCGGTTGAGGACAATTTGCGTCTGGGCGCCTACGCAAAGCGCGGTGTCAATCGGTTCAAGCCGTTTGAGCTGGTGTTCTCCTTGTTTCCGCGACTGCAGGAGCGGCTGCCACAGCGAGCCGAAACGTTGTCGGGCGGCGAACAGCAGATGCTGGCGATCGGCCGGGCGCTGATGACGCAGCCGCGGTTCCTGATGCTGGACGAGCCCAGTCAGGGCATCATGCCGCGACTGGTGGACGACATCCTTGCCGCGGTGACGCGGATCCGCGCCCTGGGGGTGACGGTGTTGCTGGTGGAACAGCGACTGGTGGAAGCACTGGCGATCGCAGACCGGGCTTATGTTCTGCAGACGGGGCGGATTGTGCTGTCGGGGCCGGCGGCGGACATTGCTGCCGACGACACCGTTCGGCGGGCGTATCTGGGGATGTAGATGCGGCATTGGGCGCACATCGTCCAAGTCATCTGCACCCTGGGCCGATCTCGGATGGCACTCAGATCGCCCGGGATTTGACAGCGAAAGGTTTTGAACCCACACCCGATTTCACGTTTAGGTCCAAGTCGCGCGGCTTGGATTGCGTCGCTTGCACTCTCTTGAGTCAGCACAATCGGAGGCTGAATAGGGGAAACGGCATGAAATACATGATAACGTGGAAAGAGCGTTCACAGGGCTCAGCCATCGAATACGAGAGAGCGCAACAGCGGATCCTTGATGTCTTTCGCCAGTGGAAGGCTCCTGCCAACTTCAAGATCGAACTGTTCGTGATCCGCGTTGGTGATTGGGGTGGCTATATGCTGGTCGACTGCGATGATCCGGTCATCGTGCACAAGTTCGCCTCGATGCTGCCGGCGTTCGAATTTGAAGCGCGACCTGTGATCCCGATAGAGGACGCCGTGCGGGGCGAACTTGAGGTCATGGCATGGCGCGATGGTCTAAAATTCGCCTGATGGCACGCGACCTGGCTATGCCCTTGTGTGGCGGTCTATCGGGTTGGTTCGTCCGGGGACGGTCTCTCACCGAAACGAGAACCTAGGCATGAGGACTTGCCTCTGCAGAGGCGACTCGTCTTGATGCCGCCTGAGGAGGCGGCGCGATGCATGTGTTGATCGTGGGCGGCGGGATTGGCGGGCTGGCAACGGCGCTGTCGCTGCACGACGTCGGTATTGCCTGCACCGTCTTCGAGCAGGTGCGCGAGCTGCGCGAACTCGGGGTCGGGATCAACACGCTGCCCCATGCGATCAAGGAGCTCGCGGCGCTTGGGCTGCTGCCGGCGCTGGATCGCGCCGGCATCCGCACCCGGGAACTGATCTATGCCAATCGCTTCGGCCAGGTGGTGTGGCGCGAGCTGCGCGGCACTGACGCCGGCCTCGATACGCCGCAATTCTCCATTCATCGCGGCAAGCTGCACGGCGTGTTGCGCGCGGCGGTGCAAGCGCGGCTCGGCGCGGATGCGGTCCGGACTGGTTGCCAGCTGGTATCGTTCGCGGAACACTCAAATCGCGTGGTGGCGCGGTTCAATCAGCGAGATGGCAGTAATGCGTTCGAGGTCGAAGGCGATGTGCTGATAGGCGCCGATGGCATTCACTCGACGGTGCGGGCGGCATTCTATCCGAACGAAGGGCCGCCGGTGTGGAATGGCATGATGTTGTGGCGCGGCGCGGCCGATTGGCCCGTGCACGTCGATGGCCGCACCATGGTGATCGCCGGTGGCATGGGCCAGAAATTCGTATTCTACCCGATCTATGCCGATCCGGCTGCACCTGACCGGCGGCTGACGAACTGGGCGGTGATGGCGCGCATCGGCGATGGTGCGGGCCTGCCGCCGCGTCGCGAGGATTGGAACCGGCCTGGGCAGTGGGACGAGGTTGAACCGTTCGTGCGCGATCGGTTCCGACTGGACTTCGTTGATCCGCTGGCGCTCATCAATGCATCGGGCACAATCTACGAGTATCCAATGTGTGATCGCGATCCGTTGCCGTGCTGGTCGTTCGATCGTGTCACTCTGCTGGGCGACGCAGCGCATCCGATGTATCCGGTCGGATCGAACGGCGCGAGCCAGGCGGTGCTCGATGCACGCGCATTGGCGCGGCACCTGCGCGGTGGGGATGTGGTGACGGCCCTGTCGGCGTATGACGCGGAACGCCGGCCAATGACGACAGAGATCGTGCTGAACAATCGCAACGGCGGTCCGGAGCGGGTGATCGACGTGCTGGAGCAGCGGGCGCCCGACGGCTTTGCCGATGTCGAGGCGGTGGCATCGCATGCGGAGCGCGAGGCGATCGTGCGCGGCTATGCATCGATGGCGGGTTTTGCCCGCGAGCAGGTGAATACGCCGCGTTGACTATCCGGGCGGCGGCAGAAAATTTACCTCGTGCAGCCCGGCGAGACGTACGACCTCGGCTGGGTCCGGCACATTGTCTATGGCCTGGAACAGATCCCACAGCCGGCGCGTCGGCGAGACCCAGAACAGGCAGGTGATGTTGGCCTGCGAATGGTTGAACAGCCCATGCGGGATGCCGCGCGGCAGACGGATCAGGTCGCCGCCGGACGCATTGGCTGACTGTCCATCGAGCGCAAGGTCGAAGCGACCGTTGAGAACATAAATGAATTCATCCTGGGTCGGGTGGATGTGCGGCGGGACGAAGGTGCCAGGCGGCAGCAGCGCATGCCACGAGAAACTGCTTTCGGTGACCTGCAGCGGCGTATAGGTCTGGCCCAGGATGTGCCAGACGATCCCGTCCACACCGGTGCCTTGCTGGGTGACGCCGGCGGTCATTGGAGAGGGGAAGGACATGTTTGCGCTCCTCGACGTCTTGCTTCTTGGCCGGATTGGGAATGAGAATCGCTAGCGCAAATTCTGGGAGACACCAAACCATGACCACCCCACTCGGCCGCCGGGCGCTGGCCGG
>JAMXLO010000002.1 GCA_024280945.1 Acetobacteraceae bacterium
CGCCGGGCGCGCTGAGCTGTTCGGGGTGCCATGGCGGCGTCGCACCACTGCCCGTTCTGGCCGGCCGCGATCCTGAAGAGATCGTCGCGCGGCTCGACGAATTCCGAGCCGGCACGAGACCGGCAACCGTGATGGACCGCATCGCCAAGGGTTTCAGCCACGACGATTCTGTCGCGATCGCGGCCTGGTGGGCAACGCAGAAGTGACGGTGTCGATCCACAGCTCCCCCTCCCCTTGCGGGAGGGGGTTAGGGGGAGGGGGCCGTGACGGCGCTGGCCCAGCCCCCTCCCCCCATCCCCCTCCCGCAAGGGGAGGGGGAGGTCCCTTCCCTTCTGCCTCGCTAAGCCGCCGCACCGTCCTCGCCGGCGCCGTTCTCGCCACCCCCCTGATCGCCCGCGCCCAGGTCGCGCCACGTGTCGTTGTGGTCGGCGGCGGCTTCGCAGGGGCCACGGCGGCTCGCTTTCTCCGCCGCATCGCCCCCACTATCGACGTCCTGCTGATCGAGCCAAACGCCATCTTCACCGCCTGCCCGTTGAGCAATGAGGTCATCGTTGGCCTGCGCGACATCGATGCCCAACGTTTCATCTATGACGGCCTCGTGGCGGACGGTATCCGAGTCATGCAGGCGGCCGTTACGGAGATCGATCCGACACGCCGCAGTGTCGCATTCGGCAGCAACCGGCTGATCTACGATCGGCTCATTCTGGCGCCTGGCATCGATATCGCGTGGGGTGCACTGCCCGGCTACGACGAAGCTGCCGCCAATCGCATACCGCATGCCTGGAAAGCGGGCGAACAGACGATCCTGCTGCGGCGTCAGCTAGACGCGATGCCGGATGGCGGTGTCGTGGTGATGTCGTCACCGCCCAACCCCTATCGCTGCCCGCCTGGCCCTTATGAGCGCGCCAGCCTGATCGCCTGGTATCTCAAGACGCATAAGCCGCGATCGAAGCTGATCCTGCTGGATGCAAAGGACAATTTCTCCAAGCAGAAGCTGTTCCAGCAGGCGTGGCAACAGCTCTATCCGGGCCTGCTCGAATGGGTGCCGCTGTCGGACGGCGGCAAGGTCACGCGCGTCGATCCGGCGACGAACACGTGCGAAACCGACTTCGGCTCCCACAAGGCCGACGTCGCCAACGTGATCCCGCCGCAGCGCGCCGGCGCCATCGCCGTCGCGGCCGGCGTCGCCGACCGCACCGGCTGGTGCCCGATCGATCCGGCAACATTCGCATCGAAGCTACAGCCGAATATCCATGTGATCGGCGACGCGGCGATTGCCGGCGCCATGCCGAAGTCGGCCTTCGCGGCCAATGCCCAGGCCAAGGTCTGCGCCGAAGCCGTCGCGGCATTCCTGGCCGGCGGTGCGCCGCAGGAACCGAAGCTGATCAACACCTGCTACAGCCTTGCCGCCCCGGGCTACGGCTTCTCGGTTGCCGGCGTCTATCACCCAGTCAACGGCCAGCTTACCGAGGCCGAGGGCTCCGGCGGCACCAGTCCGCTCGATGCGTCCACTGAGCAAAGGACGTTGGAAGCCAAATATGCCGAAGCCTGGTTCAAGACGATCACCAACGAGACTTTCGGTTGATGTGCTGGCCCTGTCGCTGGCAGCGGTAATGTTGGGCGCGGCCTCCGATGCCGTGGATACGCCGCTGACCGACCAGCCTGGCGATCCGCTGCGTGGCCGCCAGATCGTGCAGGACCACCAACTCGGCGACTGCCTACTGTGCCACTCTGGTCCTTTTCCCGCGGCGCACCTGCAAGGGACGATCGGGCCGTCGCTGTCGGGTGTCGGTGCGCGACTCACCACCGGACAGATTCGGCTGCGCCTGGTCGATGCCAGAAAGCTGAACCCGGAGACCGTCATGCCGCCTTATTATGTGGCCGATGGGCTGAACCGGGTGGCACATCAGTGGCAGGGCAAGACAGCACTCACGGCACAACAGATCGAGGATGTGGTCGCGTTCCTGGCCACGCTCCGCACACCATGATCCGCCGCCGCTTCCTGGTGCTGAGCGGCAGCGGTCTGATCGTGCCGCTACTGCCAGCCCCTGCACGCGCCACACCGACACAGGTGGCCGCGCTGATCGCCAATCTGGTCGGCGAGGGCGAAATACACGACGGCCGCGTCAAGCTCGACATCCCGGTGATGGTGGAGAACGGCAATTCGGTCGGCATGACGGTTTCGCTGGATGCCCCGGCGACCGACGTGCGCAGCATCGATGTGTTCGCCGAGGGCAATCCGTTGCCGCACGTGCTGCGCGTAACCTTCGGTCCGCAGGCCGGTGCGCCACGCTTTGCCACCCGCATCCGGCTGGCGACGTCGCAGACGGTGATCGCCGTGGCGAAACTGGCCGATGGCAGCTGCTGGCGCGACAGTGTCGATCTTCTGGTCACGCTCGCCGCGTGCGTCTACAACGCGAACTGAGAGCGCCATGGTCCGAGTGCTGATCAATGTCCCGAAACAGGTGAAGCGCGGCGAGCCGTTCGACGTGAAGCTGCTGATCTCGCATCCGATGGAGAGCGGCCAGCGTCACGACGACATGGGCCAGCCGATCCCGCGCCAAATCATCAACAGCTTCGTCTGCACCTACAACGGGGCGGATGTGCTGCGCGCCGACCTGTTCCCCGCGATCGCCGCCAATCCCTTTCTGTCCTTCGCGGTCGTCGCGCAGGAAACCGGCAAGCTGACCATGACCTTCACCGACGACAACGGCACGGTGCAGACCGAGACCGCGGATATCGTGGTGGCATGAGCCTTCCCCGTCATTGCGAAGACCGCAAGCGAAGCGTGGCGGGACGACGCAATCCTGATGAGTGCGCCACATCGCTATTGCCGTTCGAACTTCACCACGCGACGGACGCGCCCCCATTCACCTGGCTGCACGACATAAAAGTCGCCCTGCGAGTCGCCCCAGATACCGTGGCAAGACCGATGGATCGGATCACCCCAGCGCGCCAGACGTTCGCCATCCAATGTCAGGATACTGATCATGCCGCCATTGTGCTCGGCGACATACACGATGTCGTCGTCGTCAACGTAGAAGAACGCCGGCCCGATCAGTTCGGTGCGCCAGACCTCCAGCAGCTTGCCGTCCAGATCAAATATCTGCACGCGGTCATTCTCGCGATCCGCCACCAGCAGCCGTCCACGCCGATCGACCCACACACCATGCGGCAGATTGAATTGTCCCGGCGCTTTCCCCGGCTCACCCCATGAGAACAGATACTGCGCATCGGCGGAAAATTTGTGCACGCGCGCATTGCCGTAACCGTCGCTCATGAACATCGAACCATCCGGTGCGAAGGCGATATCAGTCGGCAAATTGAACGGGCCACCAGCATGCTTCACCTTCTTCCACGCGGTGGAGCTGAAGTCGTCGTCGGGTACGCCGGTGTCGGAGCGATGGTCCCTTTCTCCGATCGTCTGCAGCAGCTTGCCGTCGGCAGTGAATTTCATGAACTGCTGGTGATGTTCGTCGGTCAGCCAGGCGAATCCCTCGGCGTCGAAGCGGATCGCGTGCGGAAAGCGGAACAGGCCGGCGCCCCACGAGCCCTGAAAATTGCCGTCGCGATCGAAAATGACCACGGGATGTTCGGCCACGCGGTTGAAACAGTAGACACGGTCCTGCGGACCGACGGCAACCGCGGCCGGCTTCATCTCCACGCCCTCTGGGACATGCGCCCAGTTCTCATGCACCTTGTAGGTGTACTTGCCGCTGCCCACGATTGCTTCCATGACATCTCTCCCTAGTTCCGCGAAAGCCTCCTGCCGGTCGCGACGAATGTCCACTGTGGCGGCCTGTGCGGCGCTGGCACTGATAGCCGCGGGCGGAACGGCTGAGAAACGTTCCGGCTACCAGGACGCCAGCCCGGAGACGCGCGCAATGCAGGATGACGATGCAAGCAATCCCGGATTTCTGTGGGTGCAGCAAGGCGAGGCTTTGTGGTCGCAACGCGCCGGCAGCGCGGCGCACAGCTGCGCCGACTGTCACGGCGATGCGGCCGTCACCATGCGCGGTGCCGCCGCGCGCTATCCGGTTTACGACACGAAGCTGGCTCGCCCGGTCACGCTTGCTCAGCGTATCGAGCAGTGCAGGGTTGAACGACAAGGTGCTGCGCCACTGAAGCCGGACAGCGACACGCTGCTGGCACTGACCGCCTATGTCGGACTGCAATCGCGCGGGATGCCGATGCAGGTGGCCAAGGATGGTCCGGCACAGCCATTCTACGAAGCGGGCAGAGCGCTGTTCACCCAGCGGCAGGGCCAACTCAACCTCTCATGCGCGCAGTGCCACGACGGCCGGGCGGGACAACGTCTCGGCGGCAGCATCGTCCCGGAGGGCCATCCCAACGGCTATCCCGAATACCGCCTGGAATGGCAGGCCATGGGCTCGCTGGAACGTCGCATCCGCAATTGCATGATTGGAGTCCGCGCCGAGCCATTCGCCGATGACTCACTCGATCTCATGGCACTCGAGCTCTACCTCGGCGCGCGGGCACATGGCCTGGCAGTCGAAACGCCGGCTGTCCGGCCCTGAGACAGACATAAGAATATGCGCGCCAGCACTACCACACCCCCAGCACTACCACACCCCCAGCACTACCACACCCAAGGTATCAGACGAGATCTTACCCTCTGCATGTACTCGACGTAGCCTGGTAACTCTTTGCGGAGGAAATCTTCCTCATCCAGGATACGCCAAACGAGTACCGGGAAGAATGGCACTACGAGGAGAACGCTCCACCATGAACCGAGCGCAATCGGCATCGCCAAGAGCAGGACCAATGCCCCCGAGTACATCGGGTGCCGGACGTAAGCGTACGGACCGGTCGACACGACCGGTTGCCCCTCCTCCACCCGAATGGTAGACGCAGCATAGCTGTTCGATTGCATCACCACGAAAAACAGCACGAACGCTAGCACGATCACTGCGCTTGCGATAACTGACACGATCGGCGCAACCGGCGACCAGCCGAAGCGATGGTCGAGTGCAGGAAGCACCACAAATCCGACAAACCCCATCATGAAGAGCGCTGAGATGAGCTTCTGAGCCGGCCGCTGCTCCGCTACCGGCCCAATCTTCATACGGCGCTCGACGAGCTTTCGGTCGTGGATGAGAAAATAGATGCCCAGCGCCTGGGCAGATCCTGCAAAAACCGCCGCAAAGACCCATGCCTGCCAATAGTCGAACGTACCAGCGGGAATGAACAGGCACGCGAGCATTATTGCGAGCGTGACAATATTGGCCAGTATTCCGCGGACGTAGAAATTCGACATGCTGTCCAACTCGCCCCTGAGCCGGCGGGCGCATCACGCGTCGCTGCGTGCCCGCCGCAACAGAAACACCCCCTGCTCGCCAAACATGTTGGCCAGCCGTGGAAATCGCCGCCACGGCGTGCGTCCCCCGGCATCATCGGCCGCCCACCAGGTCTCAACGACGTAGCCGTCGTGCTCGCACAGCGCGAAAAAATCGCGGATCGTGCAGGGATGAATGTTCGGCGTCTCATACCAGGGCCGGTCCCAGGTCGGCGTCACCGGCATCCGCCCGGTACTGAACAGTTGCCAACGCACCAGCCAATGGCCGAAGTTGGGAAAACTCACCACGGCCCGTGTTCCGATGCGCAGCATCTGGCGCAGCACTGCCCGCGGCTGTTCCACCGCCTGCAAGGTGCGCGACAGCACGACATAGTCGAATGCTCCGTCCGGATAATGTGCCAGGTCGATGTCCGCGTCGCCATGCATCACCGGCATGCCGTGCGCCACCGCCCGGATCACCTCCGCCATGTCGATCTCGATCCCCCGCGCGTCGCAGCCTTTGGTGCGGAACAGGTGATCGATCAGCATGCCGTCGCCGCAGCCGATGTCGAGCACGCGCGAGCCCGGCGCGATCATCTCGGCGATAAGCCGGAGATCGACCCGCATGTTTTTGGCGACGAACCGGACGGGATCGTGCGTGGTCATTCTGCACCCAGTTGTTGCGACAAAACGCGGGCGGCTGCAATCACCGCCCCGATCGTCTGCGTCCGGGACCTCGGGATTTGACGCAGCCAGCAAAAATCGCGGCGCGATTCAGCCTCAGGTGTCATTGCGCCCCCGAAAGCGGGGGGAAGCCGAGATCGCTTGGCTCGGCAATGACAGGGTAACGTAGCGCGTTCCGCGGATTCCGGCTACTTCGTCAGCACCGTCGGCATTGCATCGCGTTCTTCCGGGGCTCGCTGTACTCTTCCCGCATCAACCGGGAGGACATCCACATGTTGCAGTCCGGTCGCGTCGCATTCAGCCAGATGGAACAGGTGCTGTTCGGCATACCCGCCGCTGAGGCGGTCGGCGAACTGGCGCAGGATGCACGGCGCGTGTTCCTGATGGTCAGCGGCACGCTGAACCGGCAGACAGACGAGGTCGAGAAGCTGCGCCGCGCACTCGGCAATCGCTGTGTCGGCACGTTCGATCGCATGCCGCCGCACACGCCGCGCGGCGCGGTGATCGCCGCCGCCGAGCAAGCCCGCGAGCTTGGCACCGATCTCATCCTCACTGTCGGCGGCGGCTCGATAACCGATGCTGCCAAGGCAGTGCAGCTTTGTCTCGCCAACGACATCCGCACGCCGGACGCAATCGATGCGCTGCGTCCGGTCGGCGGCAACCCGCCGCCATGCAATGCGCCCACCGTGCGGCAGATCACTGTGCCAACCACGCTGTCCGCCGGCGAGTTCTCGGCCATCGCCGGCGTCACCGACGAACGCCACCAGGTGAAGGAGCTGATCCGCCATCCCCGCATCATCCCGCGTGCCGTGATTCTCGACCCGGCCGTCACCGTGCACACACCGGAGTGGCTGTTCCTGTCCACGGGGATTCGCGCTGTGGATCACTGTGTCGAGGGTATCTGCTCGAACGAGGCGAATCCCTACGCCGATGCCCAGGCCCTGCGAGGGCTGTCGCTGCTGGCAAGCGGACTGCCTCGGGTGAAGGCCGATCCGTCCGACCTTGAGGCGCGGCTCGACTGCCAGATGGGCTCCTGGCTCTCGATGGGGCCGCTGGCCGCCGGTGTGCCGATGGGGGCCAGCCACGGCATCGGCTACGTGCTGGGCGCGCTGTTCGACATCCCGCACGGACACACCTCGTGCATCATGCTGCCGGCGGTGATGCGCTGGAACAAGCAGGCGAATGCCGCGCGGCAGGCGTTGGTGTCGGCCGCGATGGACCATCCCGGCCAGGATGCGGCCGATGTGCTCGACGCGTTCATTGCCGGCCTTGGCATGCCGCGCAGCCTGTCGGCGGTGCATGTCGGTCGCGACGCGTTTGACCGCATGGCTGAGCAGGCGATGGGCACACCGTGGGTGCCGCGCAACCCGCGTCGCATCGACGGCCCGGCGCAGGTGCGCGAGATACTGGACATGGCGGCTTAGACGGCACAGGCGCAGGATGCGCCACTTGCAAGCCCATCGGCGCCGCAGGATACATCCGCCATGAACGAGGGCGTGACTGTCGCGGCCGAGCCGCCGCGCTTTGACTTCCGGCAGGCGGAACCACGATGGCAGCGCGCCTGGGCGGAGCGCCGCTGTTTTCGCGTTGCCGACGTGCCCACCGGCAACAAGCCAAAATACTACGTCCTGGAGATGTTTCCGTATCCCAGCGGGAACATTCACATCGGTCACATGCGCAACTACGTCATGGGTGACGTGGTGGCCCGCTACAAGCGGGCGCGCGGCTATACCGTTATGCATCCGATGGGCTGGGACGCGTTCGGCCTGCCGGCCGAGAACGCGGCCCGCGAGCGCGGCATCCATCCCGCGAAATGGACCTGGGACAATATCGCGGCGATGCGCGCCGAGCTGCAGCGCATCGGCCTTTCGCTGGAATGGGAGCGCGAGTTCGCCACTTGCGATCCAGCCTATTACGGCCATCAGCAGAAGCTGTTCCTCGACTTCTGGCGCGCCGGCCTGGCCGAGCGCAAGGAGAGCTGGGTCAACTGGGACCCGGTCGATGGCACCGTACTGGCCAATGAGCAGGTGATCGATGGCCGCGGCTGGCGTTCTGGCGCGGTGGTCGAGAAGAAGCAACTCAGCCAGTGGTTCCTCAAGATCACCGACTATGCCCAGGAACTGCTGGATGCGCTGGCGACGCTGGACCGCTGGCCTGAGCGCGTGCGGGTGATGCAGGCCAACTGGATCGGCCGCAGCGAGGGCGCGCGACTGAATTTTTCCCTCGCGCAGCCGGAAGGCGCCATCGATCAGGTCGAAGTCTATACGACGCGCCCCGACACGCTGTTCGGCATGTCGTTCCTCGCGCTTGCGCCTGAGCATCCATTGTCGGCAGCGCTAGCCGCGCGCGATCCGAAAGCGGCCGAGTTCATTGCCGAGTGCCGCCGGATGGGTACGTCCGAGGCAACGATCGAAACCGCGGAAAAGCGCGGCTACGACACTGGGCTGCGCGTCAGGCACCCGTTCATGGACGCTGCATTCCCGGTGTGGATCGCCAATTTCGTGCTGATGGAGTATGGCACCGGCGCGATCTTTGGCTGCCCGGCCCACGATCAGCGGGACCTCGACTTCGCCCGCAAATATGGCCTCTCCGTGCTGCCTGTGGTGCTGCCGCCCGGCGCCGAAGCGGTGTCGTTCACGATCGGCGATGACGCGTATGTCGGCCCCGGTACCATCATCAATTCCGATTTTCTCAACAATGCGGATGTCGAGACGGGGAAGCGCCTGGTCATCAGGGAGCTTGAGCAGCGGCACATCGGGCGCGGCGAGGTGAATTGGCGGCTGCGCGACTGGGGGGTGAGCCGGCAGCGCGGCTGGGGCTGCCCGATCCCGATGATCCACTGCGGTGCCTGTGGCGTGGTGCCGGTGCCCGACGATCAGTTGCCGGTGAAACTACCCGACGACGCGCGGTTCGACCGGCCGGGCAATCCGCTCGACCATCATCCGACCTGGAAACACGTCGCCTGTCCGCAGTGTGGCGGGCCAGCTAGCCGCGAGACCGACACCTTCGATACATTCGTGGACAGCTCCTGGTATTTCGCCCGCTTCTGCAGTCCGCATGCCGACGTGCCGGTGGAGCGCAAGGCGGTCGATCATTGGCTGCCGGTCGATCAGTATATCGGTGGTATCGAGCATGCGATCCTGCACCTGCTCTATTCCCGCTTCTTCGTTCGCGCGATGAAGCGCACCGGGCACCTGAACGTCGAGGAACCGTTCGCCGGCCTGTTCACCCAGGGCATGGTGACGCACGAAAGCTACCGCTCGGCGCCGGGGCCAAATGGCATCTGGCTGTATCCGGACGAGGTGGTCAAACAGCCCGACGGCGGTGCCGTGCATCGGTCGACCGGCGATCAGGTGGTGGTCGGCCGCGTGGAAGCAATGAGCAAGTCGAAGCGCAACACGGTTGCGCCCGAGCCGATCATCGCCCGCTACGGCGCCGACACCGCGCGCTGGTTCATCATGTCGGACAACCCGCCGGATCGTGACATGGAGTGGACGGAGGCCGGCGTGGCCGGCGCCTCCCGCTTTGTCCAGCGCGTGTTCCGGCTGCTGGAGAACCTGCCTGATGGCCCGGATGATGGCACGTCGGATGCCGCGCGTGCGTTGCGACGCATCAGCCACCGAACGGTTGCCGCGGTGACCGAAGCACTCGAGGGCTTCGCGTTCAACGTCGCGGTTGCCAGGCTGTACGAACTCGCCAACGCGATCGGTGATGCCGAAAGAGCCGGCCAGGCCAGCGGACTGACAGCGGCGCGACGGGAGGCAGTCGAGCTTCTTGCTCGGCTGATGGCGCCGATGACGCCGCATCTCGCCGAAGAAATGTACAGTCGCATGCACCCTGGCGCCACTGCGCTGGTCGCCGATTTGCCCTGGCCGGACGCCGATCCCGATCTCCTGGCGGCAGAGACTGTGACCATCGCGGTGCAGGTGATGGGCAAGCTGCGGGGCACGATCGCCGTGCCGCCCGATACATCGCGCGACGAGACGCTGGCCGCCGCGAAAGTCGAAGCCAACGTCGCCAGAGCCTTGCGGGGAAAGCGGATCGTCAAGGAGATCTACGTGCCGAACCGGATCGTCAACTTCGTCATAGCAGGATGAGGCGTCGGGAGCTGCTCGGGCTGGCGGTCGGCGCACCCCTGGCTGGATGCGGCTTCCAGCCGGTTTACATGCCAACCGCGTCAGGGCAGGCCGGCGTTGCTCAGCGGGAACTTGCCGCCATCCACGTGGCCATCATACCCGATCGCCCCGGGCAACTCCTGCGGCAAGCACTGCAAAGCCGGTTTGAGGGCTCGGGAAGCGGCGTCGCCCAGCGTTACGAGCTGCGCGTGGGTTTCGGCATTTCAGGGGACGCCATCGCTATTCTTCCCGACTCCAATCCGACCAGGATCCGCGAAACCGGCAGCGCTGCATGGACGCTGGTGGCGCAAGATCCCGCTCGTACCACCCTGACCAGCGGCTCAGCCAAGGCAGTGGACGGCTACAATCTGATCAACGCACAGTACTTTGCCTCCGATCTGGAGAACGAGGTGGTGCAGCGCCGCCTCGCCAATGCGCTCGCCGATCAGATCACGATGCAACTCGCGGTCTATTTCCGCCGACAGGCGGCAAAGAGCGGGTGAAGCTCTCACCCCAGCGCGTGCCCGCTTTTCTGCGCGACCCGGGAGCCTGCCGGGTGGTGCTGCTCTATGGCGAAGATCACGGGATGATCCGTGACCGTGCCGCCGCGCTGGTCCGGGCCGTTGCAGGATCGCTCGACGATCCCTTCCTCGTCGCCGAACTGGGCCGTGAGGATGCCGGCACGCTGACCGATGAGGCCAATTCGCTTCCGCTGACCGGGGGGCGACGTGTGGTGCGTCTGCGCGAAACCACGGATGCGGTGGCTGACCGGGTCGCTGACATCCTCAGGAGCGCCGCGCCAGCGCTGGTGATCCTGGAGGCGGCCGGGCTCGCGACGCGCTCACGCCTGCGCTCCATTGTCGAGGCGGCACCGGATGGCGTGGCGATCGGCTGTTATCCGGAGGAGGGCCGCGCGCTCGGCGATACGATCCGGGCGGTACTGGGCGACGTCGGCGTTGCCATCGACGCCGATGCCTTGACCTGGCTGTCAGACCACCTTGGCGCGGACCGGGTCTCAACCAGGGCGGAGGCAGAGAAGCTTGCCCTGTATGCTGGGCCACGCGGTCGCGTGGATCTCACCGCGGCGATGGCCTGCGTCGGCGATCTTGCCGGGTTGTCGCTCGATGACGCGCTGTTTGCTGCGACCGCAGGTGACGTGGCGCGCGCAGATCGTGCTCTGGAGCTCGCCCTTGCCGAGGGTGCCACGCCGGTCGGCGTACTGCGCGCGGGGCTGATGCATCTACAGCGTGTGCATCGCGTCCGCCTCGTGGTGGACGCAGGACGCGATGTCGCCGACGCCGTGAAAAGCGCGCGGCCACCGGTTTTCTTTCGGCGCGTCGCGGCTTTCAGCCGGTCTGTGGAGTTGTGGCCCTCTGCATCGCTGGTGGCGGCGATGGGAGGGCTGTCGGAGGCGGAACTCGGCTGCAAACAAACCGGCGCACCTGACGGCGTGCTGGCACGCAACGCAGTGCTCGCACTGGCCCGCCGCGCCGCTGGGGCCGCACGCCGCCGTTGACCCGTTTACTGTGCTTTATTTGAGCGTTACTGCGATAAGCCCATTCGACCCAGTAAATGGTCAAGTTGCTCCAGATCAGTATAGTGAAACTGGATCACGCCGCGTTTGCCGTTGAACGTCACCTTGACCGCCAGCCCAAGCTGCTCGCTGAGGGTCCGTTCAAGGTTCCCGGCGTTGATGTCGTGCTGCGATTGCACGTGATCGGACGTTGCGCTCTCGGCCGGTGTCGGGCGAGCCGCCAGCGCCTCGGTCTGCCGCACCGACAATTGTCGGTTCAGCACCTCCCGCAGCCCGATTTCAGGAGCCGGATGCGCCAGCAGAGCTCGCGCGTGCCCAGCCGAAATGTCGCCGTTGCGCACGGCGTCCTTGACCGCCTCTGGAAGGTTCAGCAGTCGCAGTGCGTTCGAGATGTGGCTGCGCGATTTGCCGACCGACTGGCCCAGCGCCTCGTGGGTGAACTGGAACTGCGTCAGCAGCCGATTATAGCCCTCGGCTTCGTCGATTGGGTTGAGGTCCTGGCGCTGCAGGTTCTCGACCAAGGCGACCGCAGCCGCCTCGGTGTCGGTCATCTGGTTGACCAACACGGGGACCTCGTGGAGCCCCGCAACTCCGGCGGCGCGCCAACGGCGCTCGCCGGCGACAATCTGGAAGCGATCCTGCTTTTCCGGATGCGGCCTGACAACCAAAGGTTGCAGAATCCCGCGGAGTCGGATGGATTGCGCAAGCTCGTCGAGCGCGGACGGATCGATGCTGCTGCGCGGTTGGAATGGGTTGGGCTCAAGCAGGTCGAGCGGAACCCGCCGCAGCGACGATGCATCCGGCGGTGCGGTTTGGACGGCGGCTTCACCGAGCAGGGCTGCCAGGCCGCGTCCAAGGCGTGGGCCGGATTCGCGGCGGGCTGTCATGGCTGCGCCCGCTCCCGTCGCATGAGTTCGCCCGCAAGCCGCACGTATGCCTGGGCACCAGGAGAACGAAAGTCGTACAACAGGACCGGTTTGCCGTGGCTGGGTGCCTCGGAGATGCGGATATTGCGAGGGATGACCGTCTCGTAGACGGTTTCTCCGAAGAAGCCCCGGGCATCCGCTGCAACCAGGTCAGAGAGATTGTTTCGCCTATCGAACATTGTCAGGACAATCCCCTGCAGGCGCAGAGCTGGATTAAGGCCGCGCTTGACCATATCGATCGTGCGAACCAGACCGCTGATACCCTCGAGCGCATAGAACTCGCACTGCAGCGGCACCAATACGGCATCAGCTGCGACCAGGCCATTGAGCGTCAGCAAGCCAAGGCTGGGGGGACAGTCGATCAGGACGAATTGGTAGGGCGAAACCCCCGTGCGAAGAGGCGCCACGGCATCGCGCAGACGGAACTCGCGCCGATCCAGGCCAACCAGCTCGATTTCAGCACCCGCCAGCCCCGCCTCGGCGGTAACGAGAGACAGGTTGGCAATCGTCGTTTCTCGCACAACCTCGCCAAGCTCGGCATCGCCTGTCAGCAGTCGATAGCTACCCGTGGTCCGATTTGACCGTGCCACCCCCAGCCCAGTTGAGGCATTGCCCTGCGGGTCCAGGTCGATCAACAGAATCCGTTCGTCGACCGCGGCAAGAGCGGTTGCCAGGTTGATCGCGGTGGTTGTCTTCCCGACGCCACCTTTTTGGTTGGCGATCGCGAGGATACGCACCCCGTTCGTCGCCTGTTCGGCCAAGGCGCCGTCAGGCTGCGAACGAGACTCGGGTTGGATGGCAGATCCGTAAGACACAGGCTTTTGGGTCGGTCCGGCTGGAGATACGCTCAACCTGCATCTGCCATTCTGCACCCGCGTGCGTCAATTCCACGGCTGCATTCGCGCCCTTCATGAAAAGACATCGGCCCCCAGCGGTCAGCAATGGCACCGCCATCTCCAGCAGCCTAGGCAGCGGCGCCAAGGCTCTGGCGGTGATCAACGAGGCCGGTGGCAGGGAAGCAGCCTCGATGCGGATAGGGTGGATCATGACCGGAGCGCCGGTCATGCGCGCCGCCTCGCGCAGAAACGCGCATTTGCGCTGATCGGCTTCGATCAGATCGAAGTGGATGCCGCTGGCCAAGGCAAGTACCAGGCCCGGGAAGCCAGCGCCGGAGCCGAGATCGATCGCACGCGGAGGCAGGGGCTGGATGAGCGGCAGCAGTTGGAGCGAATCCTCGATATGGCGCTTCCACACATGTTGCTCGTCGGAGCGCGAAATCAGGTTTACGGTGCGGTTCCAGCGCAAGAGAAGGCCGGCGAATTGGAGCAAGGCCTCGTGCGTTTCACGTGAAACAGCGGCCCCCATTTTCACCGGGCGCTTTGCTGCTTGCGCACGTGTGCGGCGATCGCCACCAGCGCGGCAGGCGTCATGCCTTGAATGCGCGACGCCACGCCAAGCGAGGCCGGCCGGGTCTGCGCTAGTTTGGTCAGAAGTTCCGCCGAGATGCCGCCGATCTCGTCAAAAGCGATGCCATCGAGGCGCAGCATCTCCTCCCGTCGAAACGCGCTTATGTCGGCTTGCTGGCGCGCCAGATAGCCCTTGTATCGAGCCTCACTCTGCAGGTTGCTGAGATGTCGCGGCGAGAGATCCTGAAGCCAGGGAAATGCGCGGGCGACGGCATGCAATGGCACGTCGGGGAGCCCGAGCAACTCGAATACCGATCGCCAGCGACCGTCAGCGCGAGCCGAGATTCCGCGCTGAGCTAACCAAGCCGGGTGGCCGCCATCGGCCATGGCCCGCCGGACCGCCGCAGCCGCTCCTGCCTCATACGCAACGAATGCGGCGGTCCGCTCATGTCCCACACAACCCCAGGCCATGCCCTTCCTCGTCAGCCGGAGGTCCGCATTGTCCGCTCGGAGCGTCAACCGATATTCTGCGCGAGAGGTAAACATCCTGTAGGGCTCACTCACCCCCTGGGTTGTCAGATCGTCGATCAAGACCCCGATGTACGCTTCTGCCCGATCGAGGACGACACCCCCCACGCCCGCCGCCTTGCGGGCGGCGTTGATGCCCGCCAGCACTCCCTGCGCCGCAGCCTCTTCATAGCCGGTCGTGCCGTTCACTTGGCCTGCGAGGAAAAGCCCAGGGAGAGCCCGGACCTCAAGCGTCGGGGCGAGCGCCCTCGGATCGACGTAATCGTATTCGACCGCATATCCTGGGCGGACCATCCGGGCCCGTTCAAGGCCGGGAATGGTCCCCAGCAGTTCGAGTTGGACCTCCGCAGGCAGGCTGGTCGAGATGCCGTTTGGGTAGACGGTTTCGTCGTCCAATCCTTCCGGTTCGAGGAAGATGTTGTGGTTGTCTCGGCCGGCGAACCGCACGATCTTGTCTTCGATCGACGGGCAATACCGTGGGCCGGTGCCCGCGATCTGCCCGCCATACACTGCCGAGCGGTGCAGGTTGGCGCGGATCACAGCATGAGTCTCGGGTGTGGTCCTGGTGATCCGACACTCCACCTGTGGATTGCGGATCTGCTCTGTCAGCGTGCTGAACGGCTCCGGGACCGCATCACCTGGGTCGGCGGCGAGTCCCGCCCAATCGATCGAACGACGATCCAGGCGCGGCGGCGTCCCGGTCTTCAATCGGCCGAGCGGCAACGCAAGGCGCGCAAGCGTCAGTGCCAAACCAATGGCAGGCGCCTCGCCGACCCTTCCGGCGGGCCGGGATTGGTCGCCGATATGGATGACGCCGCGCAGAAACGTCCCCGTCGTCAACACTCCAGCAGCACATGATATCAACCCACCGTCGGCGCACAGGATGCCGGTAAGCCGCCCATCCGTCCCGATCTGCAGATCCTCGGCCGACCCGGCACGAACTGTCAGCCCCTGCGTGTCCGCCAGCAACCGCTGTATCGCCTGACGATACAGCGCGCGATCCGCCTGGGCCCGCGGTCCGCGCACGGCTGGGCCTTTGCTGCGGTTCAACAGCTTGAAATGAATGCCAGCGGCATCGGCGGCGCGGCCCATCAGTCCGTCGAGCGCATCGACCTCGCGTACGAGATGGCCTTTGCCGATGCCGCCAATTGACGGATTGCAGGACATCTCCCCAATCGTGTCGAGCCGATGGGTGAGCAACAGCGTCCGCGCGCCCATCCGCGCCGCCGCCGCCGCGGCTTCACAACCGGCATGGCCGCCACCGACAACCACCACATCAAATCGCCCGAGCATCAGCGATACACCTTGTTACATACGACCCACGCCGCTTAATAGCGGTGATGGATTTGTTCTCGTCCCACCACCTCCTCCAGCTTTTCCATGCTTATGGCAATGTGGTGGTGGCGCTGGTAGTGGGACTTGAGTGCATCGGCTTGCCATTGCCGGGCGAAACGCTGTTGATTGCCGCATCGGTGTACGCCGGCACGACACAGCACCTGAACATCTCGTTTGTTATCCTGTCGGCGAGCGCCGGCGCGATCGCCGGTCAGACGGCGGGCTATGGCCTCGGTTGGGCTTTCGGTCACCGTCTGCTGCGCCGCTACGGCCACCATGTCGGCCTGAATACCCGCCGCCTTGCCTACGGTCGGGCATTGTTTCGCCGTCATGGCGAAAAGGTCGTAATCATATCCCGTTTTGTCGTCGTGCTCAGGACCCTGGCAGCGCTATTGGCCGGCGCAAACCGTATGCGCTGGGACACCTTCATGATAGCCAATGTTGCAGGCAGCGTTGCGTGGTCAGCAATTTACGGCGTCGGCGCCTACTACTTGGGGCATGAGGCCAAGCAGCTCGCCGGCCCCGCCGCGATCGGAATTTGCGCCGCGGTCGGGGCCGGACTGTTAGCCACCTGGGTCATCGCCCGCCGCCAGGAACAGCGTATCGTGCGACAATCTGCGCGCAGGCAACCGGCGGAGTAGTTTTCTAGGTATTTATTCCTGTGGATAGCGCCACGGCCTGGCCGGCTGGGCCGCGCTCTCGTCGAGCGTCCATTGCGGCAGTGACAGGCCCGGTCCGACGTCGCTGAAAACCATCCTCATGCGGGAGCCTATGCCGACCTGCCTGACGACGTCCGGCGGTGCCAATGTGCCGTCCGCCGTAGTCAGATTGGCAATGACCCGCAACGCCTCATGCTCTGTCGGCTTGCCCTTCTGCGTGTCGAGTTCCACCAGCAGAACCATATAAGGTACGCGCGCCTGAAACGCGGGCTGAATGCCGTGGCGCACTTCCTCGTACGAATACACTTCACCCTTGCCCTCGACCCGTGTCCAGGTGGACGTCAGACAGGTGCACCACGGGCATGCGGTAGTCGGTGGGTAGCGCAACAGCCTGCAGTCGTCGCATTGCTGCAGGTGAAAGTCATGCTCCGCGCAATGGCGAAAGTATTCCAGGTTCTCGCCGTCCAGATCGTCGATCGACAGCGGCATGTCCAGGTAAGTGGCGCGAATCGACATGGTTGGTCCTCCCCTCAGCCGCGCCGCATGACCATGGCCGATCCGGTCAAGGGATTGGCCCAGCCCAGATTGGCGGTCACCTCGATGTTGCGAACCTGGCGGCAGCCGCCTTCACGATAATCGAATGTATGCTGGCGTTTGCCGTCCGGTCCGATCGGGCAATAGTCATCGACGTCGTGCCGCAGCTGGCGAACGTTCTCGATCACCATGTTCATGCCGTGGGTATAGCCTTCGCAAAGATGGCCACCCGAGGTGTTCTGTGGCCGCTTGCCACCCAGCCGGGTGATGCCAGATGAAACGTACTCGCCGCCTTCGCCCTTCTTGCAGAAACCGTAATCCTCAAGCTGCAGCATCGAGGTGAAGGTGAATGCGTCATAGGCGCCGACAGCGTCGATATCCTCCGGCCCGACGCCGGCGTTCGGCCACAGGATGTCCTTCGCATAGTAGCCGGCGACGCGCGAGATCGGACCGCACTGGTAGTGCATATCGGCGCGCGGCTTGCTGCAGCGGCCCACCACACCGCGGATCAGCGCCGGCGTATGGCGCAGGTTGCGCGCTCGATCTGCGCTGGTGACGATGATGCATGTGGCGTTGTCGGTCTCGACACAGCAGTCGAGCAAGTGCAGCGGCTTGCAGATCATCCGGCTGTTCAGCACGTCATCCACCGTGTAGCGCTTCTTGTAGAACGCCTTCGGGTTGTTCGAGGCGTGTTCCGAGTGCACCACCTTCACCATCGCCACCTGTTCCGGCTTGGTGCCGTACTCGTACATGTGGCGCATGAAGGTCGGTGCAAACATCTGTCCGGCGCTCTGCCAGCCGTACACGCGGCCGTGCAATGCGTCGCCATTGATCGGCGCCGCCGAACGCGCGCCGGTGCCGCCAATGCGCACCTGCGAATAGCCGTTCATCGAACGGAATATCGCGACGCACCTGCACATGCCGGCTTCCATGATGCCGATGGCAATGCCGATCAGCGCTTCGGTGGACGAGCCGCCTCCGTTCACGTCCATGAAGAAGTTCAGGCGAATACCAAGATCACCGGCGAGGAACGTCGACGGCGTCGAATCATTGCCCGAGTATGACAACATGCCGTCAACCTCGCTGGGTTTCAGGCCGGCATCCTGCATCGCATTGCGGATCGCCACGGTGCCCATGGCCCGCGTGGTCCGGCCCGAGCCGCGCGTGTAGGTGGTCTCGCCAACGCCGACAATCGCATATTTGTCGCGCAGGTATTTCGGTGTCGTGGCATCCGTGTCAGCCGGAAGCGGCATATGCATTCCCTCCTTCGCGTTAGGGCAGAAGGCTGGACGGGATACGCGGTCACGTCAACGCACAGCCTGAACGGAGGAGGGGTCGATCGAACACAGAGCGCGATGTAGTGTCGCTGCGGTGGATGGGGGAAGAAAGACCATGCAGATCGGTGCATCACTGCCGGTGGTCGATATCGGCACCGCGCCCAACATTGTGCGCGACTATGCACAGGCCGCTGAACGCCTTGGCTATGCCTACCTGGTCGCGCCCGACCATGTGCTGGGCGCCAATCCAGCTACAGACCATGGCGACCGCCGGGTCGGCACCACAGCCAATGCATACCACGATCCCTTCGTGCTGTTCGGTTTTCTCGCCGGCTGCACGCAGCGTATCGGCTTCGCGGTCGGCGTGTTGATCCTGGCGCAGCGCCAGACAGTACTGGTGGCGAAGCAGGCGGCCAGCCTGGACGTGCTGTGCAACGGCCGCTTTCGCCTCGGTGTTGGCGTGGGCTGGAACGAGGTGGAGTTCGTCGGCCTGAACGAGAATTTTCACAATCGCGGCCGGCGGTCGGAAGAGCAGGTGCAGGTGATGCAGGCGCTGTGGGCACAGGACCACGTGACGTTCAACGGCGCATTCCATCACATCCAAGATGCGGGCATCAATCCGCGGCCGGCTTCTGGTCGCGTGCCGATCTGGTACGGCGGCCACGCCGATTCGACATTTCGCCGCGCGGCTAAGTACGGAGACGGATTCATGCCGCTCGCCTATCCACCGAATGATGCGGCGCTTGCCGCATTCGACAAGCTGCGCCGTTTGACCCGAGAAGCCGGTCGTGATCCGGCGCAGATGGGAATCGAGGTTTGGGTGTCGCTCGCCGGCACCGAGGATGACTGGCGGCGCGAGCTTGCGTTCTGGAAGCAGGCCGGCGTGACCCACGTAACGGCACACACGACCTATTCCAGCGGTCACCACAAACGTATTGACGGACGGACCTCCGCGACGCACCTTGCGGCCATCACCCGCTATCGCGCTGTGGTTGCCGACCTGCTGTAGCGGACTTTCGAGCGACCGCCGATCTGACCATTGCTGGCGCGAGCTTACTGCGCCCATAGTCCAGCCCGTGCAACCAGGGAGGCGTCGATGCGCCGGCTCGCTCTCGGCCTGATCCTTGCCATGATCCTGTGCGTGCAGGTAGCGGCTCAGGAGCGCATCCTTCATGTCGGGCTGCGCGAGGATCCGGATCTGCTCGATCCCACGCTTGGCTCCTCCTACGTCGGGCGCATCGTATTCGCCGGCCTGTGCGACAAGCTTTTCGACATCGACGCCAGGCTCAACATCGTCTCTGTGCTGGCGACCGGCTACGAGTGGAAGGACCCGACGCACCTTGTCATCCGCATCCGCGACGGCGTGCAGTTTCAGGACGGGGAAAAGCTCGACTCGGAGGCCGTGAAATACAAGCTGATGCGCGACCTGACGGCCAAGGGCAGCATGCGGCGCGGGGAGGTCAACGCAATCGACAGCATCGAGATATTGGACCCACTCACCGTTCAGCTCAATCTTAAGGCGCCGGCGTCGCAGCTGCTGGCCCAGCTCACCGACCGCGCAGGCATCATGATCTCGCCCAAGGCAGTGGATGCACAGGGCGACAAGTTCGGGCTGCATCCGGTGTGCGCGGGTCCGTTCAGCTTCGACTCGCGCGTCGCCCAGGACCGCATCGTGCTGAAGCGCTTTCCCGGTTATTGGGATGCCAAATCGATCCACTTCGATCAGGTGGTCTACCTGCCCAATCCAAACGCGTCGGTGCGCCTGGCGAACCTTCAGGCTGGCGCTTTGGATATCGTCGAATACATTCTGCCGACCGATGTTCCCGGGGTGCAGAAGGATCCAAAACTCAAGATAGCGATCGACGATTCACTCGCTTACACCGGCATCACGATCAACACGGACAACGGTCCGGCACACGACACCGCGCTTGGCAAAATTGCGCTGGTCCGACAGGCGTTCGAGCTCGCACTGGACCGTGAAGCGTTGATCCAGGTTGTGTACGCTGGCATGTATACACCGACAGTGCAGGCAAATCCTCCGAGCTCACCTTTCTTCTTCCAGGACCTCAAGGTACCAGCGCGCGATGTAGCCAAGGCGAAGGCGCTGCTAAAAGAGGCCGGAGTATCGACACCGGTTCCTGTGACACTGACGATCACCAACGGTTCCGACATCCAGCAGGTCGGCGAGGTGATTCAGTCAATGACGAGCGAGGCGGGGTTCGATGTCAAGATCAAGGCGATGGAGTTTGCCTCTTCGTTGCAGGCGGCATACGCCGGGGACTTTCAGGCCTACCTGATCGGTTGGTCGGGTCGCGCGGATCCAGACGGCAATATGTGGCAGATGCTGCACGCCGGCGGCACATTCAACTATGGGCACTACAGCAACGCCCAGGTCGACCGCGCGCTGGATGACGCGCGCATGGTTGCCCTTGTCGATCAGCGACGAGAGGCGTACGCCCGAGTTTGGCAGCAGGAGCGCAAGGACCTGCCGCTCATTTACCTTTGGACAGCAAAGAACATCGTCGGAATGAAGAAAGCAGTCAGTGGCTTCCAGCAGGTTCCCGACGGGCTGATCCGACTGCAAGGTGTGACGATTGACCGCTAGTCGCCGTTAGATACACGTCCCGCCCCGGCGCCGTTAGATACACGTCCCGCCCAGGCAATGCCTCAGCTGCCAGAATGCCTTAGCTGCCAGCAAGCTCTCTTGTGGCACGAACTGGTAGCTTCAGCACCTTGCACAAAGCAGCGAGATTTGCTGCGCGCGGGCGGCAGTAATCGGTTTCCCAAAAATATATGCTCGTTTGGCTGACACCGACCTGCTCTGCCACTTCAGCGACCGACAGGCCACGCCTGATGCGAGCCTCACGCAGATGCTTGGATAAATTTGGTTTGCGAGGCAACTTGGTCTCCATCTTGCTCGATACGGAATTAGGGAACCTATTGGACTGCATCGGCAAACTCAAGACCGCCCCGGATGCATTTTGCATGTCTCGCAGCACGCTTATGCAACTCGACTCGATCGTGCTCATCTCACCGCTTGAGTCACTGCCTGATAATCACAGTTTGGATGGGTCCGGGTATCATTGACTGGCCTAAGGCAGCGTTTTGCAGTTGTCGCAAGCGCAAGTGAACGCACCGCGAGAGTTTAAATTCTTTGTCCAGGTGAGGCGGCGACAGGTCGCAATCGCTTTTGAAGCTGCGTGCCAGGCCGTCCTTAAACCTTTCACAATTCCGTTTTATGCGTTTCACAATCACGTTCGAGATGTCTTAAATTGGTTCCGCGATGGCCGTTTCTCCCGGCCTGCGCGATCTAACGCCTGCGCGCACTCGACGGCCCGCTTCCGCGAGACCTCCGGGCGGTATTTGTGCCTTCGAACACCTTCGCGACTGGCGAGAGCGTCGTTGGAGTGGGGACGTTTTCACTATGAGCGACAGGAGCAATGCTGATTGGCCTGATAGTGCCTTTGTCCTGAAGGTTCATAACTTGTTCGCAGATCTCGGGGCGCTGGGCTGCGCTGCCAGCATGGCTGGGCCATTGCTTATGTGGGCAGAAGCTGCAATTTGCCGCGGACATACGCAGCCGCGTACGTTGGGATGCCTGCCGGAAGAGGAAATGAACCCGGTTTACCGTGTCTTCGACACACGGCCAGCTTACCTTATATAAGGACGCAGCCGACCGACCTTATATGCGACGCAATCTGCGTTGGCAGACTTGGATGGAGGGGTACAATGCGCCTATGGTCTAGTGCATCAGCCGCAGTGCTGGTGTTCGGTTCAGCTATGGCAACGTCAGCGGTTGCCGCCACACCCTATACTGGTTGTCCCGCCGGCTATCACCGGGCTGAGGCAGAAGGCGGTGGCGTCGGGTCGGTGAACAATCAGACCCGCCGGGCCGAGGCAGAGGGTGGCGGCGTGGGATCAGTCAACCTCCGGACTCGCCAGGCCGAGGCAGAAGGCGGTGGCGTCGGATCGGTGAGCAATCAGACGCGCCGGGCCGAGGCGGAGGGCGGCGGCGTCGGATCAGTCAACCTCCGGACTCGCCAGGCCGAGGCGGAAGGCGGCGGCGTCGGATCGGTGAACAATCAAACCCGTCGGGCCGAGGCGCTTGCGGAGATGCCCTGCGTCCAGAACTCACGCTGACGCAACGGTGCGGGTCGCCGCTGGCCCGGGCCCATAGGCCGGCGAGTGGCGCCCGCGGTCCGCCGCGCTTGCCGAATTGATGACGGCACCCTAGGCAGCAGATCCCCAGGTGTGGCTCGGTCACAGAGCCATGGCAGCCGAAGGTTCTGACCCGACAAGGCGGCTGCCTTTCGGCAGCCGCCTCACTGCTGTCGTGTGCCCTGGAGCCACTGCCCGATCCAGGTTAGCCTCCGTGACCATGTCACATCCGATGGAAAGACGCGCATTCCTGGCGGGTCTTGTCGCCGTGGGCGGTGTGGCGGCCGCCCGGGCCGCTGAACGGGCCGGCGAAGTGCAGAACTCCCGCGGCGAGTGTTACGCCCAAATGGCCGCCGACCGCCGGACCTTGGGACCGGATGCACCGGTGTTCGTCGGCGATGCGGTTGCCACCGGGGCACAATCGGCGCTTGGCATGCATCTGGGAGAGGCCACCGAGGTCCGGCTGGGGGCGGAATCCCGCCTGCGCATCGATCGCTTCATCGTAAACGCCGGTGGTATCCTGGTGCTGGACCGCGGAGCCATGCTCTACGACCACGATCGGGCGGGGGGCGGCAGCGATGTGGCGGTGCGAACGCCATACGGACTGCTCGCGGTCCGCGGCACGCGGTTCTTTGCCGGACCGAGCAACGGCGTCTTCGGGGTCTTCGTCGAGCGGGGTGCCGTGACCGTTATCGGGGTCAACACCGCCGTGCTGGTGACCGATGGTCAAGGCACGGACCTCGCCAGACCCGGAGACGAACCGACGACCCCGCATCCCTGGGGCGCGGCCCGCATCGCCAGCGCGATGGCGTCGGTCAACTGAGGGGCAACGACACCGGCGTGTAAACCGCGATCGACTGGCTTTGGCCTCGCGGCGTCAGCGTGCCGATCTGCCGCAATGTCGCCGGATCGACCCTGGCCGCCGTGCCCGGTCCGATGCATATGCTGGAGCCCAGCTCCTTGTTGGCCGCCTCCAGCCGCGCCGCCGCGTTCACCGCGTTGCCGTGCGCCGTGTAGTCCAGCTTCCGGCTGCCGCCCACGTCACCCACGATGGCGAGGCCGGTCTCGATGCCGATCCGTGTGCGACCCAGGTGCAGCCGTTGGCCGAGCGGGGACCGCCGGGCCTCCTCGGACGCCGCCAGCAGCGCCAACGCCGTCTCCACCGCGCGCTTGGGATGGTCGGGCAATTCGAACGGCGCGTTGTAGATCGCATGGATCGAATCGCCGACGATCTTGTCGATCATGCCGCCACGGTCGGTGACAATACGTGTCGCCGCGTCGAAATACGCATCGAGCAGGGCAACCAGCTCCGCCGGTTCAGCCCGCTCGGTCATGCCGGTGAACCCTTCGATATCGGTGAACAAGGCCGTGATCTCCCGCATCTGCCCCTGCAGTCGCAACGCGGCCGGGTCGGCGGCGATGCGCCGCACCACCTCGGGCGCCAGGTGCTGCTCGAAGCTGAGGCGCAGCTTGCGTGCTTGCCACTCATCACGGCCAAAGCGCGCCAGCGCAGTGGCGGCGAACGTGGACGCCGCCACCACCGGTGGGCCGGCGGGATCCAGCAACAGCGCCAAGCCGGGCGCCGCGGCCCAGGCGCTGCCCACCCAGGCGAAGCAGAGCAGGGCGGTCAGCAACATTGCGATGCCGGGGCGTAATGTCATTGCCAGTAACAGGGAGAGAAGGCCCAGCGTCAGCGCCGCCAACGGCTCGACCCAATGCGCCCAGTTCGGTCGTACGAACACGGCCCCGCTCAGCATCGCCTCGACCGCAGCGGCCTGGATATGAACAGTCGGGGTTGCGGGTGAGGCGGGGGTGACCCGCAATCCACCCAGTTCCGGCGCACTGCTGCCGATCAGCACGATACGCCCTTGCAGCGAAGTCGGAACCTCCGGGCTCTCAAGCAGGCGTGCCGCCGGAACCGAGCGCGCCCGGGCCCCATGCGCCAGGCGCAGCATCGCATCGCTTCCCAGCGACACGGCGACGGCACCGGCATGGAGCGTGCCGTTCGGGTCCACCAACAGGGCGCCGGCATCCTGAGAAAGCCGGATCATTTCGACCGCGAACCCCGGCCGCATTACCTCGCCGGTCTGCAGCAGCAGCGGAACCCGGCGGATCGGCCCGTCGGCATCGGCCGCCGCGACCAACGCTCCCATCCCGCGCGCGACGTCGACCAGCTCTGGCGCCGGCCCAACCACGCCTCTGGCGCGCCAAACGTCGGGCAGCGACACCGGCCCCCGCGCCAGGATCGGCGTCGCCGGCAGATCTTGCGTCCCCGCATCAGGGTCGAGCACAAATCCAAGGACGTTGGAGACCCCAGCCAGCGCCTGGGCCAACGCAGCGTTGCCGTCGCCGAGGAACCGGTCAGGGCCGGCCAACAGGATGTCCAGGCCGACCACAGCCGGTTTCGCCAAAGCAACAGCATCGACCAGCTGCGCCAGGCGCGCTCGCGGCCAGGGCCAGACGCCAAATTTTGCGAGCGCGGCACGGTCGATATCGACGATCACGACTTCGGCGCCGGCAACGGACGGCTGGGGCAACAGCGGCAGCAGCTGGTCGAATGTGCGCTCCCGCAACGCGACGCGCACGCCTGGAGCCATTGTCCAGATCGTCAGTAGGGTCAGCAGCACCATCAGTCCGACCATGCCTGGGGCAGGGAGGCTGCGCCGCAGCCGCATCAGGTGCGGCAGTCCCAGGCTCGGCCTGGACCACGCGGGTGGGTGCGCTTATCTAGCGCCAACATTCCCATGACCGTGGCTCTTTGCGGCACCCTCGCGGGAGGATGCGCGCGTTGTGCGGCGTTGCGGATAGAAGGACATCCACCACATGCCGAGCTATCAGTATGTCTATGTGATGAAGGATTTGACGAAGGCCTTTCCAGGAGGGCGAGAGGTCTTCAAAGGCATTACACTTGCTTTCCTGCCGGGCGCAAAGATTGGCGTACTCGGCATCAACGGCGCCGGCAAATCAACGCTGATGAAGATCATGGCCGGCATCGACACAGATTTCGGCGGCGAGGCCTGGGCGGCCGAAGGTGCACGCGTCGGCTACCTCGAACAGGAACCGCAGCTCGATCCCGACAAGACGGTGGGCGAGAATGTCGAACAGGCCTTTACCGATCTGAAGGCGGCGCTCGATCGGTTCAACGAAGTCTCCATGAAGTTCTCCGAGCCGATGAGCGACGAGGAGATGAACGAACTGCTGGCCGAGCAGGCTGACCTGCAGACCAAGCTCGATGCGGAAGACGGCTGGGACCTGGATCGACGCGTCGACATCGCACTGGATGCGCTGCGTTGCCCACCGGCGGATTCGCCGATAACCACCCTGTCGGGCGGTGAGCGGCGGCGTGTCGCACTATGCCGGCTGCTCCTGGAGAAGCCAGACCTTCTGCTGCTCGATGAGCCGACGAACCACCTGGACGCTGAGAGCGTCGCCTGGCTGGAGCGCACGCTGCGCGACTATGCCGGCACAGTGATGATCGTCACCCACGACCGCTACTTCTTGGACAATGTCACCGGCTGGATCCTGGAGATCGAACGCGGTCGTGGCTATCCGTTCGAGGGCAATTACTCATCCTGGCTGGAGCAGAAGCGCAAGCGGCTGGCGCAGGAAGAGAAGGAGGAAAGCGCCCGGCAGCGCGCGCTGGCGCTGGAGCAGGAGTGGATCGCCGCCTCGCCGCGCGCCCGCCAGGCGAAGAACCGTGCGCGCATCCAGCGGTACGAGGAATTGCTGGCGAAGTCGCAGGAGCAGGCAGCCGGCGCGGCGGAGATCGTCATCCCGCCCGGACCGCGGCTTGGCAATGTGGTGATCCAGGCGGAGAAGCTGCGCAAGGCCTATGGCAACAACCTGCTGATCGATGATCTGAATTTCAGCCTGCCGCCAGGCGGCATCGTCGGCGTGATCGGACCGAACGGCGCTGGCAAGACGACGCTGTTCCGCATGATCATTGAGCAGGAACAGCCGGATGGCGGCTCGCTGCGCATCGGCGAGACGGTCAAGTTGGGCTACGTCGATCAGTCACGCGACAGCCTGAACGCCGACAACACGGTATGGCAGGAGATCAGCAACGGCGAGGACATGATCTATCTCGGCAAGCGCGGCGTGCACTCGCGCGCCTATGTGGGTGCGTTCAACTTCAAGGGACCGGATCAGCAGAAGAAGGTCGGCATTCTGTCGGGCGGCGAGCGCAACCGTGTGCATCTGGCGAAGATGCTGAAGGCCGAGCACAACGTTATTCTGCTGGACGAGCCGACCAATGACCTGGATGTGGATACGCTGCGGGCGCTGGAAGATGCGCTGATCGAATTCGCCGGCTGCGCGGTGATCATCAGCCACGATCGCTGGTTCCTCGACCGCCTGGCGACGCACATCCTGGCATTCGAAGGCGACAGCCATGTGGAGTGGTTCGAAGGCAATTTCGAGGCCTACGAGGCAGACAAGCGGAGGCGACTTGGCGATGCCGCGGTCGAGCCGCATCGAATCAAGTACCGGCCAATCGCGCGTTAATCCGCCCGTGACAGAAGTATTGCTTGAACAGGGCGGGCCAGGGCGTCAGCCGCTGAAACTACGACCGTCGGTCTACCTCGTTTCACGACCCGCGATGCAACCAACCGGCACAAATGCGTTGTGAACTTCAGTAATGCACGGCCCAGGCAAGTGATGTCTGTGGCGGATCGTGTCCACAGAGATTCCGGATATACCGGTTGCCGATAAACTGGTCTCTCATTCTTGCCTGCGTTGATCGCTCCGGCCGGTCGTCTTCTGGGTAAGGACCGCTGCTCATCAACCGGACAAAAAAGACGCGCCAACCGCCGCCTTGGCATCTGCGTTCTTAAGGAGAGCGAAGGCAGGTTGCATTGCTGGTACTTGTCGGTGGCAGGGTATTTCTTTGCCGCCTCGAGGTGATTTTGTGCGGCGGCAAGATCAGGCGCAGCTCGATCCTTCCTGACCAAGACGCAAGTCCGAGCTGAGTGTCTGGCCCTACACTTGCATATATTGCAAGCTGCGATAGTCGCTTGCTGACATAGTTCGACTCCGGCAGTCAGATAGTATCGTCGGTATCTACCTGTTCCGCTGAGCCAAGTCGAACGAGTCGTTCGGCGATCTCCTGCAGCGAGCCATACGATCCAGCCGGTGAACAACTGGCAAAGGGCAAATTCAACGCAAATACTCGGCGGTGTGGTGGGCCGAAAGGAGAAAAACTCATGCGTGAAGTCCATCACGTACTTCCGTTACGACGGAATGCCATACGGCGTCTCTGACAAGACTGGTGCTGGATAGTCCAGCGTCGGAGATCTTGTCGGAGTTTCCGGCTGTGCCGGAAGCAACAAACAGGGAGCCTTCGTTATGAATGACATCAGCACGCTCGCCCGCCTTTCACCGCACCTTCAGGAAGTCTCGTTCGATTTCCTGGACGAGGTCTCTGGCGGCAAGACCACGGTGCAGAACACCGGCGGCACGACCACAATCAAGGCGGACGGAACTGTGACGGTTTCAGGCGGAACCACGACCATCACCGTAAGCAAGTAGTCTGGGCCGCAGGGAGAAGCCGGCGTCCCCATCGCGCCGGTTTCTCAACAGTCAACGAAGCAAAGGAATCCGCCGAATGGACAGTGAGATTTCAAGCAACATCGCAAAGGACGAGCTGGAGGCGCCTATTGTATTGACCCCAGACCAGATCGCCGCGGTGGCGGGCGGAGCGGCAACTGTCGTCGCCACGACGAGCATCAAGAACGGCGGGGCGACCATGGGTATTATTCCGCCGCCGACGGAGCGGCCTCTCGCGATTTGATCCAACAAATTCCCACATGACCTGACCGAAGTGCTGGCGGCAGCTACTCGTCGCTGCCGCCAGTACAGGGACAACGTTCGATGACCAATCACGCAAAACAAGCCGATCTGCTTTGTCCCAGTGCGCAACCTGATACGCCAGGCAGTGCCGTATTTGGCGTCGTCACTGGCTCACAAGAACGACGCCGCGTCGGATACCTGACGGAAAAGCAGGCCGTCACCGAAGACCTTCTAAAGCTGGCCCAGCCTGCGCGCCCGCAGCAGGTGTTCCGCTTCTCCGCCCCTTGTGCGGGTAGCGGCTGCATGCATTTCGATGGAGCCAATTGCCGTCTGGCATCGCGAGTCGCCAGTCGCATGGAGCCCGTCGTCAACGCGCTGCCGCCGTGCGGCATTCGTCAAACTTGTCGTTGGTTCCGCCAGGAAGGCAAGGCGGCGTGTCTGCGGTGCCCGCAAGTCGTCACCGAGGTGCACGACGCATCCGAGGAATGGCTCCAGGTCGCGCAACCGGAGCCAAGATGAGCACCGACGGTGCCGCCGCGGACGAACGCCCTGCCGTCACCGCGGCGAACCTGTTCCGTCAGGAGGCGCTGAATTACAGCCGCATGAAGATCTGGGGCGACGCCACACTGAGCCTGCCTCGCTCACTCGGTTTCATGACGGCATTCCTCTGCGCCAGCGTAGCGGTCTCCCTGCTTTTCCTCGCCTCGGGGACCTATGCCCGCAAAGAGCCCGCGAAGGGCTTCACCATCTCCACCGCGGGCGTGGCCAAGATCACGGCGCCTCGGCCCGGTGTCATCACCGCAGTGCACGTCGGGGAAGGCGATATCGTCGCCAAGAACGCGCCACTGCTCACCATCAGCGAGGAAAAATCGACCAGCCTTGGCGATGGCATCGATGCCGCCGCGCTTGAATCCTTGCATCAGCAACAATCGCGCCTGCACGAGCAGATCAACCTGGAGCAGCGCAAGGCCGAGGCAGGCAGGCAACGCCTGCTCGATGACATCAGAGGACTCGCGTCCGAGGTTAGCGGGCTCGAGGAGCAGCTTCAGGTACAGTACGGACGCAGCGACATCGCGCGCCAACAGGTTGCCTCGATCGTCGAACTGGTGAAGCAAGGAACAATATCGCGCGTCGAGCTCAGGCGCCGCGAGGACGCGCACCTGGCACAGAAGCAATTGGAGGCAGATCTCGGTGCCCGGGTCGCCGCCAAGAAGACAGAACTGCTGGGCAAGCGGACGGCCTTGGAGCAATTGCCGGCCGAAACCGCACAGCGCATCTCAGCGCTGGAAAACGCGGTCGCAGAGATCGATATCAAACTGAAGGAGACCGAAGGGCGGCGCGCCTATTTGCTGGCCGCGCCAGTGGCGGGCCGGGTCTCTGCACTGCAGGCCTGGGTGGGGAAGAGCACCGAACCGAACGTGCCGCAACTTTCCATCGTGCCCGATGGCGGTGAGCTCAAGGCACAGTTGTTGGTTCCCGCGCGAGCCATCGGCTTCGTCTCACCGGGCCAGTCGGTAAGGGTGCGCTATGACGCATTTCCTTACCAGCAATTCGGCTCGGCCGCCGGAACGATAGAAACGGTTTCTCACACGTTGCTGAAACCCGCCGAGCTCGTGGGGCCGGTGGTCGCGCAGGCACCGTCATATCTCGTCAGCGTGCGACTGAAGCACCCATCCATCTGGGCGTATGGGCGCGAGATTCCCTTACAGGCCGACATGCAGCTCCAGGCGGACATCGTGCTGCAGTATCGCACGCTTCTGACTTGGATCCTGGATCCTTTGATCAGTTCATGGAGGCGCCCATGAGCATGCTGCTTTCGCGCGGCCGCCTGCCCGAATTCCGACAGGCCGAGGCCGCAGAGTGCGGCCTGGCCTGCCTTGCAATGATCGTGAGCTATTACGGCAACCACGCCGGACTGAATGCACTGCGCCGGCAGTATCCGGTTTCACTTAACGGCGTGACGATGCGTTCCCTTCTGCAGACGGGCGGCAAGCTGGGCCTGGGCGGCCGGCCCTTGCGGCTGGAGCCGGAACATCTGAACGAATTGCGGATGCCCGCCATCCTGCATTGGGACATGAACCACTTTGTCGTGCTGAAGCGCGTGTTCCGGAACAAGGTCACCATCCACGATCCGGCGCTTGGCATGCGTGTCTACACGATGGCGGAACTCTCGAAGCACTTTACGGGTATTGCGCTGGAACTGTACCCGCTCGAGACGTTCGTGCCAGCGGCAAAGCCGAAATCGCCGCCGTTCTGGACCTTGCTTGGCCGCATCGATGGTCTCGCCTCCGCCTTGCTGCAGATGTTGGCCCTATCGGCAATCTTGCAGCTGTACGTGCTGGCCACTCCGTTTCTGATGCAGCTCGTGGTCGATGAGGCGGTGGCAAAGGCCGATGCTGATCTGATCCTCGTGCTCAGCCTTGGTTTTGGTCTGTTCCTATTGATCAACACGGGCGCGGCACTGCTACGCACCCGGATACTGCAGCATATTCAGAATGCCCTCGCCTTCCAAATGGGTGCCAGCATCTTCAATCACCTGCTGCGGCTGCCGCTGGGATATTTCGAGAAACGCCATATCGGTGACCTCGTGTCGCGCTTCGCCTCCAACGAGGCAATCCGGCACTTGCTGGCCGAAGGTCTCATTTCGGCGACTGTCGACGGTGCCATGGCGCTGCTGACCATGGCTATGATGTTTGTTTACAGCATCCGCTTCGGCATGATCGTCCTCGCCGCCCTGCTGCTGTACCTCGTGCTGCGAGCGGCATTCTACCGGATGATGCGTGGAACGATGCTGAACTTCATCGCATCCAAGGCGCGCGAGGACACCGCATTCATCGAAACGGTGCGCGCCGTCCAGGCGATCAAGCTGTTCTCCCGCGAGACTGAGCGGTCGGCGGCCTGGTCCAACATCTACGCCGAAGTCGTGGGCTCCGATTCGTCGCTGGCGGCGCTGCGGCAGAACTTCGGCACCATCAATGCCCTGATCTTCGGCATCGAAAATCTGATCATTGTCGCGCTGGGTGCGTACGCCGCGTTGCGCGGCCATATGTCGATTGGCATGCTGCTGGCGTTTCTTGCGTACAAGCAGCAATTCGTCGACAAGGCCACGCGACTGGTCGAGAAGGCGATAGAATTCCGCATGCTCGATCTGCATTTCGAGCGGCTGGGTGACATCACCGGCACCGAGCCAGAGCCGCGACAGAACCGCCCGCCTGAATATCAGCCTTCAATCGAAGGCCGGGTCGAGGCCCGGAATCTCTCGTTCCGCTATTCGGAGACGGACCGCTTCATTTTCGAGAACGTCAGTTTCGCCATCGAACCCGGTGAGCACGTCGCGATCACCGGCCCATCGGGCGCAGGAAAGACCACGCTGATGAAAGTGCTGCTCGGCATATTGCAGCCAACCAGCGGCGAGGTGCTGATCGACGGCATCCCTCTGAACACCTTGGGCCACGAAGCCTACCGTCGCGCTGTCGGTGTGGTGATGCAGGATGATTGCCTGCTCTCCGGGTCGGTCGCCGACAACATTTGCTTCTTCGACGAATCGTTTGACCTTGAGCACATGATGAAGTGCGCTGCGCTTGCCGGGGTTCACGACGAGATCATGCGCATGCCAATGGGCTACAACAGTCTGATCGGCGACATGGGTTCGACCTTGTCCGGAGGGCAAAAGCAGCGGGTGTTGCTCGCCCGAGCGCTATACCGTGCGCCCCGCATACTGTTTATCGACGAAGGAACCTCGCATCTCGACGTGAGCCTGGAGCGGCAGGTCACCGCCTCGGTGCAGAGCCTGGGATTGACTCGCATAGTCATCGCTCATCGACCGGAAACGGTTGCAGCGGCGTCACGACAGCTTGCTCTGGATACGACTGGATTGGCTGAAGCCAATCCTCGGCGCGATGTCGTCAAGGCCAGGCCGCGGGTCAGGAAGACGAACTGATCGGCCGGAGATGCACGGCTTCCGCCGCAAGCCGTCGCACATAACTCCGATTTGATGCGGACCAACGGGAGGTTGGGCTGTTCCCCCATGCATCCTCTCATCGCGTCCATCGTAACGTTTTCAACCGAGCCTTGGGAAACCTGGACAGCCATTTGGGGTTTGGGCGGTTTGGACATCGAAGGGCGAAAAGATAATGCGAATTCTGTTGCCGGTCCTGGCTGCGATCACCGTCGGCTTGGCCGCATGCCATCAGGAAGGACCCGCCGAACGTACTGGCCGAAGCCTGGACAATGCAGGGCAGCGGATTGGCGACACTCTCAATCCACCCCAGGGGCCGGCGCAAAGCGCGGGGCGAAAGATCGACCGGACACTCGGCAACTAGAGCGCGATCGCTTGAAGCGGAATCGTTGGAAAGCGTGAATCGCGCTCTACATCAATCAATCGCCGAGCATGATCGGGTCAACCTGATCCGATCATGCTCTAGGCGCTGAGGGACGACAGTCCGCCGCCGTAAAATCTCGGCCGAAGTTCTCCGTAGGAAACTCGGCTCCCATGCGAACGTTCACGGCACGCTGAAGAAGGGACGCAATCATGGCACAGGAAAAGAAGAAGTCCGAGGACCTTACCCCTCAGGCCGACAAGCAGGCGCAGACAAATATCGCCCGGCACGAGGGCCAGGAGGGCGCGCAGGCACGGGAAATCAATCGTCAACAGGCGGACGAGCGCAAGAAGGACTGATCAGCGATCCGTCCATGCCGGTATAGGCCAGCCTGGCCGGCCAACGAGGGTGCCGCCTTCATGCAGGCGGCACTTTCGCGTATACGGCGGCGAGGGAGACCTCGCCATGGACATCGAGACCGCACCGCGCGTAGCCCTCGCCAATGCCGACCGGGTGGCGCGAGTTGATCTTGCCGCAGTGTATCGCCTGCTTGCTCATCACGGCTGGGGAGACGTGATCTTCAACCATGCCGCGATGCGCTGCCCGTCCAATCCGCGGCATTTTCTGATCAAGCGCCACGAATTGCTGTACACCGAGGTCACCGCGTCGAACCTGGTCGAGGTCAGTATTGACGACGACCTGGACGAACGCGCCGGAGTCAACCGGCCCGGGTTCACCCTGCATAGTGGCGTGCTCCGCGGCCGGCCTGACGTGAATTGCTCGGTGCACGTTCATCCAGACGAAGGTGTAGCGGTCTCCGCCCTGAAGCATGGTTTGCGTCCTGTCTCGCAGAGTGCCATGCGCTTTTACAATCGCATCGGCTACCATGGTTACGAAGGCCTCACTGACAGCTTCGACGAGCGCGAGCGCATCGTCGCCGCACTTGGGCGGAACCGCGCCTTGGTCATGCGTCATCACGGGGTCACCACAGTCGGATCCACCGCGCGCGAGGCGTTCAGCCTGATGAAGGAGTTTGTCCGTGCCGCCCGCATCCAGATGATGATGGAACAGAGCCGCGACGAGGTGCTGGAGATCGCGCCACACATCTGCGAGCACGTCGCCGCCCAGTATGAACAACACGACAGGGGGCGGGCATCGGCCGAATGGCCCGGGTATCTTCGCCTGCTCGACGGCATCGATCGCAGCTATCGCGACTGAGTCCGCGCCCCTACGGGGCGCCGTCACACCATGAATCCGTTGTGGGTCCTGCGCACGGCACGGCTGGTGCTGACACCGGTCGGCGGGGCCGATCTTCCCGACCTCATCGCGATCAAGGCCGCGCCGGAGGTGTTCGCCATCATGCTTGGCGGCGTGCGTTCGCCGCAGCAGACGGCCCAGGAATTGGCCGGCGATGTCGCAGACTGGGGCACCCATTGCTTCGGCACTTGGGCAATCCGCGAAGACGGACGCTTCCTTGGCATCACCGGATTGGAGCATCGGCCGGATGGCCGCGGCATCGCTCTGCGGTTTGCATTGTGGCCCGAGGCGCAGGGGCGAGGCCTTGCCCGCGAGGCGGCCAGCGCCGCGCTGCGTTTCGGCCATCAGCAGGCAGGCCTCCGGCGGATCATCGCGGTGGCGCGCGAACACAATTTTTCATCGCGTATGGTTCTCGGCGGCATCGGGATGACCGAGTGCGGCAGCTTCATCCAGTCCGGCTATCGCATGCTGATATACCAAAGCATCGCCTGCCCGACGCCATGCCTATCGCAACCGGCCTGAAACAAGCGATACGCCATAAGGAGTGCCCGAACAGGGGAGCACCGTTCCATCATCGCACGTCTGATCAGCGCGGCCCGGCATCGTGCCAGTCCGGTGCCCCTCGTCTGGGCTGTGGGGAGCGCCGTTGTGCTGGTCACCGTGATCTGCGCTGTGCTGACCATATGGGAACTGCACCGCAGGACGATCCGTCAGACCAACGAGACGATGGCCACATTGAGCCTCGTTCTGGCGGAACAGACGACACGCTACGTGCAGGTCGTGGATCTGCTGCTGCAGGAAATCCGGCTGCGCGTCCGGCACCTGGGTATCGAGACGCCTGAGCAGTTCCGAGGCCTGCTGGGTGACAAGACCACACATGCGCTGTTGCGCGAGCGCATGATCAACCTTCCACAGGCGAATGCTTTGACCCTGGTCGATGCGACGGGCCACGTGCTGAACAGTTCTCGTACGTGGCCGACAACGCTGCTCGACCTGTCGGACACCGACGTCTACGCGCATATCCGCGCAACGGACGATCAGACCCTCATTGTCAGCCCCCCGACCAGAAACCGTTTCACCGGCGACTGGACCGTCTATCTGGCACGTCGCATCAGCGGTCCGGACGGCGCCTTCCTCGGCTGGGTCGCCGGGGCATTGGATGTCGGCTATCTGACAGACTTCTACCGCTCGATCAGCGGCAGCAAGCAGCTCCGAGTGGTACTGCTGCGCAACGACGGTCTGGTCCTGGCGCGCTACCCGGACGGGGGCGCGATCGGCAAGCAGCTGCGTCCCGACTCGCCCTGGTATGCTCAGATCGCACAGGGCCGTGGCAACTATCGTTCCTCTGGCATCACCAGCGGTGACCCGTCATTTGTGTCGGTCAACGCACTGAAGGACTACCCGCTGGCGATCAATGTCGCGGTGAAACAGGCCGAAGCCTTGGCGACCTGGCGACACCAGGCAGAACTGATGATCGCCGGAGAAGTGGTGGTCTCCAGCGCCTTCATCATGCTGTTCTGGTTGCTCGGTCGCCAATTTCGTCGACAACAACGGCAAAACGCCATTCTGAGCCGAACAGCGGAGGTGGCGCGAAACAGCGAATTGCGCTTGCGCGATTATGCCGAGATGGCGTCCGACTGGCTTTGGGAACAGGACGCCGAGTTGCGCTTCGTCTCGATCACGCCAGGCACGCCAATGATCGGCCCCAACGACAAACCGTACGTCGGCCGTCGCCGTTGGGAGATGGCCGATGGAGACACCGACGACGAGCCGTGGCGCAGTCATAAGGCTGATCTGGACGCCAGGCGGCCCTTCCGTGACTTTCGCTACACTCTCGTCGGCAGCGACAGACGGCTGCACCACGTGGAAGTCAGCGGCAATCCCATCTTCGATCCCGCGGGCGCGTTCATTGGTTATCGCGGCATCGGTCGTGACATCACGCATGACATCGAGGCAGCGGCAGCCATGCGCGCCGCCAAGGAGGAGGCAGAGGCGGCGAGCCGGGCCAAATCAGAGTTCCTGGCCAACATGAGCCACGAGCTGCGCACACCGCTGCACGCGATCATCGGGTTCTCCGAGCTGATCCGCGACCATCCTTTCGTTCAGCGCGACCTGCGCTGCGTCGATTACGCCAAGGATATACATGCCAGCGGGCGTCATCTGCTGGACCTGATCAACGACGTGCTGGACATGTCGAAGATCGAGATGGGCCAGTACAGACTGCGCGAAGAGACCATCGCACTCGGCGAGGTGGTACGGCTATGCGGCGCCATGCTCGCGGTCAAAGCGATGGAGGGGCAGGTCAGCATCCAGACTGCCGATCTGGCGGGCATTGTCCTCTACGCCGACCGCCTGGCGTTGAAGCAGATCATGCTGAACCTGCTGACCAATGCCATCAAGTTCACCTTGCCCGGCGGTATTGTGCGGATCGACGCATCGCTGCTGGAAGGAGAATTCCATCTGACGATCTCTGACACCGGCATCGGCGTCAGCGAGGTGGCTCTGCCGCGTCTGAGCGAGCCGTTCTACCAGGCGGATGCATCCCGGAGTCGTGTGCATGGCGGTACCGGGCTAGGTCTGGCAATCTGCAGAGGACTGGTGCGTCTGCACGGTGGCCGGCTGGGCATCCAAAGCCAACGTGGACAAGGAACCACAGTCACCGTGCTGTTGCCGTTGGCGCGCGTTGTCTCGTTTGCGCGGATCCTGCAACCTGATCTGGCGTCGCCCGCTCCGTGACGGCTGCACGCTCAGAAGAGATTGTAATTCGGCCAGTCGACGGTTCGGATCAGGTCGATCACCCGTGCGGTCGGCTCGTCACCGCATGTCGGTTGGTTCTTGCCGCCGCAGGCGACCTGCGCCGGTTTGGGTTGGCCGATCGTGGTGCTCGGTTGGCACATACCTGATGGACGCGAATCCTGGTTGGTGATGACAACGAAACTGAAGCCGCCCTCCGTCAGGAAAAACATGTTCGTATATGCTCCAGGGAGGCCGCCATTGTGCCCCTGCACAATGTCCCAGCCAGCGTTGCAGGCGCCCCAGTTCTTGGTGATCCAGCCGCGGGCGTAGCGGGCATCGAGTGCGGCGTTTGACGATTCGTCGTCAATCGGGCGATGCAGCATCGCGGTGCGATTTGCCGAAGTGAGTATTTCGCCAGGCTGGATACCGTCGACACTGGTCAGGTAGTGCAACAGGTCCATCGCCGACATCGCCCAGCCGCCCGCGCCCACCCCAGGCGGCAGATTGTCGCATGTCGAGGATGGCGCATATTCAGCATAGTCGCCGCTTGCCGTGTAGTGCTTCGCTTCCCCGGTCGATGGATCATAGGGACCGATGTGGAACAGGCGCGGCGCGGTGATGCCACTCGGCGCAAATACCTTCTTCAGCAGGAACTCCTGATACGGCATGCCCGAAATGCGCTCTATGACAGCCTGGAGGATCGCGTAGTCGAAGTTGGCGTAGTTGAATTTGGTTCCTGGCGCGCGCGGGACCGGACCCACCGGGTCGGTCGAGCTGGCCGGAATCGCCTTGATCTGCGCGAGCTGGTAGGCGATGCGGTGCGGCAGATCGCCCGATGCACAGTGGATCGGATCGCCGGCGTTGTCAGGAATCCCTGCGGTGTGCTCAAGGAAGTGATGCAGCTTCGCGTCCTTGAGCGGTGCCAACAACGCGGGGACCGCAATGTCGCTGAGAATGCCACCAGGCCCGAACACCGGGCTGTTCAACGTCAGCGTCTGGGCGCCATTGAACTTTGCGCCGGCCTGGATCAAGCGGAAGATCGCAACTGCCGTGGTGGTCTTCGACGTGCTGCCGACGCGCAGCCGATGGAAAGGCTTCATCGGCACCTTGCCTTCCTTGTCGGCCATGCCGAAGCCCGAGGCGAACAGCAGATGTCCGTCTTTGGCGATGGCCACCGAAAGGCCGGCGATACCCGCCGTTTTCAGCGAATCGTTCAGCGTACCGGTGATGGCGGCCAGATCTTCGGCAGAGAAGGCGCTGTCCCAGATCGTGTCGAACCGCGCCGTGTTGCCTGACGTGAAGGCCTGCACGGCAAGCGGCTGGAAGCCTTGCAGACGGTCGGTATCGAACTGCAATTGGTAGTTCGCCAGCGGGATGCCATGGTGCGCGATCCAGGGAGCTGGCGAGCCGTTCTTGACCCAGATCGCGGCATACCGGTCGTTGCCGCCTGGGCTGTAGCCGCTGACTTGCGCCAGGCGGAAGCCTTGCTTGGCGAGGCTGTCGAATTCCTTCTGGTAGTCGGCCGCCGATAGCCCATGGCGCGCGACGTAATCCGGACCGGCTTCCTTGCGCCAGATGGCGGCGTAGCGCGCTGCGCCGCCCTGCGTATAGCCGGCGACGTGCTTGAGGCGGAGGCCTTGCTTGGTCAGCGCGTCGAATTCAGCCTGATACTGCGCGCCATCCATGTCGAGTTTGACGACCGGCGTTGGAGCCGAGGCCGCCTGCCAGATGCCAGCGAACAGCGGCTTGCCAGCCACCTCGTAACCGTCCACGTAGAGCAGTTGCAGCCCCTGCTTGGCGAGATCGTCGATCGCCTTCCGGAAGTCCACGGCCGACAGACCGTGCCGCGCCGCCCACGCGGTCGAGCCCGGAAGCTTCCGCCAAAGAGCCGCGTACTGAACCTGTCCGTTCAGAACATATCCGCTGACCGAGACAAGGCGGAGCCCTTGTTTGGCGAAATCGTCGAATGCCGTCTGGTACTGCGCCGGCGTCAGTCCATGACGGGCCACCCATTCGGTCGGCGTTCCTCCAGCACATGCCGTCGAGGCAGGCGAAAGCACGCCGGCGATCAACAGCGGGACCGACAACAGCATCATCCGTGCCAAAGGTCGCATCTGTCCCCCTCATGGCGAACCCGCCGTCCTTGTGCACGAGGGAGATCAACTGCAGCGTTATGCCGCCATCATTTCTCGATCAAACCGTTTAACGTGACGATGCGGAGCTATGCCGCGACGAGCATCTTCGGGTTCTGGGCACGCATTTGCGTGGTCCGCGATCTACTCGCCTCTAAAGCGGCCCTTTCGCTTCTCCACGAACGCACGCCTCGCTTCTTTCGCGTCTTCCGAGTTCTGCAAAATTCCGCCGGCGTTGGACGTGAGGACCATGGTGGTCTCCAGCGTACTGTCCAGCGCGGCGCGCATCACGCGTTTGCTGACCCATTGGACCAGCGGCGGGCGTGCTATGATCTTGTCGCACAGTTCCCGCGTGGTCGCCTCCAGGTTCTCGGACGGCACCAGGTGGTTTAGGATACCCCACGCATAGGCGCGTTCCGCGTCCAGCTCGCCGGTATAGGCGAATTCCAGCGCACGCCCCAGGCCGACCATCTTGGGAAGGTAGTACGACCCGCCATTCTCAATGATCTGGCCGGCATTGTGATAGGCGATGAAACGCGTCTTCTCGCAGCCTACACGGATGTCGCAATGCAGCGCCATGTCCATTCCCGAACCGACCGCCGGACCATTGATCATCGCGATGGTGGGCTTGCGGATAAGCGAGATGTCGCGGTGCAACGCCGTGAAGCCGTGGTAGAAATGTTGACGCGCACCGTCCGGCCCCTCGTGCGGCGCCCGATTGCCGATGAAATTCTCGCCGGTCACGTCCGGTGTCGCCTTGGACGCAAGATTGGCCCCGGCGCAGAATGCACGACCGACACCGGTGAGCACGATGACGCGGATGCCGGGATCGTCATCTCCCGCTCGCATGTACTCTCCGACCTTGGCGACCGTGCTGTTCTCTTCCGCGGTTCCGACCAGTGCGTTCAATCGCTCCGGACGATTGAACCTGATCCAGAGGATCCCGCTGTCTTCCGGCTCATAGAGCAGGTGATCGACCAGTCTTGGTCCCATGTTCTTCTCCCCGCCCTATGCAAAAGATTCGCTCATCGCCGAATAGACCAATGTGCGCAGGTCACGACGCAGCGTCAGGCGGACGTCGCTGCCGATCACCTGCGTCATGAACACCACCGCCAGCTCCTCTCTTGGATCGATCCAGAAAGCGGTGGCAGCCGCGCCGCCCCAGAAAAACTCGCCCAGCGTGCCGGGCAGGCGTGTCTTGGCGACGTTGATGTTCACCCCGCAGCCGATAGAAAACCCGATCCCCGAATAGCCCGATTCGCTGAAGTTGCCGGGGGGCGCCATGTCCGCCAGCTCCTTGTTGTCGGGCAGATGATTCAGGCTGAACAACGCGACGGTCTTTGGACTGAGAATCTGCACGCCGTCGAGTGTTCCGCCGTTCAGCATCATCGCGCAGAACCGGAGATAGTCGTGCGCCGTGGAAATCATGCCACCGCCGCCGGACTCCAGATTTGGTGGTGCAGCATATGTGCTGTTCCCGGCGTCATCCTGTGTCTGTAGTCCGCCGCCAGGTCTTGGCATGTAGCACGATGCGAACCGGTCGATCGTCTCCGGCGGGCACCAGAAGCCAGAATCCGACATACCCAACGGCTCGAATAGCCGCGTGCGAAGGAACTCACCGAAGCTCATGCCGCTGAGCTTTTGCACAAGGTAGCCCATCACATCGATGGACACTGAGTAGTTCCATTGCGTTCCGGGCGAGAACTCCAGCGGCACCGTCGCAAGCTGCTCGATCATGGCGTCGAGCCCGCCTTCGGCGCTTGGCTCGGCAATACGCGCCCGGCGATACGCGCGATCGACGCTGGTGCGATTCAGAAATCCGTAGGTCAGGCCCGAAGTATGCGTCACCAGATCGACAACCTTCATAGGTCGTGTCGGCGGCGTTGTCAGGAAGGTCGGTGCCGCGGTGGTCGCGATGCTGGGCAGCCCGGTTGCGTAGACGCCCAGGTCCTTCCACGACGGAATATGCGTGGCTACGTTGTCATCGAGGCCGATCAGGCCTTCCTCTGCCAGCATCATCAGCGCGACCGCTGTGATCGGTTTGCTCATGGAATAGATACGGAAGATCGCGTCCTCGCGCATGGGCTTGCCGCGCTCGACGTCCATCTGTCCCGACATGCCGGTGTGAACCAGCTTGCCGCGCCGGTAAATCATGGTGAGCACACCGGGCAAATGGCCGCTGTCGACGTAGCGTCGCTTCATCACATCATCCAAACGCGCCAGTCGCGACGGCGAAAATCCAGCTTCTTCCGGTCTCATCGATCTCTCCTGCTCCGCCAGGTCAGCCTGCGATCATCGCGCGCTGGCCGCATTTTACCAACTCGGCCGGGCCGTTGCGACGAAAGGGAGGCAGGGCTAGCCTCGATCCAGCTGCCCCGACTTGGAAGGAAATCGTCATGCATCTCATGTATTTCACCGAGCAACCCATGTCGGCCTATTCCGCCAAGGCGGGTCTCGATTTCGGCGCGACTGCGCTGATGTTCTCCAACAGTCACTTCGATCCGGTGGAAGGCAGCCGCCTCTACAACGAATATCTCGAGCACTACATCATGTGCGACGAGCTGGGCTTCGACGGCATAATGCTCAATGAGCATCACAACGCGCCGTTCTGCATGCAGGCAAGAACCAATATATTCGCCGCGATTCTCGCAGCCGTCACCAAGAACGTAAAGATCGTCATCCTCGGCAATCCGTTGCCGCTGTCTGACAACCCGGTGCAGCTCTCCGAAGAGCTGGCGATGATCGACATGATCTCGAAGGGGCGGCTGGTGTCGGGCTTCGTGCGTGGCGGCGGCCAGGAGCAGCTCGCCAACGGCGTCAACCCCGCCTTCAATCGCGAGCGCTTCGAAGAGGCACACGACCTGATCATCAAGACGTGGACCACACCCGGACCGTTCCGCTGGGAAGGCACTCATTATCAGCATCGTGTCGTCAATCCATGGGCGGTGCCGATGCAAAAGCCGCATCCGCGCATCTGGATTCCCGGCGTCATCAGCAAGGAGACGATCCTCTGGGCGGCCCAGCACGGCTATCCGTATATCGCGCTCAACACGCCGGTCGAGCGCACGAAGCAGATCTGGAAGATGTATGACGATGAAGCAGCGAAAGCAGGCTTCGCCGGGGGGCCGGCTTATCACGGACTTCTGAAGCAGATCCATGTTGCCGAGACCGAAGAGAAGGCGCTGGAAAACGCCCGGCAGTTCCTGTGGATGCAGGGCGAGTTCACCGGACTGGCGCACCCGGTCTGGAGCACGCCTGCGGGTTACTACAGTCCTGAGAACCGTCGCGGTTTTGTCGAGTTCGCAGTCGGCCGCTCGACCAGCCCGCGCGCGCGTCCGGACCTTGAGGGGCAGCTCAAGGAAATGATGGTTATCGCCGGCACGCCCAAGCAGGTGATCGCCAAGCTTCGCATGCTGCTGGAGGAGACCCGCCCTGGCATCCTCGCCTTCTGGGGCAACGATGGCACCATCACGCACCCCGATGCCAAGTCCTGTATCAACCTGCTCGGGACCGAGGTGTTTCCCGCGGTTCGCGAGATCGCGAAGGAACTCGATCTCAAGAGCCCGTTCGAGACCAACCAGCCTGTCAGTGTCGACTACATGGGTGGCCGACAGAGCCTTCGGCAGGCGGCGGCGGAGTGACCACCGGCATTGCCGCGTTAGCTCGGCTGGCATGTAAGGGTTTGGGACAGCGCCTTTTGTTCGATGGCGACGGTTGCTGATTGCGCTTGTGTCGGCAGGCTGCTGTGTGCGTGATGCCGCAGGCAATTCGGTGCGTCAGTGGCCATGCGAAAGCAAGTCGATCGGATCTACCGGCTGGCGTACCGCATGGCCTATCCGGTTGCTCGCCGGTGGTGGCGCTTGCACCGACGCCATCATGGCGTCGTAATCGCGGTCTGGTACCGCGATACGGTGCTCGCCGTGCGCCACTCGTATAAGCCCGGACTGCGGTTGCCTGGGGGTGGCATTGCATGGCGCGAAAATCATCACAAAGCCGCAGTGCGCGAGCTTCGCGAAGAAGCCGGTGTGACAATCGATCCGGCCCAATTGAGATTGGTTGCCTCAGCGTCCAGCGGGGTTGGGCTCATCTACCTGTATGAGGCGAGAGTTGAGGCAATGCCGGCCCTGACGATTGACCGCCGCGAGATCATCGAGGCGCGTTTTGTGCCCCCCATGCAGATTCTTGACGCGCGCTTTCGGGGCAGGATCGCTGCCTATCTACGGCGCCCATTGTGACTGTTGGTTTTCGCCGGCACGAGTTGAGCTGATGAAGGCAGGTGCCGGTGCAGGGTGCGATCTTCGTCTTTGGAGAAGGAGCAAGCGATGGGCGAACGCCAACCCGATCAGGTGGAGCAGTCCAGTCAGGTTCCGGCCGTATCATCGCGCGGCGCACCGGCAACCCAGCAAACCGGGGCTCTCGCCATCGGGGCCACTGCGGTTGGCGCACTCGCGTTGGGGGCAATCGCGGTCGGCGCACTGGCCATCGGCAAACTTGCCGTGGGCCAGCTGGCGATACGCGCAGCGAAATTGCGCAAAGGCAATGTGGGCGAGCTCAGGGTATCGCAATTGGTCATCGAAGAGTTGCACGTCGTGCGGATCCGAGGCCGCCAGTAGTGCCGGCTCAGGTTCCGAGCCGTGGACGGATCACGCGCTCGAACGCTTCCACTTCGGCTTCAGGCATGCGGTAACCGCCGGCAAGATCATGTGCCGGAAATAGAAAGACGTCCTGGACACCCGCCTCTTCGCGCGCCAGCAGCAGGCGATTCGCGCAACGCTCCGGCGACCCGAACAGCCCGAAAGCGTCGGCAAGTTGTCGCGCCCGATCCTCTGGGATTGCGGCAGGGTCGTGGGCAGGCTCTAGCGCGAAGCCTGCCTCCCGCAGCCAGTGCAGGTTCGACGCGCTGGGATAGGCGAGAAAGGGCTGACCCGCGGCGAACCAGCTTTTCACCCATCGTGGGCCAGCATCAGCATCCGGCCCAAGGCCGAGTGTGACGACGAACACCACCGGGAAGTTCGACAGTGAGCGGCCCGCGCGGCTGGCACCCCTTTCCAGGTGAGTCATTGCTGCACGGATGCCGGTTGGATGCAGCCCAACGAACAGCAGGACGCCATCGGCGATTTCGCCGGCAAGTTCGATCATGCGCGGCCCTGATGCGAGCAAATACACTGGCGTCGCGGTCGCACCCGGGTTTCTGAGCCGGGTGAAAGCCGCACCAAAAGCGACCTCTTCTCCGGCAAGCAATCGGCGGAGGTGCACTATGGCGTCGCGCATGAACGCCACTCCTGCGCGCGGCCTGCCGATACTCCGAGTTGAGATGAAGCCGGGTGCAACCGTCAGAAAGCTGCGGCCTGGTGCGACCTCGTCCAGGCTGTGAGCAAGCGAGGCGAGCACCAACGGGTGCCGCACCAACGGGCTCGATGTGGCAGGGAACAGCCGCAGACTCCGCGTGGCCTGCGCCGCCAGGGCAAGTGCGAGGTAAGCGTCTCGGCCGCTCGACGGGTGGTCGTGGATGCCGACGCCGTCAAAGCCCGCCGCTTCGCAGCGGGCAACGAAGGCAGCAATGTCAGGCAGCTTCCGCCCGACCGGAACCCTGAGCGCAACGCGAAGCCGATCCATCATCGAGTTCCTTGTACCCCGGCCTGCTGCACTCTGGGCAATGACCGGCACCGATGGCTAGCGCGTGATGACCATAGGCGGGATCGTCGAAGGTCTGAATCACGCGCTCAAACCACAAGACTAAAGCGTGGTGAGGTCAACCTGACCTCATCACGCCTTAAGTCCGGCAGCGCTGGATCTCGCTGCTCAATTCACGCCGGCAGACCTCGACGTCATTGTCGTACGCCTGCAGGGACGCGTGCAGCAGGAACGCATCGTGCGTGCACGACATTCGCATCTGCGTGTCGATGCGGACCCGCCAGATTCCGCGCGATACCGTCTGCGACTGACGCACTGTCACTACCGCACTCAACGGATCGTCTTCGTCGAGATGCGTTTCGAAGCTGTCTTCGGTTCCCAGTTCCAGCCCAAGCCTCTCGAGGCGTATGACACCCGGCCTTATCTCGGTCGAACACTCCGGCGCGGCCGTCTCCGGTGGCAAGAAGGGTGCAGGCTTTGGGTCGGCGGCGAGCGTGGTACGCACCGGAAGCTCAATCGCGCCGTCGATAATGGTCACAGTGGCTTTTTCGGGCGCTGGCCAAACCATGGGCCAATAGGCGGTAGAGATTGCCACTCGGATTCTATGGTCTGCCGGAACGGCGCTGCCGGCATCGTTGAGCTGAATGCGGATCCGGTAACGGCGACCAGGCTGCAATGGTGTGGCGTTTTCGTATCCATCGCGATGGGCAAGGTTCAGCACGCCATAGCTGATCCGCAGCGATCCGCCGTCGGGACGCACGTCGCACAGGCGCACGATCAGGTTGGCCTGCGTCCGATCGACAGAAAGATCGAGCGTGATGATCGGCGCGCCGAGTATCTCGACCGTTGTGTCGAGCGGTGCCGTGTCGAATACGAGCGAACGGGCATCATCGTCCTGCTGATCACCCGCCTGATCATCACTGCGGCCAAACGGACACCACGCGCCGCCTTGTTTACCAACGGTGAGCGGCGAGCAGACGTCACGCGCCGTCAGTGACGCCGGTGTCGGTTGCAATCCCTCATCCGTGAGATGCAGGCGATGGACTGCGACATTCGGTGTCGGCCAAGATGGTTCTGTGATCCATCGCCCGGGCAACTCCTGGTGAAACGGTGCTGGGCTGACGCTGTCCGTCATCCACGCATGCAGCATCGGTTCATGCATCACGCCAGTATCGATGTCCTTCAGCCAATGGTCCCACCACCGCAGCGCCTCCTGCAGGAAACCAATCTGCGGGCCTGGCAGCGCAACATGCGGATAGGCATGCGCCCAGGGGCCGATCAGGCCCTTGCGCGGCACTGTCAGATGTGACAGCAGGCGCGGGATCGTATTTGTATAGCCGTCGGTCCAGCCGCCGACTGCATAAACTGGGCAGGTGATCGCACTGTAATCCTCGCACACTGATCCGTGCTTCCAGTAGTCGTCCCGCCATTGGTGGCGCAGCCAGCGCTTCTGGAACAACGGCAGCCGGTTCAGCCGCTCCAGCCACATGGCGCGCCAGCGCTCACCGACCAGCGCGGGATCGGGCGGAAAACACATAGATGCAAACAGAAAGCCGGCCCACCCCATTCCAGCACGCAGTGGCACACCACCCATGTAGTGCACATCGTCGCGATAACGGTCGTCTGTCGAGCAGACCGTGATGATGGCCTGCAACGCTGGAGGACGACGTGCAGCGACCTGCAATGCGTTGAAGCCTCCCCAGGAGATGCCCATCATGCCAACGCGACCATTGCTCCACGGCTGCGCCGCCAGCCACGCGATGACGTCTACCGCATCATCCTGCTCCTGCCGCGTGTATTCATCGGTCAGCAGGCCATCAGATTCGCCGCTGCCGCGAATATCGACACGAACGGCGGCATAGCCATGACCGGCAAAATAGGGGTGCATGAGCGCATCGCGCTCAAATGTTCCGGTTTGTTTGCGATAGGGCAGGTATTCAAGGATGGCCGGAACCGGATGCTGGCCGGCATCCTGCGGCAGCCAGATGCGTGCGGCGACCTTCGTGCCGTCGCGCAACGGGATCAGGGTATGCTCGATTTCGCGTATCTCGCGCGGAAATGTTGTGACGATCCGGCTGTTCATCCGCTTCGTGTGGACCCTGGCAGGCTGATGTTGGGCAAGGCAAGATCGTGGCGGCTCGATACGGGCCCGATCAAGGAGGGAGATGATGGCGAACATACCAGGTGCAGTCACCGACCCCAGCCGCATCAAGGGCGCAGAGATTCATTTCAAGAGCGGCACCGACAGCATACCCGGCTACCTCGCGCAACCCGCTCAGCCAGGCAACTATCCCGGTATCGTCGTCATCCATGAGGCGTTCGGCCTGGTCGACCATATCCGCGACATCGCTCGTCGCTTCGCCAATATTGGCTACAACGCCTTGGCGCCTGACCTGTACGCCCGCGCAGGCGGCCCAACGGATCCGAACGACATCAACACGGTGATGCCGGTCATGTTCGCTCTGCCGGATGCGCAGGCGGTGCGCGATCTCGAAGCCGCTGCAACTCATCTGCGCGGATTGCCGGGGGCAACGCCAAAGGTCGGGGCCATTGGCTTCTGCTCAGGCGGACGCCACACACTGCTGTTCGCGTGCAGCAGCAGCATGGTCAATGCTGCGATCGATTGCTGGGGCGGCTTCATTCATCGGGCCACACCCGACGCAGAGACCACGGCTTCACGACCGACGCCGGTGCTCGACCTGGCCAAGAACCTGCACTGTCCGCTGTTCGGGGTGTTCGGCGAGGAAGACCAGAACCCGAGCGTCACCTTGGAGCCGGAACTGAAGCAGCGTGCTGCGGCCTCAGGTCAACCGGTCACGACCAAGATATACAAGGACGCAGGGCACGCATTCCTGGCTGATTACCGGCCCAGCTATCGCGAGACGCCGGCGTTCGAACTGTGGACCGACATCACCGATTACTTCGGCAGACACCTGAAGTAGCAGCAACCTCCCTCAGGGGCTAACGTGGCCGCGGAATTTTTCCGGCGGCCGCGTGCCCCACTGCGAGCGCAGCCCTTCCTCTGCCGGGACGAGGTTTCCGCCATTGCGCACGTTCAGCCGGTCGGTGTCGGCCCAATGCTCGTGCACGCGGCCCCAGGGATCGGCCCAATAGTCGTAGACCTGGCTGCCGAGGAGGTGACGGCCGATGCCCCACATGTGCTCGTATTTGCCGAGGCCGTTCAGGTACTCGTGGCCGATGAACACGTCATCGATGTCCTGCACCTCGAACGAGAAGTGGTTGAGGCCGGCTCGCTCGTTCCTCATGCAGAAGAACGCATGGTGGTCCACATAGTCGTCGCCGGCATCGATGCGGCTGAACTGGCCGATGATGTTGTCCTGCTCGCCGGCGTAGACGTCGTCCGAACAAATCAGACCGAGCGTTTCGCGGAACCACCGCACCGTTTCCTGGTTGCGCGGCGAGCCGAGTACGGCATGGCCAATGCGCTTAACGCTGGAGGGGCCGGAGGCAAAGCGGATCACCTCGCCCGCCCGTTTCAGCGGCTCGACACCGGAATTGATCGGCTGACGCACGACCTGGATCGGTGCCACGGCCTCGATGCCATGCACAATCTCGATCGTGTAGCCGTTCGGCTCGGTCAGGCGGACGCGCTTGCCACCGCCCGGCTCATCGAGCGTCTCGACGCCTGACGCGCCGGGCAGCTTTGCCGCCGCCTGCAGCGTGTCTTCGCTGGTGACGGACCAGGCGAATCCCAGGCACTTCGGATCGCCCTTCTCGGTGATGTGGATGTGGTGCACCGCATCGGTGCCGCGCATATACAGCGCAGTCGGCGTACGCGCTGCTCGCACCATGCCGAACGCGGTGAGGAATTCTTCTTCGGCGTCGAGGTCCGGTGACCGCAGCCGGCCATAGGCGAGGTCGCGCACCTTGAGAACCATGTTCACCCTCCCGCGTCTGCGGTTTCAAACGGAATGCCGTCCGCTGCGATCCGCGCCCGAAACGCCGGATCAACGGTCGCGAGATCGACAATGTCGACCTTGTACGGAATGTCGCTTTCGGACAATGCCTCGGCGATCGCTCCGACCCGATCCAACCCGAGTGGCCCGCTCCACTCCAGCGCCAGGTCAAGGTCTGAATAGCGCCGCGCGCCACCATGGGCACGCGAACCGAAGACGTAGGCTCGCGCCTGTGGCGGCAGGTGTTTTCGCAGCACATCCCGCAAGATGCGCGCGTGCTCTTCGCGAATGGCGAGCACCGATGTCATCGAACACGTTGCTGCAGTTGCTGGAACCGCTGGATCAAACCGTCTCGGAGCTGTTCATCCTGCGGCACTTGCCGATGTCGCTCAAGACCCTCGCGGAGTCGCGCGACCGCATTGACCAGAGCGGTAAGGTCGAGCGACGTCGCGCCATATGTCATTCAGCCGCCAGCCTCTCCGCCTCCTGCGCCGCCTTAAGCTCCACTGCCTTCGCCTCCACCAACTCGACAATGTGGTCGAGCATTGCCGCACCGTCGATCGTGTGGTCCGTCTTGCCGGCGCGATACACCATGTGACGTCCGTTGCCGCCGCCGGTGAGGCCGATATCGGTCATCAGCGCCTCGCCTGGTCCGTTCACCACGCAGCCAATGATCGAGAGCGTGATCGGCGTCTCGATGTGCGCCAGGCGCTCCTCCAGCGTCTGCACCGTCTCGATCACATTGAAGCCCTGCCGCGCGCATGATGGACAGGAGACGACTTTCACGCCGCGATGGCGGATGCCGAGTGCCTTCAGGAGATCCCAGCCGACCCGCACCTCCTCCTCGGGTTCATCGGACAAGGAGACGCGCAGCGTATCGCCGATGCCCGCCCACAGCAGCGAACCCAGACCGACCGCGGACTTGACGGTGCCCATGCGCCGGCCGCCGGCCTCGGTGATGCCGATATGCAGCGGGTGGTCGCAGACTTCGGCCAGCTGCTGATACGCGGCGACCGCGAGGAATACGTCGGACGCCTTCACGCTGATCTTGAAGTCGTGGAAGTCGTGCTGCTGCAGGATGTCGGCATGATACAGTGCGCTTTCGACCAATGCTTCGGGGTTCGGTTCGCCGTATTTCTCCAGCAGGTGCTTTTCCAGCGACCCGGCATTCACGCCGATGCGCATCGAGCAGCCATGATCGCGCGCGGCCTTGATGACCTCCTTCACGCGCTCGCTGCTGCCAATATTGCCGGGATTGATACGCAGGCACGCCGCGCCGCTGTCGGCGGCCTCGATCGCGCGTTTATAGTGGAAATGAATGTCCGCCACGATCGGCACATTGACCTCGTGGACGATTTCCTTGAGTGCCAGGGCGCTCTCCTGATCGGGGCAGGACACGCGGACGATATCGACACCGGCCAGTTCGGCTCGCCTGATCTGCGCCACCGTGCCAGTCACGTCCGTGGTGAGCGTGTTGGTCATCGTCTGCACGCTTATCGGTGCCCCGTCGCCCACCGGCACCCGGCCGACATAGACGCGGCGGGACTTCCGCCGGATGATCTCCTGGTACGGCCGGTAGCTCATGCCATGGCTCTCCGTTTGCGGTGGCACCCTTACAATGGGGCCTTCGCTGTCGATGCGCTACTGGGGACTAGGGCGTAGGCTGGTCGCCAACAGCTTTCCGTCCTTGATCTGGTCAGGCTCGAGCGGCAGATCGCGCCGCACTGCGCCGTTGCCACCTAGCGGGCCCGTGGTGACCCCGTCCACCAGCAGATCGGTGCCCCCGGCGTTGCCTGTGGTGAGCAGCAGATTGGGTCTGGGCGGCACATCCCAGGTCTCGCCAGCGTGCAGGGTCCGGCTCAGCAGCACCTGGCCTGATCTGTCGCGGACCTGCAACCAGGCGTCGGCACTGGCTCTCAGCACGATGCGCGGCTGATCCGGCGGCGCGGGCGGAACCGCAGCTGCCGCCGAGCCGGGCGAGATCAAGGGCGCCGGCGGTGCCTCGGCCTCCTGTACCGGCGGCGCGGCGGGCGCGGGAGCCGCGGCGGGCGTTGGTGCCGTTATGGTGGTCCGGGGCGCCTGTTCCACCAGCGATGCCAGGCGTGTCGGCACCTGGACGTTGGCCTCCGCCGGAAGCTGCCCCTCGCCTGACAGACGGTACCATCCCGCATACGCACCAACCGCCAGTGCGACACCCAGCAGCACGACCGCGCCGGCCGGCACAGCCCGCTCGGGGACCGGGACCGGAAAGACCAAGTCGGTCCTGGCATTCACCTGCGCCGCCTCGGCCTTGAAGCGCCGAACGACGTCGTTCGGGTCCAAGCCCAAGATGGTCGCATAGCTGCGCAGAAACGCGAGGGCATACGCGTTGCCGGGCAACTCATTGATCCTGCCTGCCTCAAGCGCCTCAAGATATGACGGCCGGATATGCAATGAGTGCGCGAGGTCGTCCAGGCCCCAGCCCACTCGCTCGCGCGCAGCGCGAAGATCGCCGCCAGTCCGCGGGGCGATGGGTGCCACCTCTTTTGGTTGCACTGCTGGCGACATGTTGCTGCAGCTATCTGCTATCCATGGTTGTATTCCTGCAGCGCGCCCTATCCCGTTACCACGGATAGGTTGCAATCCCAACGTGTTTACACTGCTACTCTTTTCCTTCGCAGTCCAATCGTCATTTCAATCTCGGCAAAAACGTAACCTCTCTGTCAGACGGCAAGCCCGTGCTCGCGCGCCCAGACAGAGATCGGCTCCCGCAGGCTGGCAGCACCCGAGGCATTGCGACGGATCGACGCCAGCACCGGCCGGAAGGCCGCCAGGTCGAGGTCGGCCAGCGACGCTTTGACCGGCAGGATGCCTGACGCCGACATCGACAGGCTGGTGAAGCCAAGCCCAACCAGGGTCAGCGCCTCCAGCGGGCGGGACGCCGCCTCGCCGCAGAGCGAGATGGGCACGCCCGCACCACCCTTGGCCTCCTTCGCCGCGACCAGAAGCTGCTCCAACAGACCCAGAACCGGCTGAGACAGCAAGTCGTACCGGTTGAACAGTGCAGGAGCACTGCGGTCGGCGGCGAACAGGAACTGCAGCAGGTCGTTGGACCCGACCGAGACAAAGTCCACTTCGCGCAGCAACTCGTTCAGCTGCCACATGAGCGCCGGCACCTCCAGCATGGTGCCGATCTCCAGCTGCTCCGGCGCCGGCCGCACCCGTCGGGCCTCTGCCAGCAGCAGCGACTTCGCGGCGCGGAATTCCGCCACCGTTGCGACCATAGGAAACATCACCGAAAGCCTGCGGCCGCCCGCCGCCAGCAGCAACGCACGCATCTGTCGCCGCAGCAGCGCCGGCCGGTCCAGGCCGATGCGCAGCGACCGCCAGCCCATCGCCGGGTTTTCCTCCTCCGGCGCATCGCCTGGCAGAAGCTTGTCGGCCCCAAGGTCCAGCGTGCGGAACAACACTGGACGCCCGGCGGCGGCATCCAGAACCCGCGAATAGGTCGCCGCCTGCTCGGCCACGTCGGCGATCTCGCCACGCGCCAGCATGCCGATCTCGGTGCGATACAACCCGATACCCTCCGCCCCGGTGGTATCGAGTTGTGCCAGCTCCATGGTTAGCCCAACGTTAAGCATCAGACTGACGTGCACGCCGTCGCAGGTCATTGCCGGACGGCCACGGAGCGGGGCCCAGCCTGCGGCAAGCGCCCGCCTCGCCTCCATTTCTCGGAGGTAGGCGCTCCGCACTTCGGCCTCGGGCCGGAGCACGAGCTGGCCGTCGTCGGCGTCGACGACAGCCTCATCCCCCGGCTCGGCGGAGTCCAGCATGCCCCTGGTGCCACCGACGGACGGCAGGCCCAGCGCACGGGCCAGAATGGCGGCGTGGCCGCCGGCGCTTGCCTCCTCGACCGCCACACCGGCGATACCGGCGGCGTGCCAATCCAACAGCTCGGCAGGCCCCAACCGACGAGCCAGCAAGATGGCGCCGGGCGGCACGGGCGGCCGCGGGACGTTGCCCGCCAGGGCGGCCAACAGACGACCGGCCAGATCTTCCAGGTCCGCGAGACGTTCGCGCAGATACGGATCACTGATCCGGCGCATGCGATCACGCAGTTCGCCGGCAACGCGCTGCACGGCCGCTTCGGCAGAGAGGCCACCCCGGATGACCTCGGAAACCCGCTGTAGCCAGCCGGCGTCGGCGGCGATCAGGCGATAGGCCTCCAGAACCTCGCGAGAGGCGGTCCCGTCCGCACCTTCCGGCACGCCGGAGAACAGCTCGTCCAGCCCCTGCTGCATGCGACGCGAAGCATCCTGCAATCGCGCCAACTCGGCGTCCGGGTCGTCTGCCAGAAGCCGCGCAGGCCGGCTAAGCGCACCATGCAGCACGACAGGTCCGATCGCGATGCCGGGAACCAGCGAAGAACCGGAAAAGACCCGTGGCACAGTGGCGGCCACACCCTCCTCGGCACCGTCCGCCGCGCCGACTGAAGCCAGCACCTCCGCCAGCAACATGGCCACAGTTTCCAGTTCGTCGACTTCCTCGGCCGAGTAGCCGCGCGGATTGCGGTTCTGCACCGCGACAACACCGAGTGTATGACCACCGCGGCGCACCGGTACGGCAAGCATGGAGGCAAACGGCTCTTCGCCGGTCTCTGGGCGGTAGGCAAAGGCCGGGTGATTCTGCGCATCCGGCAGGTTCATCACCTTGCCTGTGGCCGCGCAGAGGCCGACGATACCTTCGCCCACACGAAGCCTGGTGCGGCCGATAGCGCCTTGGTTGAGGCCCTGTGTGGCAACAAGCTCCAGGATTTCCCCCGGCCGGCCGGCGTAGATCGAGCAGACTTCGCTGACCAGCTCCGCCGCGACGAGCTCTGCGAGCTCGTGCAATGGCGCAGCGTCGTGCGCCATCGTCTCGCGCAACCGGGCCAGCAACCTGCGGGGAGTCGCCATAGCGGCCTAGGCGAACACGCGATTTCGCGCGGCCAAGGCGGCGACGGCCTGTCCGACCAGCTCCCGGATGATCTCGGCCGTCGGCTGTTCGGCGGTCACCATGCCGACCGATTGCCCGGCCATCACCGAGCCGTTCTCGACATCGCCCTCGATGACGGCGCGCCGCAACGCGCCGGCCCAGAAGTGCTCGATCGCGAGCTGGGCCGCTTCCTTGGTCAGCTCGCCACTCTCGAACCGATCGCGGGTCTCAGCCTGAAAGCGCAGAAAGCGCCTGACACCCTCATTGACCAGTCCACGAACCGGGATCACCGGGAACCGCTCGTCCAACTGCACGGAAGGAACGGCATCGCGTGCCGCCGCACGGATGAAGGCGCGCTTGAAGTTGGGATGCGCGATCGACTCGGTCGCGGCGGCGAACCGGGTCCCCAGCTGCGCGCCGGACGCGCCCATTTCCAGCAGCGCCAGGATCGCCTCGCCGTGGCCCAGGCCGCCGGCAACGAATACCGGCACCTCGGTGACAAGCGGCAGAATCTCCTGAGCAAGGACCATCAAAGACACCGGTCCGATATGGCCGCCCGCCTCGGATCCCTCGATGACCAATGCATCAGCGCCCGAGCGGACCAGCCGCTTCGCCAGCACCAGCGCAGGCGTGAAGGCGACCAGCCTCGCGCCACCGTCCTTGACCGCACGGACCGCACCGCCCGGCGGGATACCGCCGGCCAGGACGATGTGGCCGACCCCCGCCTCCAGACACACCCGGATCAGGTCGTCGAGCCGCGGATGCATGGTGATCAGATTCACGCCGAAAGGCCGATCGGTCAGCGCCTGTGTGCCGGCGATCTCGTCCGCCAGCATGGCGGGTTCCATCGAGCCGCATGCGATCACGCCGAAGCCACCGGCATTGGAGATCGCCGCCACCAGATGGCGCTCGCTGACCCAGCTCATCGCCCCGCCCATGATGGCGTAGCGACAACCTAGGAAGGCGGTGCCGCGCGCCCAAAGCCGGTCCAGGTAAGCTTCAGGCGCCATCGAGCCCATACGCGGTGTGCAATGCGCGCACTGCCAGCTCGGTATATTCGGCGGCCACCAACACGCTCACTTTGATTTCACTGGTCGATATGACCTGGATGTTGATCGCCTTGTCGGCCAGCGCACGGAACATCGTGTTGGCGACACCGGCATGGCTGCGCATGCCGACGCCCACAACACTGATCTTTGCCACGTTCGGATCCGACAACACCTCGGAAAAGCCGATCTGCGACCGTGCCTCGGCGAGCGTCACCTGCGCGCGAGCCAGGTCGGTCTTGCTGACGGTGAACGTCATGTCGGTCATGCCGTCAGCCGAAACATTCTGCACGATCATGTCGACGTTGACGTTGTGCTGCGCCAGGGCACCGAACACCGCGGCGGCAATGCCGGGCCGATCGGGAACACGGCGTAGCGTCATCTTCGCGTCTTCACGCGAATAAGCGATGCCGGAGACGTTTTCCTTTTCCACGATCTCGTCCTCATCCACCACCAACGTGCCGGGTACATCGGCAAAACTGGACAGCACCTGGACCCGCACCCGCTCATTCATCGCCAGTTCAACGCTGCGAGTCTGCAATACTTTCGCTCCCACCGACGCCAGCTCCAGCATTTCCTCGTAGCTGATGTGGGCGAGCTTGCGCGCCTGCGGCACGATGCGCGGATCGGTGGTATAGATGCCGTCTACATCGGTATAGATGTCGCAGCGCTCCGCCTTGAGCGCGGCGGCGAGTGCCACCGCCGAAGTGTCAGACCCTCCGCGACCAAGCGTGGTGATGCGATTGTCGCTGCCAATACCCTGGAAGCCGGAGACGACGGCGACCTGGCCGAACTGCATGCGGCGGATCAGTTCCGTGCCATCGATGTCCACGATGCGCGCCTTACCGTGCGCATTGTCGGTGCGGATCGGAATCTGCCAGCCCTGCCAGGAGCGCGACTCGACACCGATCTCCTGCAGCGCGATCGACAGCAGCCCAGTGGTCACCTGCTCGCCCGTGGCAACGACCGTATCGTATTCGCGGGCATCGTGCAGCGCCGACAGCCCCTGGCACCAGGCGACCAGCTGGTTGGTCACGCCGGCCATCGCCGAGACCACGACAGCAACCTCGTTGCCGGCATCGCATTCGCGCTTGACGCGAGCGGCGACGTTCCTAATGCGATCCAGGTCGGCGACAGAGGTGCCGCCAAACTTCATCACGATGCGTGACATCTGCCCGGGTTGTCAGTGATCCGTTCTGGGTGGTCATACTGACGCGGAACAGCAGGGGCAACCCAAGGGAACACCATGCCTGGCTCGACAGTTTCGCACGCTGAAGTTGCACGGTTCGATGCCCTGGCGGCGCGCTGGTGGGATCCCAACGGTCCAATGCGGCCGCTGCACCGCATGAACCCCGCCCGGGTAGCCTGGATCGCCGAGCGCCTGCAAGCAAAGCCTCCCCCTCCCCTCGCGGGAGGGGGGCGGGGGGAGGGGGCCCTACTTGATATAGGCTGCGGCGCCGGCATCGCCGCCGAGGCATTCGCCCGTCGAGGCTACCGCGTGACCGGACTGGACGCTGCCGGCGAGGCGATCGAAGTGGCACGCGCGCACGCTGCGAGCGCAGGACTCCCCATCACCTACCGGACCGGAGCGCCCGAGGACCTGGCCGCCGAGGGCGTGCGGTTCCCGGTCATCACGGCCCTGGAGGTGATCGAACACGTGCCCGACCCCACAGCATTTCTGCGCACCACCGCAAGGCTGCTGGCGCCAGGCGGCCGGCTGTTCCTGTCCACGCTCAACCGCACCCCACGCTCGTTTCTGGCAGCGAAGGTGGGTGCCGAGTACCTCCTGCGCTGGTTGCCGGTCGGCACGCACGACTGGCGCAAGTTCATCGCTCCCAACGAACTGGACGGAATGCTGCGTCAGATCGGGCTTCGTGTCGCGGATATCACCGGGCTGACTGCCGATCCGCTGACTGGCCGCTGGATCACCGGCCGCGACCTGTCGGTCAACTATCTGCTGGTGGCCGCGGCCTGAGTGCACCGCTGCGGCGGCGAATATCCCGCACGCTGCCGTGCAGCCGACTGTGCTATAATGACTCCCATTTCGAACTGTTTGTTGCGTCACACCCATGGGAACCGAGCAGGAGCAACCAGAAGAGGTCGCCGCACTCTACCGCCGCGCGTTTACCGAATTCGGCGCGCGCGCGCTTTGGAACCGGCGCGAGCTTGAAGCACCGACCCGAGAGGATGCTCTTGTTGTCGCGCACGCTTTGCGAACGGAAGGCAATCGCGCGGCTCGGCAATTGGCGGAACAGATCGAGAAGGCTTGCCGTGCCGCTCTCTAAAATTCAGACCGAAATCCTCCGTCTGCTCGCGGCACACCGTAATCCTGAGACTTACGTCGCGGGGGCCGCTCCGTTGATACGGAGAACGCCGCGCATTTCGAGTGATATTGACGTGTTCCATGACCGTGCGGAGCAGGTGGCGGCGACGGCGCTGGCCGACACTCGGACGCTGACAGCTTCAGGCTATAGAGTTGCATGGCTCCGGCAGATGCCTCTGATGTACACCGCCGAGGTAACGCGTGAGGGAGCAAGCACGCGCCTGGAATGGGTGTCGGATAGCGATTATCGCTTTTTCCCGGCCGTGCGCGATGCGACGTTCGGTTATGTCCTGCATCCGGCTGATCTCGCCATGAACAAGGTCATGGCCGCCGCCGGACGGCGCGAGCTTCGCGACATCGTCGACCTGGTAACGGTTCATCAGCGTATCCTGCCGCTCGGAGCCGTGATCTGCGCAGCAGTCGAAAAGTCACCTGGCTTCACACCAGAGGGCATCATAGCCGAAATCCGCCGCAATGCCGCTGGCCACCCAGTTGCCGAGTGGCGAGGTTTGCAAAGCGACCAGCCGCTGGACCCGAAGGACATCACGACGCGTCTGCGCGCGGCGCTTGACGAAGCCGAAGCGTTCGTCGCCCGCATGCCCACTGACAAGCTCGGATTGTTGTTCCTGGACAATACCGGTCGCGCGGTGCAGCCCGATCCGGATCGGCTGGGGGACTACCAAGCCCATGGCGGGAAGCGGCGCGGCCAATGGCCGGACAGTCCCGACATCCGCGCCGCAATGCTCGAACGCTACAACGCCGCACCTGCGTCGTCGTAACTCAGGAATTCTGCAACGAGGTCTGGTTCCGGGCTTGGCCTAAATGGACTTGATGCAGCAGTCACACCGCTGGTTGCGTCAGAGATGTCGGTACACGAGTGCGTCGGAGTTTGGCTTCCGTGCATTCGGATCGAGTGTCGCACCGAGACGTTCGGCGACTGCAGTCGATGATGCCAAGACCGACCGTGCCAAGCTGCGCCGGGTAATCGCGGCGCTAGAGTAGGCAGACCATTCCTACCCAGGAGGAGGTGCTAGCTAACGCCTTCTCAGTGATCAAGTCATCACTGCCACACCAGATTTTCATCTCGACGCTTCCAGGCGGCAATGAGGCCTATGCAATCGTATATCCCATTCAACAAGAACTCAGACGCAATGGCATTTGCACGCCGCTTGCTCAGCAAATGGCCACATCCCCACATGACGTTGGTCTAATGTTCACGATGCCCGATCCGTCAGACCCGCCAGACTATGCGCTACCTTTGAGAGAAGCCTTTGGGTTAGCCGGTATTCGCGACATTCGATTCATAAAGATGACTAACGAGGCTCTTCCAATGAGTTTCTCGATCTTCGTAGGACCAGCACCGTTGAATGCCGAGGGTGACGGGCAGTTCGCACTCACCATAGGGCGCGTTATCCGCCGGCGAGCGGCACATCTCTCTTGAGCGAGTTGATACATCCGATTGAACGGTCAGCAGTAGCTGGTGGGCTGCTTTGTCACCCGCGAGAACACGACGTAATCGAAAAGACACGGATGCCAGCCAGAAAAAAATCCATTGCCACCCGCCCCGCGCCCTGTTAGCATAACTACCGTGAAGCGTGAAGCAGCCACCCAACGCCCCGCCTCCCCGCCCGAGCGCATCGCGGCACTCCTCCACGTCGTTCGCATCCTGCTCGCCTATGGCCGCCATCTCGCCGACACCGTCACGGTCCGCGTCGCCGCGCCCGGCTTCCCCGCCATCGCGGCCTGTTTCGGCACCATCGATCTGTCGATCATCCTCGCCCGCCTGCATCGCGGCATCCTGCGTGCCGCGGCACTCGAACGTGTGCTGCTCGCCCGCGCCGCCCGCGGCCGCGACATCGCCTTCGTCCGCACCCGCATCCGCTCGCGCACCAGCCAGCCCGCGCCAGCCGACCTAACCAAATCGGCCGCAAACCCCATCGCTCGCGAGCAAGCGCCGCAGCCGGTTCGCCGCTCCCCCGGAACAGGCCCCACCGATTTCCACCCGCCCACCTTGGAGGAACTCGAGCGCCAGGTGCGTCGCCGTCCATTGGGCCGCACCCTCGTCGATATCTGCCTCGATCTGGCCGTCGTGCCCGGCCTCTGCACCGGCACCTTCTGGAACGAGCTGTTCGAGGCCATTCACTGGTACGGCGGCAGCGTCGCCAGCCTGATGCGCGAAAGGAACCGCCGCGAACAGCTGTTCGACCGGGAACAGGACAGCAGCCCGGCCCAGAACTGTGACTGGTTGAATTTGCCCCGGCAAATGGTCCGGCAGGTGTTGGGCTTCTTTATCGGCGGGCAGCCAGCCCTTCCTCTTGACCTGCCAATAGCGGCAGGAGCAGCCACCGGCCCGCCTTAGCCCCAGCTGCCGCGATGCCCAAAACCTCCGACCTCTCCTGCCGCACCGTCAACCGGGACACCCCGCACTGCCAGGTGCGCCTCGATCCATCACGCATTACGCGTCCGCCGGCGGCACCCAGGGAATGCGGGAGAATTCGATACCCTCATCGGCAAGCGACTCGGCCTGCTCCGGGCTGGTCTCGCCGTAGATGCCACGCTTCTCGCTCTCGCCGCGATGTATCTTGCGCGCCTCTTCGGCAAAATTCGGCCCGACATAGTCGCAGTTCTTCTCGACCTCTGCGCGCATCCGCTGGAGCATGGCACGCATCTGGGCGGGCATTGGCATTCCAGCCACCGAAGCGGCCGGCGGCACGGGCGGCTTTGCCGCTGGCACCGGCACCGGCAGGCTTTCGCGCTTGGCCACCGCAGGCCGCATCAACGCACGCTCGACCTTGCCATCGCCGCAATGCGGGCACTCGACCAGTCCTCGTTTGGCCAGGCGGTCGAAGGCGGCGCTGTCCTTGAACCAGCCGTCGAACGCATGGTCCTGACTGCAACGAAGGTCATAATGGATCATGGCACACCTTAGATGGCCAATTTTGGCACTCCCCGCAAGTGAGTGCCAACGATTTGTGGCACGATGTCGCTAACCAATCCTGCTAGTCTGCGCGAAGCAGCGCGTCCAACTTTCCAGCGCGATCGAGTGCCATAAGGTCGTCGCAACCACCAATGTGCCGCCCGCCGATAAAGATTTGCGGAACGGTGGTCCGACCGCCGGAGCGACGGATCGCCTCCTGGCGGGCGGCCGACCCATGCGGCGCATCGATTTCGTGGACTGCCGCACCCTTGCTGCCGAGCATGGCGAGAGCCCTGGCACAGAACGGGCACCACGGCTGCGTATAGACTTCGACGTCGGGCATTCCGAACTCCTCGGCTGCTACAGCGGGATCGCCAGCAGCGTATCGATTCGCGAGCTGTCGCAAACCACGACGCGTTCGGCAAACCGAAGCATCCCAGCCTCGTCTCGCACCCGATCCAGATAGACGCCAGCGGCGAACAGGTCCATCCGTCCGTCGCGCATCGTACGCACCACCAGGAATGGCGTCTCGGCCACGATGTCCGCGCCCGAACGGAGAGACGGCATACCGACGATGTGGCGGTAGCTTTGTCGCTCGTAAATGTTGGCCTCACGCAGCGAGGCGACCCGATCGATCAGCATGGCGCGGGAGTCCGCATAGACCAGTCCACCCGCATAGCCGCGGCGGTGATTGTCGGCGCTGGTGATCTTGTAAAGGCACTGCTCCAGGAACATTCCCGGCCAGTCTTCCAGCCGGTCGGCATCGATGCAGATGGCGTAGTCCGTGTTGAGCGCAGCCAAACGGAACAGCGTTTCAGCGCCACTCATCACAACGCCATATGCATTCGGTAGGCCTTCCAGAAGCCTCGCACCGACGCCTCGGTCGCGCGTGTCTCCTGCGTCTCGGCACCCGAGCCGCCCATCTCGACCACCGACGTCTCGTCGGTGGCCGCCGCGATGCCCCGCTGCACGAAGCCGCCAACCGCGCCGTCCTCCATCGAGACGTAGCCCGCCGGTCCGACCAGGTTGTTCTGCTTCAACCGATGCGCCCGCAGTTCCGGCGCGTCATCGGCAAAGCCGAGATAGGTCCAGTTGAGATCGGTCGCATCAACGCCACGCGGCACGATCTGGCGGACCGCCAGCGCGTTGTGTACCTGCTGCAGAATGAATCCAGGGAAGATCGACAGGATCTGCAGCTGGATGTCATCGTGGAATTCGTCGTGCATCCCAAGCAGGCTTGGATCGGCCAGGCGGAAGCTCTCCTTTTCCGAGCGCAGGCCTTGATAGGTGGTGTCCTTGCCCTGCGGCGGCGCAAGCGTGGCCGATGCATGGTGCTCGCCGGTTTCGCTCACCAGAACGCCGCCCCCTGAGCTGAGGCGGGTAATGCGGAACGTGGCGAAGAACAGGTGCAGGAGACTGGCATGGTAGGTGTCGCGCACGTTCTCGAAATAGAGCTTCCAGTTGTTCGGCAGCGCCTGGGTGAAGCGGCCGATGACTTCAAGCCGCCGATTGCCCAGCACGCGGCGGACGCGATTGACGATGTCCGGGCCAAGCCAGGTTTCGAATTCGGGCGCATCGGCAGACAGTGAACCGAACACCATGCCGCAGAACGTGGTCACGCGCAGCTTGCGCGGACCGTGACACGACATGTCGAAATCAGCGGGCATACCGCCCTTGCCATTGACGCCGCGGGCAAAGGCAATCGAGCGCAGATTGCCGCGCAGATCGTAGCGCCATGAATGATAGACGCACTGAAAGTCCTTCGCGCTGCCACCGTCATCAAGACAGATCAGCGCGCCGCGATGTGCGCAGCGATTTTCGAAAGCGGCGATTTCGCCATCATCGGCGCGTACCACGACCACCGGCATCGCGCCGACGAAGGTCGTCCGATAGTCACCGATATTGGGGAGTTCGGCTTCGAGGCAGAGGAAATTCCAGACCGACCCTTCGAAAATGCGCTTCTGCTCCAGCGCGAGTACGTCTGGATCCTGGTAGATCCAGTAAGGAATGCGGGTGAGGCCAGCAGGCCAGCTACGGCCAACAACTGCATCCATCGTCGTACTCCTCCTGATGGTTCGGTCAGTTTATTCGTGGGTCCGGCACGCGTGCCGCAACCAAGACATCGACCGAAGCGGCGCCCGCGGCAAGCAAGGCTCCGGCGCAGGCGTTGGCGGTGGCGCCCGAAGTCATGACATCGTCGATCAGCAGGACTTTCCGCTGCCGGATCGTCCGAGTGCGCGACAGGCGCACCTCGAACGCCTGGGCGACCTCGGCGGCGCGTTCGGCTGCGGATTTTTCTCCGAGCGATGCCGTCGCCCGATTGCGCCGCAGCGCGTCCACCACGCATGGGCGCCCCGCGCTTCGCCCAAGCGCCTTCGCCAGCAACGCAGCCTGGTTGTAGCGACGATGGAACAGGCGCCAGCGATGCAGCGGCACCGGCACGATCACATCCGCCTCGCGCAGTAGTTCCGCTCCGGCGCGCGCCATCTGCGGCGCAAGAACAGCCGTGAGCTCGGTCCGGTCGGCGTGTTTGAACGGCAGAACCAGCCGGCGCCCCTGTGCGTCATAGCGCAACGCGGCGCGGGCGCGGGCGAAGACCGGCGGCTCTGCGCGACAGGTGGGACACAAGCGCTGGGCGCCACCGATCGCGGCACTGGCGAACGGCACGCCGCATCGCGTACAGAATGGTTCGCTGATGAAGCCGGTCTGGCGGAAGCAATCGGCACAAAGCAGGCCCTGGCGGTCCACCTCCGCGCCACATATTGCGCAGCGCGGCGGCAGCAGCACGTCGAACAGCGCCCGGACAGCGCGCGTCGCAGTATCAGTGACCGGCTGATGCCTCGCCAACACCGAATGCCACCGTGTTATCCCGCTTGATCTGGTTCGCCAGCTCGATCTCCCATGCAAGATAGGCGTGCATCGCCTCTTCCACCCCGGAGTTTCGATCATAGGCGCGCAAATAGCTATCGATGCACGCTTCGTCGGGGGGATTGGTGCGGTCTTTGACCAGCGGACGACCAAATGCGTGCCACGCCTCCGTGCCACCCTCGAGAACCCTCACCTCGGCCGGACACAGCGCTTTCACCTCATTCACGGCCAGCCGCGCCGCAATACCGTCAGGCGACGTGATCACCACGTGCTTCGCGCCGGCGAGTTGCGGCTTCAGCCCGTCCAACCGGGTCCGCACTCCCCAGATTGCGCCGGGGATGTGACCTTCGCGAAAGTCGATGCTGCGCGCGAGATCGATCACCACGGTCCCCTCGCCGCTGTCGATCAGACCGACCAGGCCGGTGACGTCGATGGTCGCCGCTTTGCTACCGAGTTCGGGTACCGGCAGTCGCTCCCGGCCGCTGGTACGGATCGCCTCCAGCCCGCCCTCGACGACGAACACGTTGCGATGACCCATCTGACACAGCCAGGCGCCGGCCATCCGTGTCCGCACACCGGTGTCGTCCACCAACACGATCCGCGCATTGCGCACACCGATCCATTGATCGGTCGCCTGCACCAACTGCCCGCCCGGCGCACTGATGCTGCCGGGACGATGGCCCGCGCGGTACTCCGTCGGATCGCGCACATCGAGGACGTAGAGCGTGCGGTCGTCATCGTCCTCGAACCGTGCCAGGTCGATTGCGCCGATGACGCCGACGCCTGACTCCTCGGCGAAGGCCTGCGCGCGCCGCAGCGCGGTGGCGGCGGTCTTTGGCGTGCCAGGTGCGAACTTCTCGGTTCGGCCGCGGTCGCAGCGGAAACCGGCCAGTTCCCAGCCCATCGTGCCGTTGCGCAGCGCCATCACCTTGTTCGGGATGCCGGCACGACGGAGGCTTTCGGCGCCCATGATGCTGCGGGTGCGGCCGGCGCAGTTCACAACCACCAGCATGTTTGGATCGGGTGCAATATCGCCGATGCGATACACCAGTTCGCCACCGGGGACGCTGATACCGGTGGGGATCGACATGCGCACGAATTCCTCGTGCGTGCGGCTGTCGAGCACCACGATATTCTTGCCGGAATCGATCCAGGACTTGAGGTCCGGCGGATCGACGCTCTCGGTGCCGTAATGGTGCTCGACCCACTCACCGAACGCCTTGGACGGAACATTGACGCCGGAGAACAGTTCGTAGCCAGCCGCCGCCCATGCTTGGGTACCGCCGTCCAGCACAGCGACATCGGAGCAGCCGATCTCTTCCAGCCAGGAACCGAGCTTTTCTGCCAGGCCGCGGCCGTCATCGACACAGCAAATGCGTACGCCGAGCCGGGGCAGCAAGGCACGCGCGCGGATCTCCCGTTTCGACATCGGGCAAGGGACCGCCCAGAAAAGATGCGAGGCACCAAATTCGCCGTCTTCGCGCGCATCCAGTAGTGCAAGCTCCCGACCGTCGAGCAGCCAGGCATGCAGCGTTTTGGCGTCGATGCGTTTCATGGCGGCTCCTCCTTGCGTGAGCGTAGGCGCGGGAACGAATGCTTGGCAACGAAGAGTGGCCGGCGCACAGGGAGGTGATGAGCTCTGCCATCGAGATCTTCGACCGGCGGGTGGTGCGGTGGCACCGCGACCGCGCGGCCCGCCGCGTCGGCGGTATCGCGGAGGTGTTGCGGGACATCGCCCGGAGACTGCTCGATCGGCTCGACGATACGACGCAGCGGTTCACTCAGGCACTGGATGTCGGTGGGCGCGGCGTGGTGGCGCCATTGCTGCGCGCCCGCGGGATCGATGTGGTGAGCTGCGATCTGTCGGCGTCCATGGCCGCGCTGAACGGCGGCCCTGCGGTGGCTGCGGACGAGGAGTTTCTGCCATTCGCACCCGACAGCTTCGATCTCGTGGTGGTCAGCCTCTCGCTGCACTGGGTCAATGATCTGCCCGGGGCGTTGATCCAGCTGCGGCTCGCGCTGCGTCCAGGTGGTCTGCTGCTTGCCAGCCTTCCGGCACTCGGCACGCTCGCGGAATTGCGGCAGGCCCTCACCGAGGCCGAGATCGCGCTGACCGGAGGTGCGTCACCCCGCGTGTCACCTTTCCCCGACCTGCGAGACTGTGCGGCGTTGTTGCAGCGCGCTGGCTTTGCGTTGCCGGTGGCCGATGTCGAGGACTTGCAAGTGCTTTACGCCGAGCCGCTGCGGCTGCTGCACGAGCTCCGCGCTTCAGGGGAGACGAACGCGCTGTGCCAGCGCGACCGACGTGTGCCGCCGCGAGCTTTGTTTCCCGCGGCGTTGGCTGCGCTGCCGGAGACCGATGGTCGTGTGCCAGCAACCCTGCGCCTGGCCGTGCTGACAGGTTGGGCGCCGTAGGCTCATCCTGGGATTCGGCGAAATGGATGCCCGCGCAAAACAAGGGCGTCGACGTGGTTAGACCAGGGCCAGGTGGAATTGGCGTGGAATTGGCAAGGAGCGGCGATCTGCCGTGCGCGATCGAAGTAACTTACTTGACCGGCAATGATCGTTCGTCCCGCGTCACCGTGACGGGCCGAATGCTGGCGCGGCCGCGACGCGATTCGGTTCTCGATGATCGACCAAGGGCCTTGGTCTTATTCGTGGTCGATCTCGACTTCCCGGCCAGCTGCTCCAGCGAACAGCTTTCAAGTACGCCAGCCACAGCATCTCGCGCTTCTTGCATCAGCGACTGCAGCCTGCACTTCTTGACATCCACGCAATCTGCACATTGATGGTAGCGCGTGCGGCTCGCGCATGGCGTCAGAGCGAGTGGCCCATCGAGCACGCGAATGACATCAGCGACCGAGACCGAATCGGGCGCGCGCGCCAGCCGATAGCCGCCCTGTGCGCCACGACGACTCTCTACAATGCCCTGATCGCGCAATTGAACAAAGATCGCCTCGAGAAATTTTCGCGAAACCTGTTCCTGCTCGGCCATCTCTGCAATCTGTATCCACGCGCCGCCCGGTACCTCCGCGGCGAGGTGCAGGAGCGCTCGGAGCGCGTATTTCGCTTTGCTCGATAGCATGACCAGCTCCTGCGGCAGTGACAGCAGGCGGTCAACCCCCTTCGCACCCACCGGATAACTTTTGGCCGGATAATTTTGGGTTGACATTGCCGGCCTATGTATGTCCGAATTCCTATGGGGTTAATAGGAAATGACCATGCAACCAACGATCGCCGTTATTGGCGGGGGATTCAGCGGGACCCTTCTGGCACTTTGGCTGCAACGGCTGTCTCCGGCGCGGGCCGATATTTGTCTGATCGAACGGAGTGGGCAGTTCGGACGCGGGCCGGCATACAGTTCCGATAATCCGAACCATCTGCTCAATGTGCCAGCGGGACGGATGGGGGCCTTCCCCAATGTACCGCTCGATTTTGTCCGCTGGTTGAAGCAGCACCACCCCAGCCAATTCGGCGCGGGCTCCCCAGCAGACACTGCCTTTGTCTCGCGTCAGTTATACGGCAGCTACCTTCAGGAATTGCTTGATCTCGGCCTTCACGGCAATCACCCGACGCGATTGCGATTGGTGCACGGCAACGTGGTCGCGATTCGCGAACGCGTTGGCGGAATGGCACTGACCATGGCATCCGGCGCGCGACTCATTGCGGACATGGCAGTGTTGGCCATCGGCAGCGCGCCGCCGCCGCTACATTCTGACGCAGCGACGCTGCACCTGGCCGGACTTTGGCGGACCAGCCCATGGCAGCCTATGACGTTCGCCAATTTGCATCCACAAGCCACGGTGCTGCTGGTAGGCACCGGATTGACCATGGTCGATGCGGTGGTGAGCCTACTCGACGCAGGCCACACCGGACCGATCCACGCGCTGTCGCGCCACGGGCTGTTACCGCGGCGCCATGCCGAGGGCCCGGCCGCGCCCACTGTATTGCCGCTGCCGCTGCCAAGCAGCATCTCGTCACTCACGCATTGGATCCGCAGTGAGGCTGCTCGTGCATCGCAGGCTGGGATCGCCTGGCAGCCGGTGATCGATTCGCTGCATCCGGTGACTCAGGGGTTTTGGCAAGGACTGAACAGCATCGAGCGCAAGCGATTTCTGCGCCACATGCGGACCTGGTGGGATGTTCACCGTCACCGTATGGCTCCGCAAATTGCTGACCGCATCCAGGCTGCACAGAATTCCGGTCAGTTGCGGGTGCATGCTGGCCGGATCACGGCCTGTGATATCAGTGATGGCCAGGCGGCCATCACGTTCCGGCCGCGCGGGAGCGACAGAGCGCGAACCCTCGGGGCCGCACGCGTAATAGACTGCACCGGTTTCGGCGCCGACATCACCCAAACCGTCGATCCGCTGTTGCGTGCGGTGCTGCGGAGCGGCATCGCGCGCCCCGACCAGCTCCGTCTTGGACTGGACGTGACTGCCAAGGGTGCCGTGTTGGACCGCTCAGGAGCGGTCTCCGACCGGCTGTTCGCGATCGGTCCACTCACCAAGGGAGCGCACTGGGAGATCACTTCGGTCCCGGACATTCGGTCTCAGTGCTGCGATCTGGGGCGCATGCTCGCCGCACGCATGGCGCAACTGGGCCGATCCCCTGCCTGGGCCGCCGCCCGGGCCGGTCAGACAGCGCCAGCCTGGTCTCCTTGAGGTGGCCCCAAAAGCGACTCAAGCCGCCGAACGGCCAAGGTAGGAGAAAAAGAATCTTTTTTGCCCGCGGATATTGCGCTGCATAGGAAAAATATTCTCAATATTGGGGCCGGCTTCGTGCCGGCCGGTTCCGGGGTGGTGGCCTGATCCACGACACCGGCGAGCGATGAAAGGAAGACCCATGGCTCGACCGATAGTTGTTCTCACGCGCCAGCGGTGCTGGGCGCCGCGATGTAGCTGAACCGCCAGCACTATCGCCGCGGTCACGAGGCCGCCCCCATCATCTTTGGCTGAAAGATCATCATCGATGCTGCAATCGCACATCATCGACATCGATGGCGTGTTCGTAGGTGCCGCCATCCGTATCGACCGAGGCTATCGTTTCGTCGCCACTGACCTGCGCATGGAAGAACTCGACGCGTCCATCTGGCCATCGCTGACAGATGTCCAGCGCGTCGCGCGCCGCGTTTACCGCGACGCCACTTCGGCGGGCCCACTCACGCCGTCGCTGCACGCCCGCGCCCATCTCACCGCAATCAAGGGCCGCTGATCCATGGCACACCTCACCCGTCGCACCATCCTGCATGCCACCGGCTTTGCCGGCGCGGCAGCGCCACTCGGGCTTATGGCCCCGCGCGTGTTTGCTTCCAGCCGGCCAACTGCGTCCGCTCTGACGTTTGGCACTCCGCCAATCTGCCACGCGTCTGCCGAAGCGCCGGTGACGGTGGTCGAGGGACCACGGCGCAATCTCAAGCTAACGTGGAATGCCGGCGCGATCTGCACCGTCGGCGTCCCGGTCGCCCAGACCAAGGGTTACTTCGAGAAGCGCAATCTGAATGTCGAACTGATCAATTTCGGTGGCTCGACGGATCAGCTGCTGGAAGCAATCGCGACAGGCAAGGCGGACGCCGGTGTCGGCATGGCGTTGCGCTGGCTGAAGCCGTTGGAACAGGGGTTCGATGTGCGCATAACCACCGCGACCCACGGCGGCTGCATGCGGCTCTTGGCTGCCAAGGCGAGCGGTATCACCAAACTGGAGGACCTCAAGGGCAAGACGGTGGGTGCCAGCGATATGTCGGCGCCTGACAAGAACTTCTTTTCGATCCGACTTGCGAAACTCGGCATCGATCCGATCAGCGACGTGCAGTGGAAGGTATTTCCAGCGGATCTGTTGCCGATCGCCCTGCAGAAGGGCGAGGTACAGGCGTTCACTCAAGGCGATCCGCTGGGCTGGGTCATACGTGATCGCGACGGCCTGACGGAGGTCGCCACCAACCTCACTGGTGAGTATGCGCACCGGGCCTGCTGCGTGCTTGGCGTGCGCGGCAGTCTGCTGCGCGACGATCGCGCGGCGGCCGCCGCGATCACCGAGGCCGTGCTGGAGGCACAGGAATTCGTCACCACCAATCCCGACGCGGCGGCGGCAATTTTCGCGCCCTATTCGCCGGTGGCGAAGCCAGACCAACTGGCCGCCATGCTGCGGAGCCACACGCATAATCACCACCCGGTTGGAGCTGATCTTCGCCAGGAGATCGCGGCTTACGTCGAGGAGCTGAAGGCAATCTCGGTCATCAAGCCCAGCACCAATGCCGACCGGTTTTCCGATCGAGTGTACGCCAATGTTCTTGGCTAAATCTCAGCAATCGGCAGAGACTGCGGGGCAGTCGATCGCTGACGCGCCCGAGATGCCAGCCGCACGGGGCGCCACATGGATCACTGGAGTCTGGGCAGCCGGTGTCTGGCTTTTGGCAGCCGCGATCAGCCGATTCATACCTGACATCGATGACTTCGAGCGAACCAATTTGCTCGCCGACATCATGGCCGGGATCGGCGTTGTCTTCGTGATCCTTGCATTGGGCAGCCGCTTCTCTGGCGTCAGGCCGCCAGAGCGCGCGCGTAGCGTGGGGCCGTGGTTCCTGCTGCTCGCGGTAGTCTTGGCGGTATGGGAGTTGCTTACAGCCAAGTTCGCACTGCTGCCTCGGCCTTTCTTTGCGGCGCCCCAGGGATTGCTGGAGGTGTTCACTGACGACTATCCTCGGTTGGTAGAGAGTGTGTGGCATTCGCTGCGTCTGCTCGCTGGTGGCTACGCGATTGGCGCGGCGATCGGCTTCGTCGCGGGTGTCGCAATCGGTTGGTCGCGTCGTGTGGGCTACTGGGCGCACCCAGTGCTGCGGCTCATCGGGCCATTGCCGGCAACCGCCTGGTTGCCGATCGCCTTCTTCGCCTTTCCGTCCAGTCACAGCGCGAGCACATTCCTGATTGCGCTTGCGACCGCATTTCCGGTCACCGTGCTCACCTGGTCCGGCATCGCAAGTGTCAATCGTGCCTATTACGACGTGGCGCGCACAATGGGCGCCTCGCAATCCTTTCTTGTGCTCAAGGTGGCGATTCCCGCCGCGTTGCCTTCGGTGTTCGTAGGGCTGTTCATGGGACTTGGCGCTTCGTTCTCGGTCCTGGTTGTGGCCGAGATGATGGGCGTGAAGGCTGGGCTTGGCTGGTACATGCAATGGGCTCAGGGCTGGGCCGCCTATGCAAATATGTATGCAGCTCTGCTGGTGATGGCGTTGATGTGCACCGGACTCATCACGCTGTTATTCCGCCTGCGGGACCGGCTGCTCGCCTGGCAGAAGGGGATCGTGCAATGGTAGCGGCGGCCTTCCGCGTCGTTGCCGACGCAGGAGCGTCGGTCGAGGTGCTGAAGGTCAGTCATCGCTTCGACCTGCACGGCAAACCGCTCCCTGTCCTCGAAGATGTTAGCTTCCGGGTAGAGCCTGGCGGGTTCGTCGCCCTGCTCGGGCCGAGCGGCTGCGGCAAATCGACCTTGTTGCGACTGGTGGCCGGCCTTGAGCCACCGTCCCGCGGCGCCTTGTCGGCGAATGATGCTCCGATCGATGGCCCGGATCCGTCGCGTGTGCTGATGTTCCAGGATCCCACGCTGTATCCCTGGCGCACGGTGAGGAACAACGCAGCGCTTGGCCTGGAGGCGCGTGGACTGAAGCACAGTCATTCGCCGCGCGTGGACAAGGCACTGCGTCTCGTCGGTCTCACCAACTTTGCCGATGCCTACCCGCATCAGCTCTCGGGTGGCATGGCGCAGCGCGCCGCTCTTGCGCGCGCTCTGGTGAATGACCCGGAACTCCTCCTGCTCGATGAGCCTCTCGGCAAGCTTGATTCGATGACGCGCATCACCATGCAGGGCGAGCTGGTCTCGCTGTGGGAGCGCTCTGGTTTTACGGCGTTGCTGGTGACGCACGACGTCGAAGAGGCGCTGTTCATGGCACAGCGCGTGATCGTGTTGAGCGATCGCCCCGCGCGCGTTAGGGCCGACGTGCCGGTCGATCTACCCTATCCACGCCATCGCGGCCACTCGCGGCTCGCCGACCTGAGACGCGAGGTGCTGCGCCTGCTCGGGCTGGATGGGACTTGGTAATGTCCACGCCCCCCATTCAGCGCGGCGCACGGCTAGGCCTTGCGCGGTGACCAGCCGTACGCCTTGGCGCAGGCGCCGCCCATGAGCATCGCCCGCTCCGAGGTGCTCAAGCGATCAGTCTTGAGGAACGGTTCGACGGCCTGCTCGTAGTTGACGACGGCAAACGCACGCGTCCAGTCAGTGCCCCACAGACAGCGCTCGAACCCCCAGGCATCGAACACGCGGGCCAACGGGTCCCAGATGTCCGGGAAAGGATACGGCTGCTGCGACAGCGTGCAGGCACCACTGACCTTGATCACCGCGTTTGGACGCTTGGCAAGCTCCAGCACCTTCGGAAGCTCGGCCCACGGATGCGACGGCGCGGGCGGCACGCGCGGTTGCACGATGCCCAGATGGTCGATGATGAACCGCGTGTCGGGATGGCGATCGATCAGAGCTGTACCCACGTCCAGGTTGCCCCAGAACAGGATGTTTACCGGAAGATCGTAGCGAACGGCTGCACGCAAAATTCGGTCGAGACCCGGATCGGTCGGCTCACGCCCCGACTCTTTCGGCAGCATGATGCGGATGCCGACGGCGCCCGGTATCTTCTTCCACTCAGCGATGACATCGGCCACCGCCGGATCGTCTGGATTGACCGGCTTGACGATGGCGAACCGATCAGGATGCGCCTGCTGCACCTCTACCGCATAGCTGGCGTCGTACTGATACAAGCCGAAGGCGGAAATGAAGATCGCGCCGTCGACGCCGACTTTATCCATCGCCGCCACCATCTCGTCACCGGTGACGTGATCGGGCCAGTTCGGCACGCTGTGCCACGGCCGTTTCGGCGTGTTTGCTTCATAGGCATGGACCTGGGAGTCGATGATCGTCATCGGATAGCTCCTCTCTGCCAAGGCTTATCCGATATCAGGCTTGGCATCATTCGGCCAGCACCGGCTCCCCGACCCTGCTGCGCGCATGGTGGTCGGCGGCGATCAGCATATACACCGCCGGCACGACGAACAGCGTGAACAGCGTGCCGATGGCCAGGCCCGACGCAATCACCAGGCCCATATTGAAGCGTGACACGGCGCCGGCGCCGGTGGCGACGATCAGCGGCACAACGCCCAGCACCATCGCTGCGGTGGTCATCAGGATCGGCCGCAAGCGGATGCCAGCGGCCATTTCGATCGCCTCCCGCCGCGAGTGGCCTTCCTTCTGCAGGTTATTGGCGAACTCGACGATCAGGATACCGTGTTTGCTGATCAGCCCCATCAGCGTCACTAAGCCCACCTCGGTGTAGATGTTGAGACTGGCGCCGCCCACGCCGAGACCGACGAAGAACAGCGCTCCGGCAATCGACATCGGCACCGAGACCAGGATGATGAACGGATCACGGAAACTCTCGAACAGTGCCGCGAGCGACAGGTAGATGATGATCAGCGCGAAGCCGAAGGTGAGCAGGAAGCCGCCCGACTCCTGTATGTACTGCCGCGACAGGCCGCCATAGTCGACCGTATATCCAGGTGGTAGCTCGCGCTCGGCGAGATCCTGCAGGAAGCTCACGGCTGTGCCAAGTGCAACGCCAGGTGCAGGCACGCCCTGGATCATCGCGTCATTGAGCTGCTGGAAGTGATTGAGCGACTCCGGCGCCGTGCGCGTGACGATGCGCGCGACGGTGGAAAGCGGAACCGAAGCGCCGCTCTCGGTTCGTATGTAATAGTTCAGCAGCTGCTCGGCGTTCAGCCGGTAGCGCTGCTGCACCTGCGGGATCACCTTGTACGAACGGCCGTCCAGCCCGAAGTAGTTGACATACCCGCCGCCGAGCATGGCACTCAGCGCGCTGCCGACATCGCTCATCTTCAGGCCAAGCAGCGCAGTCTTGCTGCGATCGATCTCCACCGTCGTCTGCGGCTTGTCGTAACGAAGATCGGTGTCGAGATAGATGAACAATCCGCTCTTGCGCGCGTCTTGCAGAAACTTCTGCGCCACATCGTTGATGCGGGCGAACGGGTCAGTGCTGCCGATGATGAACTGGATCGGCAGGCCCTGACTGCCAGGCAGCGGTGGCGGCTGGAATGCCGCGACCTGCGCACCGGCGATGCCGGCCATCTGTTGTTGCACCAGGGGTTGCAACACGGCCGTGGTGCGCTCGCGCTTGTCCCAGGGCTTCAGCACCATGCCGGAGATGTTCTGCCCGGGCATATCGAGCTGGAAGACGTGGTCGGTCTCCGGGATACTGGCGAAGTCCTGATAGATTTGCCGGTCGTACAGCTGGCGCTGCTGCAGCGTGGAGTTGGCGGCGTTCTGTGCTGAGGTGATAATGACGCCCTGATCCTCCTGCGGCGCCAGTTCACTGGTCGCCGAACCGTAGAGGAAATAGATGCTGCCAAGGATGATCAGCGCGAACACCGTGGTCACCGGCAGATAATTCAGGCTGCCATGCAGCCAGCGTTCATAGCGGCGATGCAGGGCATGGAACCGGCGGTCGATGAAATCGATCAGGCGACCTTCCCAGCGCGGCAGGTTGCCACTCGCGCGCAGCAGGCGCGACGTCATCATAGGCGACAGTGTCAGCGCGATGATCGCCGAGACGGTGACGGCGCCGACCAGAGTGAACGCGAACTCGGTGAACAGCGCGCCGGTCAGTCCGCCCTGGAAGCCGATCGGCACATACACTGCGACCAGCACGACGGTCATCGCGATGATCGGACCGGCAAGCTCGCGCGCGGCCTGGACCGCCGCCGGTATCGGCCGCATGCCGTCTTCCAGGTGGCGATTGACGTTCTCCACCACGATGATGGCGTCGTCCACCACCAGGCCAATCGCCAGCACCAGTGCGAGCAAGGTCAGCAGGTTGATCGAGAAGCCACACAGCAGCATGAAAGTGAACGTGCCGATCAGCGACAGCGGGATGGCAATCACCGGAATCAGCACCGACCGCGGCGAGCCGAGGAAAACGAACACCACCAGGGTGACGATCACGACGGCCATGATCAGAGTGCGGATCACCTCATTGATCGCACTGCTGACGAAGTCGGTGGAATCGTAGACGATCTGACCGTTCAGCCCCTGCGGCAGTTGCGACTGTATCCCCGGGAAGATCGCATGCACGCCATGGATCACGTCGAGCAGGTTGGCGGCTGGCGCGACCTGGATGCCGATATATACCGCTTGCTGGCCGTCGAAACCGACCGCGGTCTCGTAGTCGTCGAAACCAAGGGTGACGTTGGCGACATCCTTCAGTCGTACGATCGCGCCGCCGCTTTGCTTCAGCACCAGGTCACGGAACTCGTCGAGTGAATGCAGATCGGTGGAGGCGGTCAGATCTACCTGCACCATCTGGCCCTTGGTATTGCCGAGGCCGGAAATGTAGTTGTTGGCCGCGAGCGCCTGCGAGACATCGGCGGCGGTCAGGCCATAGGCGGCGAGCTTCTCCGGGTCGAGCCAGGCGCGCAGAGCGAAATACTTGCCGCCCAGGATCTCGGCGGTCTGCACACCTGGCACCGCCTGCAGTTTCGGCTGCACGACGCGCACCAGGTAATCGGTGATCTGGTTCGGCGCCAGCACGCTGCTGTTGAAGCCGATATACATCGCATCGATCGTCTGGCCGATCCGCACGGTAAGGGTGGGTTGCTGTGTACCGGGCGGCAACTGGCTCAGCACCGAGGCGATCTTGGTGTTGATCTCGGTCAGCGCCTTGTCCGCATCGTAGTTGAGGCGGAGATAGACGGTAATGGTGCTGACGCCGGAGGTACTGGTCGACTGCATGTAGTCGATACCATTGGCCTGCGCGATTGCGTTCTCCAACGGCGTGGTAATGAACCCTGTGACCACGTTGGGGTCGGCGCCATAATAGACCGTGTTGATGGTGACCACGGCATTCTGCGTCTGCGGATATTGCAGGACCTGCAGGGTGCCGAGTGCGCGCAGACCCAACACAAGGATCAGTAGGCTGACCACCGATGCCAGCACCGGACGACGAATAAAGATGTCGGTAAACTTCATGCTGCCACCTTAGTGGTCGGTGGGTTCGGGCGCCGCATTGTCTGCGGGCTGGATACTGTTGTTGATGGTGACCGGCGAGCCGTTATGCAGCTTCATCTGGCCAGCGGTGACGACGACATCGCCCTGCTTCACGCCGCTCAATATGGCGACCTGGTCGCCGCGTCTGGCTCCGGTGGTAACAAAGGTCTGTCTGACCGTCTTCGCCGCGTCATTCTGCTCGACGATGAATACCGTGCTGCCATAGGGATTATAGGCGACCGCCGTCTGCGGCAGAGTGATGTGACGCTGCTGCTCACCGGCATCGATGTCGATCGTGGCATACATGCCGGGCAACAGCCGGCGGTCTGGATTGCCCAGCGTGGCACGCACCTGCACGTTGCGCGAGTTCGCGTCGACCTGCGGATTGATCGCGGTGATCTTTCCCGCGAAGGTCTGCCCCGGATACGTATCGACCTTGATCGAGATCTGCTGATCGATCCTGATCCGGTCCAGCGCTTGCTGCGGCAGAAAGAAATCGACATAAATCGGATCGAGGGCCTGCAACGTGACGATGGTGGTGCCTGCGTTGAGAAACTGCCCGACATCGACGGCTCGGATACCTAGGTGACCGCTGAACGGAGCGCGCAGGTTCTTCTTGTCCACCATCGCCTTTTGCTGCTCGACCTGGGCACGCGCGTTCTTCAGATTGAAAGTGTCGGAATCGACCTGCTGCTGGCTCACCGCCTTCGCCTTCCACTGCTTCACGTCGCGGTCATAGGTGACCTGGGCGAGATCCGCGGTGGCCTGCAGCGCCTGCAGCTTGGCCACATCATCCTCCGAGCGCAGCCGCAGCAGCACAGTGCCGGCGGCAACATCGTCGCCCGAGTTGAAATGCAGTTCACCGACGATGCCGGAGACCTCCAGCGACAGGTCAGCGCCATTCACCGCACGCAGGCTGCCGACCGCCTCGAGCTGTGGCTGCCACTCCTGCATTCCGGCGGTGACGGTGGAGACGGTCTGCGGCGGATTGGCCATGGCGGCCAGCACCTGGTGGATCATCCGTGCCTTGAAGTTCTGGAACGCAAAGAATCCGCCCAGAACGACGCCCACCCCGACCAACATGATAATCATACGCTTGATCATGTCCGTCTCCGTCAGGACTGCTTTGCGTTTTCGGCAACCTGCGGCGCGACATCGCTGCGATGCCACCAGCCGCCACCCAGTGCCTGGAACAGTGCCGCCGTATCGGCGTAACGGTTTGCCTCGGCTTGAACGAGGCTGATACGCGCCTGCTGCCACGTCCGCTGCGCGTTCAGCAACGTAAGGTAGTCGATGGCACCAAGTTGATACTGCCGTCGCGCCAGATCAAGGCTGGCAGCCGCCGAACGCTCGGATGCGGCGGCGGCCACCATCGCGTCGGCATCAGACTGCAGCGCACGCAGCGTGTCGGCGACATTCTGACATGCCTTGATCACCGTGCTGCGGTACTGCGCGGCTGTCTGCTCGAATGCGGCGACCGCGGCGCGCTTGCGATGCAGCAGGGTGCCGGCATCGAACAGAGTCTGGGTGATGCCGCCCGCAATACTCCATACCCCGGTGCCGGGCGCGAACATGTTGGTGAAATTGTTCGACGCGGTGCCAAGGCTGCCAGTAATGCTGAACTGCGGCAGCTGATTGGCCGTGGCAACACCGATCTGCGCCGATGCCGAATGAAGCTGCGCCTCGGCCGCGCGCACGTCCGGGCGTTGCTCCACCAGTTGCGACGGCAGGCTGACTGGAAGGTCATTCGGCAGACGCATGCTGTCGAGTGCAAACATGCCGGCGGCTTCATGCGAAGGAAGTTGGCCAACCAGCGCAGCAAGCTGGTTGCGGGTTTGCGCCAGTTGCTTCTGCAGCGGCGGCAGCGTGGCGCGCGTCTGCGCGAGTTGCGCTTCCTGCGTCAGCACGTCGGCCTGTGACGCACCACCCAGGTTGAAGCGATCGCGCACCAGCTTCAGCGACTGCGCCTGGTCGCGGATGATGTCCTGCGTGGCGGCGATCTGGCCACGCAGCGATGCCTCCTGCACCGCCGCGACCACGACGTTGGAGGTCAGCGTGAGATAGGTCGCCTCGAGCTGAAAGCGTTGATACTCCGCCTGTGCCTCCAGCGATTCGATCTGTCGCCGCGTTCCGCCCCACACGTCGAGCGCGTAAGAGATGTTCAGCTGTGGCGTGACCAGACCGAATGTCGCGATGTTGCTCGGCTGGCCAAAGGTGGCGCCCGAGAATCGTTGCTTCTCGGCCTGAAAGTTGAAGCTGGCCTGCGGGAACAGCGCTCCCTGTTCGGCGTAGACGTTCTCCTGTGCCTGGCGCAGGGCGGCCTGCGCGGCATCGAGATCGGGATTGGCTTTCAGCGCCTGTCCAATCAACTGATTGAGCGGTCGGGAGCGGAACAGCGTCCACCAGTCGCCGGGAATGTCGCGATCGGCCAGGAAATGCTGTGCGTCGCCACCGCGCATCCTTACCGATGCGGTCTGCGTGGCCAGCGGCTCGGGCGTATAGCCGGTATCGGTCGGTGCCGCCGGACGTTCGAAGTCGGGACCGACCGCACATCCGCCCAGACTCAGCACGAGAGCGAGTGCCGTTCGCTTCACTTCGGCCGGCTCCGAAAGATCGCCTGGACATGCTGGCGCACCACCGCCTGGGCCGAGCGGATGCGCTCCTCGCTGATGGTGTCCCAGTGCAGCACGCGCGACGTGCCCCAGCCGCAGAAGATCTTGGCCTGGCCGATCAGCGTCATCGTGTGCAGCAGCACCTGCTCGTCATCCTGCGCGCGGCCGATCAACCGCCCGATGATGGCGCAGCACGGCGAACAGACGTGGCGGATCATATCGTCCTGCAGCGCATAGACCGCCGCATTCGGTTCCACCTCCATGCGCGCAAAGAATTTTTGGCGGCTCTCGCGATTGGGCACGCTGTCATCGAGGATCAGCCCGACCATGACGTCGAGGATGTCGCTCAACAGGTCGATGAGCCGTTGGCGCGGCAGGTGGTCATCGGCCAATGCGCTGTGCACGCGCTTGAGGGTGGTGGCGAAGCCGACCTGCATCTGTTCGCTTATCTGTTCGACCACGGCGCGATACAGGCCTTCCTTGCTGCCGAAATAGTACTGAATGGCGGGCAAGTTCACGCCGGCCCGCTCGGCCAGGGTGCGCGTGCTGGCGCCCTCAAAGCCGCTGGCGGCGAACAGCTCGAGTGCCGCCTCCAGGATCCGGCCGCGCGTTTCTTCGCCGCGTTGATGGGATCCCGGTCGGAACCGGCTGATACTGACGGACATTCTGTTGCCCCAGATTGCGGAGCGGCCTGCTATATCGTCCGACCGCCAAAGTCAATCGATCGATATACTATTCCCCGCTAGCTGCGATCACATCTCTGCGCCGGATGGCAGTGGACGGCAGAAAGTGACGATTTCAGCGATAGTGTCGCGAGGGCTGGATCTTTCCACCGGCCACGGCGACACGAGTCGCCGGTGTGGCTTGTTTGCACTGGATCGCGCCGAGAAAACTGCGGTCAAGCGATTGGGTGGGCTCGATCAGCCCGCCGCGTCGGACATGCTGTGCCTTCAACTGCTGATAGACCGCAAGAACAGCATCAGCGTAGCGATAGCTCTCCTCGGGAAACACCGCTCGATTAGGGCCGGCATTGTACGCCACCAGCACCATATATGGATTCCCGGCAAAGCGTCGATCATTCGCCAGCACGCGCAAAAATTGCATGCCACCTAAGATGGACTGATGCGGGTCGAGAGGATCGGCCACGTGCATCGCAGCACTGGTTTCAGGCATCAGCTGCATCAGACCCTGTGCACCCTTTGACGACACGGCACGCGGATCAAAGCTGCTTTCAATCTGAGTGATCGCCTGGGCGAGGTCAGGATCGATACGCAGGCGCTTGCCCGCCCTTTCGTAGACACTCTTGAGGCTCGCGTGGATGGCCGTCGGATTTATCGGCCGCGATGTACATTCGTGATGGGTCTGTCCGAGAGCGACCACCGGCCATAACAAGAAAGCGAGCGCCATACGTCCAAGCATCGTTGCATTTGTTCTATGGTCGCCCTCGCTGTCATTACCCCCGTTGGGATACCCCCGCAGTTGGTTGTGTGAGCCGCTGGTCCTACACTTGCTGCTCGTCGGCGGAACAAACAGAGATGGGGAGGAAGCAGATGACGGCGGGCTTGGGTCTTGGTCTGGTGCCGGGGGCAGGCTGGCGAGCCAGCGAGATTCAAGATGTCGCACGGGCCGCAGAAGATGCGGGATTCGATGCGGTCTTCTGCACCGAGTTGAACAACGACGCGATCGGCACCGCGCAGTTGATGGGTCTGGCCACTCGGCGGATCAGAGTCGGAACTTGGGTCGCCCACACATTCCTGCGGCTGCCCTATCTCTGCGCCAAGGCTGCTATTCTCGCCGGGGACGCCACCGACGGAAGAATGATCCTGGGTCTCGGCGTGAGCCATCAGCCGGTGAACAAGGCGCTCGGCATCGAGATGGCCGATCCAGTCGGCACCCTACGCAGCTATGCCACCGAGGTCATCGCCTGGCTCCGCGGCGACGGACCCGCAACGCATCTTCCGCAGCAACCCTCGCCTGTTCCGGTTCCTGTCTATCTCGCGGCCCTGACCTCGCAGAACGTCGAACTGGCCGGTGAGATCGCCGACGGCGTGATGCCTCTATGGTGGTCGGTTGAAAGAGTCGAGCGAAGCAGGCGGTGGATCGAACGCGGCCGTGCCAGATCAGGAAAACGTGGCACATTCGAGATGGCCCTCGGCCTGCCGACCTATGTCGGAAATGACATTGACGCCTTGCGGGCAGCCGCGCGGGCCAACCTGGGTTTTTTCACCGGCCTGCCGTTCTTCCAGCGCTTGCTGCGGGCGAGTGGCTTCGCTGAGGAAGCCAGTAAGGCCGAGTGGGGCGGTGGTGGCGAGGCGTTGAGCGACCGTGTCCTCGACGCAATCTGCTTGCTCGGTCCGATCGAACGATGCCGCGAGCGAATTGCTGCTTATCGTGAAGCCGGCCTCGATCTGCCCATCCTCTGGCCGGCTCTTGGCGTCCAGAACGCCCGCGAGATCATCGCGGTCTTCTCGCGATGATGCCTGGTATCGGTGAAGCGTGCATCGGCCTCACGTGTCATTGCGACTCTCGTGGATGCGAGAGGAAGCAATCTCGCGCCAGGTGCGCGCCTGGCCCGAGGTAGCTTCGTCCCGCCACGCTTCACCGCAGGTCTCTTAGAGCGCGATCGCTTGAAGCGGAATCGTTGGAAAGCGTGAATCGCGCTCTACACCAATGAATCGCAGAGCATGATCGGGTCAACCTGATCCGATCATGTCTTAGGAGCGGGAAGAAGAATGCAGCTCGAACTCTATCTTGGCTTCGTCATCGCCTCCACCGTGCTCATCCTTATCCCCGGGCCGAACGTCTCGCTGATCGCTGCCAACTCGATCGCCTATGGCATGCGCTATGGCCTCTTGACCGTTGCAGGGACCTCGTCTGCCATCGCGTTGCAGCTGGCGCTGACCGCGCTGGGGCTGACCGCGACACTCGGTATCCTTGCTGGCTGGTTCGAGTGGATACGCTGGATCGGTGTCGGCTACCTGCTGTATCTCGGCATCCGGCAATGGACTACGGAGCCGGTCGATCTCACCCGCACGAAGCCGCAGCCACGCTCATTCAAGGCGCTCGCGTCGCGTGGCTTCGCGATCTCGCTCACCAATCCAAGGGCGCTGCTGTTCTATAACGCATTCTTCCCACAATTCTTGACACCTGATGCGCCAATCGCGCCGCAGGTGGCATTGCTGTCACTGACTTTCTTTCTTATCGCCGCCGGACTTGATTCTTGCTGGGCGCTGCTTGCGGGTCGTGTGCGTGGTTTGCTGGCGATGCGCTGCAGGCTGCGCAACCGGCTGTCAGGTGGATTCATGATCGGTGCCGGGATCGGCCTGGCGCTGGCACGTCGCGAGTAGCCATCGGTTCGGCGGACGCGCGAAGAAGCGGGGCAGTCACTGAAATCACGATGCTTTCTGCTGCGATCCAATCGTCGCATTCAGTTATCCAGCGACGTTCAACCCAGGCTGCGGTCTCTACTGTCGCTCCGACTTCGGGACTTCACGCAAGTCCATCGACCAGGACAGCGCCGAACGGCACCAGATTTGCCGCCTTGGTGCTGCGAACTGCGCACGTTGATCGATTCCGCCAATGCGCAGCCCGTATGTCGATGGGTTTGGCTCCGGCGAGGTGGAGTAGATCGGCGTGCCGCATTCCGGGCAGAACCCGTGCGCGCGCTTGTTCCCGCTCTCAGCCGTTTTCATGTAGACCTTCGGCGTCCCACCGACAAGCTTGAAGGTCCCTGGCAGGCTGGCGATGTTGGCGCGAAACGCCGTACCGGTCAGCTTCTGGCAATCCGTGCAATGACACACCCGGACTGTCCCCGGATCGACCTCTGCCTCGTAGCTGATGTTTCCGCAGTGGCACCCGCCGGTGATTTTCATGATTGTCTCGTCCCTCCCTCGTCATCCCCGCGCCCGCATCATCCGCGCGCCCGCGGGATCGAGCCTATCGACGGCGGGGAATGATGAAGCCTCCGACGCCGCGCCGATCAATTCCTCAGGCTAGAAGCTCAACGGCTCCTGGATGACCGGTGTCCAGCGCCCATCCTTCACCACCGACAGGAACGACTGATTGGACGCATGGTGATTGGTGGAGTTCAGCGACAGTGGCGGACCACCGAAAATGTCGCGCCAGTCCTGCATACTCTCCATCGCCACGATGAAGCTGTCCGTCGTGAGATCGCGTCCCGCCTTCTGCAGCGCTGCCACGGTGAAGCCTGCGGCGACGTAGCCGGCCTCGCCGAGATAGTTGGGGTCGATGCCGAAGGTCTGCCTGAACTTGGTCGCGAACGCGTGGACTTCGGGTCGCGGATCGTCCGGATAGCGATAGGGCGCCGGCGACATCGAAAAGAACCCTTCCGCGGGACCGCCGGGTGCCTCAGCGACAGCCGTGGAATAGGTGGCGAAATTCCCCATGAAGATCGGATTCCAGTCGATCTTGTGCGCCGTCTGCAGAATGATCACCGTGTCCTTCACGATGCTGCCAAGTACGATGAGATCGCAGTTGGCGTCGCGCAGCTTGGCGATTGCGCCGTTGAAGTCGGTGTCCGTGGGCTTGTGACCCGTAGTGCCGCCCAACTTCAGCCCCATCGCCTCGACCTGCGCCTTCGCACCGGCCAGCACGTCGCGGCCATAGTCGGTGTCCTGATACATCACGCCGACCGTCTTGACGCCCTTCGTAGCGGCGAAGTGCTTCACGCCGGCCCGCATTTGGTCATAGTACGAGGCGAACTGGCCAAACTTGTACTTGTTGAACGGTTCGTACATCGAGCGCGCACAGGTCGTCGGGAAAACGTTCGGCACTCCCTTCTCGATCATCGACGGCATCACCGCATCGTTCATCGGCGTACCGCCATTGCCCACCGCCAAAAAGATGTTGTCGCGGTTCAGCAGCTTGTTCATCGCCTGCACCGCCTTCGGCACGGTGTATTCCATATCCTCGACGATGAAGCGGATCTTGCGCCCGTGCACTCCACCCTTGGTATTGGCTTCATCGAAGGCCAGCCGCATGCCATCGGCATTGTTGACGCCCTGGACGGCGGTAACCCCGGACAGGTCGGCCATGCAGCCGATGACGATTTCGTTGTCGCTGACGCCACGCGTGGCTGCGCGCGCGATGGCTGGAGCGAACAGAGTGCTTGTGGCCGCCACCAGCGTCTGGCGTCGCGTAAGTCTCGGCATTGTCGTACTTTCCTCCCTGTCGTGGTTCGGGTTATCCGCCGTTCAGGAGTGACCTTCGGCTGGCAAGAAACTCCTCCACCGCAGACGCGAGCCGATCGCATTCGGCATCGCCGATCGGCAGGCAGAGGGTGAACATGCCGCGCCGCGCCAGCCAGATCCCTTGCGCCAGCATGTCAAAAAAGAACAGTTCTTTCAGTTTCTGATCGCCCTTCGCCGCATCCGCCGGCGAACGGACCGGATGGCGCGTAAAATGCACCGCCAACATCGAGCCGATGCCGGTGAATTGCATCGGCGCGTTCTGTGCGCGGCACAGCGCATTCAGCCGCTCGCGCAGCGCATCGCCGCGAGCGTTCAGGGCGCGCGCAGCATCGGGAGTATAGATCTCTGTCAGCCCAGCCAGGCCGGCCGACATGGTCAGCACATTGTTGTTGAACGTGCCCGCATGCGGCAGCGCGTCGGGCCGACGCGGGTCGAACAGGTCCATGATGTCGGCGCGCCCGCCGAAGGCGCCGAACGACATGCCGCCGCCGATATATTTTCCGAATGTGGTCAGGTCGGGCTTGACGCCGCGCACCTGCTGCAGCCCGCCCGGCGCCAGCCGCGAGGTCATCACTTCGTCCAGGATCAGCAGCGCACCCACCTTGGTGGTCTGCTCGCGCAGCATGGTCAGAAACTCGGGTGCAGCCGCGATGCAGCCGCCACCCCCCATCATCGGTTCCAGAATCACCAATGCGAGGTCTGAGGCGTGCTGCTCGATCAGCGCGCGCGTGGCGGCGATGTCGTTATAGGCTGCCAGCACATACTCGAACGGCGCGTTGATCGGCGAGCCGCCACCGGCAAAGCCGAACACCGCGCCGTGGTAGCCGCCGTTGAACACCATCACCTTCGACCGACCGGTGAAGATGCGCCCGACCGAAATCGCCAGCAGGTTCGCCTCGGTGCCGGAGTTGGTGAAGCGTACACGCTCCAGTCCGAACCGGTCGCAGACGGCGCGGGCGAATCTCGCCTCGATCAGGTTGGTGCCGCCGAAGTTGACGCCGGCATCCAGTGCGCGATCCACCGCGGCACGGATCACGGGATGCGAATGGCCATAAATGCCGGCGGTGTATTCGCCGAGAAAGTCGATGTACTCGGCACCGTCCAGGTCCCACAGCCGGCATCCTTCGCCGCGCGCGATGCCGAGCGGAAACGGCGCGTAGTGCAGCACCGTGCGGGTGTTGCCGCCCGGCATGACTGCGGTGGCCTCCACGAAGCGGGCGAGGCTCTTTGGGTTGCGCTTGACATACGCTTCCTTCGCCTCGGCCAGGGCCGCGTCGATATCCGCGTTGCGCAATTCCGTCTCGCTCATCAGGCGCCTCCGCTATGTCACCGACAGTCTGCCCGCCCATCCGGTCGTTCGGCAACCGGCTGCATTGCAGGTCCGTGCCCCGCGTTCTACATGCGACACCGAACCCGTGTTGGGAAAGGCAGGCGCATGGACCTAAAGGAATATATCCGGGGGATTCCGGATTTTCCGAAGCCCGGCATCCTGTTCTACGACATCTCGACGTTGCTGCGGGACGCGGATGCTTGGCAGGTGGCGATGGGTCGCATGGCGAAGGCGGTGCGTGCCTATCAGCCTGACATGCTCGCCGGCATCGAGAGCCGCGGCTTCCTGATCGCCGCGCCGCTGGCTCTGAAACTCGGTTGCGGCTTCATCATGCTGCGCAAGCGCGGCAAGTTGCCCGGCGAGACGGTCGGCCTGAACTACGCGCTCGAATACGGCATGGACCGGATCGAGGTGCAGGCCGACGCGATCCAGCGCGGCCAACGTGTGGTCGTGGTCGACGACCTTTTGGCGACCGGTGGAACCATGGCGGCCGGCATCAATCTGCTGCGTGAACTGGGCGCCATGGTGCCGGCGGCCGCGGCCCTGATCGAGCTGACCTTCCTGAAGGGGCGTGGCCGTCTCGACATCCCATGCGAGGCGCTGGTTTCTTACGACGCCTAGTGTGGTGGTTCCGAAGTCCGCCACTTTGTGGATCAGCCGCCGTAGCGGACTTCGGAACCAGAAACCACACTAGCATCAATGGTTTGCTAGTGTCCTTATCGATATCGGAAGTCCGCATCTAACGGATCCACACTGTAACGGACTTCCGAATCGGGACACTAGACAAACTGGCCGGCCTGGTCTTTGCGCGTTGGCTGGTTCAGGCTAGGAAGGTCGCATGGTTGGGATGCCGGGATGACCGACCTGCCGCCGAGTCGGCGCCGATTGCTGACATGGGCGACGACACTGCCCGCCGCGATGCGGGCAGGAGCGTTGTCGGCCGCGCCTTCGCCGACGGCGGTCGCGCCATTTGCCGAACCGGCAAAACTGCTGGTTGCGGGCCCTGCCGATGGGGCACTGAATCGCTGGGCCGATGCGCTGCTGCCGGCACTCGAGCAGTCGTTGCCGCCTGACACATCCATCCGCCGGGTCGAGGTCGGCAGCGCCGATGGTGTGACCGGCGCCAATCAGTTCGAGGTTCGTGGCGTACCCGATGGCCAGACCGTGCTATTGGCGCCCGGACAGGCGGCTCTTGCCTGGATGGTCGGCGATCCGCGCGCGAAATTCGACGTTGCGCACTGGGTGCCCGTGGTGGCGGGAACCCGTGTCGGGCTTGTCGTCGGTCGGACCAGCGTTTTGGCAGGCGACCCTCATGCCCGCATCGTGGCGACAAACCCGGCAGGCTCCGATCTCGTCGCGCTGCTCGGCCTTTACTTGCTGGGCGTGCGCTTGGAAGTGGTGTTCGGTCCCGTCGAACCAGATGCGGCCGAAACGGCGTTCCTGCAGGGCTCCGCCGATGTGGTGCTGCTGCACGGGCAGCGCGTCCCCGAACGGTTGGCCGCCTTGCAGGCTGCGGGCGCGCAACCGCTGTTCACTCTCGGCACATTGGACAATACCGGCCACCTGATCCGCGACGCGACCTACCCGCAGCTGGCGCATTTTTCCGAACTCTACGCGACCCGGACCGGTGTGCCGCCGAACGGACCGCTCTACGACGCCTGGTGCGCCGCTGCTGCGGCCGTGCAACTGGTGTTCGGCATGGTGCTGCCGCAGTTGACGCCTGCCGCGATGGTATCGCTCTGGCGGCGGGCCGGCAGTGATGCCGTCGCATCACTCGGCGTGCAGACGATCGCTGCCTCGGCAAACGTCCGGCCGTTGGCGGGACCGGTTGCCACCACCAATACCGCGGCAACTGCCGCGAGTTCGGTCGCGATCCAGGAATTGCGCGGCTGGCTCGCCGGTCGGCTCAACTGGCGTCCGGCCTGACGCGCAGGAGGTCCACCATGAAGCTCTGGTATCAGAGCATGTCCCGCCAGGCGGAGTGGGGCGGCTATCCGCGCGTGCTGCGCGGCATTCTTGACAAGGTGCGCGACCCTGAGACCGAGATCCACGTCGCCGGCATCACCGGGATCGGCGGCGTCGGCGATCAGTTCCGCTATCTTGAATACCTGGAGACCGGCGAGGTCCTGAAGAATGTCCATCGCGCGGTACGCGAAGGCTTCGATGGGTTTTTGATCGGCAATATCGCCGATCCCGGCCTGCAGGAGGCGCGCGAGATCGCCGACATCCCGGTGCTGGGCCTCTGCGAGTCAGCGCTGCATATCGCCTGCATGATGGGCACGAGTTTCTCGCTGGTGACGATCAACGAGAAGTTCACCCCGCGCATCGTGGAGAATGTGCGTCGCTATGGCTTGCGCGACCGGATGGCCGCGGTGAACCGCATGCAGGTGGATCGGCTGACCGATCTCGGCGCTGGCTTCGAGCCAGGTCCCGCGCGCGATGCGATCGCGGCGCAGTTCGAGCGCGCGGCACAGGCCAATGCGCGGGCGGGTGCAGAGGTGGTGATCGCCGCCGGTGGTGTGGTGATGGCGCTGCTGGCGCACGCTGATATCCACGAGGCCGCCGGGATGCCGATTCTGAACGGCATTACCAATCTCGTGAAGTTGGGCGAGATGGCGGTGAGAATGAACCGGCTGATGGGCGGCCGCTTCACCTCCAAGCGCTGCAGCTACGCGCCCCCGCCGCCCGGGCAGATCGTCGAGTTGCGCAAGCACTACGGTGCAGACGTTTATCCGACGGTGAAGGAGCCATGAGATTCTGGTGTCATCCGCGAGGGTCGCAATGACACGTGAACTCACCCTCCGCACCGCTCTGGGCACATCGCCTCTGGTGCGTGCGCTGAAGCAAGGCGCCGTCGCATCGGACCGGGTCGCATTCGACTTCATCGAGGTGGAACCGGTCACTCGTGCCTTTCGTCGCATGACCCGCGCGATGGAGTTTGACCTGTGCGAGATCGCTCTGACCACCCACGCGCAGGCGCATGCCTGTGGCAAGCCGATCACGGCTTTGCCCGTCGTGCTGTTGCGCGGTCTGCATCACGCTGCCCTGATCTGCCGGCGGGATTCGCCATTGCGCGGACCGGCGGATCTGGCTGGCAAACGCATCGGTGTGCGTGCCTGGTCGCAGACCACCGGCGTCTGGGTGCGCGGCATCCTGCACGATGAATACGGTATAGCGCCGGATGCGATGACCTGGATGACCGAGGAAGACGCCCATGTGCAGGAATTCGTCGACCCACCCTTCGTCCAGCGGATCGCCGCCGGCCAGCGGCTGCCGGCGATGCTGCTCTCCGGCGAAATCGACGCGGGCATCGCGCTGGCGACGGATCCCGCACAGGTCCGCCCAGTGATTCCGAATGGCGATGCGGTCGCAGCCGAGTGGTCGCGCAAGAGCGGCGTCTACCCGATCAATCATGTCGTGGTGGTCAAGGACGCGCTTCTGGCCGAGTATCCCTGGCTCGCCGATGAACTGATGCGGCTGTTCGTCGCGTCGGCGGAAAAATCCGGTAAGGCCGTGCCGTACGGTGTCGATGCCAACCGTCCTGCCATCGAGTTGCTGATGCGCTATGCTGCCCGGCAGGGATTGATCCCGCGAGCCTACCGCGCTGAAGAATTGTTCGTGACGTGATGCCCTCGCGTACGCGGGGGCTGAAACGACGTGTGAGGAGGAGACGATGGCAGACATCCCCCGCCTGAATGGCGCGATCAAGGCGTTGGAGTCCGGCAAGCCGGCCTTCGTCCCCTTCACCAGCGGCGAGATCAGCAACGCGCTGACCATCAGCAGTGCGCCATATGACGGCGTGGTGTTCGAGATGGAGCACAACCCGTACGACATAAGGGCGTTGCGCGACTGCCTGCAGTACATGCTGAACCGGCGGCAGATCGCCACTTCGGGCAGCATCGCGCCGGCGGTGACCCCGTTCGTGCGCATCCCACCGAACGGCGGCGAAAACAGCCAGTGGATCGCCAAACAGGTGCTGGATATTGGCGTCTATGGCATCGTATGGCCGCACGTATCCTCGGTCGAGGACGCCCGCAACGCCGTGCAGGCCTGCCGCTATCCGCGCCCGCGCGAGGTCAAATACTACGATCCGCCGGGCCAGCGGGGTGACGCGCCGCGCACGGCCGCGCGCTACTGGGGGCTGACGGATCAGGAATACTACCCGCGCGCCGATACCTGGCCGCTGAACCCGCAGGGCGAGATCCTGGTGGTGATCATGTGCGAGGAGAAGCGCGCGATCGCCAACCTGCCGAAGATGCTGGAACAGGTCCCGGGCATCGGCGTGGTGCTGATCGGCGAGGGCGACCTGTCGCAGGACCTTGGTCATCCGCGGCAGTACGAACACCCGACGGTGGCTTCGGCAATCAACGAGATCCTGGCGATCTGTAAGCAGTACGACGTGTCATGTGGCCATCCGCACGTGGACGCAAAGAATGTCGAGCAGCTGATCGAGCAGGGCTTCCGCTGGCTGATGCCGGGACCCGTGCCGTCGTTCGCGGCGCTTGAGATCGGGCGGCGGGTCTCCGGCCGGGCATGATCTCATCGGCCGTTCGGCCGATTGCGCCGCCGCGGCGATCCTAAGACGCGAGGCGCTGGTTTCCGCCAGCGGTAACCCCGCTCGTTTGCGGGGAGCGTCGAGGTCCCGAAGAACGGGAAAACTGTGCAGCTTGACGTACGCCTCGTTCAGTAAGTGCAAAATCAGTTGCCAGCAACGTTGTCCTTGCGCAAGGTCGGATCACTCGCCCTGAGAAGAATCCGATGGATAACCGTGCCGAGGCGCAATGAGGGGAATGTCGCTCACTGGCAGCACGAAGCCTGTCCGCAGGTGTCTGAGATGTTCGGCCGCGGCAGTGCTGCTTGCCATTCTGCTGGGCCTGGCGTCCACCATCGCACACGCGGCCAAGGATAACCCGCTGCGCCCGCCTGACACCTCGAGCCCCCGCGCCACGCTGCAAGGCTTCATAGAATCAACGGATCACATCTACCGCAACGTGACAGGCGCGCTCGAGTCCTATCTCGCGTCCGAGCGGCTTTATCTTGGAGCCGAAGAACGCGAGAAACATAGGACCGGCTTTTTGCACGCGTCGGATGCCGTTCGCTACCTCGACGTGTCAGACGTTCCCCCTGTGCTGATGGACACCGTCGCCATGGAGCGTCTCGTGCAGCTCAAGGAGGTGCTCGATCGCATCGACATTCCTGCCATGGCGGACATCCCGGACCAGCAGCAGATGGCGCACGATGGATCGAAGCGGTGGCGGCTGCCAAACACCGAAATCGACATCGTTCTGCTCGAGAACGGCCCGCGAGCGGGCGAATATTTGTTCTCGGCGGCGACCGTCAACCGACTTCCAGAGTTCTACAAGTTGATCAGGGACCTGCCCTACAAGCCTGGGCCGGGCGCGACTTTGGATCGGACGTTTCGGATGGCCAGTCAGGATGACTCGGCCACAGTTTATGACGGTTTCCTTAGCTCGCCCGTCGGGTTGCGGCACATCATTCCTCCTCGCTGGATGTTGCACTTGCCGCAATGGGCCAAGGCGCGTGTCCTCGGGGTAGCGACCTGGCAATGGCTGGGTCTGGGGATCGGCCTGGCAGTCGCTGCCCTCATCATCACCACCGGCCGTTCGATCGGACGGCGCCACGCCGGCAATAGTGAGGACGTTCCAACCTCACGTCGGTGGCAGGCGTTGGCGCCACCGCTCACTGTCATCATCGGGGCCGGTCTGGTGGTGCCGTCCTTCGCCTCGCTGCTGCGGATCGGCGGAGCCGTACGCATGGTCCTCGAATATGCTGCGACCGGCGCGCTGTATCTGGGCGCGGCATGGCTGGCGATCTCGGTATCGGTCCTGGCGGGCGAGCTCCTGGTGGCGTCCGAGCGACTGACGCCTCGTAGCCTCGACAGCCAATTGATCAGGCTCGGTACGCGCCTGATCGGCTTGGTCACAGCAACCGCCATCCTGATCCGATGCGGCGACGAGTTGGGTTTTCCCGCCTATTCCGTTCTCGCCGGGCTGGGTGTCGGTGGCCTCGCTGTCGCTCTGGCCGCGCAGAGCACCATTGCCAACCTCATCGGCTCGATGCTGATCGCGCTGGAGAAGCCATTCCGCGTCGGTCACCTGGTCAGGATCAGCGGCAGCGAAGGAACCGTGGAGGATGTTGGCTTCCGCAGCACCCGCATCCGAACCGCCGACAACACGCTGGTATCCATCCCGAGCAGCACTGTCGTGAACACCACGGTGGAAAACCTCACTTCGCGGATCAAGCGCCGCGAGCGATTCTTTTTGCAGGTCACCTACGATACGCCGCGCGAGAAACTGGAAGCGGTGATCGCTGGCATCCGACAGCTCATTGTCGATCATCCGTCGGCAGAGGAGCAGACGTGTGAGGTGCACTTCAACAACTTCGGCGAGAGCAGCCTCGACATCTTGGTGATCTTCCATCTTCAGGTGACGAGTTACGCGGACGAGCTGCGGGAAAGGGAAGCGATACTTCTGGGGATCATGACCCTGTTGAAGGACGCCGGAGTGGAACTCGCCTTCCCCACGCGGACGCTTCATTTGACCGGTGCGGCCGAGAATGCGGCGGCACGGCCAAGAGCCGTCCCGGCACCGATCGGGTTCGCCTCTCGGTCCTGACTGGCGCCACGGGCGCGCCGATTGCCAGCGGTGCTGGCCTCGCGCAAGGTCGCGCCACTTGCGTCTCCCGAAAGGACCTGCCCATGAACGGCGCCGAGAGCCTCGTCCATACACTGCTGAAGAGCGGCGTCGATACGTGCTTTTCCAATCCCGGCACATCCGAAATGCACTTCGTCGCCGCACTCGACCGCGTGCCCGGCATGCGCTGCGTCCTTGGCCTGTTCGAGGGCGTGGTGACCGGCGCCGCCGACGGCTACGCGCGTATGTCCGGCAAGCCGGCGGCGACGTTGCTGCACTGTGGCCCCGGTCTCGCCAATGGTCTTGCCAACCTGCACAACGCGCGTCGCGCGCAGACACCGATCGTCAACATTGTCGGCGATCAGGCCACCTATCACCGCCCCAACGATGCGCCGCTCACCGCCGATACTGAAGGCTGGGCACGTGGCGCCTCCGCCTGGGTCCGCACCGCCTCCTCCTCGGCAACCGTCGGCGCCGATGCCGCGGTCGCGGTGCAGGCCGCGCGCACGCATCCGGGCCAGATCGCCACGCTGATCCTGCCGTCCGACACGTCTTGGGACGAAGGCGGCGCCATCGCCGATCCGGTGCCGGTGCCGCCGAAGCCGCAGTCCGACCCGGCGCAGATCCGCAATGCCGCGGAGATCCTGCGCCGCGGCCAACCCACGCTGATCGTTTTGGGCGGCGAAGCGGTGCACGCCGGTGCGCTGGAGAATGCGCATCGCATTGCCGCTGCCACTGGCGCGCGCCTGATTGCTCAGGGTGCCAACGCGCGCATCTCGCGCGGCCGCGGTCGTGTGCCGGTGGATCGCATTCCCTACGTCGTCGATGTCGCCGTGAAGGCGCTGGCGGGGACGCGGCACGTCATCCTGTGCGGGCTGCGCAAGCCGGTGACCTTCTTTGCCTATCCCGGCAGCAAACCGACCACGCCGATCCCGGCGGACGCCGACATCCATGTCCTTGCCCGCACCGACCAGGACGCGGCCGCGGCGCTTGCCCAGCTGGCAGACGAACTATCGGCGCCACGCGTCGCTGTCCCGGACCCGGGTCCACGCCCCGAACCACAGCGTGGCCCACTGACACCGGACTCGGTCGCCGCCACGCTCTCAGCGCTGATGCCGGAGGAGGCAGTGATCACCGACGAAGCCGTCACCTTCGGGCGCGGCTTCTTTCCATTCACCTACACCGCACCGCCGCATGACTGGCTGAACTCCACGGGCGGCGCGATCGGCTGCGGCCCGCCGCTCGCCACCGGCGCCGCGGTCGGCGCGCCGGGCCGACGGGTCATCGCACTGCAGGCGGACGGCTCGGCGATGTACACGCTGCAGGCGCTATGGACCCAGGCACGCGAGCGGCTGGATGTCACGACCGTGCTGCTGTCGAACCGCAAATATCAGATCCTGCTGGGAGAGCTGGCGAATGTCGGCGCCAACCCCGGCCGTACCGCGCTCGACATGCTTGACCTGGGCAATCCCGATCTCGACTGGACGAAGCTGGCCAATGGCATGGGCGTGGAGGCCGCGCGGGCTGATTCGTGCGAGGGTTTCGCCGACCTGTTCGTCCAGGCCAACAGCCGCAAGGGACCGTTCCTGATCGAACTCATGATCTGACAAGGAATCAGTCCTGGCGGCGAGGTAAGGGACGTGTGGCTGGAGCAACGGGGACGCGCCTCTACCTCGCCCCCGGAAACTCCCCGCACTGCTCACTTCGTGCTTGCGTTGCCATCGCGGAGCACCTTCACTGCGGTGCGTTGTGCATCCTCGTATCCTTTCAAGGCACGTGCGTGTCGCTGCTCAAGCGCGACAAGCTCGTCTGTCCGCTTGCTTGTCAGATAGGCGAAGCGGGGTGACGCAAGCACGTCTCCTTTCGCCGGCACTTCGCCGTCTCGCATCGAAAGTTTGCGTCTGATCTGCGCCAAGAAGAAGCGCCAACGCTGTATGTACTTCTTGGCGCGTAGCACGTCAGACACGAGTGCCTCGGCGGGCCTGTCACGCATACCCGTTGGCGCAGCCAGCTCGTCATCCCCAGCGAACAAATCCAGGACGGCTTCGTTATCTATGATATCGTTGCAGAGCGCGACGCACTCATCGCAAATGAAAACTGTGGGGCCGGAAATGAGCTTGCGCACCTCGTGCTGTGACTTGCCGCAGAATGAGCAATAGAGTGTGCCCGTGCTCTCCAGGGCCGAGGTTCCAGCCGCTGCGTGTGGTGCCCTCGATCGAGCTGCCTCAACTTTTGCGGCCAGGATATTCCAGTTCTGATAGCCGAACATTTTCGCGACGAGTTCCAGACAATCGCTGTGTGTGGTTGCGACGGACTTCGCCTTCAGCGCTTCGCGCAGAGCACGCGCCATGACTTTTGCATCGCGGAAATCGCGCATGACAGCACCTCATCATCGGCGAGCGGGAGAGATCGGTGCCTGCCTTGCCGACCCGTTCGCCAATGGCGCCGGACGGAGTGGTTTGATACGTTTACCATCCCCATAGGGCGCAGGCGGCAGGTGTATCAGCCCAGTACCGACTGTGGTGCAACACTTGGTTCAGGTCAATCCAAGGCCCCGTGTGCAGTCGCCCCACCTCGGCATGCGCTCATCTGTGCTCCAGCCGTACACCGTCGGCCACCACGCCGCGCCGATCAGAGCGGCCTGCCCACGCCCTGGCAGATCGCAGCATGGTGCTTGCTCTACCACTAGAGGTTGTGCAACAACCGCGACCCGCCCATGAGCGCCCGCATTCCCGCCTTATGCCCCTGCGGCAGCGGCCTTCGCGCCGTGCGGTGTTGCACCCTGCAGCGCGGCTCTCTGCCGCCCCCGGAAGCCATCCGCCATCTCGTTCCGATCGTGGAACGCGCGATGCAGGCGCATCGCCAAGGAGCGGACGAGACCGCCGAGCGCCTCTGCCTCGACGTCCTGGAACTCGCCCCTGATCGACCCGGGGCTCTCTCGATCCTGTACGAAATCCGCAAGGCCCAAGGTAAGCATCAGGCGGCCGAGGCGCTGATCCGCCGCATTGTCGCCTTCGATCCCAACAATCTGGCAGCGACCAACGAACTGGCGCTGATCCTGCTCGGCAAAGGCAGCCTGGCGGAAGCCGAACACCACGCGCGTAACGCCATCCGCGTCGCACCAGAGAACCCGCGGGCGCACAACCTGATGGGCATGATTCTGACCGAGGCAAACCGGCCGCAGGTCGGCGAATACCACTACCGCCGTGTTCTCGAACTTACCGACCAACGCGACCCTGTCCTGCTCGCCAATCTCGCGTGGAACCTGAAGAACCAGGGCCGCATGCAGGAAGCGCGCACGCTGTATCAGGAATCTGTCGCCGCCGCGCCAAAGATCCGTCAGACGCTGCTCGGGTTCGCGCGCCTGGAAGAAGCCGATCGCAACTTCGACGGCGCCGCGACGATCCTCGATAAGGTCAGTGCCCTGTTCCCCAAGGACCAGGGCGTGCAACTCACGCGCGCCGTACTGCTCGGCCGCATGCGCCGCTACGACGAAGCATTGGCGATGATCGACGGCGCGGCCGGTGACAACGGCCAACTCGGCCCCAACGAGCTTTTAGAAAAAGGTCGGCTGCTGGATCAAATCGGGCGTTATGACGACGCCTGGGCAGCCTTCGCCGAGGGCAAGCAGCTGGCGCGCAAATTGTCGGGCCAGGAATATCTGGACGACAGCGCGCAACAACAGATCGAGCGGCTGCGCGGCTTTTTCATCGCTGGTCGCCTGCGTCTGCTGCCGCGTGCGCGCACCCGGACCGATATGCCGCAGCCGATCTTCATCCTGGGCTTTCCGCGCTCGGGCACCACGCTGGTTGAGCAGACGCTCTCGGCGCACCCGAATATCGCCGCCGGCGATGAGCTGCCGCTGATCCACGAGATAAGCGCAATCCTGCCGCGTATGTTGGCGAGTCCTTTGGGTTACCCAGAGGCGTTGGCCGAGCTGTGGATGGGGGATCAGCGCGAAGGGCTCGACAATCTGCGCGACTACTACCTGCAGAAGGTGCGGCAGATGGGCGTGTTGCGCCAAAGTGCGACACGCTTCACCGATAAGATGCCGCTGAACGAAACGCATCTCGGCCTGATCGCTCTGCTGTTCCCCGAGGCGCCGCTGATCCATGTGCTGCGTCACCCGCTCGACATCATGGTCTCGGCGTTCTCCAATCAGTTCACCCACGGCTTTTTCTGCGCTTACGATCTGGAGACCGCCGCACGGCACTATGTGCGCGTGATGGACCTGGTGCAGCACTACCGTGCCGAGATGACGTTGCGTTATCTGCCGATCCGCTACGAGGACATCGTTGCCGACCAGAAGGCGAGCGTCCACAGCATGTTGGCCTTCATCGGCGAACCTTTCGACAAGGCCTGTCTGACCTTCCACAACAACCGGCGCTATGCGCGTACCGCCAGTTATGCGCAGGTGACCGAGCCTCTGTATGACCGCTCGGTGTACCGCTACCGGCACTATCGCACCGAGCTCGAACCGCTACTGCCGATCCTCCGCCCGGTTATCGAGCGGCTCGGCTACGCGGTGGACTGATGGAGTCCCCGGCGCCGCGCGCGCTCGCGCCTGGCACAGTGGCACTGCCGATCGACGAAGTTCTGCGCATCGCCAACGAATACGAGCGTGGGAGCCGGCTCGCGGACGCGCAACGACTGCTCAACCACATCCTTGGCGGAGCACCGCACCAGGGGGATGCGTTGCACCTTGCCGGCGTCGTCGCCTTTCGCCTTGGCGACATCGACACGGCATTGGATTTGATGGTGCGCTCGCTCCGGCATGGCATCGATACACCGCTGTACCTGCGCAACATCTGCGAGGTCTATCGCGCGCTGGGACGGCTGGATGAGGCGCTGGCGACGGCACAGCGCGCCATCGCTCTGGCACCCGCGGATCCACTCTGCCTGCACAACCAGGCCGTCATCCACTACCACCGTCTGGAACTGCAGGCGGCGCTGGACTGCGCCGGCCGGGCACTGCGGATCGATCCATCATTGCCCGGCGCGCACTTCATCCGCGCAGAAGCACTGCTGCTGCGTGGCGAATGGGCCGAAGGCTGGCAGGAGTACGAGTGGCGCTTCCGCATCCCCGGCGCTGCACCGCTGATGCCACCGACGGCAAAGCCGCAATGGGACGGCAGGCCCTTGATTGACGGCACGCTGCTGCTGATCGCGGACCAGGGTTTTGGCGATGTTATCCAGTTTGCGCGCTATATCCCGTGGGTCGCGGAACGCTGCTCCCACGTCGCGATCGCCGCCAACGCCGAGGTCGCATCGCTGTTGCGGCAGATTGCACCGGGCGCACGACAGTTCCTTCGTTGGCAAGATGCGCCTGACTACGCCGCCTTCTGCCCGCTTTCTGGCCTGCCGCGCCTGGCCGGCACGCGCATCGACAACGTCCCCGCCCCGGTGCCGTACCTGCGCGCCGATCCAGCCCGCGTTGCGCGCTGGGCCGATCGGCTGGAAAGGCTCGTGCCACGCGGCTTTCACCGCATTGGCCTGATCTGGGCAGGGCGGCCAACGCACAACAACGACCGCAACCGATCAGCTCTGCTCGCCGATTTTCGACCCCTGGGCAATGTCGCCGGCATTGCGTTGCTTGCGCTGCAAAAAGGGCCAAAGACCGAGCAGGCCGGCGCCTGGTATGGCCGCGCGCCAATGATCAACATCGGCGCAGAGATTGCCGACTACGACGACACGATGGCCATTCTCGACAACCTCGATCTGCTGGTCAGCGTTGATACCTCGGTTGCGCATCTCGCCGGAGCGATGGGGCATCCGGTCTGGATCATGTTGCCGCGCGCACCCGACTGGCGCTGGCTGCTCGATCGCAGCAACACACCGTGGTATCCGAGCGCAAGGCTCTTTCGTCAACCGAATGCGCGTCGCTGGGACGATGTGGTGCAGGCAATCGGCGAGGAGCTCAATGCGTCACTCCATCAGGACGCCATCGGCACCAGGTGTGACAGGAAAATCTCGGCGCACGCGCGCCACGAATAGCGTTCCGCATGGGCGCGGCAGGCCGCGCGATCTGCTGCCAGCGCCGCCAACGCGGCGGTGCGCAGATCTGTATTGACCTCGCCGATCTTGCCGTGCGCCTCCGCCAGCACATCGATCGGCCCGGTCACCGGATAGGCCGCGATCGGCGTGCCGCAGGCCAGCGATTCCAGCAGGACCAATCCGAACGTGTCGGTAAGGCTGGGAAACACCAAGACGTCCGCACCCGCATAAGCACGCGCCAGTGCCCCGCCAGATCGTGCGCCGGTGAACAGCACATCAGGATGCTCACGTTTCAGCCGCGACAGAATCGGGCCATCGCCCACCACCACCTTGGATCCCGGCAGGACAAGCTCCAGGAAAGCGTCGATGTTCTTCTCCACGGCAACACGCCCCACGTACAGGAACACGGGACGCAGCAGGCCCCAGTCCTCACGCGGCTCCGGCTTGAACAGATCAAGATCCACACCGCGCGACCAGGAGCGTATGTTACGAAAACCTCGCCGGGCCAGTTCGTCGCGCAGCGACTGCGTCGCCACCATGGTGCCCTGCGCTGCGCCGTGGAAACGACGCATCCAGGCATAAATGGGCTGCACGGGGATACCCGTGCGCGCCTTGATGTATTCGGCAAATCGCGTGTGGAACGCCGTGGTGAAGTGGAGCCTATTGCGCATCGCCCAGCTTCGAGCCGCCATCCCCAGCGGTCCCTCCGTCGCGATGTGCATCGCCTCCGGCGTGAACGCCTCGATCATCTGTACAAGTCTTCGACGTGGCAGCAGTGCCAGCGGAATGTCGCTGTAGGTCGGGCAGGGGATCGTGCGGAACCGATCGGGTGAAATCACCTCGACCGCGTGTCCCATCGCACGCAGTTCTTTCACCACCGTGGTCAGCGTGCGTACCACGCCATTCACCTGCGGCGACCACGCATCGGTGACGATCAGAATCCGATGCGACGATGCGGGAGACAGCATGGCGTCGCAATCGGCATGATCGAGGTGGGCGGTTGTGTCAGGCAGCTTCGCGCAACATGCTGCGGCCGGGTGCAAAGAATGACAGGCGATTGACCTCCGCCCAGTCGATCAGTTCGAGCCGCCCGTCATGATGTTCGACCAGAGCTGTGCAGCTCTCCACCCAGTCGCCGTCGTTGAGATACAGCACGCCATGCAGGTCACGTATCTCGGCCTGATGTATGTGGCCGCACACCACGCCATCGAAGCCGCGTCGACGCGCCTCCACCGCGAGTGCATTTTCGAACCGGTCGATCGCCTTCACCGCTTCCTTCACCTGGCGCTTCAGCCAGGCTGACAGCGACCAGTACGGATAGCCGAGGCGTCGACGCAGAGCATTGAACCAGCGATTGAAATCGAGCGCGGCCGAATAGGCCCAGTCGCCCAGCAGCGCCAGGAACTTGGCATAGCGCACGACACTGTCGAACTCGTCACCATGCATGATCAGCAGGCGTTTGCCATCGACAGTGACGTGCTCGGCTTCCGCGAGCAGCCTGATGCCAGCGATCTCAAGTCCCATCGGTAGCCAGGCGCGGAACATCTCGTCGTGATTGCCGGGAATGTAGGTCACTGCGGTGCCGCCGCGCGCATGGCGCAGGATCTGGCGCAGCACATCGTCATGGTGCTCGTCCCAGTACCATGACTTGCGCAATCGCCATCCGTCGAAGATGTCGCCGACTAGGAACAGATGCTGGCAGCTCGTACGCCGAAGGAAGTCGGCCAGGAAATCGCAGCGCGCACCGCGCGTCCCGAGATGGGTGTCCGATATGAAGACGCTGCGATAGAGCGGTCGAGCACCAGGAACGATGGGGGCGTTCATGTGGCGCGGGATTTACTCCGACTTTCCTGTGGATGAAGTGAAGTTTAGATGACGAAACAAAATATTGCCGCGGAATGCGAAGGTCATTCCTCAGCAACTGAACTGCCATCGTCCTGCAATATGTTGAATGGCACGACTGGCAGCTTGCTGCCGTCGATTCGCCCATGCGACTCGCACTATGATTATTGTGTTCAATCCAGCTGCCGGCATGCGTCGCGCCAGTCTGTTATGGCGGGTCCTCGACGTGTTGATGGCGAATGGCATTCGCATTGAACTGGCAGAGACATACCGATCGGGACATGCTGAGGCTTTAGCACGCGAAGCAGCAGCTCGCGGTGCCCCGATGGTGGTCGCCGCTGGTGGCGACGGCACGATCGCCGAGGTCGCCAACGGCCTGTTGGGATCACCCACGTGTCTTGGTGTCATCCCCCTTGGCACGGCCAACGTGATGGCACGCGAATTGGCACTGCCGTTTGAACCACGCGCGGTCGCGGCGGCGCTTGCCTTTGGTCGTACGCGGTTGGTTTGGCCCGGATTGGCGCGCAACACCTACGGATCCCGGTTGTTCGTGCAGATGTTGGGTGTGGGATTCGATGCGCAGGTGGTGCACCGCCTGCCTGCTGCGCTCAAGCGTGCCCTGGGTCGCAGCGCCTATGCAGTGCAGACACTGCGGGAGCTGCCGCTGTATCGCTACAAGCCGATACACATTTGTTTGGACGGACAGGAGACCCAGGCGTTCAGCGTCATCGTCAGCAAGGGACGCCTCTACGGCGGCAGCTTTCTTCTAGCCCCGACAGCCTCTCCCGCCGAACCTGGATTCTCGGTCGTCCTGTTCGACCATGCGGGTATCGGGGCCCCGCTGCTCTACGGTGCCGCATTGCCGCTGGGCCTGCTGTGCCGAGCACCAGGCGTCAGGCACGTCCGGGCACGGGAGGTCGATTTTGTCGGCGATGATGTCTTGCCGGCGCAGGCGGACGGCGACCCCGCCGGCTGGACGCCGATCAACATCACCGATGCACCTGCGGCAATACCAGTCGTGGTCAGGTAGTTACTCGCCGGGACTTGCCTCCAGCGCCTGATCCAGATCCGCGATCAGGTCCTCTGCGGTCTCCAGCCCGATCGACAGCCTGATCACGTCCGGCCCGGCGCCTGCGGCGAGGCGCTGCTCGTCTGTCAGCTGTCGGTGCGTCGTCGATGCCGGGTGCAGGATCAGACTGCGGGTATCGCCGATATTGGCCAGATGCGAGAACAGCCGGACGTTCTCCACCAGCTTCACCCCGGCATCGTAGCCGCCGCGCACACCGAACGTGAATACCGCGCCCGCACCCTTCGGCAGGTATTTGCGTGCCAACGCACGATACGGGCTCGATTCCAGTCCTGCGTAGGTTACCCACGCAACCCGCGGATGCCGCTCCAGGAACTCCGCCACCTTCTGCGCATTGGCGCAGTGCCGTTCCATCCGGACATGCAGTGTTTCGATCCCGGTGATGGTCAGAAACGCGTTCATCGGCGCGAGCGTCGGTCCATAGTCGCGCAGCGCCACCGCACGCGCCTTGGTGGTGAATGCGAAGTCGCCGAAATTCTCGTAGAAGCGCAGTCCGTGATAGGCCGGCTCAGGCTCGGTCAGCGCCGGGAATTTTCCCCCCTGCGACCAGTCGAACCTGCCGCTCTCGACCACCACGCCACCCAGCGAATTGCCGTGGCCGTCGAGGAACTTGGTCGTGGAATGCACTACCAGATCGGCGCCCCATTCGATGGGGCGGCACAGGTATGGTGTCGCCAGCGTGTTATCGACGATCAGCGGAAGACCGGCTTCGTGCGCAACCTTCGCCACCGCTTCCAGATCGACGATGATCCCACCGGGATTCGCCAGGCTCTCAAGAAAGATCGCCTTGCAGCGCGGCGTCAGCGCGCGACGAAAATTCTCCGGATCGTGCGGATCGACGAAATGGCAGGTCCAGCCAAGCTTCTTGAAGGACAGGCCGAACTGGGTCAGCGATCCGCCATATAGGTTGCGTGATGCGACGAATTCGTCACCTTGCTCCATCATGGTGGCGAAGGTGATGAACTGCGCCGCGTGGCCAGAGGCCGCTGCGCAGGCCGCTCGTCCGCCTTCCAGACTGGCGATGCGCTCTTCCAAGACCGCCACTGTCGGATTGGTCAGCCGCGAGTAAATGTAGCCGAAATTGTGCAGGTTGAAGAGCGAAGCAGCGTGATCGACATCGTCGAACACGTAAGCCGTGGTCTGAAAGATCGGCGTCGTGCGTGCGCCGGTAGTCGGATCTGGCGCCGCCCCCGCATGCACCGCGCGCGTCTCGAAACCATAGTTCACATTGGCAGACGGCAAGCTGCGCGGCTTCGATTTGCGTTCTGTCGGAGCCTCCGGCGCCCGGTTGCGGATGATCCCCGAGTTCACGCCGCTCCACGACAATTCGCCACCGAGACGGCCGAACTCGATCTTGGGGCAGCGGTTCATGACCACTTCGATGCCGGTGGCTTCGGCGCGCGCAGCGGCCGCATCGTTGCGGACGCCAAGCTGCATCCACACTACCGCTGCACCGATCGCAATCGCATCGTCGACGATCGGCCCCGCCTGGTCCGAGGCGCGGAAGATGTCCACCATGTCGATCTTGTCGGGAATGTCGCGCAGGCTGGCGTAGACCTTTTCGCCCAGCTGTTCCTGGCCGGCGGTGCCCGGGTTCACCGGAATGACCCGATAGCCTTTGCCCTGCAGATATTTCATCACGAAATAACTCGGGCGGTTCCAGTTGGATGACGCGCCAACCATCGCGATGGTGCGCACCGTCGACAGGATGCGGCGGATCTTCGCGTCAGAATACGGGATCGGATCGATCGCGGTCATGGCGTGTCCTCCAGAGATGTCGCCACAACGGGTACGGAGGACGCTTGCGTCCTCCGTGTCCCTTGGCAGCAGATGCTACTTCTATCGCGCCTGCTGGATCGCTGACAGGATCCACTGCCCGCCCGGCGAGCGGACGAACGTCCAAAGCTCGGTCGCCGTCACGTGCTCGTTCGGGTTGCCGTCCACGATCCGTCCGTTGGCATCCACCGTCACGTCGACCATCGAGAATCGCATCGCCACCGAGGCGTATTCCCGATTGCCCTCGCTCCACGCCTGTGCGAGGTCGCCTTGCAGCAGGCGCACATTCGTCACCTCGTTGCGCACGCCCCGGCTCGCCTGATCGGCCAATTGCTCGGAAAAGTAGCCGAGCATCTCCGGCGTCACCAACGCGCGCAGCGCGTTCAGGTCATGTCGGCTCCACGCGGCCTGGATCGCCTGCAGCTGCTGCTCGAACGCCTGGTAGTCCTGTGGGCCAATCTGCAACGGCGGCGGTCCGCTCGGTTGCGCAAAGCCTCCGCCCACCGGGGGTGCTCCGCTGCGCGCAAAGATGTTGGGGCCGCCGGCCAGCGCCGGCGAAGAGCGGCGGAACAGGCCGATCAGGAAGCGCACCAACAGCACGATCAGGAAGATTTGCAGCAGGAATCCGAGGAAGCCGCCGAACCCCATCATGCCGCCGAAGAACCCGTGGCCAAGCAACAGCCCGCCAAGCCCCGCGCCGATCAGGCCCCCCATCAACCCCGACATGAAGCCGGAGCGCGGCCCGTAGCCAGGTGCGTTATAGCCGCCGTACCCAGGGGAGGGATTGTTCGGCGTCACACTGCGCTGCATCGGCGCGGCCGCGTAGGGCGCGGTCCGCGTCGTCGGCGGAGACGACCATGTCATGCTGCCGCGGCTGCCGAACGAACTGCCACCGCCGGCGCGGGCATCCGCAAGGCCCGGCGCCAGCGCAAGGGCCAAGGCGGATACCGCCGCCAATCCCATGGACGTCCGTCGCATCGCTTTTCTCTGTTTTGTGATCATGCGCAGAAATATGGTGCTGGTGCGCCTCAGGCACCAGCCATCGTCATCCCTTCGACGCGGACGGTCGGCGCATCGGTGCCACGCCGGAACTGTAGATCGTTGGCCGCAGTCAGGTGCGCAAACATCTCCAGCAGATTGCTGGCGACGGTGATCTCCGCCACCGGCTCGGCGATCGCCCCGTTACGGATCATGAAGCCGGATGCGCCGCGGCTGTAGTCGCCCGTCACCCCGTTCACGCCCATGCCGATCATCTCGGTGATGTAGAGGCCCAGCTTGATGTCTGCCATCAGCTGCGCCGGGGCCATTTCCCCGGGCGAAAGACACAGGTTGGTTGGACCCGGTGCCGGTGGCCCACCTGTGCCGCGCGATGCATGGCCGGTGGACCGCATGCCAAGCTGTCGCGCCGACCGGCTGTCGAGCAGCCAGGTGGTCAGCACGCCCGCGGCCACGATGTCGCGCGCGGCGGTGGGAGTTCCTTCGCCGTCAAAGGCGCGCGAGCGCAGTCCGCGCACCCGGCGAGGATCGTCATGGATCCGTATCGTATCGGGGAAAACGCGCGTTCCCAGGCGATCTTTGAGAAATGTCGTGCCACGGGCGACCGACGCCCCGCTGATCGCTCCGATCAGGTGCCCGAGCAGGCTGCCCGCGACGCGGGGATCGAACACCACCGGCAGTTTCGCTGTCTTCGGCCGGGTGGGGTTCAGCCGGATGACAGCCCGTTCGCCGGCGCTGTGGCCGATCGCCGCGGGGTCATCGAGGTCGGCCAGGTACACTGTCGAGTGGTAGTCGTAGTCCCGCTGCATCGCTGTCCCGCTGCCAGCGAGTGCTGTGGCGGACACCGAGTGGCCGGTGCGCGCATGACGCCCGGCGAAACCAGCCGAGGTAACCAGGAATGCCTCGGTGCGCGAGAAACCAGCCTCTGCGCCCTCCGAGTTGGTGACCCCGGACACCGCCAATGCGGCCTCTTCGGCGGCCGCGGCGCGGTTCATCAGGTCCTCGGTGGATGGCTCCGTCGGGTCTTCCAGGTCCAGCGCCACCGGCTCCGGCGGAGCGGCGGTCTCGGCGAGACCGGCATATGGATCTTCTGGCACCACTCTCGCCATGGCGATCGCCCTCTCGGCGAGTTCGGTGAAGCTGGCAGGGTCGATGGCGCTGGAGGACACGATCGCCGCCCGCTGCCCGAGGAATACGCGCAGCCCCACATCGCGGCCTTCGGATCGCTCTGCATGCTCCGTCTTGCCTAACCGGCGCTGCACGCCGATGGCCGTGCCGGAGATCAGCACCGCGTCCGCCGCATCCGCGCCAGCCGCGCGGGCCCGACCGATCAGGTCAGCGAGGAGGTCGAGCGGTTCAGGCATTGTGAGCTCCCTGCTCCATTCGTTTTCTTCATATGGCCCTGACAAGCGGAGAATAAGGAATGAGCTTTCTGTCGACCGTGTAGAGATGAACAGGCTCCGACATCGCTTGTGCGACAATGGCGCGATCGAACGGATCGCGATGATGCATTGGTAGATTGGCGAGAGCGGCGGCGGCTTGCCAGCGCAGTGGCAACTCGACAAACCCGGTCGAGATGGCCGATGAGGCGATGTCCTCTGGTCGAACCGCGAAACTGATTTTGCCAAGCCGTGCCTTGATGGCGATTTCCCAAATGCTCACCACGCTGAACACGATCTCGTTGGTGGGATCCTGAAGCAGGTCGCGCATATCGGCCGGTAATCGGCCGTACTCGTCGAGAGCCCAAATCAGCAGATGCGTATCCAACAGGGCCCGTGTCACCGTCCCTCGAATTCGGCGATGATCTCGTCAGGCAGAGGGTCGTCGAAATCATCCGAAACATGGAGTTGGCCGGCCAGTATGCCCAGCTTCCGCGGCTCCCGCTTCGGCTCGATCGGCACCAGACGCGCCACCGGTTTTCCCGCCTTGGCGATAATGACTTCCTCGCCAGCGACCGCCGCGTCGAGTAACCGCGACAACTGACTCTTCGCGGCATGGATGTTGACTGTAGGCATCGACCCGTCCAAAGACTTAGCTAAGCGTAGTCCGGACGCCGCGGTGGTTCAAGCCGCCAGTCGTTCTACGATATCCCCAAGCGCCGGGACCCTCTCCGCCGGACCCATCGTCGCCAGCGTCGGTGTCCCGCGAAACAGCCGCGTGGCGGCGCGGCACACGTCGGCGGTGGTGACTGCATTCAGCTTCGCCACCGTCTCCGCGGTCGGCACCACCCGACCGAATACCTGCAACTGCCGAGCGAGTTGCTCGCAACGGCTGCCCGTGCTCTCCAGGGACATCAGCAAACTGGCCTTTACCTGCGCGCGAGCACGCGCCAGCTCCGGCTCGGTCACCTCGCTCTGGACCTTGCGCAGTTCCTCGAGCGTGATGGGTACAAGCTCCTCGGCCTCGCTCTCACCGGTGCCGGCATAGATTCCGAACAAGCCACCGTCGAGGAAGGGAGAGCTGAACGAGTAGATCGAGTACACCAAGCCCCGCTTCTCTCGCACCTCCTGGAACAGCCGGGACGACATACCACCCCCCAGCAGCGTCGAGAGCAGCAGCGCCGGATAGTAGTCGCGGTCGCCGTAGCCAACCGACGGGAAGCCCAGAACGATGTGCACCTGATCCAGGTCGCGCGCTTCGCGGAACTCCCCACCGCCGTACCGCGCCGGCAGCATTTCCGGGACCGGGTCGAGCGACAGATCGGCAAAATGCTGGTTGACCAGGTCCAGGATCTGCTCGTGCCGCAGCGCACCGGCGGCAGCGACCACAACATTGGGCGCCGCATAGTGCCGCCGCATATACCCGGTCAGTGTGGTCCGGGGCATCGACCGGATCCCGTCTTCGGACCCCAGCACTGGCCGCCCCAGGGGCTGGCCGGGGTAGGCATGTTCCTGAAAGTGGTCGAATATGATGTCGTCCGGCGTGTCGTTCGCCTGACCGATCTCCTGCAGGATCACGCCCCGCTCCCGTTCCAGCTCCTCCGGCTCAAAAGTGGAGTGGGTCAGGATGTCGCCGATGATGTCGGCGGCCAGCGCGGTATCCTCCTTCAGAACCTTGACGTAATAGGCGGTCTGCTCCCGCGCGGTATAGGCATTGATATGGCCGCCCACCGCTTCGATCTCTTCGGCAATCTGCGCTGCCGCCCGCCGCTCGGTCCCCTTGAAGGCCATGTGTTCCAGAAAGTGGGAGACGCCGTTCTCAGCCTCCTGCTCATGCCGCGAGCCGGTCGCCACATAGGCCCCCAGCGACACCGTCTCGACCCGCTCCATGCGTTCGGTGACGACAGTCAGGCCAGAGGGCAAGCGGGTCAGCTGGATGGCTTGGTTCACGGGCAGGTTCCTGATTGTATCGCTCATCAGTAGGTCGGCGAGGCGGCCAGTTTCAATGGCTGACCGGCTGCGCCGATCCCTTCACCTACCGCAATTCAGTGCAACCGCACGAACTTGTCCACACTCCGATCCACTGTCAGCCCAGCATAGACGTTGCCGTGCGAGTCCACTCCCACGCCGTGCACGTGGCGGCTCTCCATTCGAGCCAGCACGTTTCCCTTGGAATCGCGCACGCAGACGTATGCCGGTTTGTCGCCGTCTTCCTGTTCAGCGATGTAGAAGTTGCCATCCTTGCCGCGGGTAATGTCGTTCGGGCCGCCCATGCCGGTCCACTGGCCCAAGAACTTGCCGTCCGGCGAGAAGATCTGAATGCGCTTGTTCGACCGGTCGGCTACGTACAGGTTGCCGTCCGGATCGAAGGCAATGCTGTGCGGCAGATGGAACTCGCCCTGCCCTTTGCCCGGCGTGCCCCATGATGCGACCAGCCGGCCCTCTCGCGTGAAGCGGTGCACCCGCGCGTTGCGATAACCGTCGGTCACGTAGATGGCACCATTGGGATGCGCCAGCATCTCGGTTGGGTGATTGAACGGCCCGGCCGCTCGCTGCGCGAGCCAGGGCGACCCAGTGCAGCCGGTGTCGGAGTGCACGCCGCGCTGCCCCAGTTCCAGCAGTGGCTTGCCGTCCAGTGTGAACGATTTCGCGACTGAGTCGGAACGGTCGGTTGTATACACGATGTCATCGATGATCTTCAGGCCGTGCGGGTCGGTGACCTCGCCGGACCCCCAGGCGCCCAGGTACTTGCCGTCCGGATCGAACACCACCACCGGCGGGTTCTTGCGCTGGAAGACGTAGATGCGATCCTGCGAATCCGTCGCCACCCGGCTGACGATGCCGAGCGATTCGCCTGGCGGCATCTTGACGAAATCGCGGATCACCTCATAGCGATAGTCGCCTGTGCCAACCTGTGTCATTTCACACTCCTCCCGGATCATTGGGCTAACAGCCACACGCCAAACAACATCATCGCCCCGCCACCGATCCGTTCGATCCGAACGCCAACCGGCAGCAACTTCTCGGCGAATACAAAGACCGCGATCGCGGCAACCCAGAGCAGGTTCATCACCCCCGCCGCAAACAGCAACGCCATCAGGAGCCAGCAGCAGCCTAGGCAATACAACCCGTGTTCGGCGCCCATGCGCAATGCCCCCGCCCATCCGTCGCGCCAGTGGTTCAGCAGGAAAGCGAATGGTGACCGGCAATGACTGAGACAGGCATGCTTCAGCGGCGTGAATTGATAAATCCCCGCCATAACGAACAGAATGCCACCGAGTACCGAATTCCCCATGGCCAGCGCCGGCGACAGCAGCGCATAGTGTTGCAGTGCCCATTGCGCTGCGGTCGCCGCCAGGCTGAACGCACCCCAAACCAGCAGGTAGCCGGCGACGAACAGCACCATTGGCACGTAGGTTCCGTCGCGCTCGCGTTTGCGCCGCTGGAGCGTGCCGAAGGTCAGGATCATCGGCGCGGCACCTGGCAACATCATGCCAAGCATCATCACCCACCACATGGCGAACACCCAGGGCACGGCGAAGGGCATCGCCATGCCTGGCATGTCGGGCATATCGCCCATTGCCATGTCCATGCCTTGGCGCGCAGTGAACAAGTACAGCCAGGCGATGGCCGTCACGGCGGCGATCGCCAGGAGCGGCATGATGCGGCCCTGGCGCAGCAGGTTCATAGGGGTTACGCCGCCCAGGAAAATGCGGCGAAGTGGCCGTTGTTGCCTTTGCCAGCCATATCCAGATCAAGGCCGAACCCGTGCAGATGAAACTGGTTCGCACGCGCCAGCGCCAACCGCCGATTTGCCGGATGCGCCGTGTTGTCGATAAAGAACGGTTCGCCACCGCGGTTGCGCGACGCAACGCCCTCGATCTCGAACGACAACATGTCCGGGATATTGACCGAGCGCTTCAGCCCCTCGGTCTTGAACTCGATCGGCTTGAACTGCACGCCACGAAAGTCGCTCACCAGATTGCTCCGGATCATGCCTGGCGTGCCACCCGCCTCGCCGGAGACGATCGGCGCCAATGCGGCACGCTGCGCCGCGTTGGCCCGATCGTCCACCACGCCGGCGAACACCCAGTCGCCATCGGCCATGATCTTCCCGGAGCGGATCAGCAGCGCGAAGCACAGCCCGGAGAGGTCAGTAGCGCCGCGCACGCCCTGGTCGATGCGGAAGATCAGCGCGGCGGTGCAGTGATCATGCGTCACCTCGCCCTGCGGATTGGTGTAGATGCAGGGACACAAGTAATCGCAGTTGCAGCTCTCCATGTACTCGCCGCTTATCTCCCAGTCTGGCATCGTTCCCTCCTAGAGGCCTGGCGCTGTCATTGCGACCCCCGCATAAGCGGGGCGAAGCAATCCCTATGGCGGTGCGCTTCGTCTCCGAGCTTGCTTCGTCGCCGCGCTCCTCGCAATGACACGCAAATGTTGGTGCATCAGCAGTGCCGGTTATTAGCGCCCTCTGCTCTGGTCGCTGTCGGCCGAAGTAGCCCGAGGTTCTCGCGCAACGTCGCGCCCTTGTAATCCTTTTGAAAAATTCCGCGCCGCTGCAGTTCCGGCACGACAAACTTTACAAAATCCTCGAATGTGCCTGGGATGTGTGTGCCGCCGACCACATAACCATCGCACGCGCGCTCGACGAACCACTGTTCCAGCCGGTCGGCGATGTCCTTCGGACCTCCGACGATCGCCTCGCGCGGCCGCCCGCGCCGCGTCACCTCCAGGAAGTCCCGCACGGTCGGATTGCGTCCGATCATACGCATCACCCGATCGCGCATCGCCTGCATTCCCGACATGCCTTCCAGCTCCTCGTCGGTGAACGCCTCGTCCATCGCTTTCCTGGCGAAATCAAAATTCAACGCCTCGGACAGCAGCGACAAGCCGTCGACCTCGCGATACAGGCCATCGATCAGCGCCATCTTGTCCTCGGCTTCCGCCTTGGTCGCCGCCGCCACGGGATAGGCAATCGTATTGACGGTCACCAGATTCGGATCGCGTCCTTGCCGCGCAATGCCTTCCTTGAAGGCCGCATAGCGGCGCTTGCCCTCTTCGAAATCGGGATAGCCGACGAACACCGTCTCCGCCCAGCGCTCGGAGAATCGCACGCCGCGATCCGAAGAGCCTGCCTGGATGATCACCGGATGTCCCTGCGGTGACCGCGGCACGGTGAATGTGCCGCGCGACGTCAGGTACTTCCCGCGGTACTCCATGCGGCGCACCTTGTCCGGATGCGCGAACAGCCCTGACTGCTTGTCCACCACGAGCGCATCGTCTTCCCAGCCATTCCAGCAGCCGAGGACGATTTCCATGAACTCGTCGGCACGATCATATCGCAGGTCGTGTGCGAGGTGTACCTCGCGCCCCATGTTATGCGCCTCGCCATCATTCACCGACGTGACCACGTTCCACGCCGCCCGACCGCCCAGCATGTGGTCCACCGTCTGGAATCGCCGTGCAACATCGAATGGCTCGTAATAGGTGGTCGATGCGGTGGCGCCGATGCCCAGACGACGTGTGGCAAAACCCATGGCCAGCAAGGTGGCAACCGGGTCCAGCTTCACCACCCGCACGCCGTTTGCCACGACTTCGGCGGGGTTGCCGCCATAGATATCCGGCATCGCCAACCGGTCGTCGAAGAACGCGAGCTGGAATTTCCCTTCCTCCAGCACCTGCCCGATCTTCTGGTAATACGCCGCGGTGGTGAAATCCGTGCGGCTTTCAGGATGCCGCCAGGAACTCGCCAGCGTCGTGCAGTTCTGTGCCTGCAGAAACCCGACCAGAACCATCTGACGCATGACGTCGACCTTTCAGAACTGATACCGTCGCAAGCCGCCATCCACCGGAATGACAGTTCCGGTGATGTAGCGAGCCAACGGCGATGCGAGCCACACCGCCATCACTGCAAGGTCTTCCGGCTCACCCCAGTAGCGGACCGGTATCTCGGTCTCGGCGAAGCTCTTGCGGTAGTCTTCGGGATAGTTGCGGCGGATCTGCTCGCTCATGATGCGGCCCGGCGGGATCGAGTTCACCGTGATGCCGTACTGCCCCACCTCGCGCGACAGTCCCTTCGCCCAGGCATGCAATGCCGCCTTCGCGGAGAACGCCCCATTCAGATGCTCGGGCTCCGACTTGCCGGTGATGTTGATGATTCGCCCCCAGCGTCGCTCGATCATCTTTGGCAGCAACGCATGCGCGATCTGCCGCTGACGGGTGAAGTTCAGCGTCATCGCCTCTACCCAGCGTTCCTCCGGTGCGTCGATCGGCAGCACCCGGCTGCCACCGGCGTTGTTGACCAGGATATCGACATGCCCGAGTTCGGCGTAGGCGATATCGCGCAGCATCTCCGCTGCGTCTGCCGCCATGATGTCCTGCCGCACCAGCACGGGACGCACTCCACCTGCGGCAACTGCTTCCTCGGCCATCGCCTCCAGCAACTCGACGCGCCGCGCCGCCGCAGCAACGCGCACACCTTCGATTGCCAGCATTTTGGCAATGGCCCGGCCGATCCCCATGCTGGCGCCGGTCACCAGGGCTGTCTTGCCCTTCAGCTGCAGATCCATCGCTCAGCGTCCCTTGAACACCGGCTTGCGCTTTTCGATGAAGGCCCGGCGGGCCTCCTGCGCATCTTCGGTCTTGCTCAACATCACGGTGACGCCCTGTTCGAAGCGGTAGCCGTCGCGCGCCGGCATGTGCATCGTGGTGTTCATCGACTGCTTGGCATAGCGCATGCCGATCGGGCTCTTCGATGCGATCTCGGCGGCAAGCTTCAGCGCCTCCGGCATCAACTCCTCCAACGGCACGCAGCATTCCACGACGCCGGTGCGATACAGTTCCTCGGCCGGCACCCGCCAGCCGGTGTAGAACATGCGCCGCGCCCGCGAACGGCCGAACAGCGTCTGCAGCATCGCTGCACCGCCGGCCAGGCCGACATCGATCTCCGGCATGCCAAGCTGCGCATTGTCGGAACACAGAATGATGTCGCAGGACGCGGCCAGCCCGAGACCCGCCCCGAGCGCCGGCCCATTCACCGCGGCGATCACCGGCTTGGCACATTCGGCGATGGCGTTGAAGCATTCGCGCGCCAGCCGGTTGAAATGCCAGTATTCGCCCGGATGGTCGGGGTCGGGCCGTTCCTTCATGTCGGCGCCGGCAGAGAACATCCTTCCGGTTCCGGTCAGGATCGCTACGCGCACATCGTTGCGATCGGTCAGCGCATCGAAGGTGGTGATCAGTTCCTGGCGAAACTCCGAGTTCTGCGCGTTGACCGGCGGACGGTCCATCACCACGGTGGCAACATAGTCCTGCACTGTCAGTTTGACCGAACCGCCCATGGCTGTTCCTCGATCGGCATTCCCGACTTACGCTAGGAGAAGGGAATACCATGCGCAAGGATAGCGCCATGTCCATCTACGAGCAGAACCTTGACCGCAATCCGGCCAATTATGTGCCGCTTTCGCCGGTGTCTTTCCTGATGCGGGCAGCCCGCGTTTATGGATCGCGCACTGCAGTGATCTACGCCGAGCGACGCTACACCTATGCGCAGTTCTTCGATCGTGCACGCCGGCTGGCATCGGCCTTGGCCAATGTGGGCATCGGCAAAGGCGACACCGTGGCGATCATGGCGCCCAACATCCCTGAAATGCTGGAGGCACACTACGCCGTGCCGATGCTCGGCGCGGTGCTGTGCTCGATCAATATCCGTCTGGATGCGGCGGCGGTTGGTTTTATCCTGCAGCACTCGGAAGCCAAGATCGTGCTGGTTGATGGCGAGCTCGCCCCATTGATGCCGACGTCCGGTCCTCGGGTCATCGATATCGACGGTGAGTACGAGGGTTTCATTGCAGGCGGTGATCCACAGTTTCCCGTGTGCCTGCCCGACGACGAGTGGCAGGCGATCGCGCTGAACTATACGTCCGGCACGACAGGAAACCCCAAGGGCGTGGTGCTGCATCACCGCGGCGCCTACCTCAACGCGGTCGGCAATGCGCTGACCTTTGGGTTGTCGCCGCGCAGCGTCTATCTGTGGACACTGCCGATGTTCCATTGCAACGGCTGGACCTACACCTGGGCGGTGACGCTGGCTGGCGGCACACATATTTGCCTGCGTCGCGTCGAGCCCGCGCCGATCTTTGCCGCAATCGCCGAACATGGCGTGACGCATATGTGCGCCGCACCGGTGGTGCTGAGCATGCTGATCCATGCGCCGGAGCAGGCGCGCCGCACGTTCCCGCAGACCGTGCAGATCGCCACTGGCGGCGCTGCGCCACCCTCCACGGTGATCGCCCGCATGGAGGCGATGGGCTTTGCGGTTACCCATCTCTATGGTCTGACCGAAAGCTATGGCCCTTCAACCGTCTGCATGTGGCAGCCCGAGCTCGATGACATGGCGATAGAGCAGAAGGCAGCCTTCATGGCCCGGCAGGGCGTGAATACGCCAACTCTGCAGGACGCGACGGTGCTCGATCCCGCCACCATGGCGCCAGTGCCAGCGGATGGCGCCACGATGGGTGAGCTGATGTTGCGCGGCAACACGGTGATGAAGGGCTATCTGAAGAACTCCGCGGCAAGCGACGACGTGTTCGCCGGAGGCTGGTTTCACACCGGCGATCTCGCGGTGATGCATCCCGATGGCTATGTCGAGGTCAAGGACCGGGCAAAGGACATCATCATCTCCGGCGGTGAGAACATCAGCTCGCTGGAGGTAGAGGAGGTGCTTTACAAGCACCCTGACGTGATGGAGGCCGCGGTGGTGGCACGTCCAGACGAAAAATGGGGTGAGACGCCGCAGGCCTTTGTCACACTGAAACCCGACGCCGGCAAAGTGACCGAAGCCGACATCATCGCCTGGTGCCGTAGGCATCTGGCGCATTTCAAATGCCCGCGCTTCGTCACCTTCGGACCACTGCCGAAGACATCGACCGGGAAGATACAGAAGTTCGAACTGAGGAGCGTCGCTTCACACAACTGACCCGCGACGCTGGTCAAAAGCACTTCGCCAGGTATGGCCGGGTGGACTGAAACTTGTAGGCAGGGTGCGCTATAACAGGCCGGCGCACCCTGCTGTCACAAATGGTCGTTTACTCCGCCGCGGCGCGCTGCACCGGGATGTCGGTCGAATAGCGCAGGTGCACCGGCGCGTTCGCTTCCCACGGGTCCTTCAGGCCGAGCGACTTGCCGTGCTCCTTGACTGCCGGCATCACCTCCTTCACCAGCAGCTCGATGCAGCGGCGACGATCCTCCTTCGACACCGTGCCGTCGTTGCCCCAGATGCCCATGATGCCAGGACGCGTCTGCTCGATCAGATGCTTCAGACGCGCGATCACCTGGTCCGGCGTGCCGGCGATGATCATTGTGTCGGCGACCTGTTCCTCGAAGGTTGGCTGGCCGCGCGGGTTCTTGGCACGCCCCACCGCGAACTCGACAAAGCCGCGCCGGCCGGAAGGCGAGAAATAGCCGGCTGGATTGGCCCAGACCGGATGTGCCAGACCGGTGAACTCGCCCTGCATCCACATGAACTGGCGCGCGTTCTGCAGCGCCTTCTCTTCGTTGTCCTGCACGTGCACGCGGATCAGGTAGCCGAAGTTTTCCGGGCCGGCATCGTAGCCGACCTCTTTCGCTGCCTTCGAGTAGGTGTCCCAGATCGTCTTCGTCGCGTCGATTGCGGTATTCAGCGCGATGTACGGATAGCGCTGCTGCGCCGTCCAGATCACTGTCTCACGCGACAGCACGCCGGGTATCCACACCCGAGGATACGGCTTCTGCACCGGGAGTGCCCAGGGGTTGACCACGCGATGCTGGTAGTGTGTCCCTTCCCAGCGGAACGGTCCGGGCTCGGTCCAGATTTTGGTGACGAGGTCGTGCGCCTCGACGAAGCGCTCCCGGTTGTAGGCAGGGTTCACTCCGTTGGCCAGCTGCTCCTGGCCGCCGCCGCGCACGAAGCCCGATACCACCCGGCCCTTGGAGATCATATCGATCATCGCGATCTCTTCGGCGAGTTGGACCGGATTGTCCGCCAGTGGCAACGGGTTGCCGAGGAAGACGATCTTCGCCCGCTTGGTCACTGCCGCGAGGATCGCGCCGAACATGTTGGTGCGCGACTGCATGCAGAACGGCGCATTGTGGTGCTCGTTCAGCATGATGCCGTCGACGCCCCACTCGTCGGCCATGATGTACTCTTCAAGGTACTCGTTGTAGAGCCGGCTGCCCTCGACCGGGTCATAGTGGCTGTTGGAGAAGGTCAGTGCGGTGGCGCCGTATTTCAGCCCTTCCTTCGCGTCGTAGGCGGCCATCGGCTGTTCGGTAAAGTACATCAGGTGCATGGCGTGCTCCCTTCAGTTCGCATTGACAAATGTCAAGACGAGCCTCGCCAGCTCGTCTGGTTTTTCCATGTCAACATAGTGCCCGCAGGCAGCGACGGTTTCCAGCCGCGCGTTGCGCAGCGACTTGACGTAGACGTCGCCCGCGCTCTTCGGCACATGTTTATCATCATCGCCCCACACCACCAGCGCCGGCGTCCTCACGCCACCCAGGAGGTGCGGCAGCGTCTGCGAGTACATGTACGGTTTCCACGCGGTGCGGAACACCATCTCACGGCAGATGTCCCACTGCTCCAGCTGGTCCGTTGTCACGTCGCCATAGACGCGCATGAACGCTTCCTGGTTGTGGAAACCCGCCTTCGGGTAATCGAGATACGACACGATCGCCTGGTCGGCGATATAGCCATCCGGCGGATTGATGCCCATCGCGCCGACCAGCACCAGCCTGTGGTATGTGGCCGGCGACTGGGTGGCCATCTCGGCCGCGATCCAGCCGCCAAAGCCCAGTCCCACCAGCGACACGTCTTTCAGCCCCAGGTCGGCAAGCATCCAGCTGTGCATCGCGGCGATGTCGCGCACGCTGCGCAGCCACTGTGGCCGTTCCGACTTGCCCCAGCCAGGATGGTGCGGCACCAGCACGTCGAAGCTTTGCGCCAACGTGTCGTAGAATGGCAGCCGGTCCGGCGTGCCAATATCGTGATGCAACACCAGTACCGGACGTCCGCTGCCGGCACGCATCAAATGCAGCTTGGTTCCGGCAATAGGCATGGAGGTCTCATTCCACGTCACGCTGCTCGGCATTCGACATCCCCTCTGGCGCTTGCTTGGCCGTCAGGATACTCACCGGTAGCCTGAGTGTCCAATGTGGCAGGAGAAGCGCGATGCCGGACCTTGCGGGAAAAGTTGCAATCGTAACGGGTGCGAGTCGTGGTATTGGCGCCGCGGCAGCACAGGCGCTCGCAGAAGCCGGCGCATCGGTCATGCTGGCAGCGCGCAGCCTGGCGCCGGTGGAGGCGAATGCGCAACACATTACCTTGAACGGCGGCAAGGCAGCCGCACTGACATGCGACGTATCCCACTACGCCGCGTGCGAACGGCTGGTGCATGAGACCACGCAGCGTCTCGGTCCGCCCGACATCCTGGTCAACAATGCCGGCGTCATCGAGCCGATCAGCATGGTCGCCGCCGCCGATCCCCGCGAGTGGGCGCGCAGCATCGAGATCAACCTTATCGGTGCCTATTACGCGATCCGCGCCGTGCTGCCCGGCATGCTGGAACGCGGGCACGGCGACATCATCAACGTTTCGTCCGGTGCGGCCATCCGCCCGCTGGAGGGCTGGAGCGCGTATTGCACCGGCAAGGCAGGGCTGGCGATGCTGACGCGCGCGATCGATCTGGAGCATCGGGCCGGCGGTATTCGCGTGTTCGGCTTTCAACCCGGTACCACCGACACCGATATGCAGGTGACAATCCGTGCCTCTGGTATCAACATGATCAGCCGGATACCGCGCGAGCAGCTAACCCCGGTAGCGCATCCGGCGCGTGCCATTGCTTATCTGTGTAGCAGCCAGGCAGATGACCTCGCGGGCAAAGAGTTCAGCCTGCGCGACGATGACTTCCGCCGCCGGCTGGGCTTCTGATGCGGCCTTACTTTCCCGCCATCGCTGCAGCGATGAGCTGACGCGCTGCTGGCGAGCGTCGATAGTACTGATGCGAGCTGGCAAAGTCGAAGTCGAAGTCGTGAAAACCGCTGCAGTCGATCATGGGGTACATTGCCGGCGGAAAATGCGTTGAATTTGCCCTGTCGTGCGGTCCTTCCTGGCCGAGCCGCTTGGCGCCCAGGTTGACCGTCATGCTTAGATGCAGCACTGCGTCATGGACACTGAAATAAGTACAGATCCGCGTCGCCAGTTCCTTGAGCGCGGTCAGCCGTCCGGTCGGGGGAAAGTCGAACCCATCGTAGCGTTCATCGGCCGCCGCCAGAAGTGCCGCGTCGAACAGCTTGGCAGGGCCATTCCCGTGAGCGAACCAACTCTCAACGGCCGCCTGCAGTGCCCAGTTGCCCATACTGTGCGCCAGCAGGATCACTCGGTTCCCGGTAGCACGCGCGCTGGTGACCAGGGGCAGCAGGTTGGCGAAGAAGGTCATGATATGCTGGCCTGATTGCCCGGCTGTCGTCTGGTCCCGCTTGTACTGCTCCCAAGGGAAGGGAAATGACAGGAGGTGCCCTTCGGAGGGCCAGCTGAATGCCACCACGGTCGTATCGGCGGCCGGCACATTGGAACCCGCTAACCATTCCCGGTTGAACGCCGCACGTGTCAACGCATTTTCGAAACTGTTGGCGAAGCCGTGGATGAAGACCAGCAGGTTACGTCCAGGCGACGAGAGGTCGTCGATCGCCTGTTGGCTGAAGCCGCCACGCTGCACATCCTGAATACCGAGGATCGCTCCGGTCTTGTCGGCCGTCAGATCGGTCTGGTCGATGAACGCCGTGGCATAGGTGATCGCCGTCGGATCCGAGGGCGATACGATATCGGAAGTGTAGCTGCGCCAGTCTTCCAACGGGCCACGCACGACGCGGTTGGTGGCGAAATATACCGTCGTTGGCATGATCGTTTCCCCCAAGCCGGAACAGTTCGCCGTCTATACCATCGTTAATCCGCCGGACACACTGATAGTCTGCCCGGTGATATAGCTCGCATCATCCGACAGCAGGAATGCGATCATCCCGGTGTAGTCGTCGGGTTGTCCCAGGCGCCGCAGTGGAATGGCACGTGCCAGCGCATCGCCGATCGACGGTGATGCGGCGCGGAAGTTTTCGAACAGCGGTGTCTCGGTCGGCCCCGGGCACACCACGTTCAGCGTGACACCTCTACGTGCCAGTTCGCGCGCGAGCGTCTTGGTGAACGCAATCATGCCGCCCTTGCACGCAGCATACACCGCCTCGCCGGACGAACCCACGCGCCCGGCATCGGAGGCAACATTGACCACCCGGCCGAAGCCGCGTTCCGCCATACCGCGTGCCACCACGTGGTGCATGTTCAGCGGGCCGTAGAGATTGATCGCAATCACCTTGTCCCACAGCTCGCGATCGGTATCGAGGAAGTTCACCGGCGTATCCCATCCGGCGATGTTTGCCATCGCCTCAACCGGCCCGCATCCCGCCTCAAATGCAGCGACCGCCGCGGCTATCTGCCCGCGGTTGGTGATGTCGACGTGATACGCCCGTGCCTCGCCGCACTGCGCTGCCGTCGCCTGCGCGCCCGTCTCGTCCAGATCGAAAATCCCCAGGATGCAGCCTTCCTGCGCCAGACGCAGCGCGGTGGCGCGACCGATACCGCTTGCACCTCCTGTGAGGATGACGCGCCGACCGCTGAGCCCCGGCATGCTCATGCGGTGTGGAACGCGATGTTCCGCGACTGCTTCATATCGTCATGCCCTCGCAACCTTCGTGGCATGAGTAAACAATGTCCACCCCCTGTCACTCAAGCAGAGCGCAACCTACCGGCGACCACCAGGGCTGCGAGGCTCAACATGGCGAAGACACCACGCGCGAGATGGGACATTTCCCGGCGATCGCGCAATGGTCGCCAATCGTCTTCTATAGCCTGGCTTGGCCGGCCAAAGAAGTTGGCACCCGGGCCCCGCAGTTTGTGGTCCTTCAGCCAGACTTTGTTCACAGGAGGCGTAATCACCCAATATAATGCGTGCATGATGCGTAGGCATGTAAGGGCTGCCAGCACCAACCAGAAACGCGCTGTGGCCATCGACGTCAGGAGCAACAACAAGCCCGTCGACAGTATCGCGCCGAACTCACCGAACAGGCCGCCGATGGTGAAGCCCGGGTAGTAGATCGTCTGCACCGCGACATAAGTTTCACGTTGCAGTCGGCGCTTCCCCGGCAACTCCAATGCGTGCGCGAGCGGCAGTGCCATGCCCACCGACACAAGCAAGGTGCTCAGCACCTGTAGCAATTCATACATTCTCGCTCCTCTGCCGGTGCATGCGGTCAAGCCCGGCGCGAAGGAAGCTCCGGGACGACCTTACGGCAGTCGCCTCGCTGTCCGTGCCTACTTGAACTGTGGGATCGGACGATCGTATCGCTCGGCGGCGTGTTCGCTGACGCCCGGCGGCGTCCGAACCATGGCGTAGCGGCAGCGGTGCCGCTGTGATGCTGCCGGCGGCAGCCGCGCAGCCGGTGAGAGTTACCCCCGCGATACGTCCCGGTTGATCCCTTGCCTCCACTGACCCCCAAGGGAACGCACTCGGCTCGGATACGTTCCGGTCGGTCAGGCCATGGCGGAACGCCAGGGCTGACATACTGCAAAAGCGGACTTGACCAGGGGCGACACGGGGCCGCCGTCACCATTTATGCGGCGTATGGATGGAGGCGTCAGGCCATGACAATGGCGCGCACAAGTCTCCTCGCTCTTGTCGGCATACTGGCAGCAGGTATCGCGAGCGCACAGCAAGGGCAGCCAGCGAGCGGTGCTGGAGCCGCAGGTGGCCCTCCTGGGTTCGGTGGCGAAATCGGCAGGCTCGGCCCACAACAGGCGCCGACACAGCCGCGACCCTTGTTCAGCATCTTCGGCATGCCGGTTGGAATCTGGGCTCGCGTCCCCGCACCTTACAATGTCGCGGCCAACCGCAACCTCGCCTCTCGCCCGATCGAGTAAGCGTCGGCTGCCGCGGTTAGGAACGGCTGAAAAAATGATGGCGGAACCTGGCCCCGCCATCATTGGCGCCTTGTGATGAAACGAAAGCGCGGGCGCGGCTCGCACCCGCTCTCCTTACGCTGCGTGCATCAGTTCCAGCGCGTCCTCGTAAACCGACATGTTCTTGCCGAACGAGATCGCTGCCGCCTGGCAGCCGCACACCAGGTGCATCCACCGCCACGGCTCGCGCGTGTTGTGGAACTCCTCGATCACCGCCTGATGGTGCTTGAAGGCGTGCATCTCGGTGAAATTGTCATGGCAGACAATCTGAGCGAGCCGGTTGATCAGCACCTGCGGATCGTAGCGGAGATTCACGTATTGCTGTGCCAGGTTGACGGTCTCTTTCACCTCCGGCACCGCACGCATCATCCCAAGATTCGTCACCGTCGACCAGTCGGTCGGCGGCTGCGTGTAGATGCTCTGGGTGATCGCCTCGAGCAGCTCCTCCTGTGACCGGTGAGGCAGCGCGGCGACCGCGGTGGCATCCGGCTGCAACTCGGCCTCCATGCGATACTGGGTCGACTTCACCTCCGGCCCGGTGTGCCACAGCAGCAGGGTCAGCAGCTTGTTCTTCATGCTGAACCCGTCGAGCCGGATCAGGTAGCGCCGAAGGTTGGCACTGGTGTGCAGGTGCACATCCATCGGATTGCCGGTGAGCGAGCGGAGGAACAGGCCCGCCGCGCCAATCGACAACGCCTCGCCGGCGCCCTCCAGTGACAGGCCATCGGCCAGCGCCTGGGCGATCATCTTCGGGATGTCGGGGTAGCCCTTTACCGCCCGAATCGCTTCGCCAAGTTCGCCGATCTTCCTCGTCTCATCCTCGCCGGTGCGCTGGCGAAGGATGCGGTTCAGCAGCCCATGCTCCTCGATCAGCGCATCGGCTTCCGGGACCAGGCGCTGGGCAGGGAAGCGGGCCACGTAACGGACCGCCGGGCGGAACAGAACTTTGAGGTGTTCCGTGCCGAAAGTCTCGAGGGCGCGCCAGAGATAGCCGGGGAACAGGAAGTAGTGGTCGTCCAGCGCGTTCTTCGGCAGGGCGACACTCATCAGCAGGTCGAACGCCTCTATGGCGGGGACGTGATCCCAGAGCCACAGGAAGATGTGGTCCGCCTTGAGCGCCTCGCCGCGGCTGCACGCCTTCAGGAAGGCTTCCTTGGCCGCTTCGATGCCCTCGGTCGTGGCTGCCTCCTCGCCCGAGCCGTCGGCGGCGAGATCGGCGGTGCGGCTAACCTGGGCGCCCGAAGGATCGAGCGGGGCGAACTCCAGCAGGCTGAACGGCGACGTCACCGGGTCGTTGATGTGCTTGTTCGAGAGCGCGACGTGCTGGAGGATCGGCATGAACCTGTCCTCGCCTTCCAGACGGTTCACCAGGTTGGTGATCGCGTGCAGACCGGCCAGCGGATGCAGCGGGCCGCCATGATGGCCGGGGGGCAGATCGGCCGAACGGACCACCGCGAGTGCGGAGGCGGTCAGCATGGTCTTGGTGGGTGTGCCGGAGCGCAGCTTCTCAAGCGTGCGATCAATAATTTCGGCAGGCGGGGTCTGCTCGATGAACTGGACCAGTGGTTCGATGGTATCAGGATATTGGACACGTCGATGCATTCGTGGACTCCTCGTCGTCGGTGCGTCTGCGCAGGTGCAGGCGGCGGTTGGTTTCGCCTTGCCATGCTCCGCCAGCGGCTGCCTGCGGAGGAGGCAACGCGAGGGACTACTTGCTTTCGCGATCTGGCTCATGGTCGGACGGTAGGACCTGGGTGTCAATGTTGCGGTAGCAGGTTCCGCTTTCAGCCGGACAGATCGCCTATTGGACCCGAAGCGGCCGCGAGCGGCAGCATGCCACAGTCGCGGCCGCAAAGAGGATCCATGGAGTGTGTGTATCGTGCCACTTGTGTGCCGCTGCTCGGCACCGCATCATGCATTGCCTGTACCAAGTAAGCCTTTCACAGCCCTCGCTACCGAGAAAACTATGACAGCGTTGCTCGATGTCGCGCCCTTCAAAGGTGTCGATCCTCTCGAACTGGACCGCCTTGAGGCGACCGGACGAATTGTCGAGCCACGCGACGGGTCAAAGGTGTTCTCGGAGGGCGATGAGGCGGACGCCGTGTACGCCGTGATTGGCGGCACAGGCCACGTCCGCATCGGTGCAATCGACCGAAGCAGCAAAGGTCTCATGATTGAGATCTTCGGGGTTGGCGACATTTTTGGCGAAATCGGCGTCATTGACGGCGGTACGCGTTCGGCGGACGCCGTCGTCGAAGGTCGCGTGAGACTGTTGCGACTTAGCCGCAAGGTGTTTCTTGAGGCACTCAACAACAATGCATCTCTCGGCGCCGATCTATGCCTCATGTTCTCCCGGCGCCTGCGTCGGACGTCGCTGCTGTTCCGCGACGCGACCTTTGAAAGCCTCGAGGTCCGGCTGGCAAAGCAGGTGCTGTACCTCGCGGCGCGCGACGGTCGCCGTACGGAACGGGGCCTGCAGCTGGGCGGACGGTTCCGCCAGGGGGATCTGGCGGATTTGCTTGGCGCAACGACGCGCAGCATCATCACCATCCTGAACTCCTGGCGCGCGAATGGTCTGGTTGCTTTTGACCCGGCACGGGCTCAGCTGACGATATGCCGCGAACAGGAGCTGCAGCAGATGATCGGTTCTGAAGCCGACTGAGCTCCAATTCGTGGCGAAGCGCAGCACGCTCATACTTTGAGTGCATGCTCTACATTAGACCGCTTCATGTTCGGCCAAACGAGGTATTTCCACAGCAGGAACGGATGCTTTAACTCGACACAGCTTGTCGTACATCAAATTCGATCATCTGTATGCGCTATCCCGCGGACCTGGCTAACGCCGCGTAAGGGGGTCATGTGACTTTCGACGCGGTTCGCAGTCGCTACGAGCAACATCTCTCTTCGTTGGATCTGGCAAGGATAGGAGCAAGCCTGCTTGTCCTATTCTATCATGTCCACTCAATAACAAGCCCGATCACCGGAAAGATGCCGTTCGGAGGCCTCTTTCAAAGCGGCAGCAGTCGTGGTGTGGATATCTTCTTCGTGTTGAGCGGCTGTATCATCCTGTGGCGTCACCGACAGGAAGTCGGCCAACCGAGGCGCTGGCCTGCCTACATGTCGCGGCGCCTGCTCCGCATTTATCCGCCAGCGCTCATCATGACGGTGATTGCGGCGACAATGTACGCGAGCGGATTCGGAGGCGCTGAGAAAGCGGTCAAACTGGAGAGCCACAACCTCATGCTCAGCCTGTTGCTGATGGCTGAACGCTCCTCCTCCGTACTCAATGTGGCGTGGACGCTGAAATATGTGGTCTTCTTCTACGTGCTGTTCGGCCTTGCCATCATTGACCGTCGGCTTGGTGCGCTTGCAATTGCGACCTGGCAATTGGCCATCTTGGTTCATGTCTATGCAGGCCTGGGCGGAAGCCAGTGGGATGCCTACTTTCTCCAGCCGATGGGCCTTGAGTTCGGCATCGGGGCGGCGGCCGCGCTGCTTATAGCCTGCTTCCCCGTCGGACTCCCGTTGCGAGCATGCCGCAGTCTGCTGATCGGCGGCCTCGGCGTGTTCTTCTCGCTCAAGCTGTACGAATCCTTTGTGTTGCACCAGGAACTGCCCGCAGACGTGTCAGTCTGGGTATTCGGCATGAGCTCCGCCTCGATGATCGCCGGACTCGCTCTGCTGGATTTGCGCGGCCACATCCGCCTGCCGCCGATATTCAGGCTCCTCGGAGCAGCATCGTTTTCGATGTACCTGGTGAACTACTCGGCGATCGTCATCGCAGTCCGGGTCATGCAACTCGCCGGCGTTCCTCTCGGTGGCAATATTACCGCATTCACTCTGGCTGGTTTGGCAATCTGCTGCGGCCTGGTGTTCCACGTCCTCATTGATCAGCCGCTGCAGCGAGAATTGCGAACACATCAATGGCTCGGTTCACACAGGAACAGTTTGGCCGCCAAAATGCCAGCAAGAGCTCAGATCGGCCCGCGGACTACCGCCCTGTCAGAATCCGCTCCACCAGTTGCTTCACCGTCGGGATGAAGCCGTTCGAGTAGTACGGATCCTTGGCGAACCTGAATGCATTGTGCCCACTGAACATCAGGTTCCGCTCCAACGCGGCGGACTCGTCGCTCTCATGCGCGATGCTTTGCAGAGTCTTCTGAATACAGAAGCTCCGCGGGTCAGGCCGCTTGCCCGTGCTGTAGTCAGGATCCTGCTGTTCCCAGTTGGAAAACCGACATTGGCTCAGGCAGCCCATACAAGCGACCTGGTCGGCCAGAATTTCCCTCGCCTTTTCAGGCGAGACGAACACCAATGTGGAGTCCGGAGTGCGCAAGGCTTCCGTAAAGCCCTGGGCCTCCCAGCGGCGCGCACGCTCGAGGTCGGCCGGCGTCAGATAGACCACGCGCTTGCGCGGGCCCACGCCGTACTGGGCGACATGCTCGCCGATCACCTCCGTGGTGTACGCCACCTGACGGTCGCTTCTGTCGCGCAGTTCCTGGATGAAGCCGTTGTTCACCGCACTCGAATAGAACCCGGTGGGGCTGAATCGGTTCAGGAAGACATCTCCTTCCTGCAGCGTGCGCAGGCGTTCCTTCCATGCATCGCCGATCGGGCTTTCCTTGGTCAGCAGTGGACGCGTACCGAACTGAAATGCCATCGGCGCCAGATCGGGATTGTCGATCCAGTCCTGCCATTCCTCCAGCCACCAAACGCCGCCTGCCATGATGATCGGCGTGTCGTGCAGGCCGAACTCACGCATCAGCTTTCTAAGTGCGAGCACGCGCGGGAAGGGATCTTCGGGCTTGGTCGGATCCTCGCTGTTGGACAGGCCGTTGTGGCCGCCTGCGAGCCAAGGGTCCTCATAGACCACGCCGCCCAGCAGGGACGCCGCCTTGCAATAGGCGCGCTTCCATAGAGCGTTGAATGCACGGGCAGATGACACAATCGGGTAGTAGTAGACGTTGAACCGGGCAGCGATCTCGGACAGCCGGTACGGCATGCCGGCGCCACACGTGATGCCGTTGACGATGCCCTTCGCCTGCTCCAGCACCTCGGTGATGATGCGTTCGGCCGCACCCATCTCCCAGAGGATGTTTGCATGGATGCGTCCCTTGCCGCGGGCCAAGTCGTACGCGCGGCGCGCCTGAGTGAGTGCGCCCTGGATCGCATAGGAAACCAGTTCTTCGTGCCGCTCCCTGCGGGTGCGACCGTGATAGACCTGGGGAATTCGTCGCCCGTTGGCGTCAAAGCTGTCCGCGTTGACGGCGCTGAAGGTGCCGACCCCGCCAGTGAAGGCCCAGTTGCCGGACGAGATTCCGTTCGAGATAGAGATGCCCTTGCCGCCCTCCACGAGTGGCAGCACCTCCGCCCCACCCATGCGGATCGCGTTGATCAGCTTCATGGGCCCTTGCCTCCCACAGGCCATACGACACAACCGTTACGGCGGTTGTCTCCGGATGCAAAGTGAAAACCCGGCCTGTCATGGCCGGCTTGCGCCGGCCATGACAGTGAGAACTACTCTCCGATCGCCGGCTGTTCGGCGACTTCGGGTGGCACGGCCTCGACCGGCGGCTGCTGTTCGCGACGTTCGCGGCGGTCACCACGGCCAGGCTTGGCGCCGACCTTCTCCGTGATGTCTTCACCAGTCGCCTGATCGACCACCCGCATCGACAGCTTCACCTTGCCGCGCTCGTCGAAGCCGACGACCTTCACCTTCACCGGGTCGCCGACGTTCACCACGTCGGTGGTCTTGCCGACGCGGCCCGGCTGCAACTCGCTGATATGCACCAGCCCATCGCGCGAGCCCAGGAAGTTGACGAAGGCGCCGAATTCAGCAGTCTTCACCACCTTGCCGTTGTAGATCACGCCGACCTCCGGCTCCGCGACGATGCCACGAATCCAGTCGATCGCCCGCTGCGCCAGCAGCGCATCGGTGGCCGCGATCTTGATCGTGCCATCGTCCTCGATATCGATCTTGCAGCCAGTCTGCTCAACGATCTCGCGGATCACCTTGCCGCCAGTGCCGATCACCTCGCGGATCTTCTCGCGCGGCACGTTCATCACGGTGATCCGCGGTGCGGTGGCGGCCACGTCGCCGCGGTGGCCGGTGAGCGCCTTGGCCATCTCGCCCAGGATGTGCATCCGCCCCTCGCGCGCCTGACCAAGCGCGATTCGCATGATGTCCGGCGTGATCGAGGTGATCTTGATGTCCATCTGAAGCGCAGTGACGCCAGCCTCGGTGCCCGCGACCTTGAAGTCCATGTCGCCCAGGTGATCCTCGTCGCCCAGGATGTCGGACAGCACGGCGAATCCGCGGTCCTCCTTGATCAGGCCCATGGCGATACCCGCGACCGGCCGTCTCAGCGGAACACCCGCGTCCATCAGCGCAAGCGAGCTGCCGCACACGGTCGCCATCGACGAGGAGCCGTTGCTTTCGGTGATCTCCGAGACGACGCGCAGCGTGTAGGGGAACTTGTCCTTGACCGGCAGCAGCGGATGCACCGCACGCCAGGCCAATTTGCCGTGCCCCACTTCCCGGCGTCCCGGCGATCCCAGCCGCCCTGCCTCGCCGACCGAATAGGGGGGAAAATTGTAGTGCAGCATGAAGTGCTCGCGGTACTCGCCCTCGAGCGCGTCGATCACCTGCTCGTCCTGTCCGGTGCCCAAGGTGGCCACGCAGAACGCCTGGGTCTCGCCACGGGTGAACAGCGCCGAGCCGTGTGCCCGCGGCAGAATGCCCACCTCGGCGATGATGGGTCGGATTGATGTGGTGTCTCGTCCGTCGATGCGCCTGCCAGTGTCCAGGATGGCGCTGCGGACCACGTCCGCCTCTAGGTCATGGAACCGCGCCTTCGCCTTTTCCGGGTCCGCGCCTTCCGCCGCCAGTGCTTCCAGCATCCGGGCGCGCACCGCATCGACCTGCAGATGCCGCGCCTCCTTGGCCGGCTCGCGATACGCCTCCTCCAGGCCGGCGCGAGCCAGTGCGTCCACGCGCGCCTTCAAGGCCTGCTCCTCCGCCGTCGGCTCTGGGAGCGTCCAGGGGTCCTTCGCCGCATGCTCTGCCAGCTCGATGATCGCCTGGATCACCGGCTGGAAGCTCTCATGGCCGAAGGTGACGGCACCGAGCATGACGTCCTCGGGCAGTTCCTGCGCCTCGGACTCCACCATCAGCACGCCTTCCGAGGTCCCCGCCACCACAAGGTCGAGCTGCGTGTTCTTCATCTGCTCGGCCGTAGGATTGAGGATGTACTGGCCGTCCTGATATCCCACCCGGGCAGCCCCCACCGGGCCGAAGAACGGAATGCCGGACAGCGTCAGTGCTGCCGAGCAGCCGATCATCGAGACGATGTCCGGGTCATTCTCCAGGTCGTGGCTCAGCACGGTGGCCACCACCTGGACCTCGTTGCGGAAATTGTCGGGAAACAATGGGCGGATCGGCCGATCGATCAGGCGGGACTTCAGCACCTCGACCTCGGACGGCCTTCCTTCACGCTTGAAAAAGCCGCCGGGGATCTTTCCGGCAGCGAAGGCCTTCTCCTGATAGTTGACGGTGAGCGGGAAGAAGTCCTGCCCCGGCCGCGAGCTCTTCACCCCGACAGCGGTGCACAAGACAATTGTGTCACCATAGCGGGCCATGACGGCGCCATCGGCCTGGCGCGCAATCTTCCCCGTCTCCAGGATTAGCTTACGTCCTCCCCAGTCGAGTTCCTTGCGATAGTAGTTGAACATTCATTCGTCCTTGCAGATGCGCGGACATCGGCGGGCGGTCGATTCCGGTGCGGCCGGGGCCCAACTGGGCGGGAGGCGGCGTCTCGGGTCGCATGGATGGCGCGGGCTGCGTTGGCGGAAAGCGCGGGCGCAGCCGCGGGCCATGTGGCCGGAAACGCCGTCGCGAACCCGCACCTCGGGTCGCCGGAACGGCGGTCTCGATCGGTCCGCCGCGTGACCGCGGCGTTGGGGGCCACAGCGCCCCCCGGCGTTGCCCCGCACCACCATGGTCCGGGGGTAGGCGCCGCTTTTGCCCATATAGGGGTACACGGCGGCGAAAACAGTTAACGGCGCAGATTCAGCCGGCCGATCAGGGTCTCGTAGCGGCTGAAATCCTTCGCCTTGAGGTAATCCAGCAGCCGCCGGCGCCGCCCGACCAGCATCAACAGGCCACGGCGCGAGTGAAAATCCTTGGCGTGGGTCTTCAGGTGCTCGGTCAGATTGGAAATCCGCTCGGAAAGGATGGCCACCTGCACTTCCGGGCTGCCGGTGTCCGCCGGCGCAGTGGCGTATTCGCCGATCAGCGCCGTACGGCGCTCCGCAGTTATCGACATCGAAATGGTCTCCTTCGGTAGAGGTTCCGCCTCGGCCAGGCCGGCGCCGGGATGTCGGCCAGCGCGGTCACGACCGGACGAGAGCGCGGCGGTATCGTCCGTTACGGCCGGTTTGTCCAGAGGGGGCGTCGTGCGTCTATACCCGGTGCGCGTTGAACAGGCAGAGGCCTACCATTGGTCCGATGCTCGCGCCGGACGCAGGCGACATAGTCGCCCGTGGGGTTGTCGGCCCCTGTTCGACAGCCCCTGTTGGCACGCCTCCGGACCTTGGCGAGCGCGCCTTGCCAGTTTCTCGGACGCCTATATCAGCAGCACCGGTATCAGCAGCACCGGCTCAGCCGCACCCACATTGCCGGAGCAGTACCGGACAGACTTGTTAGCTGCCTGCACTGCGCGATGAACCCGGATGAGTTGCAAGCCGCCCTGGCCGTCGGGGCTGCCTGAAGCGAGCAGAAGGCCATCGCCGCAACAACGGCACAATGCTCTATCTGCCCGCGTGGTGCGCCCATTGGCAACTGTTCGATCAGGCGCTGAGCCGTTCGCCGCTCCTGACCAATTGATGATGCGGCAGTGGTAGGTCCAGCAGAGGTCAGGTGGCGCAACCTCCTGGGGCATGTCATCCTTGGTCGAACAACCAGGGGGAATAACGACCATGAGAGTCGCCACAGTTGCCGCGCGCGCTGCGCTTTCCGTCCTGCCTTTGTTGCTCTCTATCGCGCCCGGCTTTGCGCAGACCGATTGCAAGCAGGTCATTGCGCCTTCGCCGTTCGGACCTGACGATCAGACCGGCGCAACAAATCGGATCACGCCGGCTGTCACCAAGGCAGCCGCCGCAGAGATTCAGACTGGCACGGCGACGCCAATGGCCTTCAATCTGGTCGATGGCGTGCCGCTTTTCGGAACCCGCTTCACCAAGACTATTCTGACCGCCGTCTCCACGATGCCCGGCGCCGAATTCGGCAAGAACAAAATGAGCTACATGGAGGACACTTATCTCAGCCAGAGCCATGTTGGCACGCACATCGACGGCATGGGCCACATCGGTGTCCTGGATTGCTACTACAACCAGACACCGATGGGTAAATACGTCACCCAGAATTATCTGAAACGGCTCGGTCTCGAGAACATTAAGACCCTCGCCACGCGCGGCGTCATCATCGATGCGGTGAAGGTGTTCCAGCAGGCCAACAAGCTGAAGACCAATTCCGCGTGCAGGAACCCGTGCCTCGACGCGGGCACGGTGATCAGCGAGGCCGACCTCCAGGCCGGCCTGAAGATGTATAACGTCACGCTGCGCGAGGGCGATGCGGTCTTCATCAACACCGGCTGGAACGACCTCTTCCAGCAGTACCCAGCGCAGAACGCGGTCTACAACGGTGGCGAGCCGGGTATCAGCAAGTCGGCGGCGCAATGGCTTGCGTCGCAGAAGGTGGTCGCCGTCGGCGCCGACACCTGGGCGGTGGAGGTTGTCCCGCACGAGGACACCACCGAAGCGTTCCCGGTGCACGTGATACTGCTGCCCAACAACGGCATCCATATCATCGAGAACGTGCGCACTGACCTGATCGCTGCGGCAGCGGCGCAATCCGGCCGCGCCACCTTCTTCCTGAACATGACGGTGCCCAAGGCGGTGGGTGCGACCGGCACCTTTGTAAACATCGAAGCCATCCAATAGCGGATGGTACTGCGACGCCGGCCGCTGCTGGCTGGGTTGCTGGCCTGTGGTCTCGGCCCCGCCAGGGCCGAGACGCGGCGGTTCCGCATCGCGTTTGCCAATCTCGATGAGACGCCAGGCGTGACTGTGGAGGGCCTTGGCTTTACCGGCCCCGATGTGCGGCGAAGCTTTGAACTGGCGGCGCGCACGCTGCCGGTCGAGATGCTCTACTTCGACAATGCCGGCGATCCTGCCCGTGCGATCGCCAATGCGGAAGCGGCCATCGCGCAGCATGTCGATCTGCTGATCGAGTATAACGCTGATGCCGATGCGAATGCCTTGATCGGCCGCCGCCTGACCGAAAGCCGTACCCCAGCCATCGGGCTGGTGCATCCGCTTTCCGGGGCGCCCTTGTATGGTCCGGACAATCGTGGCGCCGGCCGCATTGCCGGCCGCGCATTGGGTGCTTTCGCGCAGGAGAACTGGCCGAACGAACAGGTTCTTAGCGTGCTGATCGGTGACCTCGCGGATGCTGGTTCGGCGATAGCGGAACGCATCGACGGCATTTCCTCGGGCGTGCACGAGACGCTGCCTGGCCTGCAGTTCGCCTCGCTCGACACCGGAGGCCAATCGGTGCGCGCCGATGCGCTGCTGACAAAATTCCTCCAGAGACAGCGTGGCGAGCGCATCCTGATCGCCACCCTGGACGACCTGTCCGCGGTCTACGCCAAGAATGCCATCGAGATGAACCGGCGCCAGAGCGACTGCATCATTGTCAGCCAGGGTCTCGATCGGAATATCCACGGCGGCGCCAGCGAGAAGAAAGAGATCGATCCCAACAACCGGGGCGGCGTGGTCCTGGGCTCAGTTGCGTACTACATGGATCGGTATGGTTATGACGTGCTTCCGCTTGCGCTTCGCATGCTGCACGGCGAAATCTTACCGCCCCGCACGTTCACGCGCCACACGCTGGTCACCGGCGCCAACGTGTTTCGCGAGTACCCCCCGTTCGACATGAATTAGTGAGAGGGGCGTTTCCGGCTGATCTCGCTGGATACGCAGCCGCGGTTCCACTTGTCTGTCCCGATTTGTCGATGATGTACTCGCCGGTGCCGGGACTGTTACGAATCAGCGATGGCCAACTGAAGCCCTGACTGGACCAGCTTGCAGAACTCAGGAACCAACGTGGCTAGCCGACTTGCCGGAGGTGTGAGCTCAGATGAAATCGAACGCAGACGGCTCAAAGCCTCGCGTGCCTCGGCCAGTCTGCCTAAGTGCGCGTAACAGGCTATCAGCGCTTGATATGCGATCGGGCTCGGATCTTCTTCGATCAAGACCAAGATTACAGAAAGAGCCTCGTTGAAGCGGTGGCAAGTCATGTGAGCGGCGGCGATCAGGTTCAACCCCCAACCCACCCGAGTGCGGGGACTGAGCCGCAACGAGGTTTCGATATGCTTTATCGCGATATCGGGTTGGCCGACCCAGAGCCGCAAACAGCCACTGGCGTGCCATCCGCGTGCAAAATTCGGGTTTAGTGAGAGCGCCCGCTCGACGAGGACGATCATGGCATGAAGGTTCTCGCCGAAATAACCGAGCGCGAAAGCCGCATTCACGAGAATTGTAGGGTCATCATTGGCCAACGTGAGCGCCCGTCGTCCGCGCTCCAGGCCCTTACGGCAGTTGGTGTCGTGATCCCCGCACCAGCCCATAATATCGCTATTCATGTGAAAGGCCGCAGCCAGGGCGAGGGCTGGCCCAAAATCAGGGTCGCGTTTCAATGTCTCGTCGAAGATGTTGTCGATTTCAGCGATCCGGCGAGCTGGTGATAGCATCATCGCCAGCGCGCGCAGGTAAAGGTCGTAGGCTGCCAGATCCGTTGTGGGGCGGCGCGCAGTGCGCTGCACCTCGGCAATCTGCAAGGTCGGTTCGATCACCCCGGCCACCGACGCTGCCACATTGTCCTGTAAGTCGAACACCTCTTCTAGTGACCCATCGAAATGGTCCGCCCACAAGTTCGTATTGGTCTCAGCTTCTATCAATTGTGCACTGATGCGGACCCGACTGCCGCTCTTCCGGACCGAGCCTTCGAGTACGTAGCCCACGCCCAGTTGACGCCCGACCTGTCTTATGTCGATCGCTTGACCTTTGTAGGTGAAGCTGGAATTCCTGGATACCACATGTATCCAACGTACACGCGAAAGCGCTGTGGTGATTTCGTCGACCATGCCGTCGGCGAAATACTCCTGGGCCGGGTCGCCGGACATGTTCTGGAACGGCAGTACTGCAATCGATGGCTTCGTCTCGAGGGGACCGCGGCGATGCTGAGCCGCAATCTCTGCCAGCTTCGCCGGAACCTTTTCGCGGGGCACCTCCTGCTCGCCAAGGGTCCGGAAGAAACCAATGACCGCCTCCGCGGTAAAGCCAAGCTGGGTCGCTAAGTCGGCTGCCCGCGCCTCCGCTTTGGCGAGCGCTTCGGTGCTGACCCCGATCTGGTTTGAGAATACCTCGGTCAATCGGATGAGCTCAGCCGGCGACGCGCCGACATGTACGTCGCGACCGGCCCGGACATCGCCTATCTGGATAGCCGTACCGGCACCGCCCGGGCTTTCGGTAATTTGCGCGAGAGGCGTGTTGCCCGCCTCGCCCCCGCTCACGCTTTTTTTGACGCGCTGGCTCCTGCTGTGAGGTTGGTAAGGGTCGCGTCTCCCGTGTCAGCCCGTATGTCGCCCAGTTTGATTCGCCCGCTGGCGACGAGATTGTTCACCAGCACATTCACCTTGCCACTGATGTCGCCCACCTCGATATCGGCACCTCCGCCCACAGCGGCACCGGCGACTGCCGCGCGAAGCGTCTCGGCATGCTGTGCCAATTCGGGATCGGCCACGAGACCGGCTTTTGTGAGCGCCTCCGCGAGCGTCGCCTGTGCCGCTTCGGAGCGCGGCTCATCCTCCAGGCTTTGGACGGCGCCTCCCTTGCCGAGCTTGCGAACAATCAGGGCTCGCAAAGCGTCGTAGGCGTCTGCGACAACTCGGCCGCCAACATCTCCTGCCTTGGAAAGCGCACCAGCCGCCAAGGCCCCGATAACGCTGGCAAGGAATTCGACCATCTACCCACCCATCCACTTGGCAACTCCAGTGTCGCGCAACAGAAGGTATCAGGATAGCCCTTTATACCAAGCTTTGTGACCCGACGGTGCCGTTCGCGGCACTCTGACGCCTGTCCATCAACTCATCCGGCAGGACGCCGTGGCTGCATGGATTCAAGTCAACTGCACCCTATCGTCCCATCCGGTTGAACACCGGTGCTGCCTGTTACTGATCTGTCGACGGCACCGTTACCGGGCAATGACAGTATATTGCACTGCGCTCGCCCTCTCTTTGTGCCGTTGTCGCGAAGGTCAAATTGCCGTTCAATCCGACCGCAGCAACCATGTCGAGGGCGAAGCGGCCAAGCCGTTCGCCGTTCGGCAGCGCCTCGTCCATCGTGGCGATGCGTCGGACAGCGTCGGCATTGGTGGCGAAGGCGGCTAGAGGGCCGGTAGCGCCCTCCAGCGCCGCAACAAATCCGACCACCCCGTCCGATGCCATCGTAGGCCACGGGCCAAAGCCCACATAGCGGCCACCCTCGGGCGCAGTCTCACCTTCTACCGCGATCGCCTTGGTCCCTTCCGGTGTCGTCCGCAGCACAGCCTCTCGCTGGGTGCCAGCGCCACCGACGTAAGCACCGAAGGCCACACCATCCTCTTCGTCGATCGCGACATGCTCCGAGAAGCGCAGGATCATCCCGCCCGACACATGATCACCTGCGGCGACCATCAGGCGCAAATCGCGCGCGCCGGCAACGAAGACGCCGCCTGGTGAGGGACCTTTCAGAATGGTGGCGGGGAAGGCGATGACGCCGGTGCTGTTCAGCGCTGGTGTGCCGATCTTGTCCATACTTCCGCCGATCCGCAGCAGCCGCTCGCCCTCAGCCACCACCTTTTGCAAACGGCGCCCGTTCCAGAAGTACAGAACGTCGACCAGGTCGCGCCCACGCCGAACCGAGGCCACGAACGCCAGTTCATCATTGTCGTTGAGTGCTGGCGCGTCGAAACCGTCCAATACACCGTTGGGAAGTGCCGGGGCATCCTCACCGGCAAGCGCGATCACCTGCAGCCCACGATCGCCTGCGAGAAAGACACCCCCGGTCGCGCGCCCGCCGGCGATATGCGCGGCAAAGGCCACATGTCCTGCGTTGTTCAGCGCTGGAAGCGGCTGCGCAAATTCCGCCAGCGTCCCGCCACCTGGGACGGTGTCGCCATAGCCTGCGATTTTACGCACCCGTCCCGCGTCCGCCATGAAAATTCCTTCACGCCCGGCGCTGCGCAGCACAGTGGCATAGAACGCCACCTGGCCACGGGCATTCACCGGGGCGAGCAGCGGCTGTCCTGGCACATAAAACCGATCAAACCGGCCGCCGTTCGGTGCCGCGTCGCCCGAGTGGACCACGGCGTGCAGCACATATTGCGGCGTCACCGGAACAGCGGCTGGCTGCGCCACCACCCGCACTGGCGCTTGCGCCTGACCGGTTGATGGCGTCGTCGGTGCGACCCAAAGGACCGCCGTCCATAAGGCAGCGATGATGCAGGCAGCCACCAGCAGGCGGTACCAGGCAGAGACCAGCAGCATGGTCAATTGCTCAGCATGCCGGCCTTCAACGTGGTAACGTTGTGGCGGAGCATGTTCAGGTAACTATCCGCCGGGCCACCAGCGGGCGACAACGAGTCGCCGTATAGCGTGCCGCCGATCGCCGCACCGGTTTCCATCGCAATGCGCTGCATGACGCGGGGATCGGTGATGCTGTCCAGAAACAAAGCCTTCACCCGCGTAGCGCGGATCCTCTGCGTCAGCTTGGCCAATTCGGCGGCCGACGGTTCGCTGTTGTTGCTCCAGCCGTTCACCGTCAGCAGCGTAATGCCATACGCGTGGGCGAGATACTGCAGCGAATCGTGCGATGTCAGGATGCGTCGCTTGCCGGGTGGAACCGCGGCGATCTGCCCGCGTGCCCAATCGTCCACGGCACGGATCTCATTGCTGTAGGACGATAGTCGGTTACGATAGTCGGCGGCATGCGCGGCATCGAGCTGGACCAGCGCGGCGGCAATATTGCGTGCGTAGACGACAGCGTTGCGCGGATCGAGCCAAGCGTGCTGATCGACCGCCGTCGGAAGCTGCCGTCCAGAGATTGGGTGTTCCTCTTCCGCCGTCAGTGTATGCACACCGCGACTGGCGACCACTTTGGTGCCTTTGAACCGGGCCTGCTTCAGCAATGGCTCCAGCCAGGGTTCGAATTCTTCGTTGAGGTCGTTGATGAAAATCGCCTCCGCGCTCGCAGTCCGCGCAACGTCGGCCATCGTCGGCTGATACAACTCGCAGTCGCCACCGGCACCGACGACCGTACTTATATCGACGTGGTCACCCGCGATGTTGGCGAGCATATCGCCGATGACGCTGAACGTGGCCACCACGGTCTTCCGTTGGTCGGCCGCGACGGTTTGCATCAACGGCAATGCGGCGAGTGCAGAAAGGCTGAGCCGACGCGACAGCATTCAAGTCGACCTTCCCATTGCCGCAGTCGCGTGGCGGCAGATCACAGCCGCAATCATGGAGACGCCCAGAAGACAGCCCGCCGCGAGTACGATGGCTGGTCCCGAGGGCAGATTGGCATGATAGGAGACCAGTAGGCCGGCGATCGAAGCTATCAGACCGAACGTGCTCGCCAGCACCATCGATCCGGCAACACCGAAACCCCAGTACTGCGCCGCTGCCGCCGGCAGCAAGATCGGACCGATGGCCAACAGCGTGCCGAACGCCTGGAAGCTGCTGACCAGCGCCAGGACCACCAGAAAGATGAATATCGCTTGGTATGGAATGCGGTCACCCACCGCACGGAGAAAGACCGGATCGAATGAGGCAACCGCGAGCGGCCGATATAAGACCGCGACGAGCAGCAGGAGCGCCGTGGTCGTTGCAGCAATCTGCAGCAAGGACCGGTGGTCAATCGACAGCACGGTACCGAACAGCACGCGCACGACATCGATATTGCTGCCACGCCACGTCACCAGCACGACCCCCAGCGACAGTGCCAGCAGGTAGAAGGCGACCAATCCGGTATCGCCGCGCCCTCGATCCTTCGTCACCAGCGCGGCAAGCATACCCACGGCCAGTCCGCTCAGCAGTCCGCCGACCGAAAGCCAGGTAGGCGAAGGGCCACCATACAAGAAGCCAATCGCCGCCCCCGGCATCACCGCATGCCCTAGCACATCGCCATCCAGGCTCATGCGCCGCAGCACCAAAAGAGTGCCGATGGCCCCGTTGGTCAGCGCCAGCGCAAGGCAGGCGACGAGGGCGGAGCGCATGAAGTCGAGTGTTTCGAAAGGCGCGAGCAGAAGGGCGTGCAGCGTCATGCCGCCATCGCGGCCAGCGCCGAGCCGGTCGGGCCCCAGGCGACGCACTGCTGTGCGAGGACAAGGGTGTCCGGAAAACGCATCCGCACCAGCTCAAGGTCATGCAGCACGGCGATCACCGTGCGTCCCTGCTGATGCCAGCGCTCGATCTGGTCGAGCAGTACATCGCTGGTCTGTGCATCGACCGACGCAAACGGTTCATCGAGCAGGATCAGGGATGCATCTTGCAGCATCAGTCGAGCGAACAGCGCCCGCTGAAGTTGACCGGCCGACAGTTCTCCGATCCGGCGATGCAGGCGACCGGTCAGTCCCACGGTTTGCGCCGCCTCAGCCACCGCTTTCCGAAGTGCCGCGGTCGGCGCCTTGAACGCGCCGAATTCTCGCCAGCCGCCAAGTGAGATCAGTTCCGAGACAGTCAGCGGATATCCAGCGTCGATGGCGGTGATTTGCGGCAGATATGCCAATCCGTCGTTGATGGGTCGAAGAACCACGCCGTCGTTCGGACGGATTGTCCCGGCAATGATCCGGAGTAACGTGCTCTTGCCAGCGCCGTTGGCGCCGACCACGGCCGTCAGGCTGCCGCTGTCGAATACCCCGCTGACCCCGTCTAACGCCGTGTGCCGACCGTAGCGGACCGTTACGTCACGCAATTCGATCCGGCTGCCGCGCGTCACAGCATCCGCTCGGGTTTCATCCAGCCGTCTTCCAGTCGGGCAAGTCCAATGACGCGCGGCCCAGCCATGGCACGCACCAATCCGCCACAGGGATCGGCCGTGCCGGGTATACGACCCATGAGCGTGACCAGGCTGATGGCCTGGCCGTGCCGGAGACCACCTGCCTCCGCATCGGTCAAAGCCAAAGCCGGGACATCGGCGAGCGCTGTTGCCACCGGGAGCAGCAGGTTCATCGCGCCCGGCGCACCGCAATCCGCTGTAAGGACCGCGTCCAGCAAGGTCGCCTGGGCCTCGGTGAACGGACCAACGCGAAGCCGGCGCAACGCCACGATATGGCCGAGTGTCCCGCAGGCGATGGCGAGGTCTCGCGCGAGGCTGCGCATGTACACGCCCTTGCCGGAGGCGACTGAGAAGACGGCCATATCCGGATCCGGCCGCTCGACCAGCTCGAAGTGGTCCACCCGGGCCGGGCGAGGTTCAAGTATGGCCGGCCGGCCTTCCCGGGCCATGTCATAAGCACGTTCGCCGGCCACCTTCACCGCTGAGAACAGAGGCGGCACCTGCATGATGTCACCGCAGAACCGCGGCAACGCCGCACGGATCGCCCCGTCCGTCGGGCGGTCCGACGAAACCGCCGTGACCTTGCCGTCGGCATCGTCGGTGTCCCGCGCCTCGCCGAAGCGAAGGGTGAACCGGTACAGCTTGGTGCCGTCCATCACGTATGGGACAGTCTTGGTCGCCGCGCCGAAGGCGATCGGCAGCACCCCGGTGGCGAGCGGATCGAGCGTGCCGCCGTGCCCCGCCTTCTGCGCATCGAACGCGCGGCGTACGCGATTGACCACGTCGGTGCTGGTCAGCCCCGGCGGCTTGTCGATGATCAGCCAGCCGTCGAGCGGACGGCTGCGGGGCTTGCGGCGAGGCATTCGGTCTCTCGCATGCTGAAAGGAGGCGCCGTATGCCGTTGTCTGATTCGTCGCGTCAACGCCCAGTCCCCGAATTTTTTCGCCTACTCGGCGCTGAGCGCGGCGCGAATAGCTGCGACGCCACCCGGGTCCTCCAACGTCGCCAGCCGGCCCGCCGCCAGTATGGCGAAGCGATGCAGCAGCGCGCGGCGGCGGGCGGCAGCGAGCGGATGCGCCGGCGCCTCACGCAGCAGGTCCGCCTCCAGGCCGGCGGCGACGATCAAACCGGCCTCCGTCGGCAGCAGGTCCCGAGGAAAATCGACATCGACGGCGAAGAACAGTTCGTCGGCGAACTCGCGATAGTCCCGCCACTTCAGGTCGGTGAGGAAGTCGCGTGGTCCCGACTTCACTTCGATACACGCAAAGCAGCCGTCCGGCCGCAATGCCAGAATATCCGCGCGGCGGCCATTCGGCAGTGCGACCTCATGCAACGGCGCCCAGCCCAGGCGCAGACAGAGCCGCGCGGTGGCACGCCGGATGGCCAGCGCTCGTTCCGGGAACGACAGCTCCATCAGGTGAGCAAGGCGTCGATCGCCTTCGCCAGCTTCACGTCGTTGCCGGTGAGGCCACCGGCGTCGTGCGTCGAGAGCTCGATCCGCACGCGGTTCCACACATTCGACCAGTCGGGATGGTGGTTCTGGCTTTCCGCGAGCAGAGCGACCCGGTTCATGAAGCCCCACGCCTCGTTGAAGTCACGGAACTGGAAGTTGCGGGCGATCGCCTCGTGGCCTTCCACCAGCGACCAGCCTGGCAAAGTCTGTGTCAGCGACGCGCGTTCGGCATCGGTCAGGCGTGTGGCCATGGCATCCTCCCTTACAAACCCTGGCGAACGCGCGGAAACAGTTCCTGCGCGATCATCTCGATCGTCTCGGTGGCGAGGCTCGCCGGCATGCCGGCCCATTCGGTGCTCATCACCAGATGATTGACACCAAACCTCCGATGCAGTGCCAGCACCTGCTCTGCCACCTCGTCCGGTGAACCGATCAGGAAGCGGTCGCCGATCAGGCTCTCGAACTCCTGGCCGAACCCGCTGTCGTCGGCTGGCAGTTCCTGACGCCACGCATGATACGCCTTGTACTTCGCGCCGAGATAGGGCGCGCAGAGACGGATCGCGTCGGCCCGCGTGCGTGCCACGAACACTTCGCGGCGCATGGGCAGCTCAGCCGGAAACGGCTTCCCGGCCGCGTCGAGCGCCCGACGGTAAAGTTCCATCTGACGTTCGACGGTGCCGCGTTCCACCCCCGGACCGATATACCAGCAGTCGCCCAGACGTGCCGCGCGCTCCACCGCAGGATCGGCATTGGCGCCGATCCAGATCGGCGGGTGTGGGCGCTGCAGAGGCTTCGGCAGGCAGGACGCATCGTCCAGTTCGAAATACGGCGCCCGCATCGACACCTTGTCCTCGGTCCATAGGCGACGAATCCCGATCAGATTGGCTTCGAACCGGCGCGCTCGCTGTTGTCGCGTCATGCCGAACGCCTTGAATTCCACGTCGCGATAGCCGAGCCCGACACCGAGGATGATCTTGCCGCCCGACAATACGTCGAGCGTGGCGAATTCCTCGGCGACGTGCAGCGGCGAATAGAGCGGCAGCAACAGCACGCCGGCATTCAGCCGCAGACGAGGTGCCTCGGCGGTGAAGCGCGCCAGCATTGGCACCATCTGCAGCATCTGAAACGGATGTGCGCTGTAGTGCGCGGTCTTGGTAACCGAGTCATAGCCGAGACGATCGGCCAGGCGCACCATATCCAGCGTTTCCTGCAGGCGGCGAGAGATGTCCTCGCCGTGTTCTGCCTGACCGCGAATGACGAGACCGAACTGAAACGCAGAAGTCATCACGTCACACCTGATTCTGTTGTCGATTTGACAGCCACTATGCGCCCCCATCAGCATGCCCTTAATGCCGGGACCAAACCACCGGCATAGGGAGCAAACGATGCCGGCAGAGACTATGTCACGCAGCGCTATTCACGGCCACATCGCGGCACGCATCGATCGGCTGCCGTTGACGAGGGTGCAGTGGCAGCTTGCTATCCTGGTCGAAGTGACCTGGGGCTTCATCATCTTCGATACCGACGGCATCGGTGCGCGGCTGTATCCGTTCGTCTGGCGTCCCGCTCATATCATCGATGTGTATCAATACGCAGTAATCCAGGCATTGCAGGTCGGCGCCGGCATTTTGCTTGGCGTCTATTTGATGAGCTGGATTGCCGATCATTATGGGCGTCGGCCGGCGATCCTGCTCGCGACGTTCCTTGGCGGCATCTGCATCTGGCCCTTTGCCTATGTCACCGACTTCTGGGGCATGGTGGTGCTGTCGGTACTCAGCACGCTGGGCGTCGGCGGCATCGTTGCGACTCACTCCGTTTACCTGTCCGAGATGACCTCGCCGGAAGTGCGGAACAAGGTGTTGCTGGCGTCACAGGGCGTCACAGCGCTGGTCGCCGTCAGCGTCAACATGCTGGCGTTCTGGCTGATACCAGACCAATGGCGAGTATTCCTGTGGATCAGCGCGATCATCGAGATCGCAGTGCTGCTGCCATTGCTGTATTGGGGGCTGCCTGAATCACCACGCTGGCTGGAGGCACATGGCAGGCACGAAGAAGCCGAGCGTGCCGTGGAAGAATACGAGCGCGCCGTGCAACGTTACGATCCAAGGCCACTGGCGGAACCGCGCGGCGCCGATAATCCAGTGGTGATGCGGGGACCGGGTGCGTGGAAGGAGCTGTTCACCAGCCCGCAGTATCGCCAGCGCACCTGGGTGCTGATCGGCTGCTGGATGTTTGGCTATGCCGGGCTGATCTACGGTGTAGGCGCCTTCCTGGCCGTGTACATGGTCGATCACGGCGCGAGCGCGCATGAAGTGTTCCTGACCATCGCCGTCGCGTATCTCGCATTGTTCGCTGCATTTCAGGTGAATGCGCGACTTGGCGAACGGGTTGAACGCCGCGATGTCATCGCCTTGATGGCAGTGCTGTTCGCGATCTGTTGGATCGTCGCCTGGGCGGTACCGACATTGGCGGTCATCATTGTTGCCTACATCGTCAGCCGCATAGGTACTGGCCTGTTTCTGTTCAACCTGTACAACTATACGGCGGTGGCCTATCCGACGCGTATTCGCTCGGTGGCGTTCGCATGGACCGACGGGCTTGGTCACCTCGGTGCATGGGGCGGCGTGACGCTGCTCGGACCACTCTATGCGCTGGGTCCCAACCACCTGGGGTGGGTCCTGTGGATCGTGCTGCCCGGCGCGCTGCTGCCGGCGGCGTTGATCTGGGGTTATGGCATCAACCAGTCACGCGCGGTGCTGGAGCAGGTCTCTACGTGAAGCCGCCGACCGCCGACGATATCGCGGAATTGGCTGACCGCGCACTGGCGGCCATCCCGACGCGACTGGCCGAGCATGTCCGCGGCATCGGCATCTCGGTAGAGGAGATGCCGGATGAAGAGACGTTGGAGGATCTCGGGATCGAGTCAGCCTGGGAGCTTACCGGGCTTTATCGCGGCATCCCGTTGACAGCGCGCAGTCTCAGCGACGTGGCTCCGCAGCCGGACCTGATCTTTCTCTATCGCCAGCCGATCCTGTTGGAGTGGATCGAAACCGGAGAAGACCTGTATCGCCTGGTGCGCAACGTGCTGGTGCATGAAGTCGCACACCATTTCGGCTTCAGCGACGCGGATATCGAGGCGATCGAACAGGAGATGGACTGACCGTGGTGTCAGGACAATTGCGAAAATGAGCAACACTGCGAAGCACGTGGTGATCGTCGGCGCCGGCCATGCGGGAGGGTCGGCGGCGGCACTGCTGCGGCAGTACGGTTGGCAGGGACCAGTGACGTTGATCGGCGGTGAGCCGACGGTGCCGTATCAGCGACCGCCATTGTCGAAGGCCTGGTTGAAGGGGGAGCACGAGCTTGCCGATCTGTTGCTTCGGCCAGCGACCTTTTATCCCGACAATCGGATCGAGCTTCGGGTCGGATGCGAGGTGGCGGCAATCGACCGCGCAACTGGCTGCGTCGCACTGTCGAGCGGAGAGCGAGTGGCGTACGATCACCTGATCCTCGCCACGGGTTGTCACGCACGCGCGCTTCCGCTTCCCAGCAGCCAGCTCGAGGGCGTTGTCGCTCTCCGCACCCTGGCGGACGCCGACCGACTGCGGCCTCTGCTGCGCGCCAATTCGCGCATCATCATCATTGGTGCAGGCTATATCGGGCTGGAGGTCGCGGCCTCGGCACGCTCACTCGGCGCGGAAGTCGTGGTGATCGAGCGAGAGGCGCGAGTGTTGCCGCGGGTGGCTTCCGGGCCGCTGTCCAACTTCTTTCAGCAGCGCCATCTGGCCGGTGGCGTCCGCATTATCACCGGCGCCGCAGTGGAAGCGTTCGATGACGAACGGCAGCGCGTTGCAGCGGTCCACCTATCCAATGGCGAAGCGATCCCGTGCGATGCCGTACTGGTCGCGGTCGGTGCCGCGCCGAACGAGTTGCTCGCCAGCGCTGCGGGGCTGGCCTGCGACAACGGTATCCGCGTCGACGCTGCCGCGCGCACTGCCGATCCAGCTATTTATGCCATCGGTGATTGCACGCACCGGCCGGTGTCGCTGTATGAGCGAACCTACCGGCTGGAGAGCGTGCCGAACGCCCTGGAGCAGGCGAAACAGGCGGCTGCCGATCTGTGCGGTCGGGCGCCGCCTGCACCCGAGGTGCCCTGGTTCTGGTCCGATCAATACGACCTGCGCCTGCAGATTGCCGGACTGCCCTTCGATGTCGCCGAGACGGTCGTGCGAGGTGATCCCGGCTCCGCCTGTTTCGCAATCTTTCATCTGGCGGCGGATGGAACCGTGCAGTCGGTGGAGGCAGTGAACGCGCCCGCGGAATTCATGGCCGGGCGGATGATGATCGCGCGTCGCAAGCGGGTGGTGGCGTCCAGGGTGGCGGACATGTCATGCTCGATCCGCGAACTGGCCGGCTGATCAGTCAGGGGAGGAACATGCCGAAGGTCACCTATATCGAGCACAACGGCACGCCGCATTCCGTCGACGTGCCCGTCGGCACCTCGGTGATGCGCGGCGCGGTCGACAACAACATTCCCGGCATCGATGCCGACTGCGGTGGCGAGTGCGCCTGCGCCACCTGCCATGTCTACGTCGATGCCGCCTGGTTGCCGAAGATCGGCCTGCCGGAGCAGGGCTCGCAGGAAGGCGCCATGCTGAGCTTCGCGGCAGTGGCGCAGCCTGACTCACGCCTGTCCTGCCAGATTACGATGCGCGAGGACCTGGATGGCCTCGTGGTCCGCATGCCGGAAGGACAGCACTGAAGCCAGACCGTGGAGCACGGCCATGAACGCACCCGTCAACGCCCAGGCCGCCGCGTGTCCCGTAGCGGCGACCCGGGGGGATCCCGCCGCAAATGCATGGACCATCCCCCTGGAACAGATCGATGTCAGCGACCCGCAACTCTACCAGGATGACACCTGGTATCCGTATTTCGAGCGGCTGCGGCGCGAGGACCCGATTCACCGGTGCGCCGACAGTCGCTACGGGCCGTATTGGGCCATCACCAGGTATAAAGACATCATGCATGTCGAGGTGAATCACGGCACCTATTCCTCGGCATCCGAACTTGGCGGCATCCAGATCGAGGAACAGCCGAAGGGGATGGAGCGGCCCAGCTTCATTCGTATGGATCCGCCGAAGCATGATGATCAGCGCAAGGTGGTCAGCCCGATCGTGGCGCCTGGCAACCTCGCAAACATGGAACCGCTGATCCGCGAGCGCACGCAGCGGGTGCTGGACGAATTGCCGCGGGGCGAAGTGTTCGACTGGGTCGATCGCGTGTCGATCGAACTCACCACGATGATGCTGGCGACGCTGTTCGATTTCCCGTTCGAGGAACGGCGCAAGCTGACCTATTGGTCGGACGTGGCGATCTGCAACGTCAACGCTCCCGATGCGCCGGTGCACTCCGAACAGGAGCGCTTTGCCGAGCTGAAGGTGATGGCCGACGTTATGGCCGGCCTGTTCGCTGAACGTCAAAAGGGTCCGCGGAAGTTTGACCTGCTGTCGATGCTGGCGCACGGCACGGCGACGCGCGAAATGCCGCTGCGCGAATGGATGGGGACGCTGGGGCTGTTGATCGTCGGCGGCAACGATACGACGCGGAATTCGATGAGCGGCGGCCTGTGGGCGTTGCATCACCATCCTGACGAGTATCGCAAGCTACGGGAGAATCCCGCGCTGATTCCAGGCATGGTGTCGGAGATCATCCGCTACGTCACGCCGGTCATACATATGCGCCGGACCGCAACGCAGGATGCCGAGATCGATGGTCGGCTCATCCGCCAGGGCGACAAGGTCGTGATGTGGTACGTGTCCGGTAATCGCGACCCGGAGGCGATCGAGGAGCCGGACCGGTTCATCATCGACCGTGCGCGGCCCCGACAGCATCTGTCGTTCGGGTTCGGTGTGCACCGCTGCGTCGGCAACCGACTGGCCGAGCTGCAGCTGCGAATCTTATGGGAAGAGCTGCTGCCGCGCTATCCGGTCATCGAGGTGATGGGTGAGCCGCAGCGCGTCTATTCGAACTTCATTCACGGGATCCGGTCACTGCCGGTACGGATACCGGCGTAAACAGCAAGGCTCGATTATGATGACCGCTGCACATTCGCGCATGGTCGGCCTTGTGCCGACCATCCACGCCTTTGATGTGGCCTGCGACGGACGAGACGTGGATGGCCGGGCCCACGCCCGGCCATGACGGTATAGTGGGAAGCTGACCAGTTATTCCGCGCAGGCGACTACGCGGCCGTTATCCCAGACGCCAAGACAGACGCACTCGCCATCCTGCTCGATGAGGATGTAGGGATCGAGTACTGACTCTTCCCGCTTCAGCTCGCCCAGGATCAGCCGCGCACCCGGCACATCGTCATGCACCACGCGGGCGACCCGAGCGATCGGCTCGGGAACGTCGCTGTCGGCGAGGAAGCCAACCGGGACCTGCCGCTCCTCCCAGTGCGAACCGGCGCGAAGCTTGATCAAACCAGTGCCGGTGATCAGCGCCACCAGGCACATCCACACGAAGCTGCCGGTAATCGCCAGCACACCGGAATGCGCGCTGAAGCCACCACTCGCACCAGCGACCGCGCCTGCCATTGGACTGGCGACCACGAGGAGGATCGAAAGGATGGTCTGATTGCGATACCAGAAGCTCGGGCCGTAGCGTCGCTGCTGCGCAACCTTATGCTCGGCCAGCGTCTCCCAGGGTACCGCCTTAAGGCCATGATCCTCGAGTGAGTCGGAAATTGCTCTCTGTCGCGTGACGGCGACCAAGGCATCGAAGGGCATCGGGCCATTCCTTTCGATGTGCTGCGGATCCTAGGCTATATGGACAATGCGCTGAGCGCCACATTAAGTTTGCCCATAACATTGCTGCGAGTTTCCTGCGGTGGATCAGGAGTATCTTGCCGATCCCTCTGGCGCGCCCATCGAACGCCCGGCCCCATTGCCATCGGGCAATGCGCTGTTCGGCAGTGACGTGGTCGCGGAAATACTGCGCGCGTTAAGGATTCCATTCATCGCGTTGAATCCGGGCGCAAGTTATCGCGGCCTGCACGACAGCCTGGTCAATCACCTGGGCAATGTACAGCCGCAGATGCTGCTGTGCCTGCACGAGGAACACGCTGTCGCGATCGCCCATGGCTATGCCAAGGTGACTGGCAGGCCGATGGCCGCCGCGGTGCATTCCAACGTCGGGTTGATGCACGCGACGATGGCAATCTTCAACGCCTGGTGCGATCGGATGCCGGTGTTGATACTTGGCGCGACCGGACCTGTTGACGCGCCGAAACGGCGGCCATGGATCGACTGGATCCACACCGCGCGCGACCAGGGCGCGCTGATCCGCAACTATACCAAGTGGGACGACCAGCCGGCCTCGGCCGAGGCCGCGCGTGAAGCATTATTGCGCGCCTTTTGGATGTCGTCCTCGGCACCCAAGGGTCCCGTCTACGTCAATCTTGATGCCGGAATGCAGGAGGCGCCACTCGCCGAGCCGCCACCGCCGCTCGACACGCAGCGGTTCACGCCCGACGTTGCGGCGGCTGGCCCGCCGGAACGGGTGAAGGCGGCCGCGGCAATGCTGCGCGCGGCGCAGCGGCCGGTCATCCTGATGGGCCGGGGCTCACGCGCCGAGTTGGCGTGGGCCAATCGCGTGGCCTTGGCCGAAGCGTTGCGCGCCCAGGTGGTGACCGACCTGAAGATCGGCGCGGTGTTCCCCACCGATCATCCGCTGCACGTGGGCGCGCCGGCGACATTCCCGGTACAGGAAGCCGCGCAGGCGATCGCTGACGCCGACGTGGTGCTGAGCCTGGATTGGGTCGATCTCGGCGGCGCGTTGAAGGCGGCATGCGGCACTGTGGCGCCCGCGGCGAAGGTGATCACGGTCACGCTCGACCACCAGCTTCACAACGGCTGGAGCATGGACCACCAGGCGCTGCCGCCCGCCGATCTGTTCATCGCGGCGGACGCCGACACAATGATCGCCGCGCTGCTGCGCGAGCTGCCGCCCGGAGATGCAATGGACTCGACATCGCCGGTGTCGGCGGAGCCGGCGATGGAGCCTGGCCAGATCAGCGTGCCGACGCTGACGGGTGCGCTGCGCCGCGCAATGGGCTCGCGTCCAGCGTCCCTGCTGCATGTGTCGCTGTCCTGGAACGCGGCGTTGTGGCCGTTCCGCCACCCGCTCGACTATATCGGCTCGGATGGCGGTGGAGGGATCGGCGGTGGTCCGGGCATCGCGGTCGGTGCGGCACTGGCGCTGCGCGAAAGCGGTCGATTGCCGGTTGCCGTGTGCGGCGATGGCGACTTCCTGATGGGCGCCACCGCACTGTGGACTGCGGTGCACTACAATATTCCTCTACTGGTGGTGGTCGCCAATAACCGTTCGTTCTTCAATGACGAGTTGCACCAGGAGCGCGTGGCGCGCATGCGCAACCGGCTGGTCGAGAACCGCTGGATCGGCCAGCGGATCGGCGATCCCGAGATCGACCTGGCGCAGCTTGCCCGCGCGCAAGGGGCGCAGGGGTTCGGTCCGGTGACCGAGGGCAGCGAACTCGTAAATACATTTGGCGCAGCGATCGATGCAGTCGCGAGTGGCGCCGTGGCGGTCGTGGACGTGCGTGTTGCTCCCGGCTATGCCCCGGCCGCCGTCGCCGGATTGTTCCGCGGATGATGGCCGGCTCGGGCGCGACCATCACAACCGGCAATCGGGCTGCGGCCCGGAGCCATGCATGACCGTCTGCTGGTTCGGCCAGTTCCCCGCTGCATCGCCGGATATTGCATGGCTCGCAGATGTTGTCGCCAAAACACCAACCGTGCGGTATGGCTTGATCTACACGCCATCGAATACGAGCGATCCATATCTGGACGATGGGCCACCGCCGCAACTGGCATTGCAGCTTTACTTCGATGATATTGCTGCTCTGGAAACGGCGCTGGCATCGAACGGCCACCTCCAGCAACTCCGTGCGCTCAATATGACAGGCGCCACGCAGCAAGCGATGTTGACACGGCGATTTCCCGTGCCTGACCCGGTGTTCCGCACGCCCCAGGACGAACACCCCTGCACATATCTTGTCGCGTATGAAGGCGCGGCTGATGACTTGCCGGCGTGGCTCGCTCACTACATCGACGACCATCCACCGATCATGGCCCGCTTTCCCGGCATCCGTCAGCTGGAGGTATACACCTGTATAGACTGGTGCGGCGGACTGCCTTGTCCTCGCGTCGCGCACATGCAGCGCAACAAGGTGGTGTTCGACAGCCCTGCCGCGCTGACCGCGGCGCTTAACTCACCGGTGCGGCACGAGATGCGCGCAGCCTTCCATCGCTTCCCGTCGTTCACCGGACCGATCACGCATTACCCCATGATGACCAGGACTGTGGTGAGGGAATAGCCAGAATGCCAGTAGATCCACAGATTCAGGCTTTGCTCGACATGGGGGCCGGCGTGCCGGCGACCAACACGCTGTCGGTGGCACAGGCGCGAGTGCAATACGAAGGGCGCATCCGCCTGATGGCGCAGCCCGCCTCGGTGGATGCGGTAAGCGAGCTGGTCATTCAAGGGCCGGGCCGCGACCTGCGCCTGCGGATCTACAGGCCTCCGGGCAAGGCTCCGTTTCCCCTCTTGGCGTTCTTTCACGGCAGTGGCTTCGTGCTGTGCAGCCTGGATACGCATGACAGCATGTGCCGCAATCTCTGTGCCGGTTCAGGCTGCGTTGTCGTCTCGGTGGACTATCGCCTCGCGCCAGAGCACAAATTCCCGGCCGGTCTTGATGACTGCGTGTTCGCGACGCGCTGGATTGCTGATCATGCGGGCGAACTGGAGGGCGATGCCAAACGGCTTGCGGTCGGCGGCGACAGCGCAGGCGGCAATCTCGCCGCCGCGACCGCGCTGCGGCTTCGGGACCAGGGTGGTCCGCCGCTTGTGGGTCAGCTGCTGATGTATCCTGTCACCGACTATCACACGCCGGGTACGCCATCCTATCGCGAGAATGCCGAAGGATACGGCCTGACGCGGGATACTATGGTCTGGTTCTGGGACCATTACCTGGCCCATGCCGCGCAGGCAGCCGATCCATATGTGTCGCCGCTGCGCACGCCGGATCTTGCCAATTTGCCGCCCGCGCTGGTGCAGACCGCCGAGTACGACCCCTTGCGTGATGAGGGCGAAGCCTATGCGGCGAAGTTGCGGGCGGCGGGCACGCCGGCGACACTGTCGCGTTGGGACGGCATGAACCACGGCTTCCTGTTCTGGGTTGGCCGTGTGGACAGGGCGGGAGACGCCATGCGCGAATGCTGCACATGGCTGCGCCAAGTCTATCGTTAGAGCGTGATCGCGCGAGGCGGCAACGTCAGAGCGTGTGAATCAGGCTCTGAGACGCTTTAGGAGGACGCCATGCAGTTCGGACTGTTCGGTGCCGCGCAGGCACAACGTGGCGGCCCCGACGTGGACAGCGCCGCGGGATTCAAGGACTACATCGAGTATGTCATCGAAGCCGAGGCACTCGGCTATCAGAGTGCGTTCATCGTCGAACATCACTTCACCGGCTTTGGCCAGGTTTCGGCCACGCTCAACCTGCTGACCTGGATCGGCGCGCGCACGCGCACTTTGCGGCTAGGTACCGCGGTCATCGTGCTGCCCTGGCACAATCCGGTACTGTTGGCCGAGCAGGCCGCGACGGTCGATCTGCTGTCCGGCGGGCGGCTGGATTTCGGCATCGGCAAGGGCTACCGGCACAACGAATTCGCGGGCTTCCGCATCGCGATGGAGGAGGCCGAGCCTCGCTTCGAGGAAGCGACCGACATCATCACCAAGGCGTGGACTTCCAACGAGCGCTTCAGCTTCCACGGCAGGTACTGGCAGTTCGATGACATCATCGTCGAGCCGCCGACCATCCAGAAGCCGCACCCGCCGTTCTGGCAGGGGGCCGGCCATCCCGAATCGATCCGGCGGGTGGCGCGGCGCGGACATAATTTGCTGCTCGACCAGTTCGCGTCGCTGGAGGAGACCGGCCGACGCTTCACCACCTATCGCGAGGCGATCGTGGCGAATGGGTTCCGTTTCGATCCAGCCCAGGTCGGGGTGGCACGTGCCTTCTACGTGGTTCGGAACGACGCAGAAAAGGAGGCGGCCCTGGACCGGCGCCTTGCCGCGCAGCGGCGATTGCACGCGATTTCCCAGCGACCGGACGGCAACAACACCGCCAGCATCATGGCATTCTCCGATACGCGCGCCGCAAGCGAAGAAAGCGCGCTGTACGGCAATCCGGACGAGATCGCGCGCAAGCTCGAGACGCTGCGCGATATGGGGGTGGAATACGTCCTGCTGAACGGCGGCGGCACGTCGCGCGAAAACCTGCGGCGGTTTGCCAAGGAGATCATGCCCGCATTCCGCACCGAGCCCGCGATGAGGGCGGCGGGGTGATGTTCACCCCGCCGCTGACGCGTCAGTCTAGTGTGGTGGTTCCGAAGTCCGCCGCTTTGTGGATCAGCCGCCGTAGCGGACTTCGGAAGGATCAATGGTCTGCTAGTGTCCTTATCGAGTCGAAGTCCGTATCCAGCGGATCCACGCTGCGACGGAGTTCCGAATCGGGACACTAGTCGCAGAGCAGCACGTCCAGGACGTAGTAGCACTTCTTGCCGCTGCTCGCGGTCTCGGCTGGCGTCCGGCTGTCGAACGAGGCGTGGTCGGCGGGTGCGATGCCATAGCCGTTGACCACCCAGTTGCCCTTCTGGACGCCGTTGGCTGCCAGCGCCTGCGCCTCGGCCGGGGATGCGGCGCGACCGTTCACGACGTAACCGGTAGCGGCAAAGCTCGGAGCGCTGAACAGGCCGAAACCCAGTATCAGAACTAGCGCGGTGAGGGTCGTCTTCATGGCCTGCTCCATTCGCTTCAGCGTCTTGCTGACGCGACGGAGAATGCCGGGCAGATGCCTGGAACGCGCTGAAGTGCTTCGGTGAAGCATTTCACAAGCGGCGGGAGCACGTTCGCACCGTTCCCCACGTAGCGTTGCGCTCCGAGACCGGCTGGGGTGGCGTGAAGATCATCCCGCCGCCAGGTTATGAGGCGTCGCAGCGGTGTCGCAAGCGGATCGAAGAGATTTTCGGGTGGGTGAAGACGGTGGCCGGCTTCTCCAAGACGAAGTTCCGGGGGCTGCGGCGCGTCGCGCAAGGCTTGGATCTCGCCGTCGCGGCCTACAATCTTGTCCGCTTGCCCAAGCTCCTTAGCGGAGGTCTCCTGTCGTGACGAAGCAGAAGGACGAATGCGCGTTGATCGGACGCTGGCGGATCACTGGAGCCGATCTCTGGGAGCAGGACCACATTGATCTCTGTGGACCGGCCACTCTTGTCATCGGTCCCGGCGGACACGGCGAAATCGCCTTCGGTGCCCTGCAGGCAGGCCTCGATCTCGAGTATGCGCGCACTGCCGTATTCTTCGAATGGGAGGGCTTCGACGAAATGGACGAGGTGCGGGGATCAGGTTCCGCTGAGCTGCAGGATGATGGGAGGCTCGAAATCGAGTTCAACTTCCGCAATGGCGACGACGCCGTGCTCAAAGCTGTCAAAATCTGAGCTTTTCAGCAGCCTGCTAGAACTCGGATATGGGTCGACATCGCCATTCACCTACGCATTCCGCACGGAGATGGATCGCAGCCCGCAGGCTCCCGGCCTGGTTTGGGTTAGAGCTCGCGATGCTTTCCCGCCAATTGACCGTCCCGCCGCCCCTGCTCTGCACATCGGGGCCTATGGTCTTCGGCGGTGCTATCGGGCGCCCACAACAGTTTGGGGCCCGACAGTCGCGACTCCAGCTTAGGGTTTTGGCGGATAAAGGACGTTATCGCACGCTGTTACCGTGGGCTGGCGGTCTTTCTATCTGGCCTCCGAGCCCGAATTGCCCCCACCCGCGGTGCCAGGCGCCGCAGAACTGGAAGACAAGGCAGATCATCGCATGAGCGAGCACACCGACGGCAGTGGCACGCATGCCACGCATGGTTCGAATCCCTTTGCCGGATTCGAACTCACGACCCGACCCATGGCTTTGCTGTTTCCAACCGAGGTGTGGGCGGCTCATGCCCGATGAAGGTGGCAAGCAAACTCAGCGAACTGCCGATCAAGAATGTCGCCCAATGGCCCAATGGCCGCCCATTCAAAGTGATGTGGACCCCCCTCCGGCAGCCATCTCAGACACTGCGGGCTCGCCAGAAATCGACACCCGGAATGCTGAAGCCAATCAGCGATAACGCTTCGGTCACCCAGGAGGGTGTGGCGTTGCAGTCGCAACCGTTCCGATTGAAGTTGGACGCGCAGTGGGACGATATTCAGCCGGTGCAGGTGCGGGAGGCTGATCGCCTCAGGTTGGGGTGCCAACGCGTGTTGACGCGGTATTGTCGCCACCAACGTCGGCTCTGGCTGAACCGCCATCCCAGCGCTGTACCGGCGGAACCGCAGCAGTGGACAGGAACCTCTAGTCTCAGGCCGACAGTGACGCGGCGGGCAGCTCGCCGGCTTTCAAGCTGAATTCGGCCCAGGCGGCTGCAAGATCACGATAGCCGTTGGCGATCTCCCGCCAGCAATCTGCCATGCCAGCAGTGAGCGCGCGTTCGACTTGGCGCTCAGCGTTCAGAGCCATCGCTTCATAGTGCTCCTGCCTGCGCATCGCGTTTCACTCCCCGACAGCCAAATTGCGAAGGAATGATGACAAAACGCTGCGAACCGCACAACTGGCAGTTGAACATTGACGAACATCAATAGGGTGTTTGGTGGTTGAAACCGAGAGTGACAGAGCACTTCGCTTTGTAAACGAAAAGAGGACGCTTTATTGACTGGCGTCAGCGACAGCGATGCGCAATGAAGCTTGAGCGGCAATGCCGTGGAACCCTACACTGCCCGCCATCGACGGTCGGTGGCGGGCCTTTCTCATCGTCGTCGCGATCGCCGGGGTTGCTTTGGGGGAGGACGCCGCCTGAGGTGCAATCACCGGCGGACTCGCTGGCTTGTGATGGGCCGGCAGAGCGCCGATTTGCTGGAGACAGCTATCAAGTGTGCTGCACGCAGTTCGTCAGGGTTTCCCCAGTCGTAGGAACTGTCACCCTGGTAATCACACTGCTTCGGGTGTCTTCACCGAGTGCAGCAAACCCTCAACCTGATCCGGCGTGCCGAGCCGAAAGGCACCATGGTGTCACGTCTGATGCGCGCTCGCGCTGCCAGCTTCGGTCTCGTCGCGGCGCTCGGTTTTCTCCTCCCGGTCTCGCGCGTCGTCAGCGCGTTGCTCACAGCCCTTAGCAACTATATCGATGCCTAACTTGCCATTCGGACGTATGCTCCTTCAGGCACTGACATTTCTGATCTCATTCAGTCTCATCACCGTACTGTTTGGCGCGATCTACAAGATATCATCCGACCGAAGGATCGAATGGCATGACGTTATCATCGGCGCGGTTGTCACAGCCCAACTGTTCAGCATAGGAAAGCCTTTGATCGGCCTCTGCATCGGCAGCAGTTCCATGGCATAGAGCTATGGCGCCGCTGGCTCTCCAGTCAGTTAGGCCCCAGATTCGCTTACCGCTGCCTTGCGGCTCTCGCTACGATCCCTTCCGGGCCGCGTCCGGCTTTCGAACGGAACCGGTGCGACGGCTGTTCCGATCGATCCTACCCAGCCACTCATGATTCTGCCGTTGAACTCAGTGAGCTTACCGATCTCCCGAAGATAGTCTTCAGTGGTGTCCTGGACCCACTGAGCTTGGATGCCAAACAGGTCTGGCATGTTTTGGCATTGCGTGACGCGCCTGAGCGCTTCGCCATTCCGAGCCACTCGATGAGAAAGGAACTGGCTGATCTCAGCATTCCATTCGTTCATCGTCTGCATTACAGACTTACCTTGTTCACAGAGCCGACGAGTCGCCTCGGAACTCACCTGGGCGAATGAGGCGCCGAAGTCGGGCATTCTGACTTCACCCATGATACTACCCCGGTTAGCTATACACCGGAGGCAATCCCCAGCGAGAGCAGATGTCAATCTGTTTCAGATTAAGATTTGAATCCAATATGAGTCCACTTCCGTTAGAACTTCTGCTGTTCCGTCGCCTTACTGGCGTAGGTCGTCGAAATAGTTTCTGGGCACGCATCGGAGTATGAGCAAGCGTGGACCTTCGTGTCTGGCAGCGTGCGCACAATGGCTCGTTGCCTTGATCGAACAGTGCGCAATGGCGTGACTCTCCCTGGCCTTGTGGCCGCACGAGAGCAACAATGCGAAATACATTAGCGCGGGCAGGCATAGGTCGGCAGCCGATGCCGCAGCTAATCGAACCCGCAGAAGAACTGCAGTACGGGTTCTCCAGCCAGCGTTGGCACACCTGCTCGTCCGACAGATCGTAGCTGTGCTGCAGGTGGATGACCCCGACCATCAGCCGCGTCGGCCTGCCCGGACGACCCAGCGTCTCGTGATACAGCGCGCCGAACGCAGCGTCGAAACCGTCCCACTCGATCAACCCGGCCAACCGTACCAGCGGATGCTTGCCGTCGAGCTGGTTCGACAGCCGGGCACGGAACAGATCGTCGGAGGCCTCGCCGTCAGGGCTTCGCGACCGCATCGCAAATCACCGGAAATTGCCGCGCCGAATCGCGCTGCCGGCATTTTACGACACCGCAGGCACGTCAAGAATGCTTGTCGCTCAATGCGCTACGAATTTTTCAGGGGCGACTACCTAGCCGTTTGTCACTACGCACCTCTGTGGTTGATCGCGTCCGCCCGTATCATCCTGGACGGACGCGACCGAAACCCTATCGTACCGTGATGAGCGGAGTGCCGCTAAACGACTTCCGCTTCCGCGCGCTGTGCCAGAACAGCAAAGATCGGATGATCCGATAGGATCAGGTTCTCCGCCACCAGACCGTCGTGCAACCGCACGCGATCGACGCCGATCGTGCGGAAGGGTCCGTCCGGCCCAGTGCCACGCCCACTCCACCTGAGGAACACAAACTCACCATTGGTAGCGTGCTCCATCAAGTCCAGATGGAGGTCCGGAACGAGAGACAACAATGCGACGATGCGTTGTGTATATTCTTGCTTGCCGCGAACGGGCCGCGTGGCATGTGGCCAAACGCCTACTACGTCGTCAGTGATAACTGTTGGCGTCCGCACCAGGGCGCGTTCCGCGCTTGGATCGGCCCAGAATGTGCGCCAACGATCAACTGACCAACCACTGGCTTGCGATGTATGTGCCATATGGCCGAACTCCCATTGTGCGCCGTTGATGTTGCGAGGCACATTTTGGCTGCCGGAGACGAGTTTTCGATTACCTCAGAGGTTATGACGTGAGACCGCCTCCGGCGCCGCCTGCTACTCGACCCGTGTATCGGGCTGGGCGAGCTTGCGAAATTCCTTGGCAATGTGCCGCCTCGGCGATGCACGATCGTAACCTTTGGTTCGTCACAGGGGATGCCGGTGTGATGGCGAAGACGGCTACGTGACCTACGTTGACCGGATCCAGTGACTGCATTCGGAGGCGTGGCGAGAACATCTCTTCCTTTGAGGTCGAGTTATCCATCTCTCGGTTGCAGGGCGTGGCAGAGGTCTCTGGTGGAGAAGATGATGTTGGCTGTCGTGCGAGCCGAGGGAACTACCCTTGATCCAGTCATCGTCACGAGCTACGCGAATATTATCCTGCCGCGCTTTGCACAGCCGCGCTTCATCAAGGCAGTCGATGGTCTTCCGAAGATGCCAACAGCCAAAATCCAGAAGAGTGCGCTGCGAACACGTGGGATCAGCTCTGCGACATGGGACCGTCGGGCTAACCACTCAACCTGACCGACTCGCCTCGATGAAGTCGAGCAGTTCTTCTTCGCTCGGTGGCTTATCTAGAACCAGAGAGATACCAAGATCGAAAGCGCGGGATACGATAGTGTCAGACGGTGATCCAGTGATAAGCATGATTGGAAGCAGGTTGCCGCCGGCGCGCAACTTCTCGGCTAATTTCCAGTCGGTCATGTGCGGCATATGGTGGTCCGAGTGATATGGATCAACGACGGTTGACGTTGTTGACGCGCCAGACTTCCGCCGGCCGGGTCTCCGACTCAGGCGTCGCTCCGGGTCACCCAAGCGCGTAATCCTTTGACTCTCCGAACTTTCCGTTGGAGGATCGAGCATCAAACGGAGCCGACCAGTCCCGGCGTTCATGGAGGGGTAAATGTCCGGATCGGAGCAGGACGGCGAACAGGCCATCCGCGAGAGAGCTTACTTGATATGGAAGCGCGAGGGTTGCCCCAATGGTCGTGCACTGGATCATTGGGTGCAGGCGTGCATCGAAAAGCGAGAGCACCAAAACGAAGTTCTGCACGATGAAGAGAAGGTTTTGGCGGGCCGGCTGGACGCGAATATGCCGGCGCTGCTGACCAAGGATGTGCAGGGCGGGTAACCGGCCAGTGGCAATTTCCCAAGGATGCCGTCCATATCGCGCCATCGGAGCAGGCGTTGAGCATAGTCTGCTGCGTGATGACCCTGGTCCAAACCCGCGACCCACGCCGATAGCTTGGGCTTGATGGCCACGCAACTGGCCGGTCGCTCTCGTCTGGGGTCATCGACTCTCTGGAGGCCGCTTGCTCTCGTGTGAAGCGCAGGTTGTAGCAAGCATGGTCGCTCGGGACGAAAATCTCTCAGCAGCCGTCGGCACGACTTGACGGTAGCCCGGAACGGCGCCGGGGGATCGAAGCTGATGTGCTCGGAAGAATCCCCTAGTATTCCGTCCGTTGGTAGGAACTCCAGATGGCTCTTGCACCTATTCGCGGCGCCCCTCCGGGCGCACCCAATCCTGACTTCCCCACCGAAAAGCCGACGCTGAAGCCAGCGCAACCGATCGCAGCGCCACCCTCTGTCGATCAACCCGCGACGCCTCCTGCCCGACTGAAGTTCACGCCGATCGAGATTGGTGGTGGCGGTGTCACCTTCACATTCAGGATCATCCCCGAACAACCGGCGATCGCGCGAGCAAGCATGACCGTCCATATCGTTGACGTAGGATCATCATCACGCGAGCTTGGCTTCGTGCGGATGTCAGCATCGAACGCAAGGAAGTTCCTTGCCGACCTACGGAATGACCGCTCCCCCTGTGTCGCCAGGGGCGACGAGGACGGCGACGTGCAGATCGATTATGAAAGCACGGCAGCCGGACCTGTTCTGACGGTCCGCAAGCCGGGCGAACGTAACGCAGTGCATCGCTGCATCATCGATAGGGAACCCGACCTGACGACGATAGCAGCCGAACTTCTCGCTGATCTGGGGGCTTAAGTTATCCTCGCCAAGTGTTGGTCTCGCCTGAACACATGCATCCTCGACCAGCAGCTTTGCAGCGCCCGCACGGATCACATGATGCGGCGGTCGATGCTGGAACGAACCTGAAACGCCCAAGCTTGGATACCGACGGCCACAAATACTTCACCCGCAGCGCGCCGCACCACCGCCTATCAGACGCGATCGGCGAGGAACCGCAGTAGCCGTGGCGCGAGGAAGCCTGTAAAACTGTTTGTCTCCTCACCCGGGTCGGCCATTCAGAAGTGTGGAGCGAACGGCACATCGATCTTGCGAACGTAAAATCTCGATTGCTTCAGAGCCCTGCGTCACTGGTGTTGAAAGCAGCGCATGGACCTTCCTCGGAACGCACTGACAGGCGCCTTCGTGTAACTTTGTTACAGTATCATCAAGTAACTTCAATCGCGTATCCGGGAGACGGATGGGCGGGACGACCTCCACCGCCATGCCTGATCTCGCTGGTCCCTCGGCTAGCACAACGGGCAGCCGATCACATGGTCAGGGTAATATGTGTATCTACTATGGTTTCAGTGCCGCATCCATAGAATCGCGAGCCTACTTTACGATCTGCTCCGCTTTGCGTACCGGCAAGAGGCGTGATAGGGGGGCGAAAGCGACCCGCTGACGGCCGGATACCATCGCGAAATGGTGAGCCGGCAAAAGGGATTCGCACAACAACAAGCAGGGAGCTTCCATGTAATGTCAGCCTCAGCCGTGGCCGTCCCGTGGTGGAAGGAGCCCACTCGCGAACAGTGGAAGGCGTACCTAGCCGCTTGGCTTGGTTGGACGCTCGACGCGTTCGATTTCACCATCTTCCTGATGATCATGGTGCCGATTGCCAACGAGTTTCACGTCCCGTTGGTCGATGTCACCGCCGTGTTCACCGTAACGCTTTGGTTGCGTCTCGTTGGTGCCACCGCTTCGGGTTGGCTTGCTGATCGGGTCGGGCGCAAGACGCCGCTAATGATCTCCATCCTGTGGTACTCGATCTGCAACTTCATCGCGGGCTTCTCGCCGACTTTCTGGTTCCTGTTCCTGTTCCGCGCCTTGCTCGGCATCGGCATGGGGGCTGAATGGCCGGCGGGTGCGGCTTTGGCGATGGAGACGTGGCCCGTCCGCTCACGCGGCTTCATGAGCGGCGTGCTGCAAGGTTCCTGGGGCCTGGGCTTTCTGGTCTCCAGCGCGGTCTACGGCCTGCTCTATGACGCTATCGGCTGGCGGGGCCTCTTATGGATCGGCGTGCTGCCGGCGCTCGCCGTGCTCTGGATTCGCAGGAACGTGAAGGAGCCGGAAGTGTGGGTCGAGAACCGCAAGAAGCAGCGTGAGCAGCAGAAGGAAGTGCGTGTGCCGCTGGCGATGATCTTCCGTTCATCCATGCTGCGCAACACGATTACCGCCTGCCTGTGGATGGGCAGCGGCTTCGTGGTGTACTACACGACATTCGGGCTGTTTGCCACGCACCTGCAAAAGGACTTGGGCTTCAGCCCGGCTTTGGTGGCCCTGCCGGTCGCGCTCTCCAACATCACCGGTTTCGTCGCTTCTGGCATGTGGGGCTGGGTGGCCGATGTGTGGGGGCGGCGCGCGGCGATGATCATCCCGGCGGTGATCGGTCTCTTCCTGATCCCGTTCTACTTGCTGTCGTCGGACTACACGATAACGGTGCTCGCCTTCACCATCCAAGGCTTCTTCTTCGGTGGCATGTATGGCCAGAACCCGAGCTATCTGTCGGAGCGTTTCCCGACCGAGGTGCGTGCGACGGCGGCCGGCTTCTGCTACCACCAGGGGGCGATCTGGGGTGGTCTGGCGGCCCCGGTGCTGACCTACTTCGCCGCAGGATCGTCGATGGGCTTTGTAATCCCGATGATGGTGGCGCAGGTTGGTTTTGCACTGATCTTCATCGTCTCGCTGGCGCTTGGCCCGGAGACCAAGGGCAAGGTGCTGGTCGCCGACCTGCACGAGCCCGCTGCTCCCTGAATATCGAGTAGCGCGATCTAGGTGGGATCGCGCTACTGCCTACCCTGCGAGCTGCGTCTCAAGCTCGCGGTGCCGATGTCGCAGCCGCCGACGAACTCGCCTTTGACGTACAGTTGCGGGATGGTTGGCCATGCGAGAACTGCTTGATGCCCTCGCAGCTTCATGTCCTCGAGCACGTTCGCTGTCTTGAACGGCACCTCTGAGCACTTGAATGGCGTTGCCAAATCGGCCTCACTCTTTTGGTGCCATGCGCGGCATATCCACCTCATCGATACCGATGATGCCCAGCGGTGACTAGTCTAACTGTTGCCAACGCCTTTCACGCATATGCAGCCTTGGCGCCGCCCAAAACGAAAGGAGAAGAACCCAGCCTTGGCGCCCGCATGAAACTCAAACCATAAACAAAAGGCGGGTCAGTTCTCAGCGCAAATTAACATTTTGGGGCGGCAGGGAGAAGTGAGGTAGTGGTGCGATAACCCCACCGCGCGCGCGACGGCCACGGCTGGCAGATCAGGTCACCCCGCCTCTGCCACGGCGATCGCTTCCTGCTCACTCCAAGCAGCCCCAGCGGCCATGGCCGCTGTGCACTCATCCGGACTCATTGCGCCGTGAAGGCGTTCCATAAGCCTGGCTCGTATCGCTCCGGCGATTTCAAAGCGGCTGAGCTGATGCTGACCGGCATAGTGGTCTGCAAAACCCGCAAGGCGCGCTGCTAACCCAGTTTCGCCGCGGATCGCTAGAACGAGGGCGAGCTGATCGATCGAGCCTGGGAGATCCGCATTTCCAAGCGCGCGCGATAGTTCGAAGGCTTTGAGCGCTGCGCCGTGGCCGAGCTCAATCTGATCATCTAGGATCAGAAGGCCGGCCAGAAAGAATAGGGCTAGGAACTCAGCTTGCAGCGTGCCGTGCCGTCTGGACGCCTCGGCTGTCCGTCTCGCACGGGCGATGGCCTCGACCATGTCGCCAGCCTCGAACGCGATCGTGGCGAGTTGCGCCTCACAGGTGTCGTGCAGGCGGACGTCGCCGAGTGCCTTGAAGACGGCTAGCGCTTCTTCGACGAGGGCCCGCGCAACGTGCAAATCCCCGGCATCCATGCGGATCGCCCCGGTCGCCAGGAGGGCTATCGCCAGCTGCTTGGTGCGGCCGCACTGACGCAGGACTGCAAGTGCTTCATCGACATATCGTTCGGCTTCCGCGGTATCCCGGTAGCGAGTGGTCGATAGTCCCGCCTGCGTCAGCGCCTGCCCCAGCAGGAGTGGTTCGCCGCCATCCTGGCGCAGCAATTCGATGGCCCGGAGGTCGTGAGCAAGACTTTCTCGGTTCCCGGCGCATGGCGACCACCCGCTTGCGACGCGAATGCGCGCTTCGACGGAACGCGGCGTGGAATCGTCCACGTACGCGATGGCTAGCTCAAGCCAACGCCGCTGCTCCTGCATCAGCGACAATTCGCGCCACATCCAATCAGTATAGCTCATAAGCGTCAGGCCTAAAGCCGGGTCTCCCTCCGGGCGCAGGGACCAGCCCAGAGCGGTGCGCAAATTGTCCAGATCTGGTTCATACATGGCGAGCCAATCGGATTTCGAAGTTGTGGACCACGTTCGATCCGCACGCTCGAACACTTGCGCCATATGCTCACACAGTCGGCGCGCCAGCTTGGCATAACGGTCGGCTGTCAGCTTCTCGAGCGCGAATGCCCGCGTCGACTCGAGCAGCCGATAGCGGTTCTCGCCGGCGAGTGATACCACGAGGGACTTCTCGATCAGCGCGGCAAGCACATCGAAGACATCCCGCTCCGCCAACGGCGCACGGGCGGCGACCGCTGCTACGGCATTCAGCGAAAAGCTGCTGGCGAAGACTCCGAGCATGCAAAGCATCGCTCGCTCAGCTTCCGAGAGGAGGGTGTAGCTCCATTCAATTGCTCCACGCAGTGTCTGCTGCCGAGGCAGAGCGGTACGGCGCCCCGCGGTAAGGAGGTGCAGCTGGTCATCGAGGCGCGCCAACAGCGCCTCCGGCCGCAGCACCTTCAGCCGAGGCGCTGCCAGTTCGATCGCCAGCGGAATGCCGTCCAGTCTGCGGCAGATTGCTGCGACGATTGGTGCGGTTCCGTCCGTCAGTGAAAAACGCCCGAGCGCCGCGGCGGCGCGCTCGACGAAGAGATGCACGGCACTGTGTCCCATCGCCTCAGCAGCCGTGAGGCTAATCGATCTCGGCGGCACGTCGAGGAAGGGCACTGGGTAGGCATGCTCGCCCGCCACGGACAGCGCCTCCCGGCTGGTAGCAAGCAGGAATACGCCTGGGCACGTCTTCAGCAGCGTGTCGGCAAGCTTGGCAACAGCCGCGATCACGTGCTCGCAGTTGTCGAGGATGAGGAGCACGCGCCTGGATTGCAGGAAAATCGCGATCGCCTCCATAGCCCGCTGTTCTCGAGGCACTGGCAAACCGAACGAGGCGGCCACCGTTTCGCCGACCAGTTCGGCCCGGCTTAGCGGCGCCAGCTCGATAAACCGTGCACCGTCCGGGAAGCGGGCCCGCACATCGGCGCCCACCTGTAACGACAGGCTGGTTTTGCCTACGCCTGCGGTCCCAACCAACGTCACCAAGCGATGCCTTGACAGCAACGCCTCAATCTCCGCCACTTCGTGCTCGCGCCCGATCAGTGCATTGGCGAGCTGGGGTATATTGTTGGGACGCGCTGGCGCAGGTTCGCGAGATGCCCTGCCCGTGTGGAGACCAGCGTCGAGCCTCACGACGAATGCCTCGACCGGCCGGGCGATGTTTTTCAGGTGAAGAGCGCCAAGCTCCTCGAAAGCCAGGTCGAGGTGTCCATGCACATGATCCCGAACGGAACGAGAGACGCAGATAGCACCCGACGGGCATTCGGCCTGGAGACGAGCGGCAACGTTCACCGCATCACCGTGTAAGTCAGTTCCTTCGGCAATCGCGTCGCCGATGTTGATGCCGACACGGAAGCGGATGGCTCGATCAGGAGGCTGGTCACCATCGAGCACAGGCACCCGCTGTTGCACCGTCACAAGACAGCGCATAGCCCCGTCTATGCTGTCGAAGACAACCAGCAGGGAGTCGCCACCTGTCTGGACGATCCTGCCGCCATGCTCCTCGATGGCCGGATCGATCAGGTTGGCGCGTAGCGCTTTCAGACGAGCAAGTGTTCCGGCGTCATCGAACCCGATCAGCCGGCTGTAGCCGACCATATCGGCATAGACCACGGCGATCAGCTTCCGCCGATCTGGTGGCTTCACGGTCGGGGTCGATTTTGCGGCCTCCGCCATGCCAGGGGTCCCTGTTCCCTCCGCGGTGATGATACACGACGGACCCGAAACATCGCTATCGCGGCACGGCTGGTCAGCCCCCGCGACCCCATGGTCGTGACCCGCTCGGGGACGGTCGAACGAGATGGGCACCCCCGAGCATGCGGTTGCGGCGGGCGGTCTGCTCTGTTTCCGACAGGATCAATTCACATATCCGCCCTGAAAGACTGCACAAATTGTAGCTAGCGGCGAGGAGACGATGCATATCCGGTTAGCCGTGCTTCTGGCGTTAACGACGGTGCTTTTTGCCTACGCCGAGCAACCTGCGGGTTATGCGCCGGGCAATAGTTCTTACGGTGCCCCGGAATATGCCACGCCAGGCTACCCAGCATACGGCTTTGCGGCCGACTTCCCCGGCCCCGGCTACCACGGATCCGATGTGCCCATCGGTGGCGGCGGTCACTGGGCCAGCGGCGACGATTGGGATCGCTACTGGCATCACCGTGCGTGAAGCAGGTTGCGGCTCGGCACGACGTGTACCCTGGCCTTCTCTTGACATGGCGCCATCAGGTTCGCGAGCGCAGGCTGTCACGACCGCAAGTTCATATGTTCATGCCAGTGGAGACGGAGAGACCAGTATCGTTGGCGTCTTCGCCGGCCGTGTCGCCGACAGGAGCGGTTTCTGGTAGGGACTCCACGCGGCTAAACGTGATCGCGCTCCGCGAAATAGTGGTACCCTCCTCGGCAACCTCCGGACTAGGGTCGAAGGTCACAGAGCTTCACCTTTCCAAGGAACGCCCGCACGCATGGACCATGTGTTCAGTTTGGTCAGTTCGCCCGCGATGTCGGTCAGCTCTCGCAGGTAATATCGTAGGCAACGGGACCCGCCCTTATTGTTGGCGCGGTCGCCTGCTTCGCGTCGATTCTGATCGGCGCATGAACCTGTCGTGGACGGCATTCGCCACCTGAACGACATCTCCCGCGACGAAAGGGTCCGGCTTCTGCGGGACCGTCGGAGCCGCGCGCCATCGGCCGCGTCCCCGACGGGCAGCCACGTGATCACACAAATTGGTGGAACTGACCATGACCCGCGGCGGCGCAGCCCAAGCAAGGACCAACCAGCCCGCCCCGCCCGGTACGCCTATGTGTCGACCGAGCCAGCGTTGCACTACCTCACAGCGACGAATATGCGGGCAAAATCCGCTGGGTCGCCATCCACCGGGAAGCCGATCTCGTCGGACCCGATGTCCCCGCGTGGACGCGAGGATGTCGGGTCCGACTCCCACGCAGCTCAAGGTTCCCAGGCATTGCGTATGCTCAGCCAGCTGGTCCACGCTGGCCTAGTGAGCCTCTCCAGCAAGCCGCACTGCACCGAGATTGCCGGCAGCCTGGTGCGGCTGACGGCCGTTTCGCCTGGCGCAATCGCTGGGAAAATCGTTGCCGATCCATACGCCGTAAGCCGTTGATCTGTGGTCGCGCATGCGGCGAATGCTTGCGCCACCGATCCATCCCAGGTCGACCACTTCAACGAGCAGCAAAGCGGCGGACGCACATCTGACGATGATGAGATGTGCTGAGAGGTTGGGGAGGATGGCCCGAATTGCGCCGCTCCCGCATGATAAGCGGATGCCGCCTAGTGAAGGATTACAGGCCGGGGCTTTATGCCGCTCTCAATCCATGGTTTGTCCAAGTTGGCAGTCCTGACAGCGAGTTGGCTCGCTGTACGATTTTGGCTCAGCATCAGGCCGCCGCAAACCAGCACGCCAACGAGCCCTGCAATCAGAGCCACGCTTCTGGACAAACACCTGGGTTTCGGAACGGGGAAATTGCGATACCAATATAGTTTTTGCATCGCGTCGGGATCGACGAACGGGTACAAACGCGACATAGCTGGAGCTCCCCTTCCCGTATGTCGTCGGATGAGCAGGAGCATTGGTGCTCCCGCACCGTCCATTTCGCCGAACATTAGCAGGAAAATTGGCCGAAGGTGTGAATCTGTTCACACTCTGCAGGCTCGTTGTGTGCTGCTCCGTCAAGGGACGCCAGTTCCAGCACTGCTGTCCCGCGATATCGGACCGCACTTCGGCCGTTATGGCGAGCCGGGCTGCGCCGGCGCAGGCACGGTCGCTGCTGGCTCCCCTTTGAGCCAGACCATCAGCACTCTGGCCACCGTCGGCCACCTTCCTCGATCACTTCATCCTTCCAAGATGAAAGTCACTTCCATGGTGACCCGGAACTCGTCGATCTTGCCGTTCCTCACGCTTGCTTTCTGCTCGATCACATGAAGGCCGGTTATACCGCGCAGAGTCTTGTTCGCGGGCGAAAGGCCTTCCTGGACAGCAGCATCGAAGCTGGTCGGCGAAGCTGCGGTGATTTTTGATAGCTTGCTACAGCCATTGCCTCCTCCCTGAACAGCTGTCAGCGACGGGGCTGCCGCCGGCCGGTATGGGAGTTCAACGCACGGATTGCCAACCCAAGCACGGACGGTCCGCGCCATCGCAGGTTCAGTTAGCAAAGGTGCTAAGTTCAGTCCGACCCGCGCGGGATTGCCTGGCTTCTCACACAAGCGTCGGCCGGCGATCTGAGACGCCCAGTGCTGCTTGCAGGGCCCGTCCAAGTGTCAAGGCCGCGGCCTCGTCGAATAACGGTGCTATGATCGTGATGCCGTACGGCACCGTGTTCGTCGGACCCTCCTTCTCCTTGATTTCGGCATCCAGGTAGGCGGGCATTTCCCTGGTGCGCTGTTCGGTGAAGCCTGCACGGACGGTCAGGCATGGATGGCCCGTCATGTTCCCGATCTGCGTCATCTTGCCGGTGATCGTCGGCGCTAGGATGAGGTCCACCTTACGGAAGATCGTATCCATCTCCTGCATCACCCGACGCCGGAGACGATCGAGCTGAATGTGGTCGACGGCTGACAGGAACCGGCCTTGCGGAAGCTGTTGGGCCAGGCGCCGGGATCCTGGCGCGTCAGCGTATCGTCGGTGTTCTCGAGAGTCAGTTCCTCGAACGCCGCCGCCGCTTCCGCAAACAGGATGTGACGGAGAGCGTCGTATGGCAGGTCTGGTAGTTGCAGAGGGATCGTCGCGGCGCCCAGACCTTGCACTGTGTCCAGTACTGCAAGTTCGAGGATGTCAGTGAAATCAGTTTCGACATCGCCCACGCGCATACCTGTAGGCACCCGAGTAGCGTCCCAGCCAAACGGCGCTTCGACGCTGCACACGTCGACGGGATCGAAACCGTTGATCGCCGCCAGAACAAATGCGGCATCATCGACCGACCGACAGATCGGGCCGATTT
>JAMXLO010000003.1 GCA_024280945.1 Acetobacteraceae bacterium
CAGCCAACTCGTGCAACGGCAGTCAGGCAAATATGACGCGGCTGACCTAGAAGATCGATACGAGACCAGGCTGCGTGCGATGATCGACGCAAAACTTAAGGGCGAAGGCATCGATGCAAGCGAACCCGAGGTGCCGGAGCGAACTAACGTCGTCGATCTGATGGCGGCGCTGAAGAAGAGCTTGGGTCAGGTGGCCGACGAGAAGAAACCAGCATCGGCGAAGAGGAAAGCAGCCGCTAATACCAGGGCTCAATGATCAGAACCGATGCGCCCAATCACGCATGCCGATGGACATGATGGTCCAGGGCCGAGCCTCGAGCTTGTTCCAGGCGTCGCAGCAGTGATCGATCAGAGCATTGTCATGGTCGAACACGCGGTTGGATAGCCAGTTGTCACGCATGAACTGCCAGACGTTCTCCTGCGGATTCAGCTCGGGACACTTCGCCGGCAGGGGCACGAAGCCACCTCAGGCAGCATCGGCCAAACGGAAGCGCGCTTGAGCACGGTCGTTTCTTCCCAGCGCTGTAGCCGGATGAGCCGGCCCTCCTCCTCTGAGCAGACCACACAGTGGACCTCAGCCTCGGAAGTCAGGTGCTCAACCTCATAGCCGCCGAAGCCGCACTCAGAGCAATGGAAGCGAAGCAACGTCATTTGACCTAGATAGCTGGCGTCGCCCGAGTCGGGGAAGGCAGCCAGTCGGGCTTGGATGCAGCCGCGATGTAGCCCGCACCGCGCCGCCCTGCCCAGGGCGCAATTTAAGGACGCGGCGGCGTCCTAAGAGCGGGCCGACTGAAAATGCATAGCCCAGGGAAACCTGGAACCGGCTTCACAGGGACACCGGCCTCGGACGCGTTTGACCAGCGATGCCTGGCGGTCAGGCGCCTGGACGAATCACCGCATCTCCAGCGTGCGTTTGAGCATTTACATTCACTGCTCGGCCCGTCGCCGACTTTTGCGCGGAGCTGATCATGGGCGGGTTTGCTAACCTGGCAGCATCTCATCACCCGCATTCGCGAGCAGTGCACCGATCTGTTCGGCAGCGTGAGCTGGCGCTGGCGGGTGATCCGCACATCGAAACGCCTACGAGTTCCGCGACCCGCTGGATCAACGATGCGACGCGGCGGCCATAGCGTAGCACTGGGCGGCGATTGGGGGAGCCGCTACGGAAAAAGGGCGGCGGAGCTGGATTGGGGCACGCGGCCCGCGCCGGGAGAGTCACCTACCAGCGCAGCGACGTGACCATAGCACGGCCAGAGCGAGGCGTCAGTCTGGATGCCGCTGGGAAAGGGGCGGCTCCCACTGCCAGGCCAGCCGCCCAAGGTTCCCTGTGCCAGGAACCGCGCCGGGAAATCTGGAACAGCGCGGCAGTGGCATCGTAGCACAGCCAGGAGCCGAGCGGCAGGAAAATGGGGCGGCGTGAATGCCGCCCGAGTTGGGGTAGGTGTTACCGCGCCAAGATGACCCTCAGCATTGGGCGCGGCTGCGACGCGCATACCACTTGCTCGCGATTCGGGAGTAGCGAAGCGGGCGGCGGCGGGAAAGATGGGCGGCTCGCTTAGTTGGGACCAGCAGGCCGCCCGAAGTTCGCTTCTCTCGCACCGCGCATGGGGGGACCATTACGCGGCGGAGCAAGCGTAGCACGACCAGCGCGAGCGATAGTTGCAAAAGTTAACAGTGGAGCAACCAATGAACTTTTGAGGTCATCAAGACTTCTGCCCCCGCCGGGCGCACTCGGTACAAGGTGGTGGAGTGCGGCGGCGCGTAGCCAGCACTCGTGCCCTCAAGCTCGGCGCCGACTGCGATGACCGCCCCGAGTGGACGCTGCTGTGGTGATCTTTGAATTCCCGAAATCGGCTCAGAGGTGCGAGAAAGCCCTGTGCTCCACGCCAGCGCCGCCAACCACATTCGTCAGCAATTGCAGGTCCGACCACGCCACAAGCAGCGCGGTGTCGCTGTCGCAGTCCGCGCCAGCATCGCTGGTGCGCCCGCCCGCCCAGTGCACCTGGAACGTGGGCGGCGCCGGCAACCATTGCTCGACGACGATGCTGCCGCCTTGCGACGCCATCGCTACGGGCCGCAGATTGCACGTGACGTTGGGTGCCTGTGCCGTGGCAACGGTGAAGGTCCAGTCGGGCGGCATGCGGGCACCCTGCCGGAACACCAAGATGTCACCGACCCTCGGGCCGATTTCGATCGTCCTGGCGGCTGATACCATGGCTACCGTGCTTGCCAGCAGCGCCGCAATAAGGCAGGCGAGCACCGCAGTCCCGACGACCCCGCTCGGCGCATTGCGGTGGCTCAACCGCAGCATGTTCGTAGCCGCCGTTCCGGTTCCGTCGTGGATCGTGACCGCTCGCCCGCGCGATCTAACCTCTGTCTGTCGTAGTTGCGAGAGGTGGGCATGCTTCCTGCTGTGAGCCGAACGTGACGCCGCTCAGGCTGAGAACGCGCTTTTGTACAGGATCAAGCTCGCACATCAATAAGAAATTGAAGCATCGCGACCAAACCAGACACCGCAAACCGATGATGCATTCGACCGACTGCTACGAGAACATGAACAACTTAAACAGGAATGCGACCGATTGCGCGACGACTTGCGCTTTCGCGGCAGGGCGCGAACGGTGAATCCAGAGCCACCAGTCGCGCCGGTTCCTCCCGTACCGCATCGATTATCCAATCAGTCGGGGACCGCCGGTAAGACGAGGAAGGGGGTAGGAAGAATCTACCCCCTTGGGATTTCTACTTCGCGGCAATCTTGAGGGGTTGCAGTGCATTTTGCGCAACGTACGTCCCGACTTTGAGTCCCAAATCGCTACCGACCACCGTCGAATTCCGATAGTGGAAGCCAGCGTAGATACGGGCACCCGCGATCTCGTCGTTGAGGGCTTGGATGCTGGTGAACTTATGTGTCACACCCGGCGCGGATGGCGATGTCACGGTCACCTCAGGAATCTGATCTGTGCCCAGGAGTACCTTGATTGACCCAGCGACGGCGCCACTGACGACACAATGAGCACACGGATACTCGGGATGCATCGGTGTATTAACTCCGAAGGGTGTCCAGTTGGCGACACGTTCGGTTGCCGGATTGTCATCGATATCGCCATTGCGAATGGCGGTGATCGGGCGCCAGAACTCGTAGGTGTATTTGGCATCGAAGATCGCAATGTAGGCATCCATCTGTGCGATGTTGACCACAGCCATGAAACGGGCACTCTCCACCAACGACATGTCTTTCGCGATCACGATCTGACGCGGGAACGGCGCATACATGGTCGGACCACCGGCAAGCCAGAACTTGGCATCTTCGGCTTGGCGTGGTGTACGCGTCGTGCTGTTGGTGCCACCAACGTCTTTGATCTCGTTGTAGTCCTTGGCCCAGGTTTCGCCCTTCAAATCGGGCGGTGGCCCAGGGCGGAACTGTGACGGACTGGTCAGCACGAACGGTGTCATGGTCGCGTGTTCCCAACTCACCGTTGGCATGGTCTGAACATAGACGCCGGGCGAGGTACGCGGACGATAGGCATACGCTTTGTCATTGCCATCCTCGGCGCGCAGAGCGATCACTCGCGCAGCGGTCTCTTCACCGAGTCTGATACCCTGATCCTTGGTGTCACTTTTCGGAATGCTGGCAAGGTAGGTTTCCAACTCTTGTTGGGTTTTCGCGGCACTCTCCGGATGCATCTTGATCAGCACTTTGGCCGCTGCTGTTGCAGCAGCCGCTTGCGGTGAACAGCCCGGATCAGGTTTGCCTGGACCTTTGTATGATTCGTATTTGCTATCCACCGCGTTGATCGCCTCGAACATGGCGATGTGCATGACGGCCATGATACGAGTTGCGCCGACTGGGCCGACACGCGGCGCAGAGGGAACATTACCCTGGATGATGGCGGTCGCCTTTTCGTCCCAGTCGGTGATGACATTGGGGGCGGCGATGGCCGCGAGCGGTGTGAGAGCAAGCACGGCGGATGCGAGCAGTATGCTGAGACGTGACATCGGTCTCCCCCCTAAAGATTTATGGCATCTTAGCATGTTCCGATTGCGAGCTTATGTCAAGCAATTCGTAAATAGATGATGCTTAACGAAGGCCCGAAGATAGAAACAGCTATTCTTCAGCGTACAGCATATTGGCTGTTCTGAGTGCTGCGGGCGATGCCGCCGACTTCCTGCACATTAACCCGCCGTACTAATAGCTGCGAAGCAATGGCGGATCGAATTGCTGCGTCGGGAATTTCCAACGGATAAGGAATTTGTCGTCGAGAAATGCCGCTGGATTTCTCCGGCATGCCGAGTACCTACACACGGCTCTCGCCCGATCGCGCATTGGCAGCCAGCCGTGCCCGTGGTCGTGCCGGTGGACGACCTCCGGCGTTGGATGCGATGAAGGGTCAAGGCGACTATTGGAACGCTTCGGGCATTGGCAAACTAACCTGTGCCGGAACGTGACTGGATAGCGAGACGACGATCGCAGAGCATTATGCTGGCTGATGGACGCATGTCTCCTGTCGCCAGACTCGGAATGCCTGGGCCCAAGCATGGCGATACCGAGCAGCGGTCATCAGATGGCGACGTGGTCGAAAGTGACCGTAGATCATCGCGTGCGCCGATAGGAAACGTTGCGCCTGTTCGGATGACTTGAAGCGTTGCATCTGCCGCTCTCGCCGCCGGGTTGGCCGATGCGAGTTCTCGGCGCGATTATTCAGATACAAGCTGGTCCGATGACGGACATCGGGAAGCACCGCTCGATGGGCGACACCATAGCTGCGGAGGCCATCGGTGACGAGGCGTCTCGGTTTGTATCCCAGCTGGACACCTCCAACAACCGGCTCTGAGCGATCGGATATAAGCACAATCGATCGACCTCGATCTACGAGGTGGCGAAACGCTGATTTCAATCGGCCCTCAGCGGCGTGCTCGGTGTCTCCAGT
>JAMXLO010000004.1 GCA_024280945.1 Acetobacteraceae bacterium
ACTGGAGACACCGAGCACGCCGCTGAGGGCCGATTGAAATCAGCGTTTCGCCACCTCGTAGATCGAGGTCGATCGATTGTGCTTATATCCGATCGCTCAGAGCCGGTTGTTGGAGGTGTCCAGCTGGCTCAGCGAATGGTCACGCCGGGAGCAGCGAAACCCGACCCAACACAGCCACCGTTTCGTCGCCCGTTAGAAGCTATGCACCCGATGCGGCCATGCCATCGCAGCCGATCGATCCGCCCCCGGTTGACCAAAGGCGGGCGCTCCCCTAATTGCAATTGCGAACGTGTCGCATCTAGGGACGCCGATGCTCGCGAGCCTGATCATTGTCTTCCGTGAGGTCATCGAGGCAGGCTTGATCGTCGGCATTGTCCTGGCGGCAACGCGATCGGTGCCGCAACGTGGGTGGTGGATCGCGGCCGGCGGTCTTGGCGGGGTGCTGGGCGCCTGCGTGGTTGCCGCTTTCGCGGGCGAACTCGGCGCCTTGTTCAGCGGCTCCGGCCAGGAGCTGTTCAATGCCGCAATCCTGCTGACGGCGGTGGCCATGCTGACCTGGCACAACACCTGGATGGCGAGCCACGGCCGCGAGTTGGCACGCGAAGTCCGCGCCGTGGGTAGCGCAGTCTCCGCCGGAGAGCGGCCGCTGACCGCGCTTGCGGTCGTGGTCGGGATCGCGGTGCTGCGCGAGGGCTCCGAGGTCGTGCTCTTCCTCTATGGCGTATCCGCTGCCGGAGGAACCACGGTCGCTGGCATGCTGGCCGGCGGCGTTATCGGTATCGCCACTGGCGCCGCGTTATCGGCCCTGATCTATCTCGGCTTGCTGGCGGTCCCGGCGCACCGCTTGTTCGCGGTCACGACAGGCCTGATCACACTGCTGGCCGCCGGACTGGCAGCCCAGGCGGTCTTCTTCCTGCAGCAGGCGGATTACCTGCCGGGCCTGGCGACACCGGTCTGGGATACCTCCTGGCTGCTCGGCGACGACAGCGTCCCCGGGCGCCTCCTGCACACGCTCATCGGCTACACCGCCACACCGGACGTGGCGCAGTTGCTGGCATATGCCCTGGTCATCGCGATGATGCTGGCGCTGATGCGGGTCGCCCGCGACCGAACGGCCGCATCCCAGCAGCCGGTGCGCTCGTCCTCCTGATTTCCATCGCCAGCGGCTATCACCTGTCATCCACCACTGGAGTAGCCACAACGGATGGCCGCGCATCGAAGGCGGCGTGCCATGCTGCCAGACGCTCATGCCCGTCACGCCACCGCAGGCCGTCGAACCGGAAATCCAGATACGACAGCGCAACGCCGATCCCGATATGCCCGATCGTCAGCGCGCCAGTATCAAGCGCATCGGTCTCGCTTTCGAGCGCGTCGACACACGCGCGTAGTTTTGCCTCCCACAGCGCCATGTGCGGTGCGCTTTGCCGTTCCGTCGACCGGAAGCGTTCGCCGACCCAGGCCAACGCGATGTCCAGCATGCCGTCCCCCAGCGCCAACTGTCGCACTGCGGTCAGTCGTTCGGGCCAGGACGGAAATAGCTTCGGCCCGTTGTGCAACGTATCGAGATACTCGCAGATCACCGGTGAATCGTACAACGCAGTGCCGTCTTCCAGCATCAGCGTCGGGATTTTTCCCAGTGGGTTCACTTGCATCAGTGCAAGATGCGGCGTCGTCCCGCCCACCACTGTCCGCACCGTCTCGATCCGATCGGCCAGCCCGAGTTCGTGTGCAACAATCATCACCTTGCGCACATAGGGCGAGCGCGGCGACCAGTGCAGCTTCATCATCTTGTTTGCCTTACCACCATGTCCTCCAACGCCTCACTGTGGCATTCTGAGACTGAGGAGGAAACGCGATGAACTGGATCGAAGTGAACGGCACCAGCCTGCGTTACGAGCTCTCCGGCAGTGGCAAGACGACGCTGGTGCTGGTGCACGAGATGGGCGGAACGCTGGACAGCTGGGACCTGGTGTTGCCGGCGCTGAACAACACCCGCCAGGTGCTGCGTTACGATACGCGCGGGGCCGGCCTGTCGGAGAAGATCCACGGTCGCGTGACTTTCGACGACATGGCGGACGATCTTGCGGCGCTGCTGGATGCGATCGGCATCGAGGGAAAAGTGGCACTCGCCGGTACCGCGGTTGGTGGCGCGATCGCCATCCATTTCGCAGTCCGCCACGCGGCGCGCGTTGGCGCCTTGGTCGTCACCAGTCCCGCGACCGGTGTCGCGGCGGATCGTCGTCAGGCCACGCTGGATCGCGCCACCGCAGCTGAGACGCTGGGCATGCGCGGCATCGCTGAAGCGAGCGTCCCCGCCTCCTACCCGGCGGAGGTGCGCCACAACGCCGAGGACTTCCGTAAGTTCCGCGCACGCTGGCTGGCCAACGATCCGCACAGTTTCGCCGCGATCAATCGCATGTTGGCCGACGCCACTGTGACCGAGGAACTGCCGCGCATCGCCTGTCCCACACTGGTGATCGGCTGCAGGCATGACAAGCTTCGCCCGCCACCGGCGGTCAAGGCGCTGGCGGAGCAAATCCCTGGCGCCGAATACCTCGAAATAAATTCCGGCCATTTCGCCGGAATCCAAACGCCCGGTCTCGTATCGCAGGCGTTCCACGGCTTCCTGTTCGCGCTGGGATACTGACGGCTGGGCGCCCACATCGACCCAGGGCTGTTCAAGCCGGCCTTGATCATCCTCGCCGCCGCCGCGCTGGTCATACCTGTGTTCCATCGGTTGCGGCTGAGCCCGGTGCTTGGCTTCATACTGGTCGGCGTTGCAGTCGGTCCGTTCGGGGTCGCGATGCTGGCCGACCGTCTGCCTTTGCTGTCCTCGATCACTCTGAACACTCCTGAGACGATCGCGCCGATCGCCGAACTCGGCATCAGCACCATGATGTTCATGATCGGCCTGGAAATGTCGCTGGAGCGCCTGCGCGTGCTGCGGCGCCTGGTACTCGGCTTCGGCCTGCTCCAGTTCGTGCTGTGCGCTGTGGCGATCGGCGCACTCGCCTATGCGTTGGGCGCCTCGGCCGTCTTTGCCGCCATCGTCGGGCCGGCGCTCGCGATGTCCTCCACAGCCGTGGTCGTGCCGGTACTGGCACAGGAGGAACGCCTCAGTGCGCCGGTCGGCCGTGCCTCCCTCGCCGTACTGCTGTTGCAGGATCTAGCCGCCGTACCCGTGCTGTTTCTGCTCAGCGTATTCGGCGCAAGCGGTGGTTCATTCACCTGGTCGATCGCCGAGGCCGTTGCGGTGGTTCTCGGATTGATTATCGCCGGCCGCCTGGTGCTGCGTCCGTTGTTCCGCAGCGTCGCACGCACCGGCAGCCCCGAACTGTTCGTCGCCGCCTGTCTTCTGGTGATCCTCGCGACCAGCGTGGCAACTGCGATCGTCGATTTGCCGATGGAACTGGGCTCGCTGATCGCCGGTCTGCTGTTGGCCGAGACCGAATTCCGCCGCCAGATCGAAGTGACCATCGAGCCATTCAAAGGTCTGCTACTCGGCGTCTTCCTGATCTCTGTCGGTATGAGCCTCGATCTCGGCGATGTGGTTGCGGGGGCGTCGGATGTCGTGATCGGCAGTATCGTTCTGGTGGCGGTCAAGGCCGCGATCATCGCGGGCCTCGCGTTTGCCTTTGGACTGCGCTGGGTCACTGGCCTGCAGGCGGGCCTGCTGCTGGGGCCGGGCGGCGAATTTGGCTTCGTCATTCTAGGTCTCGCACGCGCCGAAGGCCTGATCGATGCCGCGGCCGTCCGCTTTCCCCTGGTGCTAGCGGCGGTGACCATGGCCTGCATTCCGCTGCTTTCGGCGCTGGGCCGGCGGGTCTCGCGTCGCTTCATTGACCATGCGATCGATCCGGAGCTGCTGGCCGCGCCACCCGACGTTGCAACGCCACGCGTGATCATCGCCGGCTTCGGCCGCGTCGGCGCCACGGTCGCGTCGCTGCTCGAAGCGCATGATGTGCCTTATGTCGCTGTAGATAGCGACGCTGACCAGGTGGCAGCGCAGCGCAAACTGCACCGGCCAGTCTACTGGGGCGACATCGCCCAACCGGAACTGCTGCGCCGCCTCCACATCGACAGCGCACGCGCCCTTGTCGCCACGATGAGCGATCACGCGGCAACCGATCGGCTGGTCGCCGCCGCTCGTGCCGAGCGTGACGACGTACTGATCGTTGTGCGCGCGCGAGATGCCCGCCACGCCGCGCATCTCTATGGCATCGGCGCCACCGATGCGGTGCCGGAAACCATCGAAGCGAGCCTGCAACTATCGGAAGCCGTATTGATCGATCTTGGCGTGCCTATGGGACCGGTGATCGCCAGCATCCATGAGCGGCGGGCACAGTTGCAGGCCGAGATCAAGGCCATGGCGCCGCACGCAGATGTCCGCCCCTTGGGTCGCCGCCGCGTGCGCGACATGCTGGCCCGACCTGGCTGACACCGCGGTGCTTGACGACCGGTACCGTCAACGTCGTTACGCCAGATCGACGACATCAAGCGCTTCCCGGTAGAACGCCCTTGCTTCGTCTTCGCGCCCGGCAGGCATCGCAAGCTGGACATGATCCAGGAGAAGGATCTTCATCGGTTCTACTGATTGGCGAGACGTACCTGGGGCAGGTTATCTGGCACCGTCAGCTTGCAGCCGACAGTGGCGCGTACCTCATCCAGCGTAATGCCTGGCGCGATTTCGCGCAGCCTGAACCCATCGCCCGTCGGCTCGAACAAGCCGTAGTTGGTCGCCACCAGCTTCACGACACGGCGCGCCGTCACGGGCAATGCACATTGTGCAACGAGGCGCGGCGCGCCGCTGCGGGTAATCTGCTCCATGATGATGAAGACGCGTTTGGCGCATGCCGCGAGGTCCATCGCACCGCCAATTCCACCGCCCTTCTGTCCGGTGATCTTCCAGTTGGCGAAGTCGCCGTTGCAGGCGACCTCGTAGGCGCCCATCACCGTGACATCAATCCGTCCGCCGCGGATGATGCCGAATGAATCCGCATGGTGCACCACGGCGGCACCCGGTCTTAGCGTCACATTCTGTCCGCCGGCGTTGACGAGATTCAAATCCTCCTCGCCGGCCGGTGCGATCGGTCCGTAGCCGATAACACCGTTCTCCGAATGATAGGTGATGTCGCGATCGCCGATATCGGTGTTCGAGCACATGGTGGGAATGCCGACACCCAGATTGACGATCCAGCCGTCCTGGAATTCGAACGCGATGCGATCCGCCATCTGCTGGCGCGTGAGCCCGTTGGCGCTTCCACTCATCGGCGACGCTCCTGACGGCGGGTTGGCCACAAACCATTTGGCGGCGGTGGGACTTTCACCAGCCGATGCACGAAGATGCCCGGCGTATGCACCTGGTCTGGATCGATTGCTCCCGCCGGCAGAATATCTTCATCAACCTCGGCGATCGTCACCCGTGCCGCTGTCGCCATCACCGGCGCGAAGTTGCGCTGCGAGCGGTGGAACTGCAGGTTGCCGAAGGTATCGGCGCGCGTTGCACGAATGAACGCGTAGTCGAGTGGCAGCGCGTATTCCAACAGGTATTCACGACCGTCGATCACCCTTGTCTCGCGCCCCTCGGCGAGTTCGGTCCCCACGGCAGTCGGCGTATAGAACGCCGGGATACCGGCGCCTGCGGCACGCAGTCTCTCGGCCAATGTACCCTGCGGCACAAGCTCCGCATCAACTTCGCCGGACTCGTAATACTTGGTGAATGGCAGCACGTCCGTCGGACGCGTCGAGGCGGTGAAGGCGCAAACGACCTTCTTTACCTGCCCATTCTCCACCAGCATGCCCATGTCAGGCATGCGAGGCTGTTGCGCGCCGCCGGTGGTGTTGCCGATCAGCGTCAGTCGCCTCGCGCCATGTTCCAGTAGCGCTTGGATCAGGTTGAACGGCACGCCCGGCATCGCAAAGCCGCCGAACGCGATCGTGGCGCCATCCGGAATGTCCTGCACCGCCTCGCGGAAGCTGCCGACCTGCTTGGATTTCTGCGTCATTTCCCCCTGCCGCGCCGTCTGGAGCGATGGAGAGACATGCATCGAAGGGAGTCAAGGCGCTGCTGTCTTCGGACGTCGGTCAGGCGCGAAACTCCAGCGTCACGCCAAAAGTTTCCGAGGAAGGGACGATGATGCGATCAGCCTCGCGCCGGAGGCCCTTGACCGAGCCGGCGCCCAGCGCTGCTGCCGCGCGTTCCAGCGAGCGTGTGCGAACAGTGAGGGCAGCCATGAATTCTGGACGATCATCCCGCGGGGCTGCATCGGCAAATTCGTGAGACAACTGCTCCATCGTGACGATGTCGAATCGCGACAAACCGACGACTAGGGAAAACCCCGTCCCATTCTGCTGCATGGCATCCTCGCCGAACATGCGGCCGAAGAGGCCAGCCAGCGCCGATGGTTCGCACGCCGCGATCACTGCGCGCGCGATGCCGGTCGCGCCGTTGGCGTGGTGCCGCCATTCATCGCGCCACACCAGGTCACGCGTGAAATGGTGACAGAAGTATATGCGCCCCGCCGACACTGTTCCCGCCGTCAGCCGAACGGTGCGGAACCTCGCATCCTTTGCGCCTCCCGGCAGCTCAACGGGACGTGAAAACTCCAGCGGCGGCTCCACCGCGACCCCAGCCTCGTGCAGTGCTCGATACACGCCGGCGGAGTCCTCGGTGCCGAACACCAGGCCGTTCAGTCCACAGGGTGCGGCCAGTATCTCCGCTCGCCGCGTGTCGCCGGGGGCGGCGGCGATCAACTCAAGGTATTCGCTGCCCAGAATAGCCAGATGGTTCATTGATCCCAGCGTGTGATAGCCGCGCGGCGTCATGGTGAAGCCCAGCCGCCGCCAGCAGTCCAACCCGGCATCGATCTGGTCGCGCACGTTGACCACAACGTGATCAAGCGTCGGCATTGGCAACGGTGCGGCCATGATGGTGCCCCCTCACGCAGTAGACGCACCATTGTGACGCAGCGACCGGCGGGAAACAAAGTGACGGCGCCCTGAGAGCGCCGCCAAGTTTGGGGGGGAAACGTCACGCGGCGATGGCGGGGAGCCATCCGCCGCGCCTCAGACATTGGGCTGCCCTACGTCATGTCAAGGTCACAGATTTGAGCGCAGGGTCGCTTGGCAGCGAATTCGCGCCATACGGTCAAAGATGAAAGCCTGTTCATGTGCGGACTCGATCAGCGTCCACGCTTTCGCTTCGGCTCTGACGCGGTCACGATGACCGCCTGCTTGCCACTTGCACCCGCAGGTTCTTCCGCGAGGTTCGGCAGTCGCTGACGCGTCGAGTGGAAATCCTTCCATGGATCGCGACGCTGCCGCGCCAGCCGTTCCGGCACTGTTCGTAACGTAAACTTGCCAGGCTCCAACCCGCGTTTCACCTCCTCCCAGGAGACCGGCGTTGCCACTGTCGCGCCTTCACGAGCGCGTGGGCTGAATGAGGCGACCGCGGTGGCGCCAAGGCCGTTGCGCAGCCAGTCGATCAGGATCCTGCCTTTTCGATCGGCCTTTTTCACGGTGGACAAGAAACGTTCCGGTTGTTGCTGGCTCAGGGCTTCGGCGAAGGCGCGGCAGAACGGTTTCACCACGTCCCAGTCCGCAATCGGTTCCAAAGGCACGACAAGATGCAGGCCCTTGCCGCCAGTTGTGCGACAATAAGATTCCAGGCCCAGACGTTGCAGTTGTCCGCGCAAATCCTGCGCTGCCTTTATGACCTCGGCGAAGGTGACGCCATCGCCCGGGTCGAGATCGAATACAACCTGATCCGGGCGCGAGGGATCAGCTTCCCTTGCACCCCAGGCATGCAGTTCTATGCCGGAAATCTGCGCCATGGCGATCAACCCGTCGACGTCATCGATGACCAGATAAGGCTGACCGGTGACCTCGCCTTGACGGATTGCGGAAGGCAGCGTGCCGTGACCATGCTTTTGGAAGAAGTGCTCGCCCCCGATCCCTTCAGGACACCGCACGATCGCCAAAGGCCGCTGTGCCAGGCCAGGCAGCGCATGCTCCGCGACCGACCTCCAGTATTCTGCCAGATCCTGCTTGGTAATTCCTGGCCACAGAGCGCGATCGGGATGCGAGAGCTGGATGTTTCCCACGGTCACTCCTCGCCGCTTCGGCGCCTGCGCCGATATGATGGCGGTCTCGCGTCGTGGCGGCACGGCGAGCACGGGTCCACGCTTACGTGCCATCGGATCGCCGGCCGCCGGCTGAACGGCTTTCCGCTCGGCTTCGGCATCCGCAGGATCCCGCACGACATCTTTCGCGTCCTTGTCCTCCCGAAGCCCGAGATAGACCGCCTGGCGCACGCGCCCCGAGCCCGACCATGAGGCGAACCGCACCTCTGCAACCAATTCCGGTCGCACCCAGTTTATCGTCTTCGGCAGCGGTTCACCGGCGACGTACAATGACTTGGGCGGATCGGAGCCCAGCTCCGCCAACCGTCCGCTTAGCCTCGCGAGTTCGTCATCGGAGTATCCTGACCCGACGCCGCCCGCGTAATGCAACCTGCCGCGCTTGTCGTAGTAGCCGAGATGCAGCGAGCCAAGGCCGGTGCGGCTGCCACCAGGCGGTGTCCATCCCAGTACGATAAATTCCTCGCGACCGAGACATTTGATCTTGAGCCAGTCGCCACCGCGTCCCGCACGATATGGCGCTTCCCCGCGCTTACAGATGATGCCCTCCAGCTGAAGCTTGGACACCTCGCGCAACATCCCGCTGGCATTGCCGACCTGGTGGTCACTGAACTGCAACACACCGCGCCAGTCGTTCAGATGCTGCAGGATGCGCTTGCGCTCGAGCAGCTTGCACTGGCGCAGGTCCCAGCCATCGAGATGCAGCAGATCGAACAGGAAGAGATTCAATGCGCGGTCGTTGCCGGCTGACAGAGCCGCCTGCAGGGCCGGAAAGCTCGATGCCCCGCTCTTCTTGTCCAGCGCGACGAGTTCGCCATCCACCAAAGCCGTATCGGCGTGCAAAGTGGCCACAGCCTTGGCGATTGCGGGCAAGCGATCGGTCCAGTCCAGACCCTTGCGCGTCAGCAGGCGCACGTTGCCGTGATCGAGCCAGCACAGCAGGCGATAACCATCGAACTTGATCTCGCTGACCCAGCCATCGCCCTCAGGCGGGTCCCCGGACAGTGACGCGAGCTGCGGCGACTGCTGCTGCGGCAGCTTACTCCTCACGGCCCCCTCAGCTGGCGGGCTCTTGCTCCGCTTGGCTGCTCGCTTGGGTGCTGCTTCCTGGCGCTCGATCGTCGGCGCATCGGCGCCTGGGCGTTCTGCTTCGTCGTGTCCTTTGATCAGCAGCCAGTTGTCCTGGCGACTGCGCTGGCCCGCGCGCGGCTTCAGCCGAACCAGTGTGAAGCGCCCGTGCAGCCGCTTGCCGTCGAGCACGAAACGCAGTTCGCCCTTGCGCATGCCTGCGCTGGGATCGTCAAGCGGCTGCCACGTGCCGCGATCCCACAGTTCGACCTTGCCTGCGCCATACTCGCCGTCCGGAATGGTCCCTTCGAAGTTCGCGTAGTCGAGCGGATGATCCTCGACATGGGCGGCGATGCGCTTGTCCGCGGGATCGAGCGAAGGCCCTTTGCGAACCGCCCAGCTCCACAACACGCCGTCGTGTTCGAGGCGAAAGTCCCAGTGCAGACCGGCACGGTGCGCCTGGTGCTTCTGCACCACGAAAATCGGCGCATGGCCGTGGGTTGGGGCATCCTTAGGCGCAGGCTCCCGTGTGACCGCGAAGTCACGCTTGGCGCGGTAGGTGCGGATCGACGTATCGCGCGGCGTGGCGGTGCTGGAAGCCATGCGTGGTCCTCCGGACAATCGGTCGAGCTCTGGAACGTCCACTCGATCGGATAGTCACAGCCTTATTCATGCACGACCCATTGAAGTTCCCGCAATGACACGACCTGCCATGGTTGCCATCCTTACCGATTGCGACAGACCGTATGGCATCACGGAAACTGGAGCGGGTGGCCTGCGGCGCTGGAGCGTCTCGCCGGGACCGCCAGCTCCCACGGACACCGATCGGACCGGCGAACCCGCCTCGGCTGGGGATCTGTCGGAAGAACAGGGAGCGCACCGGCATTCGAGGGTGCGGGTGGCTTCCTCGATGCGGATCACTGGCTCCGGTTGAGCGACTGCGCCAGTTGCAGATGCTGCACCAGTAGCGGCAGCGTCTTTTGTGCGAAGCTCTTTACCGCAGGATCTTGTCCCGACTGCGCCTCCTTGCGGAACAGCGCGACATTCTGTTGTTGCTCGCTGACCTGCGCCTGCGCGTAGGCCTGATCGAAGGATGCACCATTCAGACCGAGCAACCGGCGGTATGAAGACGTGTCCTTCCCGCTTGGCTGCTCGGGCAATGTCATGTCTTGATCTTGCGCCAACTGCAGCAGCTCCACGTTGGCTTGCGTATGGTCGGCGATGATCCGGTTGGCGAACTGCTTTACCTGCGCCGAATTCGATCGCTGCTGTGCCAGCTGTGCCGTCTGGACCTCGGCCATGCCAATGGAAGCAGCTTGCTCGATGAAGCTGCGGTCGGCGTTGCTGAGGTCGGCGTGCGCCGGTACGGCGGCAATGCCGACGAGACCTGCTGCGGCCAGGCAGACAAGCGGAAGGGTGCGCATGACAGACTCCTTGCTGGGTGATCCACGGCACGACGTTGCCGTGGCCCAGTATACCCGGTTCCGCTAAACGAGAAGATCTTCGATCCGGATCGGCAGCTTTCGTACCCGCACGCCGGTCGCGTGATACACCGCGTTTGCGACAGCTGCGGCGACCCCCACCATCGGCAACTCGCCAATGCCCTTCGCGCCGAGAGAATTGGAGACCAGCTCATCGTTCGGGACGAGGATGGCCTGGATGTCGGGGATGTCGGCATTCACCGGCATCAGATATTCGGACACGTTGGCATTCACCACTCGCCCGGTCTCGCCATCAACGTGCGTCTCTTCCAACAGCGCCATGCCGATGCCAAACACGATGCCGCCGATCAGCTGGCTGCGTGCGGTCTTGGTATTGATAATGCGCCCCCCATCGAACGCACCGACGTAGCGGCTGACGCGGATCTCACCTAGATCGGCATCGACGCGCACCTCCGCGAATTGCGCCCCGAATGCGTGCATAGAATAGCGCTTCTGCTCCTCGCCGGACTTGGCTTCGCTGCTCGCCTCAACCGAGGGCATATTGCGGCGCGCCAGCAACTCGGGCAGCGCAACGTTGGTATCCCCGTCATTGCTCAGCTTGGCGCGCACAGCCTGGCAGGCAGTCTTTATCGCGGGCCCGACACTGGCGACTGTCATCGATCCACCTGACACCGGCGCATGCGGAAAGCGGCTATCGCCCAGTTCGAGGTGGATGCGCTGCACGGGAAGCCCGAGTTCGTCCGCGGCAATCTGCGACATCACGGTGTAGGTACCGGTGCCCAGGTCCTGCGTGCCCACCTGCACCAACGCCGTCCCATCCGCATTGACCCGGACATACGCGTTTGCCGCCATCCGATGCGTCGGATAGGTGCTGGTTGCCATACCCCAGCCGATCAGCACGTTGCCATCGCGCATAGCGCGCGGCTCGGACGGGCGGCGTGACCAACCGAAAGCCTCTGCACCCTGTCGGTAGCATTCGCGCAGCGCCTTGCTGGCAAAAGGTTTGTTCTCGTGAGGGTCCTGCTCCGCGTAGTTGCGCATGCGGAAGTCCAGCGGGTTCTGCTTCAGCGCGACCGCCAGTTCATCGATTGCCGATTCAAGCGCAAAGTTGCCGCTTGCCTCGCCAGGAGCGCGCATATACGTCGGCAACGGCGCATTGGTTGCCACCAGTCGGTGTGTCACTGCGACATTCGGACAGGCATATAGCATCTCCGTCGCCAGCCCCACTGGTTCGGCGAATTCGCCCAGCACCGGCTGCGACATCTGCGAGATGCCATCGTGCCGCATCGATACCAGGTGCCCCTGCTGGTCAGCCGCGAAGCGCAAACTCTGTACCGTGCGCGGCCGGTAGCCATTGGAGGTGAACATCTGCGCACGCGTCACCGCGAGTTTTACCGGCCTTCCAACCAATTTCGCTGCCATCGCGGCAAGCGTCGCTGGTGGCCAGGTGTTGCCTTTGCAGCCAAACCCGCCGCCCACATACGGACAGATGACTCTCACGTCCTTCGGGTCGATGCCAAATAAGGCCGCAAGCGACTGCTGTGTCCCCGAGATCCCCTGTGTCGCCGTCCAGACCGTCAGCTGATTGCCATCCCAGCGAGCAATCGTCGCGTGCGGCTCCATCGGATTGTGGTGTTCGATCGGTGTGACGTAAACGGCATCCAGTTTCACCTGGGCAGCAGTGAATGCACCGTCCGGATCGCCGCGCCGAGAATCAGCGGGGCGCTCGCCGTTGCGGAAGCTTTTCGGCAAGTAGGCCTGATCGAGCACCGCATCCATCGATGTGATCGGCTCGTCGCGGCGATACTGCACGCGCACTCTCGCAGCGGCGGCATCGGCCTGCTCAAGCGCCTCCGCCACCACGACTGCTACATGTTGGCCGTTGTAGTGCACGTCCATATCCTGCAGCAGCGGCGCACGTATCGCCTGCGGCAAGTTGCTTTCGGCGTGCAGTTTGAGCGCGTTTTCCGGCGTGATGATTGTCAGCACACCGGGCATCGATTGCGCGGCCGCGAGGCTGAAGCCTGTGATTGCTCCGGCACCGATCGTGCTCTGCACCAGCACTGCGTGCACGAGATCCGGCACCCGGAATTCTGCGGCGTATTGTGCGCCGCCAGTCACCTTCAGTCTGCCGTCGACGCGATCGAGGCCTTGTCCGATGAATGCCATACAAAACCTCCGTCAGGCCGAAGCCATCTGCAACGCACGGAACACGGCACGCTGCAACAAGATCCGCTTGAAGCCATTCTGCTGCGCGGGACTAGCGCCCCCCGCCGCGATGGACGACGCATCGCCGAACACGGCATCCTCCAGTGCCTTGCCGCGCAACGCCGCTTCCACCTGCGGCAGACGCCACGGGCGAGTGCCAACGCCACCTGCCGCCAGAAGCGCGTGCTCGATGACGCCGTCGCGTTGATCCAAGCCCACGGCGACAGATACCAGGGCGAATTCGAAGCTCGCACGATCGCGCAGCTTAAGGTAATGCGAGTTGCGAGCCGCGCCGCTGGCCCGGACGGTGACGGCGGTGATCATCTCGCCAGGCTGCAGGATGGTCTCGATATGCGGCGTATCGGCCGGCAGGCGATAGAAGTCAGCGATCGGCACGCGCCGCTCGCCATTGATGCCATGCAGCGTGACCATGGCATCCAGCGCTGTCAGGGCGACCGCAAGATCCGACGGATGGGTTGCGATGCAATGATCGCTGCCGCCGAGGATCGCCATCAGGCGGTTTTCGCCGGCGATGGCAGGACAACCAGAGCCTGGCTCGCGCTTGTTGCAGGCGAAACCAGTGTCGCGGAAATAGCCGCATCGCGTCCGCTGCAGCAGGTTGCCGCCAATCGTGCCCATGTTACGCACCTGCGGGGAAGCAGAAGCCTCCAGAGCCTGCACGATCGCCGGCCACCCAGCACGCACGTCGGGATGCACGGCGGCATCGCTCATCCGCGCCATCGCACCCAGCCGCAGTTCCGATGCGTCAGCCTGGATACTCGAAAGACCGACACGCTCCAGGTCGACCAGTTCGGTCGGCACCTCGATGTTGTCCTTCAGCAACTGCATCAGGTCGGTGCCGCCGGCGATAAATTTCGCGCCATGCGAGCGTGCGGCCGCCAGCGCGGCATCGAGCGAGTTCGGCTGCGACAGATGGAATGCCTGCATGCTCAGCTCCTCTGTGCCGCGTCGCGGATCGCTGCGACGATGTTTGGATAGGCGCCGCAGCGACAGATGTTGCCGCTCATCCACTCGCGGATCTCCGCGTCGGAACGCGTATGTCCTTCTTTGATGAGCGCGACGGCGGACATGATCTGGCCTGGCGTGCAATAGCCGCATTGGTATCCGTCGTGGTGCAGGAATGCCGCCTGCACGGGATGCAATACGTCGCCGCTCGTGAGACCTTCGATCGTGGTGATTGCCTTGCCTTGCACGCGCGCTGCCAGCGTCAGGCATGACAGGACCCGCCTGCCGTCGATGTGCACCGTGCAGGCTCCGCACGAACCACGATCGCAGCCCTTTTTGGTGCCGGTCAGCCCTATCTGTTCACGCAGCGCATCCAGGAGTGTGGTCCGTGGATCCACCACCAGCGGCACTTGGTTGCCGTTGATCTGCAACGCGATATCCATCGCGCCGGGTGACCCGGGCGCAGGCGCGGCAGAAATGGTCGGCGTTGTGTCATCGGCGCGACCTTCCACCGATCCCATGGCAAGGCTACTGACAGTGGTGCCGAGTAACACGCGGCGTGTGACGCTGGGCATGATCCACCTCCCGCTGTTGGGCGGGTAGATGTGGAACGGTGCGCTCGATCGCGCGTCACATCGACGTGTGAAGCTTCCTCAGAAATCCGGTGCGCTGGCCTGCACTTGCCATCAGGAATGCCGCGTCATTGCCGGACAGGATAAATCGCGCGCCCATCTCGATGTACCGCTGCATCAATGGTTCGTTGTAAACTCCGGCCATCCCGGGGAACTTGTTGTGCTTCTTCGCTCCGGCGATCATGGCTCGATACGATTCAGAGACACGTTCGTTACCGAAATCACCATGGATGCCCATTTCGGCGCACAGATCGTTGGTGCCGATCAGCAATACGTCGATGCCGGGCACAGCGGCAATTGCATCGGCGTTCTGAATTGCCGTCGGTGTCTCCAGCATCACAACCGTGAGATTCGCCGCATTCAGTGCCTTTGCGGCATCGCCAGTGCTGGCGGAGCGCAAACTATAGTGAGGACCGGTGCCGCCCATCGAACGGTGCCCGATTGGAGGGTATTTCAGTTTCTGCACGACTTCGCGTGCCTCGTCGGCCGTATCGACATGCGGTACGACGATGCCGAGAACACCATTGTCCAGCAGGCGCGTCGCGATTGAATATTCCCCATTCGGCACGCGCGCCAGCGGTGCGATGCCGGCATCGAGCGCTGCGGTCGCGATCTGTGCCGCGGCGTCGATCGACATCGTGCCATGCTCAAGGTCGAGAAACAGCCAGTCGAAACCCGCCGACTTCATGGCGATGGCAATCTCGACGCTGCGGGTCAGCCGGACGCCGCAACCGAGGGACAGATGGCCTTGCTCAAGCCTTTCGCGCGCAACGTTGCGAATGGTTGTCGCCATGACACGGCTCCTCTTTATCGCCAGCCAATGCCGATGGCAGTCGCTATGGCACTGTTGAGCGCTGACAAGTCCATGGGATGGTCGGCTTCGTTGGCAACCGTTACCACCAGCCGATGCTTGCGCAGTATGAAGATACGCTGATCGCTCGCACCAGATGCCCACGCGGTATCTGGCGGCAGATCAGGGAAGCTGCGGTCGGCATTGCTGCGGAAACATGCGGCATAGGCGCTGCCTGCATGCGTCGGTGACAATGCATAGTCCACCCAACCTGACGGCAGCAGCCGTTCACCCTGCCAAACGCCGTCTTGTAGATACAGCACCCCAAGCTTCGCATAGTCGCGCAAGGTCGCGAACCCGGAACCAGAAGCGACAAGGTTGCCGGTGCAATCGGCGGAATGCTGATACGTGCTCATTCCCAGGTGGTCGGCCAGCAGCCCATACAGCGTGGCGTGGTAGGGCAGCCCGCGAGTCTCGATACGGTCACGGATGATGGCACCAAGCACATTGACGCCAGCATTTATGTAGCGATACACCGAGCCAGGCACGGTGGCGACAATCGAACGCTGTGCCGCGTCGAACGCGTCCGCTGCATCCTGATATACTGCGCTGTTCTCGAACCCGATTGTCGCGCGACCATGCTCGTCCACCACCGGGAAGCCGAGACCGGAACGCATCCGCAGCAAGTGATCGAGCGTGATCAAATGATGGATCGAGCGCGGATCGCGCCACAGAGGCGCGGGTGCCGGGTCATAGACCGAGCCGAGCCAGCCTTCATGGATCAGCCGGCCGATGAGCGTGCAGGTGACCGCCTTGGTCATCGACCAACTTGGCGTCGCACGGCCCGGCGCGCCGAACGCGCTGTAGCGCTCGGCCAATACGCGCTCCGGCGAGGCGATGAGAATGCCGTAGATACCGGGCGAGCTGACGAACAGCGCATCGAGGGTCGTGGCTAGCTCGGAAGGCGGTGGCCTCGGCGGCTCGACCGCATCGCCGTGCGGCCAAGCACGATCGGCGGCGGGTTTGCCGCGCGCAATCGGCACGGGATCGAACGACGGCGCATCGCGCGAACCAAGCAGGATGCCGCCGTAACCAGGACGCGCAATGGCGGAGCCGCTGAGCGGCGCGCCGAACGCGGGATCGCTCCAGCGCACAGTCGCGCGGCGGTCCGCATCGTTGGTCTCAATCGTCAGGCGTCCGGCTCGATGCGCGGCAATCAGTTCTGCCTGACCACCAGTCACGTCGGGACGACCGCTAAGGCCGCCGGGCATACCCAGGGACCGCCAGCGGAAATGTCGCTCCGCGATGCTGCGATCCAGGCCTGTGACATACATCATGTCGGCGAACCGCTTCGCCGCGAAATTCACCGTCCGCTGGCGGATCGCACGCGGCGAACCGTCGTATACGACAGGATCCGGCGGCCCGCCGGCGAACAGCGGGCGCGTGCTGTCGAACGTTGAATCCACGACTGGCGGCGGAACCGGCGCGGCGTCGTTCACTTCGCCGGCTCCGGCTCCCGCACCTGGGCCGACACCGTGAAGTAACGGCTCTTCATCCCCTTCTGGTTCTCATACAGCGAGCCTTGCAGTGTCGCCGGCGGCAGCGGCAACCGGACGGGCAGATGCTCCAGCCGCGGTTCTCGATGCTGCCCGCACACCATCAGGTCCTTGAACTTCTCGATGCCGGCGGGGAAGCCCAGGAGCGGCCATGCATCCGCGGTACGGAACTGGAACAGCAGCAACCGGCGATCGTTGTCGGAGACATTCGGCGCCGAGCCGTGCACCGCCCGCACGTGATGAACAGTAATGGAGCCGGCCTTGCCGGTCAGCGGTATCGCCGAACCATAGTCCACATCGGGGTTGGCGGGGTCCATCGCACCGCAAAAGATGCCGTCGGTGTGGTGGTCATGGATCGGCCCACGATGGCTGCCTGGCACGATCATCAGCGGCCCGTTCGCCATCTCCATGTCGTCGAACATCACGCCCACGGCGGCCAGATCGTCGTTGGTATGGGGATAGAACGCCCAGTCCTGGTGCCACTCCACCGGCGCACCGAACCCGGCGCACTTCATATTCAGCTTCGCCGTATCGAAGCGGATATCTGGCCCCCACAGGTCCTGCAGCACGGCGAGGATCCTCGGATGCCGGACGAGGCGCGCGTATTCGGGGTGATGCAGATGTGCCGCCTTGATACGGCGAACCCGCGGATTGTCCGGCGTGTGGCTGTCCTCGAGGTCATAGATGTCGGTATGCGCGGTCACGCCACGGGCGCGCTCGACGAACTCGTCGGTAACGCGGCGCAGCCGCTGCACCTCATCCGCGGTCAGAATATCGGGCACAACGATGGCGCCGATTTCATTGTACTGCTCGATCTGGGTCCTGCTCAGCATTGCATCCTCCCGTCGCCCGGAGCCTAACATCGGCAGCCACATCCGACCAGCAGGGAGACCAGCCATGGCCGTGCAGATACCAACCCATGATCAGCTCCGCACAGTCGGCGACGAAATCGGCCTGTCGCTCAGCAACAGCGACGCAGGCTCTTTCATCGACATTTTGCGCCCGTTCATCGCGGCGTACAACGTCATCGACGCGATGCCGGACCACCTGCCGGAAGTGAGGTATCCCCGGACACCCGGCCGTCACGTCACGCCAGAGGAGAACCCGCACAACGCCTGGTATGTGAAGACCACGGTGAATGGCGCGCCGGACGGCAAGCTGAAGGGCCGCACCGTCGCGCTCAAGGACAACATCATGCTCGCCGGCGCGCCGATGATGAACGGCGCCTCGACACTCGAAGGATACCTGCCCAACGTCGATGCGACGGTGGTCACGCGTATACTCGATGCAGGCGGCACGATCCTGGGCAAGGCGCATTGCGAGTCGTTCTGCCTGTCCGGCGGCAGCCATACCTCGGCACTCGGCCCGGTGCACAATCCGCGCAAGCGCGGCTATTCGGCTGGCGGCTCATCATCCGGCAGTGCGGCTCTGGTGGCGGCCGGCGATGTGGATATGGCTCTTGGCGGCGACCAGGGTGGGTCAATCCGCATCCCCGCCTCGTTTTGCGGCATCTGCGGCATAAAGCCGACCCATGGGCTGGTGCCTTACACCGGCATCATGCCGATCGAGATCTTTGTCGATCACACCGGGCCGATGACCGCGAACGTTGCCGACAATGCGTTGCTGCTGGAAGTGGTGGCCGGACCCGACGGCTATGACCCACGGCAATACAATGTCCAGGTTCAACCTTATTGCGAGGCGCTAGGCCGAGGTGTCGAAGGCCTGCGCATCGGTATCGTCAAGGAAGGCTTTCAGGCCGCCAATGCTGAAGAGGATGTCAATGCGAAGGTCCACGCGGCAGCGAAGCGCCTGCGCCGGCTCGGTGCCACTGTGCAGGATCTGTCGATCCCGATGCATCTGCTCGGCGCGGCGATCTGGACCCCGATCGGCGTCGAAGGCCTGACCCAGACGATGATGCATGGCGACGGATACGGTGTGAGCCGTCCCGACCTCTATGTGACAAGCCTGATGGACTTTCACCGCAACTGGCGCAACCGTGCCAACGAGCTTTCGGAAACGACCAAGGCCTTCACGTTGCTCGGCACCTATATCCGACGGCAGCACGGCAGCCGCTATTATGGCAAGGCGATGAACATCGCGCGCCGGTTGACAGCAGCCTACGATGCAGCACTGGCACAGTGCGATCTGTTGCTGATGCCGACGACGCCGATCAAGGCGACGCCATTGCCCGCAGCAGACGCCGGGCGTGAGGAGGTGATCGACAAGGCGCTCAACATGATCGCCAACACCGCGCCGTTCGACATCACCCATCACCCCGCGATGGCGATCCCTTGCGGCGTGTCAGAGGGGCTACCCGTATCGTTGATGCTGGTCGGCCGTCACTTCGATGAATCGACGATCTATCGTGCGGCGCATGCCTTCGAGCAATCCGACGACTGGATGCGGATGTAGCGCCATGGCCGACGTGCGTACAGCCATGATCACCGGCGCCGGAAGTGGCCTTGGTCGCGCCACCGCCTTGCGCTGGGCAGCCCGCGGCTGCACGCTTGCACTGCGTGCAGCACGGCTGATTTCCTGCCGGTCTAGAAAAATCGGGCTCTGTGTGCCACCGTGACGCCGAAATGATCGGAGGTGCGCCATGAGCCAGCTCTTTGCCGACAGCAAAATCGCGGCGAACGCAGACAGAGCCTCGTCGGCCTATGTCCCGCCGCTCCAGCGCACGGAAGGGCAGCCGCCGCCCATCGCGGCGCATGGCGGCTTGTCCTACATGGCGTTCGACCAGGGTGGCGACGCGGGAACCGCTAAGGCGATCGAAGACGCCCTCGCCGAAATCGCTGAGGGGGAAGGCCAGCGGGTCATCGAGATGATCGAGAAGGCGCCGCCAGGCCCGATCAAGACGAGATGGGGTATCGCGTTTCGCGAGTGGGACGAGTGCGTGGCCTACATCCGCAACTCGAACAGTATCAAAGTCCCCGCAGGCGGCGTGGCGCTGCCGCTACCCTATACGGTCCACGAGAGGCCGACCTATTCCATCGTCCCGTCCAACGCCGTCTGGCACGACCCGGCGCGCGCCGAGACAGCAGCGATTCTGCGCCAGAATGAGAAGGACAACCGACGGCGAGACCTGTTCTTCCCGATGGTGCTGCGCGACGCGCGGCGGATCGGCGAGTACTACCCGGGCCTCAAGCCTGACAGCCCCGAATGCATGGACAAGCTCGGTCTCTCGCTGGCGCACCTCGAGTCCAAGTGCACGAACATCTATGACTCGGAGGAGGTGGAGCGGGTCTATTATCCCGAGATCGAGAAGCTCCTGCTCGACTTCTTCCCGGACGCGACCGACGCGCTGGTCTACAATCACGACGTCTTCGACAAGGACTACACGGGCGACCGAACGGAAAACCAGGAAGCCAAGAACCCGGGCGTGAACGGGAACTACGCCATGCTGGTGCACAACGATCTGAACGACAACAGCGGACGCGTGCGCTGCCGCGAGCTGCTCACCAAGAACCTGCGGAACTTCGGGCGCACGCAGAACTACACCGAGGAAGAGGCCGACGCGAAAATGTCGCGCCGGTTCATGTCGATCAATCTCGCCAAGCCGATCGAGACGATCGAGCAGTACCCGTTCGTGCTCTGCGCCTGGCCGTCCTTCGCCGACCAGCCCTACATCAACAATTACCGGATCTACGACGACCGCGTCGGCGAGACCACGCGCTTCACCCACCGTCCCAACCACGAATGGTACTGGTTCCCGCAGCAGAAGAGCAACGAGGTGTCGATGCTCAAGTGCTATGACTCGGTGACCGATGGCTCGGTCTCGCGCTGGTCGTTCCATAGCGCGTGCATCGACCCGACCGCACCGGCCAATGCCCGATGCCGCAAGAATGTGGTGGTCCGGTCCTTCGTCTTCTTCTAGGAACGCCAAACCGCCGGCGGAGATGCTGAGAACTCCGCCGGCACCTTTACTCCGCGGGAGCGACCCGCGCGCGCGTTGACCATGGCGCCATCGCATCGAATACGCCGTCACGCCGGACCAGCGCGTGAAAGAGCGCGGCCGCGGCATGCAGCAGAATGAGGGCAAAGAACGCGAAAGCAAGGTAGAAGTGCGCATTCCAAAGTAGTGTATGCAAACCATCGCTCTGCGGCAGGATCGCGGGAAGGTGCACGTCTCCGTACAGCACGACCGGATAGGCTGCCGCCGACAGCATTCCCCAGCCTATCAGCGGCATGGCGATCATCAGGGCGTACAAGGCGTAATGCGACAGCTGGGCCGCAAGCTTCATCGGTTCGGGCAAGTCGGCCGGCAGTGGTGGCGCCCCATAGCGCAGGCGCACTGTCAGGCGGATCAGTGCGAGCACCAGAATGGCGACGCCCAGTGGTTTGTGTATCGAAACCAGCGTCAGATACTTCGGCATCACCGTGGAAACCATGCCCACGCCGATGAACAGCATGGCCAGGATGCATATCGCCATAAGCCAGTGCAGCAGGCGCTGAAGCGGGCTGAAACGCGTGTGGCTCCCAATCATGGCTTGGCGTCCGCTGCAGTGCGGGGATAGTACTTGGCCTCCGCCGTGCGACGATCATATGACTTCGCGTAGGCAGACGACCGCGCGGCTGGGAACGGATCGTCCGATGTCCGAATGCCAGCGGGCAAGACGGTAGGATCGAAGTTGATGTCGCGGCACGGGCCATTCCTTTCATCTTCGATCCGCTGCACCACGAGCGTGCCGACCTCGACCGTACGGCGGTCGTCTGGCCACGCCTTGCTCGGGTCCGCTGTGGCATCGCCGGGATTGGCGACAGTCACCATCATGGTCCAACGCAGCGGTCCGCCGCGCACTCGTTCGACGATCTCCTGTTCGAGGAAGTCGGGTCCACGCTTCGCCAATTCCTCGGGCGACACGGGGACGGGTTGTGCCGACGGCAGCACCGACCATCGCACCGTCGTCTCTGCGCCGGACCCGTTGGTGAAGATGAAGCTGTTGAGACCGTTGTAGCGGTCCTCCGCGTAGCTGCCGGTCCATGAGGCACTCTTGGCCCAGGCGCCAAAGGCGGCAATCTCAGGGTTTGCAGCAGCAAATGTTTGCATCGCATCCGGCGCCTTGCTCGCCGAGGCAAGCAACAGCTGGTAAAATGCCTGCGGCGTCGACACCGGAAAGATCGGGGCGTTGATCATTGCGCTGCGCCATTCCTGATCATCAGGCGTCGAGATACGTAATCCCATGCCGCGGACCCGCACCGTCGAATCCGGGGCGTTCGGATCAGCAGTGCCGAGATTGAAGCGTCCCAGGGCAGGATATTGACCGCGGCTGAAGACCTGTGCCGACGAAAGTGCCGATCCCGCGCCGTTCGCTTCGAAATGCCCGGTAAAGCATATGCCTTTGGCATGGTTGCGGCGATGGCCAAGTGGCTCGCCACCAGGAGAAAAAGCATCAACGAGCCTGTCCGGTGTGAGTCGATGAGGCGACAACCATCCTGCCGTGTAGGCGAAGGTCACGACGCAAGCACCGATGACAACCGCGATCAGTATCAGCGATCCGACGCCGGAATGTGGGCGAGATTGACGGGGCGGAATCATTCAGAACTCGCTGTTACCGGAGCTGCACGAGCTCCACCATGATCCCTTCCGGTCCGCGGACGAATGCCAGCCGAGTACCGGGATCACGAGTGAGTGGACCGATCACCACGTCCGCGCCTTTCGCACGTAGCTCGTCGCAGGCCGCATCGACGTCATCGACTGTCAGACCGATGTGCTCAAGTCCGTAGTAAGGGAACTGCGGCGACGCAGCGGTGGGATCGTGTGGATGCGTCGGCGCGATCAGCACTTTCTGGCCGCCGACCTTCATGGTGACGCGCATCTGACCCGGATACAGCGTACCCGGCGGATAGACGCTGCGGGTGACCTCGGCATTGAACATTGTCTCGAAGAAGCGCGCGGTGGCGTCCGGATTTGGACTGCGCAGGTGGATATGATCGTAGTGATAGGTCCGCATGGCCTCACCGCAGAAATGCATACTTGAATCGATTACCATCCGCTGTCACGCGTCCCACCGTCGGCGACGGAAAGTGAATCGGCAGGATCAACGTGCTGGTATCCGCGACGTCGCTCAGGAATTTGCGCCGTGACGCGGCCGCTTCCTTCGCGTCCCAGTCGAAGATGGTGGACCAATCGGGCGCGCGGCATTGTAACGCGTGGTGCATCATGTCGCCGGTCACCGATGCACGCTGCCCGCCGGACTGGATGTTGACGCAGCAGTGGCATGGCGAATGCCCTGGCGTCGGCGTCAGCCAGACCGTGTCGTCAAGTGTATAGTCATCGTCGACCAGCAGCGCCTGACCGGCCGCGACGATCGGCTCGCAATTGAAGCGCCAGACGTTGCCTGGCGGATTGTCGCCGCGTCCCGTCGCGGCCTCCCAGGCAGCGTATTCCTTCTTGTGGAAGATGTACTTGGCCTTCGGGAAGGTCGGCACCCATCGCCCGTTGCGTAACACGGTGTTCCAACCGCAATGGTCGATGTGCAAATGCGTGCAGAACACATAGTCGATGTCCTCGAACCGAAGGCCCGCGTCCTTGAACCCATCCAGCCAGGGCTGCTTCGGAAAGTCCATCGGTGCCGGGTAGCCCTTATCCTCGCCGGTGCAGGTGTCCACCAGGATCGTGTGATGGGGTGTCCGCACGACGAAGGTCTGGTAGGTGATCACCATCCGGTTGGATGCCGGGTCGTAAACCTCGGGATCCATCTCGGCCAGATACCGTCGGCCGAGATCGGGATCATAGGCCGGAAACATGTCTTCCGGCTGACGCCATGGTCCATCACGCTCGATGATGCTGGTGATCGCGACGTCGCCAATCTTCAAGGTGCGCATTGTCAGATGTCCAGTCGATAGAAGCGCGACGCCGTGCCGCAGAACAGGTCGGCCCTCTCCGCCGCACTGGCTCCACGCGCCAGGATCTTGCAGGCATTCCAGAATGGGGCGTAGGCGTACGAGCCCTTGTCCACCGGAAAGTTGCTTTCAAACATGCAGCGTGACGCGCCGAACGCTGCGATGCAGGTGTCTACATACGGCTTCCACGCCGCGGCGAGCGTTTCCGATGACGGCGGATCGGGCTTCTCGTGGAAGTCGAAGCCGTTGATCCGCATCGCCATGCCACCCAGCTTCACCACGACGTTCGGACACTGCGCCAGCGCGCGGATCGACGCCGACCACCTGCCGAACACCTCGTCTCGCTTGCCGGCATAGACACCGATGCCAAGCGGTCCTCCGACATGGTTCAGGCAGATGCGCGTATCCGGAAATGTCCGCGCGAGTGCTGTCAGTTCATCGATCTGCGGATGGTACAACCACGCATCGAACGTCAGGTTCAGCGGCGCCAAGCATGAAAAACCCTGCCGGAACGTCGCGTCGGCCAGCAGTCCCGACGGCGGCGAATACGCCGGGTTCATCAGCGCCGGATCGGCGTCCCACGCGGTGATGTGACGAATGCCCCGGAAGCGTCCGCCACCCGCGCGGATATGCGCCTCCAGCACGGGGCGCACGCGCTCGCCCAATCGCAGATCGGCATGCCCGACGATACCCGCGCAGACCTTGGTCTTGCCGTAGCCTCCCGAGGCGCTCATCGCCGCAACGCCGTTGACGAATTCGGTCTCGCCCACCGGCTTCATCTCCTCCGGTCCAGATGCACGGTGCATCGAGCGACACTGTACGAACACGGTGGCGACGATGTTGTGGCCACTGTTGGTATCGGCAAGCAAATGATCCAGCATATAGTCCCAACCGGGCCGTTCCCACAGATGATGGTGCGGATCGACGATCGGCAGATCGGGTTCCAGGATCGCCTCGGTCCGTCGCGCCAGCCAGTCGTCGCGGACCGGCAGGTACGTGCTGCTGGCAGGCTGCGTCGTCGTGCTCATGGCGGCTCCCTTCCCTCGACGGGAAGGATCATTTCAACCAACAGCGGCCACCGCAAGCGGCCAGCTACAGGCCGAGATCGCTCAGACCCGGATGCTCATCCGGCCGCCGGCCCAACGGCCAGTGATACTTCCGGTCCGTCGCGGCGATCGGCAGGTCGTTGATGCTGGCGATCCGCCGGCGCATCAGCCCTTGCTCGTCGAACTCCCAGTTCTCATTGCCGTAGCTGCGGAACCACGTGCCGCTGTCGTCGTGCCATTCATAGGCAAAGCGCACCGCAATGCGGTTATCGCGGAACGCCCAGAGCTCCTTGATCAGTCGATAGTCCAACTCGCGCTGCCACTTGCGCGTAAGGAATGCCTCGATTGCGGCCCGACCGTGCAGGAACTCAGCCCGGTTCCGCCATTGGCTGTCCTCGGTGTAGCCTTGCGCCACCCGCACGGGTTCGCGCGTGTTCCACGCATCTTCAGCCGCGCGTACCTTCCGGATCGCGGTTTCCTGAGTGAACGGTGGCAGTGGTGGGCGGCTCATGCTCTCCTCCATGCGACGGAATGCATGGGGATTATGCCATTTATGGCATGCTGCTACCTGGGCCCCGAGTCAGGCGGCTGTGGCGAGTTCGTCCGTTGCGCGCCGCGTCCGACGTCGCGTGACGGGCACCGCTTGCGGCAGACATTGGCCAATCAGGTTGGCGTAGAGCCGCGCATATTCCTCCGCTGCACCTGACCACAGGAAGCTGCGCGCCATTGCCGCCTGGCGCATCTCGCTCAATACCTCGGGGTCATCGTAAGCATCGAAGGCACGACGACAGGCAGCGAGCAGGCCCTCACCTGACAACTCCGAGAATAGAAAGCCAGTCTCGCCGTCCTGAATTGTATCAGCAAGGCCACCGGTCCGATGGGCAATCGGCAGTGTGCCATAGCGTTGCGCCTGCATTTGCGTCAGCCCGCACGGCTCGAAACGCGATGGCATCAGGCAGAAGTCGCTGGCGGCAACGATCCGTCGTGCCATCGACTCGTTGAAACCGATCAGGAGGCCAATGTCGTCGCGATGGCTGCGCGCCAGACGGCTGAGCATGTGCTCGGTGTCCGGATCACCCAAGCCAAGTATGGCGATCTGACCACCTTCGTAGACGATGTCGCGCGCCGTCTCGGCAACTATGTCGAGACCCTTCTGGTGCACCAATCGCGAGACCACGCCGAATAGTGGTCCATCGGAATGCCGCAGGCACAGCCCGGTCCGCACCAAGTCTGCGTTCGACTGCTTGCCTGAGAGGTCGTCTGCCTCAAAATGGTGCGGCAGGTGCGGGTCGCGGCTCGGATCCCATGTCTCGTCGATGCCGTTGACGATGCCGGAGAGGCGTCCTTCGGCGGCAATGCCGCTGGTCAGACCATGCAGGCCACCGCCGAGGGCCTCGGTAGTGATCTCGTGCGCATAGGTCGGGCTGACGGTGCAAACGTGATCCGCGTAGAACAGGCCCGCCTTGAGAAAGGATATGCGGTCGTGGAACTCGACGCCATTGACGTCGAATGCGCTCTCCGGAATAGCAAGTGTCTGCATCCGATCCCGATGATATAGGCCCTGATAGGCGATGTTATGGATGGTGAGGAGCGTCGGTATCCGCGCGCCCTGCCAGCGCAAGTACGCCGGCGCCATTCCTCCTGGCCAGTCGTTGACGTGCAGCAGATCCGGTGCCCAGTTCATCCCGGCGGTACCGGCGGCGATTTCAGCGGCAGCAAGTGACAGGCGAGCAAAGCGGACATCGTTGTCCGGCCAATCGTGCCCATCGGGTGCTGCGTAAGGACTGCCGATACGCTGGTACAGCGACGGTTCAAGCACGAGGAACAGCGGGAGGCCATCGTGAGTGAACGTCTGACCGATGCAGCAAGGCTCGATTCCGGCTCGCCCCGGAAGGTGCGCCACGATGGTTATGTCGCTGGCTTTGGCGATCACCTCGGGGTAGGCCGGCAACAGCACGCGAACGTCGATGTCGCGATATCGCAGCGCGCGCGGTAGCCCCGCGGACACGTCCCCTAGACCGCCCGCCTTTGCAAAGTCGGTAAACTCGCTGGTCGCGAACAGGACCTTCATTTTGCTCCGGCTGGCTGGTGGCCAATGTTTTGCTGCGATATGGGTTAATGCAATCTTAATCGCTTCTGTTCGTGTATTTGCGATCAGACTGCAACTACGGATCCATCGCTCGGCGTATTGCCATCTCATAATGCAAGCGGCTGTGGTCCTCGCGTATGCGGTCCAATGCGTTGTCGCGAAGCGACTGCCATAGCGTCGGATCACGATACGCCGCGATGACTTGCTGGGCGAACTTAGCTGGGTCCCCAGAATCAGCTGCGAGCAGATGGCGTCCATCCTGCCATTCCAGCTGCCGACGCAGCAATTCGGTCGCGACCACTGGCACGCCAAACGATGCTGCCTCATGCACTTTATAGGGCGCTCCAGCCGCATATCGCGTCGGCGCCACGACGATGCGGTGGGCGTTGTATAGCGGCTCAACATCTTCGACCGGTCCGCGGAACGTAATGCGCGAATGGTCACGATAACCGTCGAAAGAAATCGTCGGGCTGACATAGCCGGCGACCGTCAGTCGCGTCTCCCAACCGAGCGCCTCTTCCACCAAGGGAAGTACCCTAGTGGCGAACCAGTCCAGTGCGTCCCAGTTCGGACTGTCCTGCTCGTGAATCGCCGCAAGAAACAGCATGCCTGTTCGATCGGCGAAGGTCCGTGGTGTCGGTTTCGGCTCCCGCCAGTGGCCGATCACCACGACATTGGAAAACCCCAGTTCACGCAGCTTCCGAACTTCCTGCGCGGTCACCGCGACAAGTCGCTGGCACAGATGCGCATTGGCGAACTCACGCGCGAGGCCGGCGTCCACATCGAAGCTCACGGTCCCGGCCAGCGCGGCTCGCTCTGCGTCACGCAATGTGACGATCGCTTCGGTGTCGAGCACGACGTGTGGTGGCTTGCCGCCCGCGATGATGCGCTCGAGCACTGGCTTCACCCTATCGAGATTATGCGTGCGTGCGATCCAGATGGCGTCGTAATATCCCTGCCGCGCAACCAGAAAGTCCGCCAGATCCCCGAGGGTGCGGTCGTGCATCACTTCGATCGTGTCGGGCATGTCGGCATAAATGGTGGCCAGACCGAACTCGCATGGGGCGATCGGGTAAACCGTCACCTGGTAACCCAGAGACGCCATAAGTCGGATCAGGTCATTGGATCGGACAAAGCCCGACCCAAACCGACGCAACGGTATCGTGTCCTCGACGAACAATACGCGACGGCCGCTCCTGCTGTCGCGCGCAAACACTTCGACACGACGATCGGCAACATAGCGAAAGCGCAGACGGTCGCCGTGTTTGCGTAACAGCGCCTCTTGCGTGCGAACCGCGGCCTCTGCATCGGCGTTGCGCTGCGTGAGCCGGGTCGCCGCGACCGCCGGATCAAAAATGACGCGAAACCCCGCCTCGACTACACGCAGACACAGGTCGGCGACCGCTCCACCTTCTATCGGGAAGGCGTCATCGAAGCCTTCGATCCGGTTCAGCACTTCCGCACGCAACAAGAGCACGCCCGCAAGGAAATCGACGTCGCGCACAAAGTTCGCATCGGGCACCAGCGGAGAAGCATCGCGAAGATACCAGGAGGTGCCGCCGTCACGCCAGACAATGCCACCGGCAGACTCCAGGCGGGCATCCGTACGAAGCACTTTGCCACCGACCGCACCAATGTCCGGATCCGACTCCAATCGCCGCAGTGCAGCACGCAGCGTACCGGGAGCCAGTTCAATTGTGCCATCGATGAACAGCATGGCATCCGCGCCAGCGCTGCTCAGCGCGGCGTTGACAGCGTGCAGCACATTGACCTGGCTGTTGAAGTGCAAGACCTGCGCGCCGGAAACGAATGCGCCGATTCGCCGGATATCGTCGGTCGCGCCGGCATCAATCAGGAACAGCTCCATATCGCCGGCAAATGCCGCCCGCAACGCAGCCAGCATCCACAGTGTAACGGCAAAGGCGTCGCGAACCACGATGATCGCGCTGATGATCGGCGGACCATCGCAGTGGAAATCGACCGTGGTGCGCGAGGCGAATGGCAGCAGCTGTTCTGCACGTCGACGATACAGCGCGGCCGCCTGACGCTCGGTGACCAGATCATCAGGCACCGGCACGGTGGGCAGCCCCCGTTCGCGACCGACGGTCAGATAATGGACGAAGGCGTCCCGGGCGCGACCCGCCTCGATCTCGCTCCGCACGCCCGGGTTGGCACCCACGTAGTGGCGCAAATCGATTGCGGCACAGGGTGAACGGAGTTCCGCGGCACCATTGTGCAGGAAATGATCATAACCGTTACGGCGATCCCTGGCTTCCACCGCGGCGGCGACATCCTTGTTGCGCTGCAGGTAATAGGCCTCAGAGAATTCAGGCAGCGGATCGAATTCAGTTGGTGTTTCATTGGTCAGATAGTGATGTAACGCACATCGCCATTTGCTCTCGGCAACGGCGGGATATCGGCGCAGATACCAGACCGAATCGAAGCAATACGACGTCCTGATTTCTGGCAACCGCTGTGCGATACGCGCAAGATAATGCTGATAGCAGCCGGCAGTATCGGCTTCGGCGCGATCAGCAGTCGCGAGCTGCGCCTGATAGACCTGCGGTTCAAACAGCAGATGGCCGATCCGCCCCTCCCGAGCGCCATGCTTCAGGTAATGGTCGTAGCCATTGATATTGCCGTCGCGCGCCAGCACCTCGTCGCCCAGATCGCGGTGGCGCTGCCGATACAGTAGCTCACTGAATAACCAGTGCGGGGAACGGGTGCGAAATCCTGCGCGGCAATAGGCATCAAAGGCTGACGCAGCATGGCCTTCGCGCACGGCGGCAGCAGCACCTGGATAGCGCTGCATATGCCATGCTTCATCGAACCACAAGTTCGGCGAGTGGCCGCGCTGCTGTCCCTGCGACAAGTAGAACTGCAACGCGGCTGTGTCGTCTGCACCATCGAGTTCGCCGCATGTATCGGCATAGGTTGCGAGGTACCACGCCGGATCGAACACCGCCCAGGCAATGGTCGTCTGTCCACGCAGCCTCAACGTGTCACGCGCCGACTGCCCCGCCGATGTCATCCCCGATCGCGCTGCGGGTGTGATCGCTATCTGCGGCGTTCGGTCAGGACGATGCCGTCCCGCTGCAATACTGCGATTTCGTCAGACGAGTAGCCGTGCTGTGCCAGCACGTCGGTGCCATCCTGGGCAAACTTCGGCGGCGGTCGACGTGTGCCCCCCGGCGTGCGGCGCAGCTTGATCGGTGAGCCGAGACCACGATACCAATCAAGCTCGGTGACCATCTCGCGATGCGCGGTGTGCGGTGCCGAGGTCGCTTCATCCACTGGCAGCACCGGGCCCGCCGGCACGCCGTTCCGGATCAGCTTCAGCGACAGCTCGTTGCCGTCATGCTCGGCAAACGCCGCCGCCAGCACCTCGGTCAGTGCCGCGCGATTGACGTTGCGCTTGCCGTTGTCGGCAAAACGAGGATCGTCCGCCAGTTCCGGCCGACCGATGATCTCCGCCAGTTTGCGGAACTGGCCGTTGTTGCCCGAGGCAATGAAGATATCGCAGGTCTTGGTGGGGAACTTGTCGTACGGCACCAGGTTGGGATGTGGATTGCCAGTACCCGCCGGCCGCTTGCCGTTGAGGAAGTAGTTTGCCGCCTGCGGATGCAGCAGAGCCATGCCGCAATCGTACAGCGTCATGTCAAGATACTGCCCGCGCCCCGAGCGCTCGCGTTCGTGCAATGCCATCAGGATGCCGATCGCCGAATAGAGACCGGTACCCATATCGACGATCGCTGTGCCCATTCGCATCGGCCCGGTGGTCGCATCGCCATTCACGCTCATCAGCCCGGTCATCGCCTGTAGAATCGCATCGTAGCCAGGCAGCCCACCGAGTGGGCCGTCTGCGCCGAAGCCGGAGATCCGGCAATGGATCAGCCGCGGGAATCGCTCCGACAGCGTGTCGTAGCCGATTCCCCATTTTTCCATCGAGCCAGGCTTGAAGTTCTCAATCAGGATGTCGGCGCCCTCGAGCAGGCGCATCAGCACCGACCGCCCCTCCGGCTTGCCGATGTCGAGGGCAATGGCGCGCTTGTTACGATTGATACCGATGAAATAGCTGGCGTCGTCGTCGTGGAACGGAGGGCCCCAGTCGCGCACTTCGTCGCCCTGTGGCGGCTCCACCTTGATCACGTCTGCACCATGATCGGACAGGATCATTGTGCAGTAGGGGCCGCCGAGAACCCGCGTCAGATCGATGACCTTCAGACCGGCAAGCGCGCCCGGAGATTTCGCCAGTCCCTTGCCCTCGGTGGCCGGTCGGAATGTTGCATCATTCATTGCGCAGCCCACTCATTGTCTTCTGCCGATTGCAGCATCTCGGGCAAGCTTATGCCAGAGACTTCGCGTCCAGCTTCAAGACCTCGCCTGCAAGATACAGGCTGCCGCAGATAAGCACACGGGCGGAGCGGGCACGCGGCAACGCAGCGAGCGCGCCGGCCACGTCAGGTCCTGGGCGGGCTACACCGCCCGAGGCTTCGATGATTGCCTCGACCGGGCGGGCGTCGTGCTGTCCGGGCTCGGCCACCGCCCACAGGGTGGCCGCCAGGGGGATCAGTGGCCGAAGGAATTCGCCTGCATCCTTCGATTGCTTCATGCCGATCACGAGATGCACCGGCCGATCGGACCAGGCCCGCAGGTGTTCCGCGAGCGCCTCGCCTGCTCCAGGATTGTGCCCGCCGTCCAGCCACAGCTCCCAATCAGGTGGCAACAGTGCCGCCAGCCGCCCCTGCAGGCGCTGCAGCCGCGCCGGCCATTCCGCGGCAGCGATGCCGGAGACATCCATCGGCACGCCCGATGCCCGCAGTGCAGCTACGGCGATTCCGGCATTGTCCAGTTGAAATGCACCGGGCAGCGATGGCCGCGGATGGGCGGGAACCTGCCAGTCACGGTCGCGCAGAAGTACCGGAGCGCCGACGCGGCCAGCCGCCGCCAGCAATACATCAAGCACCTCGGGCGGCTGGGCCCCGATCGCGACGGGCACACCCGGCTTCATGATGCCGGCCTTCTCCGCTGCGATCAGCGGCAGCGTGTCGCCGAGCAATTCGCGGTGGTCCAGCGAAATCGAGGTGATCGCGCAGGCTGCTGGCCGCTCGATCACGTTGGTCGCATCTCCGCGGCCACCCAGGCCGACTTCCAGCACACACAGATGGGCGGGAGTCGCGGCGAACAGGTGGAACGCGACCGCGGTGATCACTTCGAACACGGTAATCGGCGCGCCGGCGTTCACCTCCTCGATATGCTCGAGCGCCGCCGCCAGCGCGTCGTCAGAGACCAGCTCGCCGGCGATGCGGATACGTTCATTGAAGCGCACCAGATGCGGCGATGTATATACATGCACGCGCCCCCCTGCCGCCTCGGCCATGGCACGCAGGAACGCGCAGACGCTGCCCTTGCCGTTGGTTCCCGCCACATGAACGATCGGCGGCAGCCGGCGCTCGGGATGTCCCAGTTTTGCCAGCAATGCGCACAGCCGATCCAGGCTGAGATCGATCAGCCGCGGATGCAGCCCATGCAGCCGTGCGACAATGCCCTCGATGCGCGCTGTCATGCAGCAGCGGCGGCAACTTCCTTGATGCGCAGCAGCGAGATGATGCGCGCCAGGGTCGCCTTCAGCTCGGTCCGCTTCACCACCAGGTCCACGATACCATGCTCGTGCAGATACTCTGCCCGCTGGAATCCTTCCGGCAGTTTTTCGCGCACGGTCTGCTCGATGACGCGCGGGCCGGCGAAACCGATCAGCGCCCCCGGCTCGGCGATGTGGATGTCGCCCAGCATCGGGAAACTCGCGGTCACCCCACCCGTCGTAGGGTCGGTCAGCACCACGATGTATGGCAAGCCCGCTTCCTTCACCAGGCGGGTGGCGATCACCGTGCGGGGCATCTGCATCAGGCTGATCGCGCCCTCCTGCATGCGTGCGCCGCCCGAGGCGGTGAAGACGATCAGTGGCGCATCCTGCAGCACAGCCAGTTGCGCTGCCGCCAGAATGCCGTCGCCCACCGCCGCGCCCATCGAACCGCCGATGAACTCGAACTCCATCGCCGCAACGACAGCCGGCTGACCGTCAATCTTGCCGTGCGCGACCACGACCGCATCGTCGAGATGCGTCTTGTCGCGCGCTTCCTTGAGCCGGTCCGTGTAGCGCTTGGTGTCGCGAAAGCGCAGCGGATCGGCAATGACCTTGGGCAGCTCGATCCGGGTGAAACTGCCCTCGTCGAAAGTGTAGCCAAGCCGTTCGATCGCTCCGACGCGCATGTGGTGGCCGCAATGCGGGCAAACCTTCAGGTTGGTCATCAGGTCACGGTGAAAGATCATCTGCTCGCAGGCCGGACACTGATGCCACAGGTTTTCCGGCACCTCGCGGCGCGCGAACAGCGTGCGGATCTTGGGGCGGACGTAGTCTGTGAGCCAGTTCATGCGTGCACCCGCGCGCCACGTACGCCGTCCGCCAACTGTCGCACCTGCTCCAGCAGACGTTGCACCAGGTCCGGCTTACCCAGGTTCGCGGCGATCGTGCTGCACAGCGCCGATCCGACCACCGCCGCGTCTGCGACCCGAACCGCTTCGGCGGCCTGTGCCGGCGAACGCACTCCGAAGCCGACGGCGATCGGCAAATCGCTGACCCTGCGTATTCGGGGAATCGCTTCGCCCAGATGTTCAGCCGTCGTGCTGCGCGTGCCGGTTATGCCGGTTATGCTGACATAGTAGATGAAGCCGGAACTGTTCTCCAGCACCAGTGGCAGGCGCTTGGTGTCCGTGGTCGGCGCGACCAGCCGGACGACATCGATACCGTTCGCTGCAGCGTGTGGTATCAGCATGTCGGCTTCCTCGGTGGGAAGATCCACCATGATAAGACCGTCGACGCCAGCCTCGGCGGCATCGGCGCAAAACCGCTCCGTGCCATAGGAGAGCACCGGGTTCAGATAGCCCATCAGAATGATGGGAGTGCTGTCATCCTCGCGGCGGAACTCGCGCACCATGCCGAGTATGTGATCCACCCTAACGCCGGCCGACAGTGCGCGCTTCCCCGCTGCCTGGACGATGGGACCATCCGCCATCGGATCGGTGAACGGGATGCCGAGTTCGATCAAGTCGGCACCTGCCTCCGGCATGCCACGCAGCAACGCCAAGGACGTAGCTGCATCGGGGTCATAGGCCTCGATGAATGGTATCAGTCCGCCGCGGCCTTCGCGCTTCAGCGCCGCGAACCGGGCGGCGATGCGGCTCACAGCCGCACTCCCAGATGTTCCGCCACGGTGAAGATGTCCTTGTCGCCCCGTCCGCACAGGTTCATCAGAATGATCTGATCTTTGCCCAGTGTCGGCGCAAGCTTCGTCACATGCGCGAGCGCATGCGCCGGCTCCAGCGCCGGAATGATACCTTCCGTGCGCGTGCAGAGCTGGAACGCCGCCAGCGCCTCTTCATCGGTCGCTGAAACGTACTCGACGCGCCCGGTATCGTGCAGCCAGGAGTGCTCCGGCCCGATGCCCGGGTAATCCAGTCCAGCGCTGATCGAATGGGCTTCGATGATCTGGCCGTCCTCATCCTGCAGCAAGTAGGTGCGATTGCCATGCAGCACGCCCGGTCGGCCACCGGTCAGACTGGCAGCGTGTTCGCCCGTCTCGATGCCATGTCCACCCGCCTCGACGCCGATCAGCCGCACCGACGGATCGTCGAGGAACGGGTGGAACAGGCCCATGGCGTTGGATCCGCCGCCAATGCACGCCACAGCCGCGTCCGGCAGCCGTCCCTCCGCCTCGCGGAGCTGAACCTTAGCCTCCTCGCCGATCACCGACTGAAAATCGCGCACCATCATCGGATAGGGGTGCGGACCTGCGACAGTGCCGATCAGGTAGTAGGTGTCTTCGACATTGGCCACCCAGTCGCGCAGCGCCTCGTTCATCGCGTCCTTCAGCGTGGAGGCGCCCGAGGTCACTGGCTTCACCTCCGCTCCCAGCAGCTTCATTCGGAACACATTCGGCTTCTGCCGCTCGACGTCGGTGGCACCCATGTAAACAGTGCACGGCAAGCCGAACAGCGCGCACATCGTTGCGGTAGCCACACCGTGCTGGCCGGCGCCGGTCTCGGCGATGATGCGCGTCTTGCCCATACGCTTGGCCAGCAGGATCTGGCCCATGCAATTGTTCGCCTTATGACTCCCCGTATGGTTCAGTTCGTCACGCTTGAAGTAGATCTTCGCACCGCCGAGGTGGCGGGTGAGACGTTCGGCGAACCAGAGTGCGCTGGGACGGCCAACGTAGTGCTTCAGGTAAGCGTCCAGCTCCTGCCTGAACGCCGGATCGGCGCGCGCCGCCAGATAGGCCTGTTCCACTTGCAGGATCAGCGGCATCAGCGTCTCGGCGACGAAGCGGCCGCCGTAATCGCCGAACCGGCCGCGACCGTCGGGGCCGTTGCGCAGGGTATTGAGGCCGGAAAGCTGGTTCACGCGCAGGTCTCCTTTCGGGGCGTCATACCGCAGCCCAGGGCGAGGGTCACGCTGTCCCGCCAAGCAGGATGGAACTTGCGCATTTGTCGGTGTAGCACGCGCCAAGTTGCGCCCGAACGCTGCCGCGCTCGGCTAAGGTAGCCCCCGGTTCGCGGGAGAGCCCCCGGTCTGCAGGCCAGCCTTCCCCAAAGTACGCCCCCGCTCGAATACTGCCATACTGTCGTAGAAGTGCATCGATAGGGTGGACCGGGTGAAGTCGGTCGGCGACAGCGCACCTCGAGTCCAATCAGCGTTTAGTTCGTCCAGGAGACCCTTGCAAAGCTCAATGAATGTCCCTGGGGTTCGCAACCCGCCACCGTACTCAGTCCAATAGGAGGTATGCAGGTCCTCAACGATGTAAAGGCCTTGTGAAGCAAGGCGCGGGTAAAGAAATGCAAAGCTGGCAGTTACGTCGTTCATTTGATGGCTGCCGTCGTCCAGCACGACGTCTGGTTGACCGAATTCATTGATCACTTCTTCCAAGAAGTTTGCGTCGGCCTGGTTGCCAACTCGGACCGCAATCTGATCCTCCTCGAACTCTCGGCATCGAGGCTCCACGTCCAGGCCGACGATCTGAGCATGCGGCCCGAGATATCGTTTCCACATCTGGAGCGAACCGCCTTCGCCGCATCCTATTTCGAGAAACAGGACGGGGCGACCGACAAACCTGGTTAGGTGATTCTCATATGCTGGGAAGTAGTGCTTCCACTTGTCTATTAGGCGTCCCGTGTTATTCAGAAATTCTGACCATAGGCTCGTCATGGCACTCCCGAGCAACAACAGCAATCACACACGAGTCGGCGGCGGGCGTTCTCGCTACACGTGAGATCGGTTACCACGGTCAATTGCTGAGACTATCAATTAGCCACCGCTGAGCGCGGCAGGCATCATGACAGCACCCAACATCCGGGCGACAGCGATTGGATCAACGATAAAATCATTGCGCCCGGGAGGCAGATAGGTCGTTGCAGAACAGAACAATTCACCATACCGCAGCTCGAGCTGACCAGCGATATCCCAAAAGAAAGGGTCCGGAAAATCTGCTGGCGACAAGACTATAACAGAACATGACGGTCGACAGAATACGATATTGGCCAAAGCTGCGCCTTTGACCCCAACGATTACGTCAGCCTCGCTGAACAAAAGCGCCTGCTCTGAGAGGCTCCAGCCACTCAGTTGCAGCGTCTCGAAGCCAAGGTGGGACAGGAGATATGTCAGATCCGACTCGTTGACAACGCATCTTGTTGCAGCAGCCGGGCGAGAGATGTATATACGCCTCCGTCGCGGCGATGTGCTATGACGCTGGCAATTGGATGCCTTGAGGACCAGTGTTCTGAGCCGCTGGATGGCAGCAGGTAGTTTGAATAGCGGCGGCACGTGGACCGGCATCGCATAATGCAAGTTGGTAAATTGCCAAACCTCGTGATCTGGCTGTTGGAGGATCGGAATTCCTGGCGCCAGAAGCTCTAGGGTTTCGCTAACGATACGATGCATTGCCGGATCATCGTAAACGCCCGTGACAATGGTAAGGCCAAATCGCCTCACGTCATCACCTAGGAGAGACAGCAAGGTCGCACAGTCGATCAGCCAGTGACCGAAATTTCGAAACCAAGGTCGTTTGACGAGGAGACACGGCTCATCAACCCGGAGCGTGGGCCTATGGTTGATCTGCCATCGATCAATACTTACCTGCCTCAACCCATCGGGGGTTAGGCCATGCGCGAGAAATTCCGCCGCACTTTCCCAGAGTAGGACGCTATTTCTCGTGATGACGGCGCCCTGGCCCAGCACGAGCGCGTCACGTAGAACGGCGCAATGAAGCGGTCCGTACTGCTGGAGCAATGTGCGAGTATACGTGGAGACCTGTTCTCTTGTGGTGGCTTCGGCCCGTTTTGTATCCATGAAGATGGGCGGTGCCCGACTGTACATTCCTGCCGAGGCAATTAGTCTCGCTTCGGTGATCCCAAACGATTCCAGCCAGGGTGACCTGAGGTCGCTTTCGAGGAGCGTCGCCAGTCGCTCGGTGACTATGCCTCCACCTTCGATGTTACCCATCGGGTTTAGAGGGTCGGTCCGACTTGTTGTTGTCAATCCCTGTTTGACCCACAGTGCCAGTGGCCGTTCTATTCGGCATGGAATCGCTCACGGAGCGTCGTCTCTGATTGTCGATCGTCCAGCCAAGCATCTTTCGGCCTCGATGATTGAGTCGAAGTGGTTGGGTTGCTCCTGCCTCAACCAGATTAGCACTCCGTTAACCACTGCACGTGTGGCCACAATCACGGACCGCCACCGTGGTGACGCAACAACACCACCCACTCAATACGGTCAGTCGTAAACCATGCCTTCTGGAATAACGAAAGGGCGGATCTTGCGACCCGCCCTCTCCATCGTCAGCGCGGAACTTCCGATCAGAAGTCCATGTCACCCATGCCGCCGCCCGGGGGCATCGGCGGAGCCTTCTTCTCCGGCTTCTCGGCCACCATCGCCTCGGTGGTCACCAGCAGGCCGGCGACCGACGCCGCGTCCTGCAGCGCGGTGCGAACCACCTTGGTCGGGTCGATGATGCCGGAACGCACCAGGTCCTTGAACTCGCCGGTCTGCGCGTCAAAGCCCCAGTTGTACTCGTCCTTGTCCAGCACCTTGCCGGCGATGACGGCGCCGTCCTCGC
>JAMXLO010000005.1 GCA_024280945.1 Acetobacteraceae bacterium
GGGCGATCGACTACGACGGCATCCTGAACAACATGCTGGGCGGCGCAGCCATGCGCTGCGCCAGCTTTATCCCGATCGGCCTGTTCGGCTCGACGCGGGAGACGACTGGCCAGATCGGCTACCATCAAGACTTGGACAAGGCGAAGGCGCTGCTGACCAAGGCAGGATTGTCAGAGGGGTTCGAGTTCAAACTGAGCTACGGCGATGCCGCCGTGTCCGGACTGTCCTATTCCGTGTTGGCGCAGAAGCTGCAATCTGATCTGGCGCGCGTCGGGATCAAGGTGATCCTGGATCCGATGGATCAGGTCAATTTGCGGACCCAGTACACGACCGGCAAATCGACTGCGGTGGTGACGTTCTGGAACCCGTCAGGCGTAGAAATCGATGGCTGGGCTTCGGCCACCGTGCAACGGGTCGCCAAGCGCGTGCACATGACCCCATCGCCCGAGCTGGTGAAACTGGTGCAGGATGCCGCGGTGGAAACCGATCCGGCGAAAAAGTCGGCGATGTACGTGGAGTATCAGAAGGCGATCATCGATCAGGCCAACCTGCTGGTGCTGTTCCAGCCGATCTACCAATTCGCGGTGCGCGACACGGTCTCGACGTTCCCGTTGACCGCGGCAGGATGGGAAGTCGAATTGTTCCAGGTGAAAGCTTGAACCAAGCGCCGGTCATCGACTGCGACATCCATCCTGGTGTGCCGGACATCCCGGCGCTGCTGCCATACATGAGTGATTACTGGCAGCATTCCTTCGTGGATCGCGGCCTGGATGGGTTTGACATGATGAGCTACCCCTTGGGTGCGCCCATCACATGCCGGCCCGACTGGCGCGTGCCGGGCGAGCGTCCCGGCGGCAGCCTGGGCAAGATGCGCGAGCACGCGCTGGACCGGTTCGGTCTCGACCTTGCCATCTGCAATCCGCTGACCGGTGGGCAGGTGGCGGTCAGCGAGTCGATGGGCGCGGCAATCTGCTCCGCGGTGAATGACTGGATCGTGGAACACTGGCTGGACAAGGAGCCGCGTCTGCGCGCCAGCATCGTCGTCCCGCCGCAATCTCCGACAATGGCGGTCGAGGAAATCGAGCGCCTCGCCGGCGACCGGCGTTTCGTCCAGGTATTGCTCCCCGCCGCCTGCGAATTGATGCTGGGACGCAGCTACTATTGGCCGATCTATGAGGCGGCGGTGAAACACGGTTTGCCGATCGGCATTCACGCTGGAAGCATGTATCGCTATGCGCCGACCTCGACCGGCTGGCCGTCGCACTACCTGCAGGATTACATCAGCAACAACCAGTTGTTCGAAGGGCAGTTGCTCAGCCTGGTCTCGAACGGCGTGTTCGCCAAGTTCCCTGACCTGAAATTCGTGTTCATCGAATCGGGTGTGAGCTGGCTGCCGCATTTCATCTGGCGGGCGATCAAGACATGGCGCGGCGTGCGGGCCGAAGTGCCATGGGTGAAGCAGTCGCCGGCGGAGATCATCCGCGCCAATATCCGTGTGACGACACAACCGTTCGACGCGCCAGATGAGGCTGTCGTGGGTCGCATCGTCGAAGAGATCGATTGCGACGATATGTTCCTGTTTTCGTCGGATTATCCGCATTGGCAGTTCGAGGGTGATGCGATTACGCCACTTGGGCTCTCCACCTCGCTGCTGATGAAGATGCGCACCGATAATCCGCTGGCCACTTATCCTCGGCTGAGGGAGACCGTGTCATGAATGCACCTGTCGATATTTCGCGCTCAGCTATCGCGTTGGATGCGCGCCTCGGCATCATCGATTGCGACATCCATCCGTTTCCGCGTCCTGGTGCACTGGCGAGGTATCTCCCGGAGCGCTGGCGCAACCATCTGGCCGAGTATGGCCAGATGACGTGCAGCTTCTACGCCGGTCGTGGCAACTACCCGCGCTTCCAACCCTATCTGTCGCGCCGCGACACTGTGCCGCCGGAAGGCGGCCCACCGGGCTCCAACGTCGACTTCATCCGCGAGCAACTGCTCGACCCGTACAACATCATCTACGGCGTGCTGGAGCCGCTGTTGGGCGGCAACAACTCTCGCAACCTGGACGAAGCGGCGGCGCTATGCGCGGCGATGAACGAGTGGCAGATCGCCGAATACACGGATCCCGAGCCCAGGCTGCGCGCGTCTATTCTGGTGCCGCTGGATGATCCCGATGCAGCGGTGCGTGAGATCGAACGCCGTGCCGACGACTGGCGCTTCTGCCAGGTGCAGGTGGGAGGCAAGACCACCGAACCGATCGGGCGCCGTCGCTACTGGCCGATATTCGAGGCGGTGCTCAAGCACGGGCTCTCGATCGGTATGCACTCTGGCGGCACCCAGGCCTATGCCCCCTCTCCTGGCGGGTTTGCACAGTTCTATGTCGAAGACCACCAGTTGGGTACGCATTCGGTGCAGTCGCAGGTCACCAGCCTGATTCTGGAGGGTGTGTTCGATGTGTTTCCAGACCTGAAGATCGTGATGATCGAAGGCGGCTTCGGCTGGGTATCGCAGCTCGGCTGGCGCATGGACGCACACTGGACCAAGATGCGGAGCGAGGTGCCGACGCTGAAACGCAAACCGTCGGAGTATCTGAAGACCAATCTCTGGTATGCAACGCAACCTGTCGAGGAACCGGAACGGCCCGACGATCTACGTCAGTCCTTCGAGTGGATCGGCTGGGACAGAATGGTCTATTCCAGCGATTATCCCCACTGGGACTTTGACGATCCCCATCAGGCCTGGCGGTTCCAGATGACTTCCGAGGAAAAGCGCAGGCTGCTGCATGACAATGCATTGGCGGTCTATTCTTTCCGCTCATCCAGCAGCGCTGCAAGCTAACGGGTACTGGTTCCAGCAGGCGTTTCTCGTCAGCCGCTGTACCGGGCGAGTTGCTGCTTGGCGACAGTAAGGACATGGTCCGGCGTAAAGCCAAACTTGGTGAGAAGGCCTTTGAGCGGCGCGGAAGCTCCGAATGTGTGCATTCCAACGATCGCGCCTCGTCGACCGACGTAACGCGCCCAGCCGAGCGTCGCCGCCTGCTCAACCGCGACACGTGCGATGATGGCCTCGGGCAGCACTTGCTCTTGATAGGCCTCGTCCTGCTGCTCGAAAAGTTCCCAGGACGGCATGCTGACGACGCGCGATGGAACACCCTCGGCGGCGAGCTGTTCGGCGGCGGCAACGCAGAGAGAGACCTCGCTGCCTGTGCCCATCAGGATGATCTTTGGTGGTGCGCCGCCGAGGTCGGCCAGCACATACGCGCCACGCGCAACGCCGGCGGCAGAAGCGAAGCGTTGACGATCAAGCGTTGGCAAAGGCTGCCGGCTTAGAATGAGGCAGGCCGGCTGGTGCTTCGACCGCAGCACGGTGCGCCAGCATTCTGCCACTTCATTGGCATCGCACGGCCGCAACGTGATCAGCCCTGGAACTGCGCGCAGCCCGGCCAACTGTTCAACCGGCTGGTGGGTCGGCCCGTCCTCGCCGACACCGATCGAATCGTGGGTGAAAACATACAACACCGGCAACTGCATGATGGCGGATAGCCGGATTG
>JAMXLO010000006.1 GCA_024280945.1 Acetobacteraceae bacterium
TGACGTCCAACTGCCGATGCTGATCCCTGGTATAACACTCAATTCCAGCCCCACCGAGTTCCAGTTGATCAAGCAAGCGCAGATGCGGCGCTTCAATGGCGAGCGCTATGTTCCGTTCGGTCCGGTCCTGTCCGCGGGGATCAGCTGACACGGGCGAGCAGTCGGGACCGCCGATGCCAGTTCGGCGCTGTTGAATCGAGACGAACCACGTCCCCGCGCCAGCGCCAATCAACACAAGGAGTGTGGCGGCAGCAATGACGAGACGCCGCTTCACCCGCGGCGAGACCGGTCTCAGCCGGGTGGCTTCGATATCGTGGCGCGCGCGGAAGACGTGGATGGGGCGCGCCATATTCTTCCACGGAGACCCTTGCCCAAAGCAGACTCGATTCGAAGCGCAGGCGACAGGCTGGACCGGTCGAAAGCTAAGCGTCGGGCTGCGCAGGTTAGGCGGCGTCGGCCGGGCATGGCTGCAACGACATTGTTAGCTGAAGCCAGCCACGAACAAAAAGCGGTCTTCCACATTGATCGGACAAGGACCAGGCACAAATCAGCCCCGATGGGCGCTGTGTGGCTAGCCGGGCGGTAATCGGATAACCCGGCCACGCGCGACGGATATATCGAGGCAAAGCGCATTGGCACGCAGGGAAGGTTCGCTGATGAAGCCCGCTGCATACGACGAACCGGCCGAAGTTCCCGTCCAACAATTGCCGCAACACGTCAAGCGCGCGCTTGACCACATGCGCAGCAACGTAGCCGAGAAAATAACCCTCTCGGGGCTGGCGTGTTCATGCGGGACACCACAACGTACCCTGCTGAAGGGGTTCAAGGCATTTGTCGGGCTCTCACCGTTGGCTTACCTCCGCCGGCTCCGTCTCAATCAGGCTCGGAGCGCGCTGCTGCAGGCTGGTTGCGAGGTCATCATTTCCGAAATCGCCACAAGCTGCGGCTTCACTCATCTCGGGCGGTTCGCCACCGAGTATCGCCGTGCCTTTGGCGAGTCGCCGTCGGCGACCAGGCGGCGTGTGCGTGGAAGAGATGCCGACCACGCATCGCAGCCGGCCCCGATCGTTTGGCGTGAAAGGCCTGTGCTCCTACTTATACCCGGACCGAGACGATCCAGGAGGAACGGGAAACGCGAACGCTGATGGAACGGCTGGCTGGCAGTGTGCGTGCCTCGGGCCCTATGGCACATGGGCGCGCGAGCCGGTCCGATTTTCAACGAGGCACGCACACTGCTTGAGGGCGCGGTGGCGCTCGATCAGTGGGATGCCGAACTTAGTAGCCCCGGCTGGGCGTGTGGTCCCGGACGATGGCGCCGAGCCATGACTTTTCGGAGGCGATTTACCCGGATCGCCGTCGCGACCCCCGTCGTCCACGGTAATCTTCTTTAGGTCGGTCTCTACAGGCCCTCCTGTCTTTGGAATCGTACCAGCGCCGCCATGTTCGCTCATTCTTAGAATGTCCGGCTGCATTCCGGTTGCCCTCCCGTCAGAGGGATCACGTCGTTGTTTTGCATGCGGCGGATTATCACTGACTTCCGCTCGCAAAAGCTTCGACTGCCAGCAAAAGGGTCGGCTTGTTGGCTAGCCGGCCGTTCGATTAAGCCTTCAGCCGGACCAGGTTGGAGGACAGGTCAAAGCTATCGCCTGAAGGCTTCAAAGTAATTCCCACATCGCGGCGCGGTGCGCGCGTGAGGTTCTGACGAGGGTCAGATCAACCCATTTGAGGCCAAAATGATGCGATAATCGCAATCATCAATTCTCTCGGTCGGCTAGCTGAGCACTCGCTGCGATTTTTCACCAAGGATCGGACTGGTGTCCCTAAGTCCGGTCCGCGGCAACAGCACTGCATTTCGACGAACATCCAGAAGGCGCTTCACTCGTGAACCTGCCGACATTCAACACTGCGGTAGTATCGATGCCCATGCGCATCAGCAAAGGGCGATGCGCCACCGGTGTGATGATCAACCGGCCTTTCGCGGCCGCAAGCGCAGCGAAGGGGCGTCCGCTATTGATCCCCGATAACAGGTTTTATCGGGAGTGCCGGGCCAGCGGCCGCCCATGGCCGGCAGGGTAGCGCAAGGCATCCACTACCAGAGCAAAGGCGGCCGACGGTTGCCTGCGGCTCGGATAATAGAGGTGATAGCCGGAGTAAGGTGGGCACCAGTTCGCCAGCACGCGGACCAGTTCGCCGGCGTCGAGGTGCTTTCGGACCTGTTGCTCGGTGAGATGGGCCAAGCCGAAGCCGGCCATGGCCGCATTGAGGATGAGAGCGCTTGTGTTGAATACGAGCTGGCCATCGACGCGGACTCTCAGCTCCCGGCCGTTTCTCTCAAACTCCCAGGCGTAAAGACCGTGGGACGGCAGGCGGAGGTTGATGCAGTCATGACTGGTCAGATCCTGTGGCGTACGCGGTGGTGAACGCTTCGCGAAATAAGCAGGCGACCCAACGACCGCCATGCGGATATCCGGCCCGATCCGCACCGCGATCATGTCCTTCGCGACTTGCTCGCCAAATCGCACCCCCGCATCGACTTGACCTGTCACGATATCGGTCAAGCCGTAGTCGATGACTATCTCCACCTTGATATCCGGGTAGTCGGGCAGGAGCTTCTGAAGGGCGGGCCATAGTACCGCCTCGGCCGCGTTTTCCGTGGCCGTGATGCGGACTGTTCCCGCGGGCTTGTCCCTCAGCTCGCTCAGCGCCGCCATCTCGGCATTGATTTCGGCGAAACGGGGAGCGACCGTCCGGAGCAGACGTTCGCCCGCCTCGGTCGGTGCGACACTTCGGGTCGTGCGCGTCAGCAGCCGGATGCCCAGCTGCGCTTCCAAGCCGCGGACCGTCTGGCTTAAGGCCGACTGCGAAACACCCAGCTTCGCCGCCGCTCGCGTGAAACTCCGCTCTTCGGCAACTGCGACAAAAGCGACGAGGTCGTGGAAGTTCTCCCGGGCCATTCATAAACCCTGCTTATAAGGCCATGCGGATAATACCCTCTAATCTGCTATAATCCAGCTGCTAGATTATCCACTGGGATGTGTGAGTAACCCCGGACAGGCCGACCGTTCGGGTAGGGGAGGCAGAAGGGAGATTGACGATGGAAATCAAACGAAGCGGCGCTCAGCCGTCTGGTAAGGGTCCAGCGGACTGGTTTACGGGCACAGTGCGGATCGATCCGCTGTTCAGCCCGCCTGATCCGGCGCGCGTGGCCGGCGCCTTGGTCACATTTGAACCGGGTGCACGAACAGCCTGGCACACCCATCCGCTCGGCCAGACCCTGATCGTGACGACCGGCCTTGGCTGGGTTCAGCGCGAAGGCGGCCCGGTCGAGGAAATCCGGCCGGGCGATGTCGTCTGGTTCGCGCCGGGCGAGAAGCACTGGCATGGCGCTTCGTCGACCACGGCCATGAGCCACATCGCCATCCAGGAAAAGCTCGACGGCAAGGCCGTCGATTGGATGGAGCATGTTACAGACGAACAGTACCGCCGCTGAGAACTTCGGCAGCTTTAGAGCCACCCTGAAAGGAGGGTGTCGAAATGCGCGCAACCGTTATGTATGGAGCCGGCGACGTTCGCATTGAGAACGTGCCGGACTCCCAGATCAAAGAACCGACGGACGCCATCGTGCGGGTCACGCGTGCCTGCATCTGTGGCAGCGACCTTTGGCCGTATCATCTGCGGCGACCCGAGGACGGGGCTCAGCGCATGGGCCATGAGGCAATCGGGATTGTAGAAGAAGTCGGCTCTGAGGTCGGAACCTTGAAGAAGGGCGACCCCGTTATCATGCCCTTCGCGTTCTCCGATGGAACATGCGTGTTCTGTCACGAGCATCTGCAAACCGCCTGCCTCCATGGTGGGTTTTTCGGCAACGGTGGCATGGAGGGCGCGCAGGCGGAGGCTCTTCGTATACCGCAGGCCGATGGCACACTGTTTGTGCTGCCGGCACGCGGAGATGACGCACTTATGCCGTCGCTGCTGACGCTTTCGGATGTAATGGGCACCGGCCACCACGCGGCTTCGGTCGCGCGCGTTGGACCCGGCAAAGCGGCGGCCATCATCGGCGACGGCGCTGTTGGACTCTGCGGTATCATTGCGGCCAAGCGCCTCGGGGCCGAACAGATCATCCTGATGGGTCGGCATTCCGACCGCATTGCACTCGGGCGCACCTTTGGTGCAACCGACATTGTGAGTGAGCGCGAAGACGAAGCCATCGCGCGCGTCCGTGACCTCACCGGAGGTCTCGGGGCCCACGCCGTTCTGGAATGCGTCGGCACCGACCAAGCGATGAACACAGCCGTCGGCATTGCTCGCGCGGGAGGCGCGATTGGCCGCGTTGGCGTCCCGCACTACGAAGCCGTCCCAGCCGCGCAGCCGCTTTTCTACAGGAACATCACAGTCGGCGGCGGCCCTGCGCCGGTGCGCGCCTATATCGAGGAACTGCTGCCAGATGTCCTCGAAGGCCGAATCGAGCCCGGTCGGGTCTTCGACCGCACAGTCGATCTCGAAGGTGTTCCCGAGGGTTACCGCGCCATGGATAGTCGAGAGTCGATCAAGGTGATGGTGCAACCTTAAAGCAGGACAAACGCCATGCCGCACGTGATCGTAAAGATGTATTCAGGTCGGGCCGAGTCCCACAAGAAAGCACTCGCGGAAGAAATCACCCGCGCAATCACCAGGACTCTCGGCTACGGCGACGCCTCTGTTTCGGTCAGCATCGAGGATGTGGCACCGAGTGATTGGGCCGAAGAGGTCTACCGGCCCGACATCGCGGACAAGCCGGAGCAGCTCTACAAAAAGCCCGGTTACAACCCCCTCTAGACCACTGCTCGATAGGTGAACGGCACGGCCGCCTGAATCAGATGCAGGCGGGAGGCGATGGCTATTTCCTTAGCTCAGGACAACAGCGAATGACGGTGCAGGCACTTCATATTCTTTCGACCGGTCTCGCAATCGGTGCGGTAGCGCTCGGGCCACAGGCACAGGCTGACAATGAGCTCGTCAAATTCCCGGAGAACTACGCGAGCGGCGTTCACTACGGAACCGCCAACCGAGGGAATATCCGCGAGGAGCTCTTCACCAGCCGCGAGGCGATCGATGCCGTCAAGAACGGCCGCCCGCTGCCGAATGGAACCGTCATAATCTTGGTCGATTATCGATCCGGAGAGCTGTTTCGCACGGTCGTTATGGAAAAGCGCTCTGGGTGGGGCGCGGAATATCCCGCCGCGCTCCGCAACGGCGAGTGGGAATACCAATCGTTCAACCCCGACCGGACCGTGAAGCAGGACGGGCAGCCCGAGCGCTGCATGTCCTGCCATCAGTCACAAGCGCAGCAGGATTTTGTCTGGACCATCAATCGAATGAAGAGTGCTCAGTGATGTCTGCAGCTCTATCTCAGCCGTCCACGCTGGCCAGACCGACGGTCACGTCAGCGCTGTTGCCGATCATGGCCGTCGTGTTCATCGCCTTTCTTATCATTGGAATGGCGCTGCCAGTTCTGCCGCTGCATGTGCATCAGGAACTGGGGTTAAGCACCTTCGTTGTCGGTCTTGTCACCGGCAGCCAGTTTGTCGCGGCGCTCATCGCGCGCGTCTGGTCAGGCCACTATGCCGACAGCCGGGGCACCAAGCGCGCGGTTGTTGCGGGCTTGCTGTCAGCCGTTGCGGGCGGTCTGCTTTACCTGATCTCGCTCCCGTTCGTGAGCGCACCGGGTATGTCTGCCAGCATTCTCCTGTTCGGCCGCGCGCTCCTCGGCGCGGCTGAAAGCTTCATCATCACCGGGGGCGTCGCCTGGGGATTGGCGCTGGCCGGCCCGGCACACGCCGGCAAGGTCATCGCCTGGGTCGGCATGGCGATGTTCGCCGCGCTCGCATCCGGCGCTCCGCTCGGCACCGCGCTCTACGGCTTCGGAGGGTTAGGCAGTATCGCTGTCGCGACCGCGCTGAGCCCTCTGGTCACAATGCTGCTGGTGGCGCCTCTGGCCCCCATCCCACCGCGCGCAGGCCGGCGATCCCACCTCCTCACCGTCGCGCGCGCCGTCTGGATGCCAGGACTTGGTTCGGCGCTCAGCACTGTCGGTTTCGGCGCGATGATCGCGTTTAGCTCCTTGCTCTCCGTCGAGCGCAGCTGGACCCCCGTGTGGCTTTTGTTCAGCGCCTTTGCGGGCGCCTTGGTCGTGGCGCGCCTGTTCTTCGGCCACCTTCCTGACAGGCTCGGGGGTGCTCGGGTCGCGTTGTTCTCAGCTGCTGTGGAGGCCATCGGGATGGCGCTGATCTGGTCAGCACCCAACCGCTTCGTGGCTGTGACCGGCGCGCTGCTAACCGGCTTCGGTTATGCCCTTGTCTATCCCGGCCTGGGTGTGGAAGCGGTCCGGCGCGCCCCGCCAGAAAGCCGCGGCCTCGCCATGGGAGCCTACACGGCCTTTCTCGATGTGGCGCTTGGCTTCGGCAGCCCCGCCCTCGGATTGGTCGCGGGTTGGGACGGACTGAGTTCGGTGTTTCTTGCCGGCGCGCTGTTCATGTTCGGCGCAGCTGCGATCGCCCTGCGGCTCCTTTGCATGCGCCAGCACGTTCGCCCGGATTGATGAGGAGTTTGCACCCCATGCGCATAAGTCCTGTCGCAAGAACCCTTGCTGCACTTCTGCTGACTGTGTCGACCTGAACCGGGCTATGGATAACGGCCCGACGCGTGCCGAAGCCGGAGAGACGGTTACGCAACTCGCCTTCTATGCCGGCTGGCCCCATGCATTTTCGGCAATCCCAGTCCTCAAATCCGTATTCGAAGCACGGGCGCGCGAAGGCAAATCCTGACGCTTGCTGGAGGTTAGCTATGAATCCGACTTATGATTTCAGAGGCCAGGTCGCCCTTGTCACCGGCGCAGCGATGGGTATGGGTCTCGCGACGGCAAGAGCGTTCGCTGAAAGTGGTGCGTCCGTTGTCTTGGCCGACCTGGATGGCAATCGCGCGATGCAGGAAGACGCGCGCGTCGTCCAAAAGGGAGGTACCGCAATTGGTATCACCTGCGACGTCGCGGACGAGAGACAAGTTCAAGCCACGGTCGACCGCGCGGTCGCGGAGTACGGCCGACTCTATATGGCGTTCAACAACGCCGGAATTCAGGTGCCGCCCAGTGACTCAGCTGACGAACCGATCGAAAACTTCGAACGCGTGACCGCAGTCAACCAGCGTGGCGTTTGGGCATGCATGAAGCACGAGCTGCGCGTCATGCGAGAGCAGGGCTCGGGCGCTATAGTGAACTGCTCGTCGCTCGGTGGTCTTGTCGGGCTTCTCGGACGTACATCTTACCACGGGACCAAGCACGCAGTGTTGGGCTTCACCAAGAGTGCCGGCGTCGAATACGCTTCGCGCGGTATCCGCATCAATGCGGTCTGTCCGGGCACTATCGACACGCCGACGGTTGCCGACATGCTGGCCGGCCAAGCCGATGCGATGGCCGAAATCATGAAGCAGCAGTCTATCGGCCGCCTCGGCAAGGCGGAGGAGGTTGCCGCGGCAGTGCTGTGGCTGTGCAGTCCCGGCGCTAGTTTCGTGATCGGAGTTGGCCTGCCGGTCGACGGCGGCTTTACCGCGCACTGACCGAGGAACCAGCATAAAGTTGCATTTGACGCTTGCGGCCACGTTGCTGCTCTCCGCGATTATGCCAGTCCTTGCCGAGCAACCGGCGCAACACGATGCCGTGCAGATACTGCGGAATGGCTCGCGTCCATCGGGGACGGGAGACGCAGCTTCATAAGTTCTTCTTATAGCTCATGCCGATAATATCCGCTAATCCAGCGTAATTCAGTTGCCAGATTACCCGGGAACATGGGTGGCAACTCGGAGCAAATGAAGCTTGAAGGAGGACAAACAACATGGCGACGTGGACGCGTGATGAGCTCGACAAAAGCGGTGCTACCGGCGGATGCCGAGCTCTCCCTAACGGCGCGGCTCTTGATTCCCAAATTTGGGCAGGTGAGTTCGCTAGGGTAGGTCGCCCATCTCCTTCCGAGCCACCTTACACGCGCATGTCCGCGCCCGCTGTCGACCACGGCCTGCGGGCCGGGCCATACGAAGCCTGTGATCGTACAGGCTGTCGACGCCTGGCAGGATCAGCCAAATCGGCCGCGAACACCTCATACGGCACCGTGGCCAGACGTGGCTATTCCAATGACTCGCCGGAAAAAATGTTGCGCTTCATCTTTGTGTCTGCCGAGGATAATGGTGAAAGCAGTAAGATATTAGCTGAGGGGGACATGGCAAAAACTGCGGCCGATATACTGCTTACCTTTCCACCACGGCCGCTCAGCCCGACAGAACACGCGCTGGTGCAAGAATGGCTAGGGCTGGCTGGCGATATGCAGTTGGCATTTGTGAGCCAACGGCGCTCCGACGATCCGAGGTTCTTTGGCCGAGTGGTGCTTGCAACGGGGCCGGACACGAAGCCGAGCCACACCATCCATGCGCCAGCCGGATCGGCGCTGTGGCTGGTCACCTTAATGGATCCGCCCCAAAGGGTTCGGCAGTTCGACTCGCTGCGTGACGCGCTAAATTCGCTTCGGCCCGTCCTCACCTGATTGCCGTACATAGCGGACGAGGCCAGGGAGGGTGCGGAACTCATTTGCGACAATGGGATCGGACTCCACCGGCTGTGGGCCAAGTGGGATCGTGCTTGGGTATGGACATGTTGGAAGAGGTGTGGGAGGTGACAGGCAAGCCCAAATGCCTTTGGTCAGGTTGCCAAGTGGCGTCGCAATTGTCGTCTCGAATCTCGGACGGACCAAGCTAAACCCGAGGAAAAGCCGATGAAGGAAACCCCCGTGATCGAGGCGATGCCGCTATACACGCATCTGGATCGCATTCAAAAGGGTTTATCCGCACTCGGAATTGGGCCAGATGACGTCATCGAGCCCGCGCAATTGTTCCCACTTGATCAATGGCATTACGACGGAACCGCCGCTGTCCAACGTGCCGCAGCGCAATTGGGCCTCCTGCCAGGCAGTCATGTGCTGGACGTAGGCGCCGGCCTCGGTGGCCCTGCGCGGTTCCTGGCTCATACCACAGGTTGCCAAGTTACCGCGCTTGAACTGCAGCCCCAGCTTCATCAGATCGGCGTTGATCTTACGCGACGATGTGGGTTGAGCGAGCGGGTCTTACATGTTTGTGGTGACGCACTGACCTACCCGCTACCGGATGCGGCATTCGATGCGGTGGTCAGTTGGCTGGCCGTGCATCACATTCCTGATCGGCGGCAGCTCTGCGCGCGCATGTCAAGTGCCTTGCGATCAGGTGGCGGTTGCTACATTGAGGACTTGTATATGCGCGCACAGTTTTCTGCTGCAGAGCTGTCCGATGTCCGCAACGTGCTCATTGGTAACTCGGTCACGAGCATAGACGATTTCGCAGCCGACCTGCGAGCCGGAGGATTTGTTGAAGTTGTGGCAACGGATCTAACCCGGGAGACCGTGCCCTTCGTGGCGGCTCGCGTGGCGACATGGCGTCGTGACGCGGCTAAATATATCGACGATTTTGGCGCTGAAGCATATAGGGCACTGGAGACCTTCTATGCCGTCATAGCGAGTCTCTTTGCCAATGGCAGTCTGGGGTGTCTCCGTGTGGTCGCCATTAAGCCTTAGCGCCGGTACGGCGTTTCCTGCTTGTGGGCGAACCGCTAAGTCGCAGAAGCACGTTTATCGCAAGTAAAGCGCCGGCTGCCGAGAGCACCTAAGACGCGTGCGTCCCTTAGGAACCGCGCTACGGACCGTCGAAAGGGTCGCCGTGTACTGCCAATTTGTGCAACCTTGGGTCTATTGCCTAGTCGGCCAGCCGCGGCGGACGCTGCAGACTGAGCAAATAGATCGACCTGGGTCCCGAACGGCTGTACGGCCTGACTACGAGCTGACGCCGCAGTTGTTCCAGGGCTCCACGATCTGGCCGCGTGGCCGCCCGACCATCTGAGTGACGCAGAGCAAATGCAATGCAAATCTTCGACTGGTTCTATGGACTCAACTTCTTGCTCCTGTATCCGCTCACCATCATGGTGATCATTAGTGCCGCGGAGATCGGTATCTACTGCGGACGGCGGCGCCCCAGTGAAAGTGAGTTCGGGACCCCAACTGGCGCTGCCCTCGGCCTGCTCGCTCTGTTGCTGGCCTTTAGCGTCTCGCTTGCCGTAGGGCGATTCGAAGAACGACGTCGTCTTGTCCTAGAGGAGGCGGACGCAATCAGCAGCACGGCCAACTTCGCGCTTTCTCTGCCCCAACCGTCCCAGGACACCATCCTCGACCTCTTACACAATTACGTCGCGGTGCGAATCGGCCTCGGCATACCGTATGACCCGATCAAGTTCGACCGGGATGTTGCCCGTTCGGTGGAGATTGAGGCTGCGCTGTGGAACGAAGCCACGAAGGTCGTGGCTATCCGCGACACCCCTTCGACGAACCGCTTCGTCAATTCGCTCAGTCAGATGAACACTCTGCACGAGCGACGGGTGACTGCGCTACGATACCATGTGCCCGGGGTGATAACCGCGATCCTCGTGGGGATCGCCATGATCGCTATGGGCTTTACAGGTTTTCATGGAGGCACCAGCAGCGGGGGGCGCCATGTTGTCGTCACCCTGATGGCGCTCATGGTGGCGGTTGTGCTTATGCTGATCGTCGATTTAGATCGTCCAGCACGCGGCATGATCCTCGTGCCAATACAGCCGTTGCTCGATGCCGCACAAAGTATGCCTGCGGCCAATCGGTAGCGCGTGACCTGACGCTCAGCGATGCCCACGCCACCTCAAGACGCGAGATGGCCCGCGATGGTAGTCGGCGAGACGCCAGAGTGCGCAGCCGGTTGCTTTCTCAACCGTCTCCGCGCGCCCTCAGGATCAGACTTCGTCACGATCACCCAGTCGGCCGCGATGATCTGCTTCCGGACCTCGTCATAGTGCCGGATCTGAAGCTCCGCATCGATGGCGGCCAGGGTGACGACCACCAGAGGCACGGCGAACTGGTGCCGCAACACCGGGTCAGTTGCCAGAGAGAACATAACCGCGTACCGGGTCAGCGAGCCCGCTCGTCTCGATGACCCCCTGGCGCATCGCGCCCACGCAGCCCTGCTCTTGGTCCAGCAGGTCTCGCAGCGCGCTGACCAGTTCCTCTCTGCGGCCGCAGCAGACGCAGCCGCTTTGCAGCAGAATCGATTGATCCTCGACCATGCGCGCGAGATGATGGTCCACGCTGACAGCGCCATATTCGTTGATCATAACGCGAAGATCTCCGCACGCTCATTCCGTCAGGTAGCGCCGCAGCAATGTCGTCTTGCCGCTCCCAAGGAAGCCGGAAAGGATCGCAATGGCACGCCGTCCGTGCCGCGTCATCCGCTGCTCTCGATATTGCGCAGTCGCTCCAGCAGGCTCTCATCCAACTGGTCGAGCGGCTTACCGGCCAACTGCTCGGCGACCCGCCACAACTCCCCCATGGCTGCCGCGAGCCGTTGATCTCCCTTGCGATTGCCCACTACGTAGCTGGTGGCGCTCCCATCGTCGCCGATCTCCAGCCCGTATTGCGCCAATACCTTACGCAGCAGGCGGATACGCGCGTACCGTTCCTGCCGACGGCTGGTTTCGCCCGATCCGTAGCTCACCTGCACTGGATCGAACTGACGTTCTGACCAGTGGATTTCGCCGAACATCTGGCCGCAGAGCAGGCACATGCGGCGCGACCTATGACGGTTTCGCCACTCGCTTGCTCCTTCCTCGCGGTGCCCTCGACTGTATCACGTTACGCTTTTTCGGCATCAGGCATGACATTGATACGAACACCTGCGGCTCGAACACCCGCCGATCGAAAGCCAGGGCCGCCGTCTGCGCAAGGCCCGATCTTGATCTTTATTGATGAGCCTTTTAAGCGGGGTAGAGACCATTCACGGCCGAGCAGCGTTCCGAGAGGCGGCGGTTTCTAGGACCATGTGCGGCGTCATACACGCGACGAGGGAGGGTGGCAGATGAGCTATCTTGATAAGACCGCGCTTCAGGTAGTCGGCACCCGGCCGATCCGTCCCGACGGCGTCGACAAGGTCACGGGCCGAGCCAATTTCGGCGCCGACATGACGATGCCTGGTATGCTGTGGGGCCGGATCAAGCGCAGCCCCCATGCTCACGCCCGGATCGTATCGATCAATACCGAAAAGGCACAGACACTGCCCGGAGTGAGAGCGGTTATCACCCGCGCCGATTTTCCTGATATCACGCCCGAGCGCGCACATATTGGCGCCGCGCCGCATAATCTGCGCGACATGTCTCTGAACTGCATGGCGAAGGGGAAGGTTCTCTACGAGGGCCACCCGGTGGCCGCGGTCGCGGCGACCTCGCCGCTGATCGCCGAACAGGCGCTTGACCTGATCGAGGTCGAATATGAAGTTCTACAGCACGTAATGGATGTCGAAGCGGCGATGGCCGAGACGGCGCCGTTGCTGCACGATAACATCTTTACGGCGGGGATCGAGCCGAAGCCCGAGAAGCCGTCCAACATCGCAAAGGTCGTGCGTTTCGCCAAGGGCGATGTCAAGGCCGGTTTCGAGGAAGCCGATCTAGTGATCGAACGGCGCTATACGACCAAGCCAGTGCACCAAGGCTATATCGAGCCGCACGCCTGCCTGGTTTCGGTCGGGGCCGACGGCCAGACGATCATCTACAGTTCGAGCCAGGGTCAGTTCATGGTGCGCGCCTATACCTCGCGCATCTGCGGCGCTGATATCGCAAATATCCGTGCCATCCCGGCCGAGATCGGTGGCGGCTTTGGTGGGAAAACGATCATCTACCTCGAACCGCTCGCCTATATGCTGTCGAAGAAATCGGGGCGGCCGGTCAAGATCGTGATGAGCCGCGAGGAGGTGTTCCGCGCCACTGGCCCGACCTCCGGTGCCGTTGTCGAAGTCAAGCTCGGCGCCAAGAGGGACGGTCACATCGTCGCGGCGCAAAGTATCCTCAAATACCAGGCCGGCGCGTTCCCCGGATCACCGGTGCAGCAGGGCTGCATCTGCGCGATGGCGGTCTACGACTTTCCGAATGCCCTGACCGTCGGCTACGACGTGGTGTGCAATAGACCGAAGGTTGCGGCGTACCGTGCGCCGGGCGCGCCGATCGGGTCGTTCGCATTGGAAAGCTGCGTCGACGAACTGGCGCGCGAATTGCGCATCGATCCGCTTCGCATGCGCGAAATCAACGGTGCCAAAGACGGCGCGAAGGCGACGCACGGTATCACCTGGGTCAATATCGGCTATCAAAAGACGCTGGAAGCTGCCCGTGCCAGCCAGCATATGAAGGTCGCGCTGAAGCCGAACCAGGGGCGCGGCATTGCCTCGGGCTACTGGCACAATGCTGGCGGTGAATCGAGCGCCGCGGTGCACGTCAACGAGGACGGCACGGTCACCGTTACCGAGGGCCACCCCGACATCGGCGGCTCCCGCGCATCGATGGCGATGATGGTCGCGGAGGTGCTGCATATTCCGTTCGAGCGGGTTCGTCCGGTCGTTGGCGATACCACCGCGATCGGGTTCAGCGCCTCGACCGGTGGCAGCCGCGTTACCTTCGCCGGCGGCATGGCGGTGACGCAGGCGGCTGAGAAGGTGATCGAGGTGCTGAAAAAGCGCGCTGCGGTCATGTGGGAAATCAGCGCAGACGCGGTCGAGTGGAAGGACGGCAAGGTGTACCCGGCTGGTCTAAATGCCGGCACCTTCGAGCCGCTCGACCTGGCCGCCATTGCCGCGCGCTCCGCCCGCACCGGCGGCCCGATCAGCGCAGAGGTGCAGATCAATGCACAAGGACAAGCGCCCGGATTCACCACGCATATTTGCGATGTCGAGGTCGACCCGGAGACAGGTCACGTCAAGATCCTGCGCTACACGGCGATCCAGGATGTGGGCCGAGCCATACATCCCTCTTATGTTGAGGGCCAGATGCAGGGCGGTGTGGCGCAGGGCATCGGCTGGGCGCTCAATGAGGAATACGTCTACGACCAGGACGGCCACTTGGAAAACCCCGGCTTCCTCGACTACCGCGTGCCGGTCTGCTCCGACTTACCGATGATCGAGGCGATCTTGATTGAGGTGCCGAACCCACGGCATCCATTTGGCGCGCGCGGTGTGGGCGAGGTCCCGATAGTCCCGCCGATGGCGGCAGTTGCTAACGCGATTGCCGACGCGACGGGCCTGCGGCTGCGCGATCTGCCGATGTCGCCGCCAAAACTTCGTGCGGCGCTCGACGAGCGCGAGCCGACGCGGGTCGCTGCGGAATAACCCGCTGTTTTGGCTATCGCCCGCGCGTTGCTGCCGCGATAGCTGGGCAGTCTAGCGATGTCCCACACCTTGGCCCAGCTGCGGCTAACGCTGCGGGTTCTGTCCGCGATGAGGCCCGGCGGGCGATTGCTGGTCCCCAGATGTAATGGCTACGGTTCGGCATTTGAGGGGGTACAGCGAGGTGCGTTGCCCGAAATGCCGATCGACAGCGGTCAAGGAGCGGCCTGAGCGCGCCGCGCAGGACTATCGCCGGTTCCGTTGTCTGGAGTGCACGAAGCAGTTCAACGCTCTTGCAAGCCCGCCCAGCCGTCAGGCGCCAGACCTGACAGAATCCGTTGAGGGCAGTGAACCCGGAGCATCCAGGTACAATCAGTACCACTGGATAAGGTGGCGGAGTGGTTGGGATCAATGTGCGATATTCCTCTGCCGCACATATCGGTCGCATGAACAGCAGAATTGCGACGAACCCAGCTCAATATGGGTGGGTCCAGAGCATGGTTCCCTCGTTTACCGTCAGATCACCAGGCCGGTATCGGGCTCCATCAGATGCATTTGGTTCAGGTCCGCTGTGAGCGGCACCATTTCACCGGGTTTAGCATGCGTCGCTGGGTCGATGCGGGCGCACACCGGGTCATGGCCGATGAAGAAGTGGACCATGGTCTCCATGCCCATCGGTTCAACCACATCGACCGGCAGCTCGATTCGCTGCCATCCTGGACGGCTGTCGGCGTGATATTCGAACAGATGCTCCGGCCGTATGCCAAGCACCATCTCGCGGCCCTTGTATCTACCGTAGCGTTCAGTCCGCGACACGGGCACCGGCAGAACAATGCGATCACTGACACGCACCGTAAGCCCGCCGGACCCATCCTGAATCCGGCAGGGAAGGAAGTTCATCGCCGGCGAGCCGATGAAGCCGGCGACGAAGCGGGTGGCCGGATTGTGGTATAGTTCCTGCGGCGAGCCCACTTGCTCGATCACGCCGTGGTTCATCACCACCACGCGGTCGGCCAGCGTCATCGCCTCCACCTGGTCGTGCGTCACGTACACCGTGGTGGTGCGCACCGTCTGGTGCACCTTCTTGATCTCGGTGCGCATCTGGACGCGCAGTTTGGCGTCCAGGTTCGACAGCGGCTCGTCGAACAGGAACACCTTCGGATCGCGCACGATGGCACGACCCATCGCCACGCGCTGCCGCTGGCCGCCTGACAGGGCGCGCGGCTTGCGATCCAGCAGCGGTGCAATGTCCAGGATGCGCGCCGCTTCATCCACCCGGCGCTTGATCTCGTCGCGCGGGAACTTCCGGAGCTTCAGGCCGAACGCCATGTTGTCGAACACGCTCATGTGCGGATAGAGCGCGTAGTTCTGGAACACCATGGCGATGTCGCGGTCGCTCGGTGGCACGTCGTTGACGACGTCGCCACCGATCCAGATCTCGCCGTTGGTGATCTCTTCCAGGCCGGCGATCATGCGCAGCGTGGTGGACTTGCCGCACCCCGACGGGCCGACCAGCACCACGAACTCGCAATCAGCGATCTCGAGATCGATCCCTTTCACCGCTTGTACGCCGCCATCGTAGTGCTTCACTACCTTGCGGCAGGAGACTTCAGCCATGGTCATTCCTCCCCTTTCAGCCTTTGGTTGCGCCGGCGGTCAGACCGGCGACGTAGTAGTCCATCAGGAACGCGTAGATGATGACCGGCGGCAGCGAGGCCAGGACGCAGGCAGCCATGATCTTGCCCCACTGGAACACGTCGCCGCGGATCAGGTCGCTGATGATGCCAACGGTTAGCACCATCTGGTCGGACGTGTAGAGATACGCCAGTGGATACAGGAAGGAGCCCCAGCTCACGGTGAATGCGAAGATGGTCGCCGCGATTATTCCGGGCATCGCCACCGGGATGAAGATCTTCCACAGCATCTGCAGATATCCCGCACCGTCAATCAGCGCGGCCTCGTCCAGCTCTTTCGGGATCGAGCTGAAGTAGCCGATCATGATCCACGTGGCAAAAGGCACAGCCAGCGTCGGATAGAGTATCGCCAGACACCAGACGCTGTTGATCAGACCGAGAAGGCCGATGATCTGGAACAACGGCAGGAACAGCAGCGACGCGGGAACCAAGTACGTGAGGAACACGCCGGTGCTGAGCACCTGGCTGCCCCAGAACCCCATTCGCGCCAGGCTGAATGCTGACAGGATCGCTATCGTCATGCTGATGATAACCACGGCCACCGTGATCATCAGCGTGTTGAGATAGTAGGTCTGGAAGTTCGGATAGGTGATCAGATACCAGAAATTGTCCAGCGTGGGCTGATGCACCATCCACGGGCTGGCGCCCTGAGCCGAAATCTCCTCCGACGACTTCAGGCTGGTCATCAGCGTGTAGAACGGCGGCGCCAGGAACATCACCACGAAGGCGGCGAGCGCGACGTAGCTGCCCCAGAGGGCCGATCGGCGGCGATGCTCGGTCGAAGCGCGCGTCCGACGCATGCGGGATGCACCATGTGCGGTGATGGTGGTGGCACTCATGCGGCGATCTCCTTGCTCCGGCGGGTGACGCCGCGCAGCACGAAGAAGGCGGCGACGGCCAGGATAGGAAACATGAACAGGCTGTCGGCCGCACCGAGCGGAATGTCGCCCGACTGGATGCCGACCTGGAACGCGTAGGTGGCGAACACATGCGTCATATCCTGCGGTCCGCCGCCGGTGAGGATGCGGACGATGTCAAAGTCGGCAAAAGTGATGATCAGGCTGAACAGCACGGTGATCGCGATGATGTTGCGCATCATCGGCAGCGTGATGTGGATAAGCTTCTGGATCGCATTCGCGCCGTCGATTGCTGCGGCCTCATAGAGCTGCTCCGGCACCGACTTCAACGCCGCCAGATACATGATCAGGAAGAACGGCGCGCCGAACCAGACATTCACCGCGATGGTACAGAAGCGCGCGATCCAGCCAACGCCGAGCCAGGGGACGCTGCCTATGCCGAATTGGTTTAGCAGCCAGTTGAATGCCGAGTACGAGGGATCGAACATCCACCACCAGGTCAGGGTGGATAGCGGCAGCGGTATCACCCAAGGCACCAGCAGCAGGCCACGCCAGATGCGCTGGCTTCTGCCGGACAGGTTGTGCATCAGATGGGCCATGATGAAGCCCAGCAGCGCCTTGAAGATTACCGCGCTCACTGCGAACAGGCAGCTCTGGAAGATCACCAGCTGGAAGGTATTGCGCTTCAGCAGGAAGGCGAAGTTGTCCAGCCCGACGAAGGCGGTCATCTTCTTGTTCAGCATGCTGAGCCAGATCGCGTAGAACGCCGGATAGATCACGAAGCCGGCGACCAGCAGGATCAGCGGCAGACAGAGGCAGAAGGCAATCGTCGAGCGCCTGCCTGCCAAGCGTCGCGCCGTGCCGGCGCGCCGCGCGCCCCGTGCGATGGGTGGCATTCCGCGAGTGGCGGCGCCCGTGGCGTCCGGCATCTTCTTGACCTCCCTGTCAGCGTGCACTCGCTACGACAGGCGAGACGGGAAGTCCTGATGGAGCCGTGGCCAAATACTGATCATTTGCCTAAATTCCGCTGAAAGGGGGACGCAGGGGAGGGACTCATCTCCACACGGGCGCAGAAATGGGACGGGCTGGCGTGAGCACGGCGTCGGCCGTGGCGGCATACCGCTTCGAGGGCTTCGTCCTCGATCTGATGCGTGGCGCGCTGTTGACCACCACAGGCGAGGAGGTTCCGCTGCGGCGACAGGCGTTTGAGCTTCTGCGCCTGCTGGTGGAGAATGCCGGTCGGCTGCTGGACCGTGACACGATCAACCAGGCGGTCTGGCCTGACGTTACGGTCAGCGACGACAGCATAACCCAGTGCGTCCGCGACATCCGCCGGGCGCTGGGCGACGAGACGCAGAGCATACTCAAGACCGTGCCGCGGCGCGGCTACTTAGTGGCCGCCAAAGTTGCCATTGTCCGCGACCAGCCGACGGCGATGCCCGTCTCGCTTCCAGACAGGCCGTCGATCGCCGTGCTGCCTTTCGCCAACCTAAGCGGCGATCCGGAGCAGGACTACTTTGCCGATGGCATGGTGGAGGAGATCATCACGGCGCTCAGCCGCATCCAGTGGCTCTTCATCATCGCGCGCAACTCGAGCTTCACCTACAAAGACCATGCGGTCGACGTGAAGCAGGTTGGGCGCGAACTCGGCGTGCGCTATGTGCTGGAAGGTTCGGTGCGCAAGAGCGGCAGCCGGCTCCGCATCACCGCCCAGCTGATCGAAGCGGAGACCGGTGCCCATCTATGGGCCGACCGCTTCGACGGCGAGCTGCAAGACGTGTTCGATCTGCAGGACAAGGTCGCGTCCAGCGTCGCCGGCGTGATCGAGCCGGCGGTGCAGGTGGCGGAGACCAGGCGATCTGCCACGCGACCGACGACAGACCTTGGCACCTACGATCTTTACCTGCGCTCGCTCGCTACGTTCTTTCCGATCTCAAAGGAACGGATCATTGAGGCCGTTGCCCTGTTCGAGCAGGCGATCGCGATCGATCCACATTTTGGTCCGGCGCATTCCTGGGCGGCGCTCTGTCATCAGCGCCTGGTGTCCGATGGCTGGGCCACGGATCCGGAGCTGTCGCGCCGACGGTCGATCGAGCGGGCGAGACGAGCACTTGATGTGAGTGGGAGTGACCCGGCTGTCCTGGTGAATGCGGCTTCCGCGCTGGCGTACTTCGGCGAAGACATCGGCGCGATGATCGGTCTGGCAGAGCGCGCACTGGCATTGAATGCGAACTTCGCCCGCGGATGGTTCATCAGCGGCGTATTGCGATTGTGGGGTGGGTATCCGGATATTGCCATCCGGCATGTCGAGAGCATGCTGCGGCTGAGTCCGCGCGAGCGCCTGGGACAGCCGCTTGCCACGATCGGCACGGCACAACTGTTCAAGCGTGAGTTCGATGCGGCCCTGGCCAGTCTGCTGCTGTCGATCCACGACCAGCCAGGCTCGCCGGGAACCTATCGCATGCTGGCGGCGTGTTACGCCCATATGGGTCGCCTCGATGAAGCGCGCTCCGTCATTGCGGAGCTGCGCAGCATCACGTCGCAGGTCATGCCTGCGCATCTGCCGTGGCGGAACACGGATCACCGGGAGCTGGTGCTGTCTGGCCTGCGGCTTGCCGTGAATGCGGCACAGTGCAGCGAACCGATGACATGAACTCGAGCGGAACGAGGCCAAGGCTGCTGTGGAGCAGACAGGCCATGGTCGTTGCCAGTCGTCTTGCGTGCTCTGGCGGAACATATTCCGGATGCGCGGGTGGAGATCATTCCGAACACTGCACATATGATGTTTGAGCCGTGCGGTTCAGCTCCGCTGTGCTGGACTTTCTTTAAGTCTCGGACGTCAAGCCCGAGCCGAGGGGATCATCGTATGCCTAAGATAGAGTTTGGACTGTTCGGCTGGATAGATCGCAGCAAAGCGCCTTTGCACCAGCTCTACAAGGAGCGACTGGAGTTCTTGGTGGCCGCGGACCAGGCGAGCTTCTTCTGCTATCATCTGGCGGAGCACCACGCGACCGACATGTATCGGCAGACCTGGGAACGCAGTCAGCACGATGCAGACCGGCTCAATCGCCATGTCGGCGCACCGAAGCTAGGAGTTCTGCGCCAGGTAGTCGTAGCAGAGACTGACGATGAGGCGTTAGCGATCACTCGCAATGCGCATGATTGTTGGTATCGCTCAATCACCAAGCTATGGCACGACCACGACGACCACAGCGTGGACGGCATTTTCGCCTGGGAAACGGCAACTCAGCATGAAATCATCCTGTCCGGATCGCCCCGCCGCGTCTGCGACCAGTTGGACCGGCTGGTGAGCACGAGTGACTGCAATTGTGTGATCCGCGCTTTGCCTGGGGCGACATGCCGCACCAGAAGTCCTTGCGTTCGCTTCACCTATTCGCCCAGGAAGTCATGCCAGCGTTTTGCTAGAGCGCTGCCCACCGGACCAGTTGCGATTGAATGTCGCTTAAAGCCAAGCCTCAGCCGTGGCCAATGTAATCCATCCGGCCACCATCCACTGTCAGCACCTGCGCGGTGACGAAGCCAGCATCCGGATCGGCAAAAAAAGCTACCGCAGCGGCGATGTCCTCCGGCGCGCCGACCCGACCCACCATCGTGCGCTCACTCATCGATGCCACGCGTTGCGCGAATGCCTTCTTGCTCGCTCCGCGCCGCGCCATGTCAGTGACGATCCAACCGGGGCAAATGGCATTCACTGTGACGCCCGACCGTCCAAGTTCCATCGCAAAACGTCGCGTGAGGATCAATACCTCCGCCTTCGTCGCCGCATAGAACGTGGTACCCGGCAGCGCCGTGCCGATGGCAGCGTTGGACGCGATATTGATGATCCGGCCATAGCCGCGCTCTTTCATGCCGACCATGACCGCACGCACGGTGTGGATCATGCCGTTGACGTTAACCGCACGCATGCGCTCCAGCGTCGCTGCGTCGTAGCTCTCCAGCGTGGCAGGAGCGGAGACACCGGCGTTGTTAACCAGGATCGACACTGGTCCTAGCTCCGCCTCCGCCTTGGAGAACATCGTTGTCACCGCGGCCGGATCAGCAACGTCGGCCTGGAGCACAGCGGCCCGGCCACCAGCCGCGATGATCTCCGTGCGCAACGCCTCCGCTTCCATTGAGCGTATGCTGTAGTTGATGGCCACAGCCGCTCCTCGCTTTGACAGCAAGCGGGTGATCGCCGCCCCAATGCCGCGCGAGCCGCCCGTCACGACCGCTACCTGCCCATCCCAAGCCATCCGCTCCCCCGCTCTGCTGAAACCGGGACCATCATGATGAGAACCCCGACTACGCGCAGGGTTTCGCCACTCCGACCAGTAGGCGCGCTCGCCTAGTTGCGTCGCCACAGTGTGCGGCTGCCGCCTGCGGCACAATGGAGCGGCTGGGCGATGAAGAAGCTGCGCTCCGCCTTGGCTGCGTCGGCCGCCCGGTCCCACTCCGTTAGCTCGTCCCCCGAGAGAAGCGTTCGCGCCCGTTGCTCAAGCACGTCAGCGCGCATCGGCTCGATTTCGGGCGTCGCGCGGACATGCAGGGGAAAGAAGTGCAGATCGACAAGCCGGCCGCGCAGAAACGGCTGTAGAGGCTGGCATCGGTGCAGCCGGTTGGCGATACGCCGCTGCCGAGGACCCCGAGGGCCCTAGCCTCGCGGAGGAGATAGGGTTGGGCTTGGTGGTGAAGAACGGTTGGAACAATTTGTCCTTGATGTCGGGCGAAATGCCGATGGCGTTGTCACGCACACGGACTTCGACCGTATCCTCGACATCGCGGGTAGTGACGTTCAGGGTCGGCATGAACGCCGCGCCGGCGTCTTTCCGTGCTCGCCTCGTGGCCGCGTAGAACCCGTTGCTGAACAGGTTCAGGAACACGCGCGTCATATCCTGCGGCGCCAGCTCGATCGGCGCGATTCCATCCTCGAAGTCCCGCTCCAAGGTGATGTTGAAACTCTGATCCTGCGCGCGGGCGCCGTAGTAGGCGAGGTTTAGCGCCTCATCGATCAGCGCGTTGAGATCGACCATACGCCGTTCACCTGAGGACCCGCGCGAGTGCTCTAGCATCGCCTTCACGATGCCGTCGGCGCGTTTGCCGTGCTCGGCGATCTTCTCCAGGTTGCTGATTACACTGGGCCTTGGCGCACTGATGCGCGGCATTGCCGCGTTGGCATTCCAACGGGCTCCGGGCGCGATCCCCTGCCGGTGCCGACCGAGCCGCTAATACTGCACGGCGTGATTGTGCCGCTCGACAGGCTGATTGCCGCCGGCTTTTCTTCATTGTGCATTGCCGCCGTGAGCTGGTTCTATCGCGCGAGCCGCACAGGGTTGGCATTGCGCGCCATCGCGGATAGCCAATCGCTTGCGGGAGCAATGGGTATCAACGTCCAGCGCCACTTGACACTGACCTGGGCGATTACCGGCTTGATTGCGGTGATCGCGGGCGTGCTGTGGACACTCGTTGCGGGCGGCGGAATCAGCGCGGCGCTAGTCGGCCTCAAGGTTTTCCCTATCGTCATCGTAGGCGGACTCGACAGCATCATCGGAACAATCACCGCTGCCATGATCATTGGCCTTATTGAGAGCCTGACAACAGGCTATTTGGACGCCCGTCTCGGCGGTGGGTTCAACAGCGTGGCGACCAGTCTTATGCTCATGGCCGCTTTGATGGTGCGGCCACATGGATTGTTCGGTCGCGCGCACGAGGCACGTGTTTAGGACGGGCTAGATCCGACCCCACCCCCGCCGGCAATCAACTCGGCTGGCGCAATTTGGTGTTCTCAAAAGAAAGGCGCTCGGTCCAACCTGCTGCGCGGCGAATTCGCCGAAGAACGCGATGTCGTAGGCGCGATCCGGCGACCGGCGCACCATTTCGTCGAGTGCAACAGACCCATACGGGATGCAAAACTAGAAACGACTTCGAACGAGGAGCACATCGCCAAGGCGGCGGGATTGCAGATCTAGACGAGGTTGCGGATGGTTGCCGGGTGACTTTCGCTCCTTGAATATCCGAGGGTTGCCGGGTGCGGCCAGCAAGCTGTGGCCGCGAGCGAAGGGCTGTAGCCGGAGGTGCTGACCATGAGCCGCAAAAGGATGCTGACGATTGCGATCATTATGGGAGTGTTTGCCGGCGTGGGCGGCCGGGCTGCGTTCGCGCAGGACAAGTATACCCTGAAAGTGCCAAATGGGCTCGCGTTCTCTGAATTCAGAGGATACGAGGATTGGCAGGTTGTCTCGGTCAGTTATACTGGAGAGTTACTTGCGGCAATCCTCGCTAATCCTGTGATGATCGATGCATATCGTGCTGGCGCTCCTGGCAACGGAAAGCCTGTCCCCGATGGCGCCAAGCTGGCGAAAATCCATTGGGAGCGGAACCAGATGGAGTGGTTCCGAGTGACCGTGCCCGTTGCCCAGCATGACGTGAATTTCATGGTGAAGGACCGCGAGAGGTTCGCGAACAGCGGCGGGTGGGGATGGGCCAAGTTCCGCTATGACGCTGCATCCGATACGTTCACGCCCGGCACCTTGGCCGACCATCCGCAACAGGGGAATGACGCCAAGTGCGGCTTCGCGTGCCATACGAGCGTGAAGGCGAGAGACTACGTTTTCACGGATTACCAGCACAGGTGAAGCGGTATTCGCCTGCAAGCAGAGTGACGGGGGTGCTGGCAGCGATCAAGAGGCGAAACTAAGCGCGATGGCGGCTGCGAAGGGATATCGGGGTCAAAGACCAAAAGTGACTTCGTTTGTAGACCGCGCCTCAGGGGAATCTTTTCGGTGCCGATGCGATTTTGGTGAAAAGTCGGAACCATGCGGAAGCTGAGTGAAGCGACGAAGCGCGTTCGCAACACGCATCGCAATCGTCCATCACCTCCAGCAGTGCTGGGCACGCCCAGGCTTTCGAAGCCGATACCCGCGCCTAGCGACTTTTCACCGGCACTGCCGGAGAAGTGGCAGCGCCACATGCACATGCTGGTTGCGACTGGGCACGCAGGCTTCCCCGATCTGCTGGCGTTCGTGGAGATGATCAGGGTCGCGCATCTCTGTGACGTGGCCTATGCAGCTGCGGTGGAGGAAGGGCCAACGACTGTTGGCACCGACGGCGCGCACAAGAGCGGTGCAGCGTGGCGATCGTATCTGAACGCCTCCAGCTTGTATGGCCGATGGCTGACACGGTTCGGGCTTGATCCAAAGGCGCGCACTGTCGTGAAGCAGCTGCCGGGGCCGCCAGGCGAATTGCACGTGGTGGGAGATGACGATGACTGAAGACGCCGGCCATAGCTTCCACAGCCTGATCTGTCGGCCTGCAGCTGGTGGGGCTGGCGCGAAGGGGCCGCGTCGACGCCCGGTGTTCATCGCGCACCCGGTTGTGTGGTGGAAGCCTGAGGTAACGGCGGAACACCTTCGCGCCTGCAGGACTGGCCGCGATGCGAATGGCGCCTGGAAGCCCTGGGATCAGCTGGACGAAGGCGAGCGCTGGGCGTTCTTCTGGGAAGGCGGCGTGGAAACCGGGATAGGGCCACCTGGGCCTTACAGCGAAGTGCGGATGCCGTGAAGCGCATCGGGCCTTCATCAAGGCGATGAACATCGGGAGGGAAACAAATAGCGCGTGCAGCACCGTCAAAGCTGCTGCCTTTCGCTGCGACGCCTTCCTGATGATCGGCAGCAGCCGGAGCGAGGCCGCATTCGAAGATGGAAACAGCTTGTTCGAAAGGTGAGGCCGTGACGGTTTCTCGGAGGGCGACTGTCTCGGCTACACCACAGCCGTCGTCGATGCGATGGAGGGCGCCCAAGCCACGGGAGGAACAGTGAACGGGTTTCGTGCCTGCATTCCAGATGGCGTTACCCGCCGACAAGTCCGTGACGTGGAAGTGCGCTACCTGACGGCACATCCGGAATTGCGGCACGTGGCTGCCTTCTCCTTGATGGCGCACGGTCTTTCCGAGGCTTTTCCTTGTCCGAAGTGAATGGCCGAGAACTTCACTTACTTGCCGGAAGCTGCGCCCAGGGCGGGGCATGCGCTTGACGCGGTGCAGGTGGTTTGCCTAGTCAAGTTTGGCCGGTAGTTTGGCAACACCCGGACGGGCCAGCTGGCGTCTGCAACCTCGCGAACGAATTAGACGAGACGCGATAATGGCCCTTTCCGGGTGTTTTGTCAGGCATAAACGTCGGCGTTCCTACCGCCGGCCCTCCCCTTTGAAACCGCGAGCCAGACTAGCGACACTGGCGCGCGCCGCTTGAACGGCTTGCGGTTGCGAATGATTATGTCACTAATACCAACGCCCGTTGATCAGAACCCATGAGCCCAGTCTCGAAGGCCGATAGACATGATGGTCCAAGGCTGTGCGACGAGCTGGTTCCAAGCGTCGCAGCAGTGATCGACAATGTTGGTGTAGG
>JAMXLO010000007.1 GCA_024280945.1 Acetobacteraceae bacterium
GTCAATCGCCGGAAGGGAAACGTCGTTCAACATAGCGGAAATTCCCGCGTAACGCTGCGCCCTTCTGGCGCCTGGGACATCCGCCATGGTGCATCCAAACGGGTAAAAATGGGGTTAAGTCGCCGTCACCCACATAACCCCTCCGCCTCCACGCGGCGGGCTCTCCATCCCCCCTGACCCCCTCCCCAAGGGGAGGGGGAAACGGGCGAGGTTAGTGCAGTCCGTAGAAACCCTTGGCGCCGCCCGCCATCACCTGGCTCACAGTCTCCGCCGGCTTGTCCTTGATCAGGTCACGCACCATCCGCGGCGCGCCTGGGAAGAAGCCGTCGGGATGCGGGTAGTCCGTCGCCCACAGCACCTTGTGCGGCCCGACATAGTCCACCAGCGCATGCAGGCAGTGCTCGACAGGTTCGAAAGCAATCCAGCAATTGCGCTGGAACAGCTCTGACGGCTTCGTCTTCAGCCCGGAGTCATTGAACCCCTTGTCATCGAAATGCCGGTCCATGCGATCCAGCCAGCCGGCAATCCAGCCGCCGCCCGATTCCAGGAAGGCGATGCGGATCTTCGGGTGACGCTCGCACACACCGCCCCAGATCACCGCCATGCAAGCCAGCATCATTTCCATCGTATGGGTGATGATGTGGCGCGCACCACGTTCCTCAAAGCGGTCCATGCCCACCTGCTGCATGCCGCTGTTGCCGCCCTCATGGAAGCCGACCGAAAGGTCTAGCTCTTCCGCCATCGTCCAGAACTTCTCGTAGTCCGGATGATGGATCATCTTGTTGTTGTACGGATTTGGCCGCAGGAAGATCCCACGGAAGCCCAGCTTCTCGCGCGCGTAGCGCATCTCCTCAATAGCCAGGTCAGTGTCCTGCATTGGGATCATCGCCACGCCGAACAGCCGATCCGGATATGGCTTGCAGTAGTCAGCTAGCCAACGGTTGTAAGCGCGCGACATTGCCGCCGCCGTGGGCGGATCCTGCACCGCGCCGGCAAACAGGCCGATGCTGGGATACAGGAACGCAGCGTCGATGCCATCCATGTCCATGTCTGGAATGCGCGCATGCGGGTCAAAGCCGCCCTTGCGACCCTGCTCGTACTCCATAGCGTCGTCCACCACGGTGCCGTCGCGGGCGCCGACACCACCCAGAGCGCCGAGCCCTTTCTTGCTGCCCAGCACCTGCTCGCCGACCTGCAGGCGCTGCTTGCCGTCAGCGTCGCGGATGAGCCTCGGGGCAAAATCGCGATACTTCGGCTCGATATAGTCAGTCCAGAGATTCAGCGGTTCAAGGATATGTCCATCAGCATCGATCACGTTGTACGCGCGAGTCATGGTCGTTCTCCCTTTAGTGCTTGATCCACTCCTTCATGTAGCGAGCGTAGCAGTCGCGCTCGCCGGGCATCTTTGGCCAACCGGCGAGCAACCGCGCGGTGGCCAGCAGCAGCCGGTCGCGCAGATGGGTTGAATTGTGGCCGTACTCTTCGAACGTTGAATGACTGATCTTCTGGTTGTGCGGATCGTCCTGGAACTTGCACGCGGTCACTGCGAGGCTTGCCAGCAACTCGTCGCGATCAGCGCCAGTCTGCAGATATGCATTCGCCACCGACGTCGCGCGCGCGAAGTCGAACGCCATGATCGCCTCGTCCTGCTGTTGCAGCAGCGCTTCGGGTGTGCGGCCGGACAGGTCATTCGCGGCAAACTCCTGCTCGATCACCGAGCTGAACAGCTTGTTGGCGCGCGCCGCATCATTGACGAAGTGCGCCATCAGGTAGATCACCCGCGGCTGATACGGATTGTCCGACGTGCGGATCCAGTAATTGGCGGTATTGCAATAGTCGAACGGATGCTGGCCTTCGGTGAACTTGCGCGGAGTCGTCGTTCGCAGCACCAGTTCCGCCGCCCCTACCTGAATCGCATCACCCAGGCTGCGCAGCGAGACGCCGTTGCGGAAGTGCGTGGTGATCGCGTCCCATACCGCCTGTGAGTCAGCCTCCATCAGCAGCCGCACCATGTCCTCGACCTGCTCCGGTGTCAGCTTCGTCTTGTTGGTCTGCTTCAGGTTCTTGCCGGTGTGGTCGGGGAACGCCTCGGTCAGGGTGACGCAGGCGGCGTCATACAACGAATAGTACAGCGGCCCCACCGCCATGTCGGGAACGCCGGTGTAGAACGCACCGTGCGCGCGATCCCAGCCGATATAGTCCGCGAGGTCCACCACAGCGCGTGCGCGCAACGCCTTGTGCCCGGTGTTGCGCGCCTTGCGGCCCATCACCGTATCCTGCAAGTCGATCAACCCAAGGAACAGCAACTGGTCGCGCAGTTTCGCCCGCGCGGCTTCGTCGCCTGCGAGCCCGAGGAACAGGCCATACGACCGTTTCACGTCGCCGCTCATCGTGGCAACCATGTGCGAATGCAGGCGCTGATCGAGCGTGCCTGCCTCGACGATCGGTTCCTGGTCCTGGTTCCACACCACCGGCCCGTAGCTCGGCGGCGGCACGTTCATGCCCTTCATGGTCGCATAGCGGCCAGGATACTTGCCCAGCAGCTGGTTCCAGATGTCCAGGCCAGCGGGAATGTACCACACGCTCTGCAGCATCCCCAGCATGCGGTACTCTTCCGGCAGGAAGCGTGTCAGGTCAGCCGAGGTGCGCAGGCCAAGGATGGTGTGGTCGTTGTTGATCAGCGTGATCTGGCCGTCCCGCACATCGACATGATTGGGAACCTGCACGAATGGTGCCTCGGCCTCGGTCACCAGGCTCAGCGCATCGCCCATGCTGCGTCCGTCGCGCCTTACCAGGTCAAAGAACAGTTCCGCGGTGCGGGGCTGATCGCGTTGCAGAATCGCATCAGTGAACGCATCGACAGCCTTGTCCTTGCGGATGTCGTCGCGGCTTTGCAGCATGGACTTCCTCGCTTCTTCCGTGGCGGCTACTCACCAGTAGCCTAGCGCCGGGAGGAAGCCGGCGTAAAGCGACGCGGTAACACGAATACACCCGGTCCGGCCCTTTTGCATGGACAGCGGCTCAGCGGGCAGGGTCGGATGGCAGGTGGGTGCGGGGCAGGGAAGGTGGCGACCAGGGAGCATTTATAATCAGGCGCACAGTGTGAGCACGTCGCTGCAATGGTGATAGCTGCAATTATAAATACCGGAAGAGCCTCCATTGTGGCCGATAGGTTGTTAGCTCCAACTGACCGTGGCAACCGCAGACCCTATTGGTTCCCTTTGCGTAGACGTCCCCGCCAACAGCTGGGCGGGCGCGGGTTGATGAAAGTTGTGCATTGATCGAGCCCACCGCGCTGCTCGGCTTTCGGCCATCGAGCGGATGGCGCCTGCGACCTGACCCCCACACACCGCGGTCTTGCGAGCCTGCCGCCGGAAGAACTGTGGCATTTTGGCCATGGGATCAGGTGTCACAATATCGACCAGGCAAGCCCGCGCTAACTCCCTTGTTATTCAAGGAAAAACCTAGAAATGCAGAAGAGCTTCGCCAGACCTTGTTGCTCGCTGGCTCCGCCGGTACGATGCACAGGAATATGGGGATGCGTTGAGCGGGGAGAACGCGTTGCCGGACAAGGATCCGCTGTTCGCGGTCATCCAGCCGTTGCTGGAGCAGCATGGCCGCAGCCGTGTTCGCCCCGAGCGGCGGCGTGCCGCGATCATAGGTCTGGATGTCGCCGGCTACAGCCTGATGATGGGGAGCAACGAGGAGGACACCTACCGGCGTATTGGCCGCGCACTCGGCCGGGTCTGCCGCCAAATCCAAGAAGCCGGCGGCGAGGTCTTCTCGTTTTCCGGAGACGGGCTCATGGCAGCGCTGCCGGGGTCTCTGGAGGCCGTGCGCTGTGCCATCCGCATTCAGAAAGAGGCGCGCAATCGGAATCGCCGCATAAACCCCGAGCGACGCATCGTCTTTCGTATCGGCGTCAACGCTGGCGAAATCTTATGGCAAAGCGGCCGTGCTGGCGGTGACGCAGTTAATATTGCCGCGCGGCTGGAGCAGATCTCGCCGCCCGGAGGCATTTGCATCACCAACACCGTGTTCGAACAGGTGGGGCCCGTGCGGGGCACCTCCTTCATCAGTCTGGGCGAGCAGACCCTAAAGAACATCCGCCATCCGGTGCCGGTCTATCGTGTTGCGTTGAAGGGCGCTGGGGCATTGGCCGTTGTCCCGGGAGAGGTCGCAGAACCGGCCGCTCCAAAGGACCCCCGGCCCTCGATCGCAGTGCTACCGCTTCGAAACATCGGCTCTGGCACCGAGAACCCGTACTTTGCCGAAGGCATGGTAGAGGACATCATCGTCTCCCTCGCGGGCTTGCAGGAACTGGTCGTGATATCCCGCTCATCGACGATGGCTTTCGCCAGCAAAGTGGTTGATCCGCGGGAGGTCGGGCGTCAGCTGGGCGTGACTTATGTTGTCTCGGGGAACCTGCGGCGCTCGGCCCAGTCTCTGCGCGTCTCGGTCGAACTGGCAGATGCGGAAACTGGGGTGATGCTGTGGGCCGACACTACCGACACAGCGCCCGACGATCTGTTCGAGGTGCAGGACCGGATCGTGCAGCGCATCGTCACACGAATTGCGCCCTACATCCGCGAGGAGGAACTCCGACGCGCTTTGCGGCGACGCCCAGAGAACATGACAGCCTACGACCTGATGCTGCAGGCGCTGCAGGTGATGCGGCACCTGGACCGTCAGGAATTTGCGAAGGCCCGGGTACTCTTGGCGAAAGCAATGGAACTCGATACGAGCTTTGCTGCGCCGATCGCCTGGGCCGTCTGGTGGCACATCCGGTGGGTCGGGCAGGGCTGGTCTGAAGATCCGCAAGGCGATGCGGAACAAGCCGTGACACTTGCCCAGCGAGCAATCGAACTAGAGCCGCATAATGCTCTCGCGCTTGCCACCATGGGACATGCGCGCTCATTCCTGTTTCATGACTATGACAATGGCCTGTCGTACCTCGAGCGCGCGGTCAGCGCGGGGCCGAATCATGCAATGGCGACAATCTTGTATGCGCTAACCCTGGCCTATATCGGCCGTGGTGAAGAGGCCGTGCGGCACGCCGAATACGGCCTGCGCCTGTCACCTCTCGACCGGCGCGTCTTCCTTTACCATAACGTCTTGGCTTGGGCCAATTACGCGAATGGCACGTTCGAAGCGGCAATCAAATGGTCGCGGCTCTCGGCTCGCGAGGCTCCCGCCTTCACCGCTAACCTCCGTGTTCTGATCGCGTCGCTGGTGGCTGGCGGCGAGATCGACGAGGCGCGAAGGGCTGCAGCCCAAATGCTGCAACTCGAGCCAAATTTCAGTATGGCTCGCTACGAGGTGACGCGACAACCATTCCGCGACCCGGATATCAGGACGAGGTATCTCGCGCATTTGCGCATGGTCGGTTTGCCTCCATAAGACGAACTACGTGTGAAACGAGCTTGCAAACAGCAATGGGGAGGGAACTATGGGTACAGGAGGCGTTGCCGGTACAGGCGGGACCGGTGGAACAGGTGGTACGGGTGGAACAGGCGGTACCGGTGGCAGCGGCCCGGAAGCAAGCCCGCTGCTTGCCACCGTGATTCGCCCTATCGGGACATCGCCCACGCGAGACCACCGGAACTACTGGTTCCCTGGCGTTAAATGGCCCCCATCGGATGAGTGGGACATTAACAACTTTCCGGTAATCGGGACGACAGCCACACCGGTCGCGCCAGTTGTCTTCCCGGAAATGGCATGGGATCCTAGCCTGTTCGCTATTGCCGTGATCGGCCAGTTCGTTCAAGAAACGACTGATGACGGTAGAGACTGGACGCAAATCGGGCCACCACACTGGACAGACGCCGGCGTTACCTTCGGCAGGAACCCGCTTCAAGAGATTGCCGAACTTGTAGAGCTGATCGACTACCGGCCGGACGTACTGGACGAAACCCAGGCTCAGGCCAGCGACTTTGTGCATTACTGGGGTGGATTGCTGATGTTCAATCAGCAATCGCACCCGTGGACCTTCCGGGTTGCCCGCATAGCGATCAACGTTGGGGAGTTCACGATGATGCATTACAAACGCCTTTACAGCAGGCCCAGGCCCTCGCAACTCTGCCCAGTGCTGCTGCCGCCAGTAGCAGTGCCGCCGCATGCATCGTATCCCAGCGGCCACGCCACGCAGGCTTGGCTGCTGTCGCGCCTCCTGGAGAAAGTACTGCCGGACGTTGTCACGCTACCCAAAATTCCAGCCGCCCCGCCGGCGCCACCCACTGTGCCGACCGACCCTGACCCCGCACCGCAGAGCATTTTGTTCCGGATGGCAGAGCGGGTCGCACGGAACCGTGAGGTAATGGGCTTGCACTATCCGTCCGATAGCGCCGGCGGATATATTCTTGCGAAGGGCATCATGGACATCCTGAAGAAGGTGGACAATCTGCCGGTCCCCGACCCCGCGACCTCAACTGTTTCCGGCGCCAGTCTAGTGACGATGTCGATGCTCGACATTATCAACGAGGCACGAAACGAATGGGCGGGACAGACCCCGCTAACAGTTTGGCCGCCGTGATTCACCATTGGGCCGGCACATTCAGGGGTGGTCTAGGCGGAGCTTTTCGTAAGCTGTCTTGATGTCCAGAATGCCCGCGCCAAATTGTCGATTTGACAGTGGAACAGGCCTGCTGTGCGCAGTGGAGCGCAGGTACGCGCGCATGTTGTCCGGATGCACCGTTCCTGGTCCCCACTTGGTCCTCAAAGCGGCGACCACGCCGGCCGTCACCCCGCAGGCCGCTGAGGTTCCAATGTTGCTGGCAAAGCGGTCGTGATCCTCAGCGAATCCGCTTGGTGCACAGACATCTGGCTTGTCGGTTGAAAGATTGCTCTGGCCGGGCCCTTGCGACGAATAGCCAATCCACATGCCGTCAACGCGGACAGCGCCGACGGAGATGACGCGTGGATGAGATGCGGCGCCGAGGATGCTTCGGCCGGGACCGATGTCATTCGGCCCGCATCTGCCGTCCGGACAAAACTCACCGCAATTCCCAGCACAGAATACCACGTCAATATCGTAGCTGATGATGTCGTTCATCAGGAGATTGAACTGGTTGAGCGCGTTGTTGGAATAGTCGCCCTTCGGAAACTCGCGCCTCAAGTCGAACGGCGCCCAGGCATTTACCAAAATCCAAGGACCGGGATACTTGCCCGTCGCCTTCCAATTCTTGATGTCGGCGAAGGCGAATTCAAAAACCGCATGCGCCGCATCGATGAACTTCCCAACATCGCCATATTTCGGCCTCTGTATCAGCGGCATATCGAACACACGCGCCTTAGGCGCGATGCTCAGGATATTGTGGATCATCATCGTGGAATGACGCGCATGCCAAGGTGGCGTCTTCCACGGCAGGTACGGCGCATTAGTGATTGGCCACCCGTAGCCACGCTGCCCTGGCGGAACGCAGTTTTCGTCGATTCCTTCGTCGATCAAGACCACATTTACATCGTGGCCATCTATATCAAGTAGCTCTTGCTCACTGAGGGAACCGTGAAGCTCATCCAGCTTGATGAGGCTGAGCGCGTGCTTACGCTTTCCCATAAGAACGCCTGAGACATCGTGAGGACAGCAATAGTCCGCAGCGTAGATGGCGCTGTTCGCCGCAACTGAAACCAGCGTACGATCTTCCCGATTGTTGGCCCGGTAACGCTCGAAGGCACAATGAAAGTCCCGCGTTCGTTCGAGCGATTCGAACGCGAGCGGTATCGTTATGCGCAATGGCAGCGCCCGGTCTGCGTCACCGTCCTTCTTTTCTAAGGAAGGCGGCCACACCGCAGGGCGAAGCACATCAAACCATTTCGGAGGGTAGTTAAGCAGCTCAGCCAGCCGACCCTGGAGCGCCTCTGAACTGAATTCGACACGAAGCAGTGGAGCGAGTGGGCCCTCTGACTGCCAGTTCACCACAAGGTACTGGCGCCACGGATCCTCTTTGCGGTTCATGTTCCCCCCCTCCCTCGTTACGTGGCAGCCTACCACCTAGCCGCTGCCGACAGCCAAACACATTTTCCCATCACCAACTCCGGCAGCGGCAACCTGATCCGGCCAGCTTGGCACGCCGCTGCGATGGGGGAGCGGATGGCGAACAGAGCCGATCTGGTGCGGGCTGGTTCGGAATGGATGCGCCGGCGGTGGCAGAGGTCCCCCAAGACCACTGCCTTTCGACCGGCGCGTGGTCCGCAGTTGCCGCCATGAGCCTGTGCCGGACCAGGCTCTACGGGAATAGCTGATGAGAACGACACTGCTGGGGCCTCAAAGGCCGCTACTGACCGACGTGCGACGACCTGCTTGGCGGTTTCGAGCGTAGGTATAGGCGCAGACGGCGCGTTCACCACCCAAGTGTTGGCGCACAATCCGTCTACGACGCCATCCCGCTGAACGGCTTTCCACGGAAAGGGGCTCGCGCAGCGTCTATGCGCTTTCCCTCGGCGTAAAGCGACGGCTAACCCAGTCGCCGCCGATACAGCGATATCAGCCGCTCCCAATGCCGTTCTGCCGCCGGTTTGTCGTAACACCAGCGCTGTGGGAAGGCGAAGCCATGGTGGACGCCAGGCTGCAGCTCGATCTCGCCGGCACAGCCCGCCCGTGCGAACAGTCCACGCAGCTCCTCGACCATCGGCAACGGTGCAAGTTCATCGTGTTCGGCGCAGGAGATGTACAGCTCGCCTTTGACCTTGCCGAGATTGACATGCGGACTCTCTTCCGCATCGTTCACCAGCCAGGTGCCGTAATAGGATGCAGCAGCCGCCACGCGATCGGGATAGCGTGCCGCGGCGGCCAGCGCATACGGACCGCTCATGCAGTAACCATGCGCGCCCACCGGTCCCTTCTTCACCGCATCCTGCCGATCGACGAACGCCAGCATCGAGGCGATGTCGTCCATCACAGGCGGTATCGTCATTCTGGTCCGCACCGCGCGCATTCGTTGATGCTCGGCACTGCCGTGCTCCAGCACATCCGGACCATAGATCGTGTCGCGCCCTGCGCGATAATACAGGTTCGGCAGCAGCACGTAATAGCCGACCGTGCAAAGTCGGCGCGCCATATCGCGCAGCTCCTCGCGAACGCCAGGCGCATCCATCAGCAGGAACACGGCGGGATGCTGACCCCGGTCCGGATGGCAGACGAATGTCTCCATCGCGCCCGCCTTGGTCTCTATGTCCAGCGTCTGCTCGATCATTGGCCCGTGCTCCCGGTTGGCATCGGACCAAAGTGGACAGGGCCAGAGAGGCAGACGTCAACCGTGACGATCGGCGGCATCTCTCGGACAGCGCGGATCCCGCGACGACATCGAAGTATCCTTCGATTGGACGCGCTGGATTGGTCGCTATAGTCTGCGTCGGTCGACGTTCGGAGCCAGATCGAAGTTGCGCGTAGCAGGCGTGCCAACATCGAGATCGCTTGTAGGCATTGGAGTGGCGGCGGCGCTGCTGATCCAGATGCTGCTTGCCGTGCCCGCGGCGCTGCGGATGACAGCCGAGGCAATCCAGTGGCTGCAACTGGACGCCGCCATCTGCACTGCGCACGAAGATGGCTCGCCCACCGATGGCAACGGTCCGATCCAGGTGCCGTTCCACCATCACGGCCACTGCCAGCTCTGTCTGACACATGCGGTGCCGCTGGGCTTGCTTGTCGTAGCCTTCTGCGTCCTTGCAGCCTTTTTGCATCAGGCCTCGTCGCGATGGTCGGTACTCACCGCGCCTGCATGTCGCTATGATCGGTATTACTCCTACTATTCGCGGGCTCCGCCAATAATGGCCTGAGCCAACCGCGGGCTGATACGTCGGCCTTGCAATTGCATCGCTGCTGCTCGCTGGCCTGGAGCCAGTATGCGCCCGCTACCGGGTCATGCAGCGAGCTGGAGTATTCGCACCGGAAAATCAGCAATGGCCCAATCAGCCGATGGGGGAAAAAAGCCATGAGCACCAGTCGCGGGACAATGGGTCGCCGCAATCTGCTGCTTGCAGCAGCCGCAGCGCTTGCGGCCGCACGTGGCGCGCACGGAGACGATGGCATCGTCGATGCCCTTGGCCGCCAGATTCCATTGAAGGCGCCGGCACAGCGCATCGTGCTCGGCTTCAACTACGAGGAGTACACCGCAGTTGCCGGACCGGCAGGTTGGGATCGCGTCGTAGGTTTTGCCAAGGCCCTCTGGTCAGGTTGGCGCCCATCGATTTATGCGCGCTACGTGGCGTCCATCCCGCGCCTGGCTGACTTGCCGGATGTCGGCAACACCGAGGACAACAACTTCAGTCTGGAACGTGTGCTTTCGCTGCGCCCCGACCTCGTCGTCTTGGCCGAGTGGTCATTCAAGCTACTAGCCGAACCGGTGAAGCAGCTAGAGACGCTGGGGATCCCAGTGATGGTGATCGACTACAACGCCGAAATGCCCGAGCGTCACGTCGCGAGCACGATCGCCCTTGGCAAGGCGACCGGCAACACAGAGCGCGCGCGGACCCTTGCCAGCCTCTATACCGACAAGCTGGCTGACATCGCTCACCGCGTCGGCGATGTGGTCACCAGACCAAAGGCCTATGTCGAACTCGGCCAGGGTGGTGCCGACACCACCGGCAACACCTATTGGAAAACCATGTGGGGCCGGCTGCTCGAATTCGCCGGCGCCGAGAACATTGCTGCCGGACGAATTCCGGGCGCGTGGGGACCGCTGAACCCGGAATATGTGCTTGCCGCGAATCCCGACGCGATCTTCATCGCCGGCTCATCGTGGGTTGGCCGGCCTGATGCAGTACTGACCGGCTTCGATGCCGACATCGCCACCACGCGTGCGCGCCTGGCACCGTATGCAAAGCGCCAAGGCTGGTCCGAGCTTGCCGCCATCCGCAATGGCCAGCTCTTCGCGATCGAGCATGGCCTTTGCCGTGCCCTGTTCGACTACACCGCCACCTATTTCATCGCCAAACAACTGTATCCTGGCCGGTTCAGCGACATCGATCCGGTGGCGGAGCTGCGTCGCTACCACGAACAGTTTCTGCCGGTGACGTTCGAGGGCTGCTGGATGGCACGCCTGACGCCCGAACGCGCATGAGCGACACGGCAGCGGGTCCCATTGCGGCCTGGCGTGCCGCCAACCTGCGACGCGCAACGCTGTCACTGATCGGTGGCGCACTGTTGCTGGTGAGTTTCTCCGCCGATGTGGCGACCGGTCCGGCAATGCTGCCGATCTCAGCCGTGCTGCGTTCGCTTACGGGCTTGGGCGCTGACCCGATGCTCGATGCCATCGTCTACAATCTGCGCCTGCCGATAGCGCTGATGGCGGTCGTTGTGGGCGCCACGCTGGGCGTGTCCGGTGCCATCATGCAGACCATTCTGAACAACCCGCTGGCGAGTAGCTACACGCTGGGCATCTCAGCCGGTGCAGGGTTCGGTGCGGCGCTTGCCATTCTGGTCGGCGGTGCACTGCCCTTGCCGGAGAACTGGGCCATCCCGCTCGCCGCCTTCGTCTTTGCCGGCGTCGCCTGCGCGATCGTGGGTTCGGTCGGTCGCATGCGCGGCGCAACGCCGGAGCTCCTGGTCCTCGCCGGCATCGCCTGTCTGTTTCTGTTTCAGGCGCTGCTGTCGCTGCTGCAATTCCTGGCTTCTCCCGAAGCATTGCAGCAGATCGTGTTCTGGCTGTTCGGCAGCCTGCTGCGCGCAAGCATGGGAAAGGCTGCCATCGTCGCTGGTGTCCTTGCGGTAGCGCTGCCGCTGCTGCTGAAAGACGCGTGGCGGTTGACAGCACTCAAGCTCGGCGATGAACGTGCCCGGGCGCTCGGGGTGCACGTAAACCGGCTGCGGTTGCGCGCCTTCGTCATCGTCTCGCTGCTGACCGGGGCGGCGGTGGCGTTTGTCGGGACGATAGGCTTCGTCGGACTGGTCGCGCCGCACATCGCTCGCATGACGGTGGGCGAGGACCAACGCCATATGCTGCCGGCCTCTGCCGTGTTCGGCGCGCTCTTGCTCTCGCTGGCGTCCTTGGCGAGCAAGCTCATCATGCCGGGAACCGTTTTTCCGATCGGCATCATCACGGCGCTGATCGGCGTACCGTTCTTCGGCTGGCTCGTGCTGACCACAGGGCGAGTGCAATGATCCTTCAGGCCCACAATGTCAGCGTGCGCTACGGTTCGCGCGTCGCGGTCAGCAACGTCGATTTGGAAGCGCGACCGGGCGAGGTTCTGGCGCTGCTGGGTGCCAACGGGTCGGGCAAGACATCGCTGATGCGCGCGCTCGCCGCACTGCAGGCGCATTCCGGCACCATCGTGTGGGACAGCGGCCGGCCTCCGCCGGGAAGCATCGGCTATATGCCGCAGGACAATGGCGCTCGCGCTGCACTCACGGCATTCGAGGTAGTACTGCTGGGACGCATGCGGACGCTGGGCCTGCGCGTGGGTGCCGCCGATCTTGCTGCCGCCAAAGCGGCGATGGATGAGATCGGCATCAGCGATCTCGCCGCCCGCCATATCGGCGAGCTGAGCGGTGGGCAGCGCCAGATGGTGCTGATAGCTCAGGTACTGGCGGGCAATCCGCGCGCCTTGTTGCTGGACGAGCCGACGAGCGCACTCGATATCGCCCATCAGCTCCATGTTCTCGATCTGCTGCGCACGGCGACCCGGCAGCGCGGCCTGACCACCATCGCGATCCTGCACGACCTGAATGCGGCGGCACGCTTTGCCGATCGTGTCGCATTGATGACCATGGGGCGGCTGGCCGGCATTGGCGCGCCTGCGGATATTCTGCAGCCGGTGACTTTGGAGCCCACATTCGACGTGCACGTTGCGGTCGATCTGGGTTCCGATGGCCACCCCGTTGTTCTGCCGCTGAGAGCGCGACGTTTGTGAGGCGGCGTCAGGCTGGCGGCCTCGCTCAGCCTTCCAGGAATGCTGCCACAGCCGGGATTGCCTTCAGCGCTGCTACCTCCTGCTCGGTTGGCAGCTGCGGACGGTCGCGGAGGGCATTCACCATGCACAGGAAACCAAGCGGTTCGCCCTCGGTCGCGCGGAACTGGTGCCAGGTCCAGGATGGAATGCTGACAAGGTCGAACGGTTTCACCGTCCGCACCGCTTGCCCAACGAGACACCTGCCATGCCCGCGCAGGATCATCACGGCGTGCATGTGTTCGTGCCGTTCCAGTGTGGAATACCCGCCGGCCGCCATTTCGAAATAACGCAGCTCGCAGCCAAGTTGCGGTTCCGCGAACAGCACCTGGCGAGAGATCGCCTTGAAGGGCGCCGCACCCTCTTCCTTGTACGGCTGGCACGTCACTTCGTCCCAACGATACTCACGGAATGCGCGAAAGAGGCTCTGCTGTTCGATGTCCATGGGCCTTACCGGTAGCTGTGCTGCGCGACAGCGCGCGTGAAGAGGGCGGTTTCCTCGGCCAGCCGCTCGCGAGCCGCGAGCAGGCTGCCGCCGATCAGCAACATTGCGTCGGCACCGTAGAAGTCAAGCATCTCAGGCACCCGATCCAGCGTCATGCCGCCCGCCGGCACTGGCAGGCTCGAGCACACACCGTCCCACGGCGCTCGCGCTCTATCGGCCAGGCGCCGGCATGTCTCTTGGCTGTAGCCGAACCTCCCGCCGTGATTCGGAAAGATCACCGCATCGGCACCAAGCAGGCGGAACAGCTTGCCGATCAGCAGGTCCGGCGCAATGCGCGACGCGCCGCCCATGGTCGGATGGGCCATGAAAGCGACCTCCGGGTACTGACGGACCAGCGCCTGCATCGTCGCCCAGCCGGCAATCATGGGCGCGATCAGCACTGTATCGATGCCATGTGCCTGAGCGATGTCGAGCTGTCGCCGCATCATGTCGAGATCGCCGGATAGACTTGGCACATAGCGTGCGGCCCCGACGACGCTGGCGATCGCCGCGACACGTGCAGCGAACGGCGAATATCCCTGGTCCGCCAGCCCGTGGTCGTCCTTGACGAAGTCGATACCGCCACGGGCGAACTGCTCCGCCAGTTCGGCGAGCCGGGCCGGCGTCACACCCTGCGGCTTCAGCGCCGAACAGGCGAGTGCGCGGCCATGCGCGTGCGCACGGTGCCGCAGCCCCTCGATCCCATGGCGAGGCCCGCCGAATGCCAAGGCGATATCCGGCGGCACCGCGACATCCAGCAGCAGCACATCCTCATGCAGTGAGGTGTTGCCGTACACCATGTTCAGCAACTGGCCAGCCTCAAGCCCGGTGGTCGCGATCGCCAGCCCGATCGTTGCATCGTAGACCCCGTCCCCGCGATCCTCGATCGACTCGACCACCCCCACCACGTCGCGCAGGATCTCTGGCTCCGCGATCGCCGAGAGCGGCATCTCTACGCTCTGCTCAACCGCGATGGTCTGCGCCCGCGCCTCTATCGACGCAGCATCCGACCTGATGCGGTAGGTCGCAGAAAAACGCGCCGCTTCGTTCACCCTCTGCGCACCTCCGTATCGGACGCGGCAGGCGATGCCCGCCCGCCATCTTGCCGAATCTGCATAGACCGTGACATTGCCATCAGCCAGCGTTTGGCAAGCAAAGATCACGAGATCGGCGATGTCTCCCCTCCGCCTCCGCAGCATCCCCTCTGGCCTCCTCGCCATGCTCGCGGGCTGCATGTCGCCGGCCCAACCCGATCCGTCACCTTCCGCCGGAGGACCGCCGCTGGCCACAGCCAAATCGATCGACGGCAGCTACAACGGCGTCACACAACTGACCTCGGGTTCGCCGGAGGCCTGCGGCACACAGGATATCTTCAGTCTCAAGGTGCGCGCCAATACGTTCCAGTATGTGCTTCAGCAGCCCCAGGTTCCTTGGCGGCCATCGATCACGTTCGCCGTCACTATCGCCCCTGATGGCTCTTTCGCCAGCAACGCGGGGGCCGCCTACATCAAAGGCCAGGTGAAACAAGGCCATATGCAGGGCCAGATAGTCGGAGATTCGTGCGCCTTCAGCTTCGAGGCCGACAACACAGGGGCATTCTGATGTCCGGTCGCACCATGCTCGGTTCGCTGCAAGGTAGTTTGCGTCAATCGCCAACCACTGTTGCCGTGTGCCTGCTGGTCGCCGGCTGCTCCGGCGAGGGGCCGACGGTTCTGTTCGACACGCCGACCGGGGCGACCCCGATCTATACGCCGTCACCGGCCATGCCGAGTGGTCTTGTTGCTCCACCACCTGGCCTGGCCAATTCGCCGCCTCCACCGGCGCAGTTCGCCAACCGCAACGGCACCTACGCTGGGACCGCCGTTCCGCTCGACACCGGTGGTGGCATCTGCATGAGCAACCAGCAGGTCGGAAATTTCCGGGTCCGCGGTAACACCGTTCGCTATGGAGGGTTTCGGGGCCACATCCAGCCAGATGGCGGGCTGCAGATGGTGTACGGCCAGGACTGGATCATCGGCCAGTTCGAAGGCGCCGCATTCCATGGTCAGCTCGACCTGAACGGCCGCTTCAACGAGCAAGGCTGCACCTACAGGCTCAGCCTGCAGCGCATCGGCGGCTGATCACGGCAAGCACCTCGGGGGAAACGACTGCAATGACTTGCATCGATGCCATTCGCGGCGCAGCAGCCGCGGCACTGCTCGGTCTCGCCGGATGCTCGGCGATGCAGACGCCCAATGCACAGAGCATTCTGGGTCTGACACCGTCAGGCACAGTGACACTGACCGAAACCTTTGCGGCTGGATATGGCGGCGGCAGCGGCACTCTGACCTTCAACGGCCAGAGCTATTCCTTCGCGCTGATCGGCGCGGTGGTCGGCCCAGGTGGCGCGGAGAAGGTCAATGCGTCCGGCGAGGTCTACAAGCTCACCAAGGTCAGTGATTTCGGTGGCCGCTACACGCAGTCCAGTGGCGCGGCCGGATTGTCGCGTGGTGGCGACGGCCAGCTCTGGCTCGAGAACAGCGCCGGGGTGATCATGCATCTCTACAGCCAGACCGAAGGCGTACTGCTGTCGCTCGGCAAGGAAGAGATCTTCATCCGGCTCAATCAATAAGACTGTGGCGCTCACATTGGCGAAAGGAACGAGGCCAGCCACGGCACTGAGCCGACCGGCTTATAGCAGCTTGGGTTGTTGAAGTTGTACACCTGGACCTGCCAATCCCACTGGTATTCGTCAGGTGCAGGATTGCACATAGCGACTGCCTCGAACGATTTGGCCTTCATACAATTCGGGATCTGCTGCTCTTGCATGGCTGGATCGTCGAGATAGTGGCTGGTGCGGCACTCGTTCAGGGCGCTTCCCTTCGATTGATCGGCACAGGCGGCGAGCGCAATCGGTGCAATGAATGCTGCTAACCGGATCACCTTGGCCCTCTCGCTGACAGGCAACAGTGTCACTTTGCCCCAAGTGGCTGCACTTGTAACCTAGTTTGATGGCAGCGACCGAACCCCGCGCCCAAGGACGATAGCGGATGGTGCATCTGCCTGCGCTCATCCGCCTCTGGCATCGGTCCAATGCAGGTCCAACGCTGCAAGGTTCAGGCTAGTATCCGATCGCAGAGGAGCGCGAGTCGCGTGCGACACACGATCCGCCGCGTGAATCGGATACTCAAACCAAAGAGCGACGTGCCGACTTTCACTGAAAGTCGGCACTAGACTCTAGGCCCCCACGTGATGAACCGGCAGCGCCCCAGGCAGTGTCTCACCGCTGCTGGTGAGTGCGATGATGTTTACGCTGCCCGAAGTCTTTACCACACCGAAACCATGGGGCGTCTGGTCGGTCAGCTTCAATGTGTCGATAACCTTGTGGCCAGACCAAATTCTCAGCATGTCATTGGTGTAACTGTAGCTGTCCGCCGTCGCTAAGCCCATCAGATCAATCTCGGCGGGAAAGGGAGCGGCAACGGATGCTGTGCTCGACGCCAAGCTGATGCTCGCACGGAACTGGTCAGGCTTATCGATGACCACGAGGCTGGAATCCACGACCGACTGATTCGGCCCGACCGCTGCCCCGAATTCGAGCCTCGCTCGCCCAATCCCGCCAGGAGAAGAGTAAGGGCCTTGATTCGCGACATCGAAACTACCCTTGCCAACCACATCGGTATTGATCGTCGCCTGCTCGGTGTTGACCAGCAGGCTGTGACCGTTGTTGTCGAAGGCCGTGCCCGCTTGGCCATTGATCGTGATCTGCCCGAAAGTTACTCCGAAGAACTCCCCTGTGGTGAAGAAACCATGCACCTTCGCACCCGGATGCAGGTTGATGGCCACACGGGAGTCGGTGTTGTTCAGGATCAGGTTATCATTGCCGTAGACATTGACGGTGGCCGGGTTGGTTCCGAGGTGAGCGCCGCTGGTGGTGGACAGGGTGAGGGTAGAGTGCCCTGACAAGTTGAATGTGCCAGTGCTGTTGGTCATGAAGTTTGCTGTCATGACCGCCTTATGCGACAGGTTCGCAGTCAGGACGGTAGTCCGGAGCGTGAGCGAATCTCCCGCCAGGTCGCCTCCCCGCACGTTCATCGTATATGGTCCCGGACCCGTCACGAGAAGGGCATCGCCAGCCTGTGGCGTACCCGTCGGAGACCAGTCGTTCCGATTTGCGGCCTTGTTGTTTCCGCCGCCCTGCCACGTGCGTGTCGTCGTCACGTCCGTTTTCCCTGCTTGTTCCGAATCTGGCAGGCGCACTGCGGATGAGCGCACCGCTCCGCGTTCATCCTCTCTAGTGTCCCGATTCGGAAGTCCGTCACAGTGAAGTCCGTCACAGTGTGGATCCGCTGGATGCGGACCGCCGAATCGACAAGGACACTAGCAAACCATTGATCCCGCTACGGCGGCTGATCCACAAAGCCGCGGACTGCGGAACCGCCACACTAGCAGGCGGCGCGAGTCACCGGAACGCCCCAGATCTCCTCGGCATACTCCCGCATGGTACGGTCCGATGAGAACCAGCCCATGCGCGCTGTGTTCAGCACGCTGGAGCGCCACCAGGCGTGGCGGTCGCACCAGCGCATCGCTACATCCGATTGCGCATCGGCGTAGGCGTCGAAATCCGCCGCCACCATGAACCAGTCGGTATTCTTCAGGTCATCCACCAGCTCGCGGTAACGCTCCGGCTCCTCGCGCGAGAACACGCCAGAATCGATGGCATCCAGCACTTGCTGTAGCACGGGAGAGATCGCAGCGCGGTTCTGGCGCTGTCGCTGCTGCTCGACCTGCTCCGCAGTCAGTCCGAAGATGAACATGTTGTCCGGACCAACGCGGTCGAGGATCTCCAGATTGGCGCCATCCAACGTGCCGATGGTCAGCGCGCCGTTCAAGGCCAGCTTCATGTTGCCGGTACCGGACGCCTCCATACCGGCCGTGGAGATCTGCTCGGACAGATCCGCGGCCGGGATGATCACCTCGGCCAGGCTGACATTGTAGTCGGGCAGGAATACTACCTTCAGCCGATCGCGTACCAGCGGATCGCGATTCACTACCCGCGCGACGTCATGGATCAGCTTGATGATCAGCTTCGCACGTCGATAGCTGGCAGCGGCACGACCGGCGAACAGCTTGACCCGTGGCACCCAGTCCTGGTTCGGCCGCGCGCGCATCGCGCTGTACAGCGCGATTGTCTCCAGAATGTTCAGCAACTGGCGCTTGTACTCGTGGATGCGCTTGATATGCACATCGACCAGCGCGTCAGGATCGATGCCGATCTCCAACCGATCGGCTACCAGTTGCGCCAAGGCTTCCTTGTTGCTGCGGCGCGTCGCAGCCAGCCGCTCGTGCAGGGCCGCATCTTGCGCGAGCGGCACCAGTCGTTCGAGCGCCATCGGATCGTCCAACAGCTCCGGACCGATTGCGTCGCACAGCACACCGGTCAGTCCCGGATTGGCAGTCAGCAGCCACCGGCGGAAGGTGATGCCGTTCGTCTTGTTGACGATGCGCCCCGGGTGTAGCTGGTGCAGCGAACGGAACACTGTCTGGCGCATCAGCTCGGTATGGAGTGCCGATACGCCGTTCACCTTGTGCGAGCCGAGAAAGGCCAGCGTGCCCATGCGTACTCGCCGCTCGCCGTGTTCGTCGATCAGCGAGATCGTCGACAACGGCGGGGCATCCGACTGGGCCGCAACACTGTCCAGATGCTGCCGGTTGATCTCGTAGATGATCTGCATGTGGCGCGGCAACAGGCGCTCCATCAGGGGCACCGGCCAACTCTCCAGCGCTTCCGGCAGCAGCGTGTGGTTGGTGTAGGAGATGGTGTTGGTCGTGATGCGCCAGGCCTCGTCCCACGGCACGCCGTGCTCATCGACCAGCAGCCGCATCAACTCCACGACGACAATGGCAGGATGTGTGTCATTCAGTTGGACCGCACACTTGTCGGGCAGCGTGCGCAGGTCGCCGTATTGCCGGATGTGCCGATGCAGCAAATCCTGCAACGAGGCGGAGGAGAAAAAATACTCCTGCCGCAGTCGCAGCTCTTGCCCGGCCGGGGTCTCATCGCTGGGATACAGAATCTGCGATATCGCGTTGGCGCGGGCGCGCGCCGCAAGGGCGCCGACATGGTCGCCACGGTTGAAAGTCTCCAGCGCCAGCGGATCGGGCGCGCGTGCTGACCACAGGCGAAGCGTGTTCGCATGCCGCGCGCGCCAGCCGACCACTGGCGTATCATAGGCAATGGCGATGACCGTCTCGCCATGATGCCAGCTCGAGGGTGACGTGCCGTCGCCGACGGCGCGCGGCTCGATCCAGCCCCCGAAGCCGACCCGGTAGTTGATGTCAGGGCGCTCGAATTCCCAGGGATTGCCGAAGGACAGCCAGTTCTCCGGGTATTCGTGCTGCCAACCGTCGCGGATAACCTGTTGGAACAGCCCATGATTATAGCGGATGCCGAACCCATGCGCGGGAATGCCGAGACTGGCCATACTCTCCATGAAGCAGGCGGCCAGCCGTCCCAGCCCGCCATTGCCGAGGGCGGGGTCCGGCTCCAGCGCCCGCAGATGGTCCAGGCTGACCCCCAACGCACTGAGTGCGTCGCGCATCGGTTCGGTCAGCCCGGCATTGTTCAGCGAGTCCAGCAACAACCGGCCTGGCAGGAACTCCAGTGACAGATAGTAGACGCGCTTGCGCTCCGCCGCCGCGTCGCTCCGAGCGCCGGTCAGCCAGCGATCCACGATCTTGTCCCGCAACGCCAGCGCCGCGGCGACGAACCAGTCCCGTTCGCCGGCGATCAACGGATCTCGGCCGGTTGAATAGGTCAATTTTTCGACCACGAGACGTCGAAGTGACGCGGCGTCGCTGTTGTCCGATCCGCTATGAATGCTGGCCAGACGGCCCATCAATGATTCAGGCACATCCATCAAAGGTCACCGTCTCCCATTGCTCACCAGTGACGAATCAGATCATGCGGCTGCGCTTACTGCGCCCGCTCGACGCCACCATTCGGCTTGCGTCATCAAATCGTCTCCTCACGCTCAGGTGTGTTAACGAAGTGCACCGTACCCATGCAACCCGGAAATCAAGGAAATCACATGGCGCTTAGCTGATCTTCGTGTGGCGCACGACGCAACCGTTAGTAGAATTATATTCGAAAAGAGTATCGAACTACTCGCCAGCGGCGCGTAACCCTGCTCCAGCTGCCATTGGACAAAGAGGCAATGCCGCCGCGACCAAGGCAGTAAGCAGTAGCAGATCGGGTCGCGGGCTGAGGCCAGCGGAGGCCGCGTCGGCGGCCGCGACGCCGAAGATCAGGACGGGTGTGACCAGCGGCAGGACCAGCAACGGCAAGAGCACGCTGCCACGGCGGGCGCCCACCACGACGGCAGCGCTCGCGGTTCCCAGCAGCGACAGCAGCATGGTGCCGGGCAGCAGCCCGGCCAGCAGCCAGGGAAGCGCCGGGTCGGGCAGTCGTAACATGATCGCTAGGGGTGCGGCCGTGATCAGCAACGGGATGCCGGTGACCAGCCAATGCGCCAGTGCCTTGGCCAAGGCGACGGCCGCCGCGGGAAGGCCGCAAAGCAGCAGCTGATCGAGCGAGCCGTCCTCGAAATCGGCGCCGAACAGCCGGTCCAGCGGCAACAAAGCGGAGAGCAGTGCGCAGACCCACACGATACCCGGCGCGACGCGTCCCAATGTCTCCGGAGCCGGCCCAATCGCGAGCGGAAAGAGAGCCGCCACGACCAGAAAGAACAAAACCGCAGCCAACGTATCGGCGCTGTGTCGGAGTGACAATCGCAGCTCGCGAGTGACAACGGCGAGGAATGCGGTCATTGGCACTGACCTCCCCCTCCCCTCGCGGGAGGAGCCTGCCCCGGACTTGATCCGGGGGGGCGGGGGGAGGGGGCCGGCCAGCAGCACCTCATCCCAACGACAGTTCCGCCGCTCGCCCAAGTGGCAGCGGCAGGTGGGTTGCAGCAACTACAAGGCCACCACCGGCACGATGCGCTTCCATCAAACCCCCGAACCGCCCCACCGACCGGTCGTCCAGTCCCAGTGTCGGCTCATCCAACAGCCACAGAGGGGCGCGCGTCAGTCCCAGCCGGGCCAGCGCCAATCGCCGCCGCTGCCCCGCCGACAGCATGCGCCCGGGCAAATCGGCCAGTCCCTCCAGGCCAACCCCCGCCAGCGCATCCGCCACCGACCCGCCGCTCAGGCGCGCCGCGAACGCCAGGTTCTCTGCCGCCGTGAAGCCCGGCTTGAGCGCATCCAGATGACCGACATATCCGACCCTGCGCGCATGCGTTGGCAGGTCGGCCAGCGCGTCTTCACCGTTCCAGCGGAGCGTCCCCGCCGCCGGCCTCAGCAGCCCGGCCAGCAGCCGCAGCAGCGTTGACTTCCCCGACCCGTTCGGCCCGGTCAGCAACAGCGCCCCGCCGGCCGCCAGCGAAAACGCCACGTCACGCAACACCAGCCGCTCGCCACGAAACGCCGCCAGACCCTCCGCCTGCAACAACCCCTTTCCCCGCCTTGTGGACGCTCGCAGACTGGTGTGATCTAAGCCCGCCGCTCAAGCGCTTTGGCCAGACCATTGCACCTGAGGCATGCCACCTCAACTTCGCCGCTCAACAGAAGGCGCTGTCATGAAAGCGATCGGCCAGGACACTCTCAAAACTCGCCGCACCCTCACCGTCCAGGGTAAGAGCTACGACTACTTCTCGCTGGCCGAAGCCTCCAAGTCGCTGGGCGACGTCTCACGCCTGCCGGTGACGCTGAAGATCCTGCTGGAGAACGTGCTGCGCTTCGAGGACGGCAGCAGCTATACCGTCGATGACGCCAAGGCGATCGCCGGCTGGCTAGGCGCGGCGCACTCCGACAAGGAAGTGCCGTTCCGCCCCGCGCGCATCCTGCTGCAGGACTTCACCGGCGTGCCCGCGGTGGTGGACCTCGCCGCCATGCGCGACGGCATCCGTCGCCTCGGCAGCGACCCGCAGAAGGTCAACCCGCTGGTCCCGGTGGACCTCGTGATCGACCACTCGGTCATCGTCGACGTCGCGGCACGTCCCGACGCGCTGACCAAGAACGTCGACATCGAATTCGAACGCAACGGCGAGCGCTACAAGTTCCTGCGCTGGGGCCAGAGCGCGTTTTCCAATTTCCGTGTCGTGCCGCCGGGCACCGGCATCTGCCACCAGGTCAACCTGGAGTATCTCGGCCAGTGTGTGTGGACCGGCGAGGCGGACGGCAAGACCATCGCCTACCCGGATACGCTGTATGGCGCTGACAGCCACACCACCATGGTCAATGGTCTCGGCATCCTTGGCTGGGGCGTCGGCGGCATCGAGGCCGAGGCGGCGATGCTCGGCCAGCCGATCGCCATGCTGATCCCCGACGTGATCGGCTTCCGACTGACCGGCAAGCTGCCCGAAGGCGCCACCGCCACCGATCTCGTGCTGACCGTGACGCAGATGCTTCGTCGCAAGGGCGTCGTGGGAAAATTCGTCGAGTTCTTCGGCCCTGGCCTCGACGAACTCGGCCTTGCCGACCGCGCCACCGTGGGCAACATGGCGCCGGAATACGGCGCGACCTGCGGCTTCTTCCCGGTGGACAAGGTGGCGCTCGACTACCTGCACATGACCGGGCGCGACGAACATCGCATCGCGATGGTTGAAGCTTACCTGAAGGCGCAAGGCATGTTCCGCGAGCCAGGTACGCCCGAGCCCGTGTTCACCGATACGCTGGAACTCGATCTCTCCACCGTAATGCCGAGTTTGGCCGGCCCCAAGCGTCCGCAGGATCGCGTCGCGCTGAAGGATGCCGCGTCCGCCTTCAAGGCAGAGCTGACCAAGGGTCTCGGCGTCCCGGCCAACGATGTGAACACGGTGGTGAAGGTCGAGGGCAAGAACTACGAGATCACCCATGGTGACGTGGTCATTGCAGCGATCACCTCCTGCACCAACACGTCGAACCCATCGGTGCTGGTCGCCGCCGGCCTGGTCGCGCGCAAGGCCAATGCCAAGGGACTGAAGCCGAAGCCATGGGTGAAGACCTCCCTCGCGCCTGGATCGCAAGTGGTGACCGAGTATCTGGAAAAATCCGGATTGCAAGCCGATCTCGATGCGCTTGGCTTCAATCTCGTCGGCTATGGCTGCACCACCTGCATCGGCAATTCCGGCCCACTCGATGACGCCATCGCCGATGCGATCGAAGACAACCACCTGGTGGGCGTCGCGGTGCTATCGGGCAACCGCAACTTCGAGGGCCGCGTCCACGCCAACGTACGCGCCAACTATCTCGCATCGCCGCCGCTGGTTGTTGCCTACTCGCTGCTTGGCAAGATCACGGAGGACATCACCACCGCACCTCTCGGCACCGGCACCGACGGGAAGCCGGTGTACCTGCGTGACGTATGGCCCTCCAACAAGGAGATAGCCGATGTCGTCGCCGCCAATCTTTCGCGCGAACAGTTCCTCAAGCGCTACGGCGAGGTGACCAGGGGACCGAAGCAGTGGCAGGTGATCGAGGTGGACACCACCAGCGAGACCTATCGCTGGAACGAGGGTTCCACCTATGTGAAGAACCCGCCCTACTTCGAGAACATCAGCATGGAGCCGCCGCCAGTCGCCGACATCAAGGGCGCGCGCATCCTCGCGGAGTTGGGTGACTCGATCACCACCGATCACATCAGCCCGGCCGGCTCGATCCGCAAGGTGTCGCCCGCCGGCGATTACCTGCTGGAACGCCAGGTGCTGCAGAAGGATTTCAACAGCTACGGCGCGCGCCGCGGCAACCACGAGATCATGATGCGCGGCACGTTCGCCAACATCCGTATCCGCAACGAGCTGGTACCTGGCGTCGAAGGCGGCTACACCAAACATCTGCCGTCCGGCGACCAGATGCCGATCTACGACGCGGCGATGCGCTACAAGGCGGAAGGTGTGCCGCTGGTGGTGTTCGGCGGCAAGGAGTACGGCACCGGCTCCTCGCGCGACTGGGCCGCCAAGGGCACGCTGCTTCTCGGCATCAAGGCGGTGATCGTCGAGAGCTTCGAGCGCATCCATCGCTCGAACCTGGTCGGCATGGGCGTGCTGCCGCTGATGTTCAAGGACGGCGTGGACCGCAAGTCTCTCGGCATCACCGGCGAAGAGCTGATCGACATCACCGGCCTTGCCACCATCACGCCGCGCATGGATCTGTCGCTGGTGATCCACCGGCCGAACGGCAAAGTGGACACCGTGCCGGTGACCTGCCGCATCGATACCGTGGACGAGGCCGCCTACTATCAGCACGGCGGCATTCTGCACTACGTGTTGCGCGGCATGGCAAAGGCGGCGTGAGCCGTCGAGGTAGCGCTGGCCTCGAACGCGCATGAGCGAAGACCTGTCGCGACTCGAGGAACGCATCCGGCGCAACCTCGGCCGCGTCATGGTCGCGGCGCGCTGGATCATGGCACCGTTGTATATCGGCCTGCTCGCCGGCCTGGTGCTGGTGGTGGCGAAATTCGTGCAGGTGCTGGTGCGGTCTGTGCCACAGCTCCCGACACAGACGTCGAATGAAACGATCTACGCCGTTCTCACTCTGGTCGATCTGACGCTGGTTGCCAACCTGGTGGTGATCGTGATCTTCGCGGGCTGGGAGAATTTTGTCGGCCGCCTGCTCGAGGGCCCGACCGGGGAACGTCCGGCCTGGCTCGGTGGTCTGGATTTCAGCGCGGTGAAGCTCAAGCTGCTGGGCTCGATCGCCACCGTCGCGGCGATCCTGATTCTGGAAACCTTTCTGCACATCACCGAGGTCAGTCAGGCACAGACCATGCTGCAGATCGCGATTCTGATCGCGATCGGCGTGGTGGGCGTGCTGATGGCCGTGATGGACCGGATCGGCAGCAATCACGGCGAGAAGTGATGCAGGTCGGCATCCAGTTCTTTCCCGATATCGGCCCCGATATACGTTCGGCGCGCGACTACTGGCAGGAAGCGCTGGCGCTGGTCGCACTGTGCGACCGCTACGGCTACAGCCACGTCCGCACGGTGGAGCACTACTTCCATCCGTATGGCGGCTACAGCCCCAATCCGGTCGTGTTCCTCGCCGCCGCGGCACAGGTAACGAAGCAGGCGCGCCTGGTCACCGGCGCAGTGCTGCCGGCGTTCAACAACCCGCTGAAGCTTGCCGGCGAATTGGCAATGCTCGATGCGCTGTGCGACGGCCGGCTCGACATCGGCTTCGCCCGCGCCTTCCTGCCGCACGAATTCGCCCGCTTCGGCGTGAGGCTGGATGAAAGTCGCGCTCGCTTCGATGAAGGCATGGAACAGGTGCGTCTTCTGCTGGAGCAGGAGAATGTCACCTGCGACGGCCGCTTCCACAGTTTCCGCAACGTCACCTCGCTGCCGCGTCCGACGCAGCGGCCGCGCCCGCCGTTCTATGTCGCCGCTCTCGCCACCAGGGAGTCATTCGAACGCGCCGGCGCCGCGGGCCACAGCATCATGGCGATCCCGATGACAGGCGGCGCCATGGCGGAACTGATCGGCCTCTATCGCGACGCTTGGCAGCGCGCCGGCCATCCAGGCCGCGGCACGGTGATGCTCGCGTTCCACATGTTCTGCCACGCCGACCAGCAGGAGGCCGAGAGAATTTCCCGCGAACCGTTGAACCGCTACCTGCGCTCGCTGGTGACGGCGGCATCTGACTGGGTGCAAGGCGAGACATCGGCGGATTATCCAGGCTACGACAAGATCATCGCCGCACTGTCGCAGGAAACCTTCGAGACCCAGGTGGAGAAATGTGCTGCCTGGATCGGCACGCCGGAGTGCATTCTCGACACGGTGCAGCGCTATCGACGGCTTATCGGCGACTTCGAAGTCGCATCTCTGCAGGTCAACTTCAACGACATCGAGCTCTCCGACGCGCAGGCATCGATGCGCCTCTTCGGCGAAGCTGTGCTGCCGCAGCTGTAACGCCGTCATGGCCGGCCACCGTGCCGGCCATCCGTCGCGGAACTTCGCAGGCGACCCGGCTCACGTGGGTGAACCGGGCTGCCCTCACGCGAAGCGATGGTCAGTCGTAGTAATGCCACCGGTGGTGATGCCGGTCCCACTCGCGATGCTGGTAGTGATGATGGTTCCAATAATAATCGACCGGATGGACTCTGGTGATCCGATTGTCCGGACCACCGCGCTCATGCGGACCAAAGGCCGGAGCGGCAAATCCAGCCGAAGAGATACCAACCGCCACCGTTGCTGCTGCCATCATCCCTAGAATAAGCCGACGCATAACTGAGGCTCCTCTCGTTCTGGCGGCATAGCTCGTCCGCCGGTTGCCAAGATTTCGTGCTTCGCCGGGGCTGCAAGGGGACGCATTGCTGGCATTTTGGTGGCGGCTTGTGGCATTTCGTAACTCCGTGCCACCGTTGCACACCGAGGATGACCGGAACTATCAGCCCGGAGGCATAGGCCAATTAGCGTCGCCGCCAAGAAACTCGCCGCGATTGCCATTGCGCTTTGCGTATCGTCGCAACGTGTGACCGCTGCGGATGAGCCATTCCGAACTCTGCTGCCGGTAGGAACCGGTCCCCACGCAGCGATCCTGCTCGTCCCGGGCTGTTCCGGTTTCGCCGCTGCCAACGGGGTGAACCTGTACGAGGAAAGAGCAGCCGAATTGCAGGGCGCGGGTTACGTCCTCGTATTCGTGGACTACGTCGGGCGGCGGATGCAGGCCAACTGCGCTCACGTATCGCTGGCAGAAGTCAGTGCCGATGTTCTGGAGGCTGCAACGTGGGCAAGTACGCTGTCTGATATAGACAGGGGCCGAATTTCGGTCATCGGCTGGTCCTATGGAGCCGCCGGTGTGCTGACAGCACTGAGGACGATGCCTGCACCACCGGCGTTCACCAAGGCTGTGCTCTACTACCCGGTGTGCCGAGGTGCCACTCCGTGGTCCGCTGCCGTCACCGGATTGATGTTCCTGGGTGGGCGAGATGACATCGCCTTTCCTGACCAGTGTAATGCCTTGACCAAAGGGATGGCGCCGGAGCGGCTTCAGACGATCGTATATCCTGAAGCCCGCCACGGTTTCGATATGCGAGGCTTACCCGATGGCGAGCGGCAGCCACCTGGCGCACCCGGCTACAACCGCGACGCTGCCATCGCATCCTGGACTGCCGTTCTCGACTTCCTGAAGTAGGCTGGACGTCCGTCATTCCCGCGAAAGCGGGAATCCAACCATTCCGACGATCAGAATAAGTCAGAGTGATCGGTGTTTTATGATCAGCTTTTCGGCTCTGGCTCTTGCATCGGCTGTCTGCTGACGATGGAGATTGGCGCGTTCCTCTGCGGCTAGAGCATGGCTGGATGCCCCACTGACGCGATCTCCCGCGCCGGTCAGAGGATCGGATGCGGGTAGCAGAGCAGGTTGGCGCTGGTGTTCCGTCCTGAACCGAGCCACCAAGCGCCCCCACACCGGATCGCGCCATCCATCGAGAGAGCGGCCAGCACGCCGAGCAGCGCCAAAAAACCGCAACTCCTTGGATAGGGCGCAAACCTTCTCAGCCTCGGCAAGCAATGTGCGATTCAGTACGATCAGGTCTTCAGCAGTCCTTTTCGGCATCGACGGCTCTTGTCCCTGAACGTTGTTCCCGCCGCTCATAGATGCGGCCAACGGTAAGCCGAACGCTGCGGACAGCAAAGCTGGCAGTGACCCTTGCTTGGTGCGTCGCGTCACGGGCGGCCTTTGCTTGTTCGATCAAAACCCGGTTCCGCCGGATCAGGGCAATGGCCTTGTCGTCCATGCTAAAGCGAAGTTGGCTGGCTGACCGGCGATACTAGACACAACTGCGTGGGAACGTCGCCGAGGACTAAGCGCTTACCCTGCTTGCTTAGATCGTCAGTTCCTTAGCCGGAGATGGCCAGCACAGAGGGACATCATCTGCCCGCCTTCTGACTCGCAGCGATAGACCAGCAGGCCACATTCACGGCAGTGATCGTCGAGGCAGGCGCGGATCGTCAGACGCAGTGGTGGCGAGGCTGGGACGACCACCCATACATCTGTGCCATCGGCGATCGGTGCGATCATGTTTGGCTCCACGGGCTTCGGCAAGAGGGGCTGGGCAAGTAGCCCAGCCCCAAGATCAGGTACGGGAGGAAACACGCAACGCTCTAATGAGGTTCCAGCAGCGATTCGTGAATGAGCCGGGACATCGACGGCAAAAATTGCACGACTCGGATCGAAGCTTTTGGCCGGGCCAGCCTGCTTAGTTGCTTATTGCTGATCCAGCCACTGCTTTAGTGCGTTCAAGCTCATGACCGACCCAGAAACCTCGGCGGTCATGATTGCGTCGACGAGATCGTGGCTGTAGGCCAGGGCGGTCTCGTCTGGGAGGGCTCCAGCCTCCTCGAAGGGCCAAACGGTATCGGTCAAGGTGGCGACGCACCTCCGGCACCTGCGACCAGTCATGCTGCCTTGGCGTAGGTCATCATGCCGTGTTCATCGGCCGTGTTCATCGTAGGTGTAGATGACTGAGCCGAAGCGCACGGTCACCGAGGAACCGGTGAACCCCAGCAGCCCGTCGTTCAATGCTTGTAGCGTAATGAGAATCGCTCACGACGGCACGTCGGTCGGGACTCCACGCCTGTCGGTATAATTACCTATTGACGTTATTACAGATAACGCGCCAAACTCCCCCTTTTTCCGCCGGCGCGAAAGGACGGCCCCCGCATCATGTTTTCCATTCCCAACATCCCGGACACCCTCTCCCGCGCGATCTATGCCGACCTATGCACCTACCTCCCGCCACCGCCCGACGACACGCCCGAAGGCCGCCAGCTCCGTGACGAACGCGCCGTGACCGCGGTCGCCCACCTCCTGCCGGAGAACGCCGCCGAGGCGGAGGTGGCGGTGCTGATCGTCGCCGCGCAGTTCCGCGCACGGGAAGCGCTGCGCGCCGCCGCTCGTTGTATCCCCGGGCTTGACCCGGGGACCGGTCTCGAGCCCGACCAGATCCGCCGCTGTACCGCCCAGGCCGCTTCCATGATGCGCCAGGCGGACAGCGGCATTCGCACGCTGCTGCGCATGCAGGCCGAACGACAGAAGGCGGAAGCCGCCATGCACCCGGCCGCCATGCAGCGCGCCGGCTACTGGTTCCGCTCCGCCTCCCCCGAACCCGAGCCGGAACCAGTAACGGAACCCCGCCTCCCCTTGCGGGAGGAGCCTGCCCCGGACCTGATCCGGGGGGGCGGGGGGAGGGGGCCTGTCGACCCGCCAAAGCTCGAATACGGCGCCATGACTCCGGCCGAGCGCCTCGTCACCCTCTACCCCGACCGCGCCTCGGCGATCCTCGCCGCCGGCGGCCTGCCCGCGCGCCTCACCTTCCCGCCGCCCGACCCGGACGTGATCGCCGACCTCCTCAGCAGCAACAGCGCGCTGGTGCGCGCCTTCCGCCACACACGCCGGCTTGCCACCGGGCTTGACCCGGCGGTGGCCGCTTGATCCACCCCGTGCGACAGCGTCTCGCAACGCAGTGCAACGAGACAAAGTCGAGCCGCCGCATCCGGCGCATGGCACGGCTGCATCGCCCCCAGGCACGCTTGCGCCCTCCCTGTCCGCTGCGCCACCTTCGCCGCATGAGCAGCACGCGCGAGGCGAGTCCCCGAACCAAACCGGCCAGGCGATCCCGCCGGCGCAACAACGAACCCGGATTGCTCGATGCGCTCGCCGCACCGGAGCCGTTCGAACCACTGAAAACCGACCGGCTGATCCTGCGTCCGCTGGTACCCGAGGATGCCGAGGCCATGCATTGGCTGGTCAATGACTGGGAGGTGACTCGCAACCTCGCCACCGTCCCGTTTCCCTATCCGCGCGAACTCGCCGGCGAATGGATCGAGACCACGCGGCGGTCGCTCGCCGAAGGGCGCGCCTATGAACTCGCCATCACCGGGCGCGAGGGAGACGACGAGATCCTCGTCGGCGTCGTCGGCGTGCGCATCGCCGAGCGCGTCGGCCGGCTGGGCTATTGGGTCGGCCGCCGCTTCTGGGGTCACGGCGTGGCCACCGAGGCGGTCGGCCGCCTTTCGCGCTGGGCGCTCGCCAACCTGGACCTCGACCGTCTGGAGGCCGGCGTCATCATCGACAATCCCGCCTCGGCCGCGGTCCTTCGGCGCATCGGCTTCCGCCAGGTTGGCAAAGGCAAAGACCGCTCGCTGGCGCGCGCCGCCGAATGCGACGTGTGGCGTTTCGAGGCGACGCGCGACGACCTGTTCGGCCATGTCGAAGCGGCGGGGGAAACGAATGGCAGCAAGCCGCTGCTGCTGGTCGCCTCCTGCGCGTTGATCGACGCCGATGGCCGCGTGCTGCTGGCGCGCCGGCCCGAGGGCAAGAAGATGGCCGGGCTATGGGAATTCCCCGGCGGCAAGCTGCATGATGGCGAGACCCCTGAAGCCGCGCTGATCCGCGAACTGAAGGAAGAACTCGGCATCGACGTCACCGCCACCTGCCTTGCCCCGTTCGCCTTCGCCTCGCACGAATATGAGCGGTTCCACCTGCTGATGCCGCTGTATTTGTGCCGGCGCTGGAAGGGAACGCCACGGCCGAAGGAGAACCAGACATTGACCTGGGTACGGCCGCAGAAGCTTGCCGATTATCCGATGCCGCCGGCCGACAAGCCGCTGATCCCACTGCTGCGCGACTTCCTCTGACGGAGAGGCCGATGCCCGACGCAAATCCCACTGCCTGTCTGCTGGTGATCGGCAACGAGGTGCTGTCGGGCCGCACGCAGGACGCCAACATCCGCTTCCTCGCCCTGGGCCTCGGTCAGATCGGCATTCCGCTGCGCGAGGTCCGCGTCATCCCGGATGTACCCGAGACCATCATCGACACGGTCAATGAGGTGCGCGCAAAGTTCGACTACGTGTTCACCACCGGCGGCATCGGCCCGACGCACGACGACATCACCAGCGAATGCGTCGCCGCGGCATTCGGCGTGCCATGGGAGCCCCATCCGGAAGCCTGGGCACGCATGGAGCGCAGCTACAAGCCAGGCGAATTCAATGCTGCGCGCCAGCGGATGGCGACCATGCCGCGCGGTGCGACATTGATCGACAACGCGATGTCGGTGGCGCCCGGCTTCCAGATCGGCAACGTCTACGTCATGGCCGGCGTGCCGCGCGTCATGCAGTCGATGTTCGAGTGGCTGGCGCCGCGGCTGAAGGGCGGCAAGCCGATCGTATCGCGCTCGGTGCACGTGTCCGGCCTCGCCGAGGGAATTATCGCCGCACCGCTTGGCGAGGTGCAGGCAAAGTATCCAGACCTCGATATCGGCAGCTATCCGTTCTATCGGCCCATCGGCAACGGCGTGGCGATCGTCGCCAAAGGTACAGAACCGGCCAGGGCCGAAGCCGCCATCGACGAGGTCAGCGCCATCATCACCGGCTTCGGCAAGGTGCCGGTTCCAGGCGAGCCTGAGCAGTAGTTCATGTGTGGTCCCGGGCGTCAGCCCGGCCTTTTATCGTCATGGGCGGGCTCGACCCGCCCATCATGCCTCGGCGAACCGCGCGAGTCTGACTGCGGTATGTCCTCGGCTCGGCCGCAAACTTGGCATGATCAGCAGGCAGTTGTCGTACGGCGTGCGGATCGTGGTCTCGCCGTCGACGGCGATCACAGTATTGCGGCGTGGGATCACGTCGCCGCCGCGATAAGGCTGCACGAAGGCGAAGTTGCTGCTGGCTGCGGTGATCGCCATGGTGACTTCAGCATAGCGCTGCTGCTGTCGCGCGGATCGTGGCAGCGCCGGGTGCGGCGCGATCAGATCCAGATGGTGCAGCAGTCCCGCGATGCTGGTCAGCATCGTGTCCACCGTCGCCTGCTGCCAGTGTTGCCCCGCTTCGAGCAGACTTGCCGCACACGCGGTCGTCTCGTCGGCAAAGCGTGCGTAGTCGATCATGCGCCGTCCGCTCGCGTGCCCGTGGTCCGCAACCACCAGCGGCGGCGAGCCGGCCCCAAGTGCCAAGCGTTTCCCCTTCGACGATGTGCCGCAGAGGATCAACGGATCCGATGGCCACAGCATCGAGTGCAGGTCGAACAGTACGTCCACCTTGTCGATCAGTGGCCGGATCTCGCGAGCCCGATTGAGTTCGGTGGAGCGCCGTGCACTGTCCAGCACAGCCGCGTCCCACACGCGGTTCAGGTCCTCGTCGATGAAGCGCGACGCGGTCGGCTGGCGCGCGTCGAACCGCTCGAATGCTGCAAGATTGACGAAGCCGAAGGTCAGCCGTCCCCGCTTTGGGGCGAGCCCGCTCTCGAGCAGCCGCTGCAGGACGATCGCGCCCGCGATCTCATTTCCATGTGACAGCGCGAGCAGAGCGACATGCAGCCCCTCGACGCCAGAGTCGCGCGTAGTGAATCCACGAATGCCGGTGTTGCCGTCGAGCCAGCGACGGATGTCAGGCGCGGTGAGCCGCACCTCAAACGATGGCAACGGTGGTTGCGCGATCGGCGACATGGGTTCCTGCTCAGACCAGCACGCGATCCACCAGGCGGCGGATGAAGGCGTCGCACGCGTCGAGCTGCTCCTGCGCAATCCATTCATCCGGCTGGTGTGCCTGAGCGATATGGCCAGGGCCACAGACGATCGTGGCGATGCCAGCATTCTGGTAATAGCCGCCTTCCGTGCCGTAGCTCACCTTGCCGGTGCTGTTCGACCCGGTGAGTTGCTTGACGATCGACGTCAGTTCGTGGTCGGCGCTCAGCGACAGTCCGGGCATCTGGGTTGTCACTTCAAAGTCAAAGCCTGCGCTCGGGCTCACCGCATGCATGTCCGGCTCTATGTTCTCGACGACGAAACGTCGCATCCGTTCCAAATGTTGCATTGGATCGTCGGCGGGAATGTTGCGCCACTCCATGACGAACTCGCAGCGTTCCGGAATGATGTTCAGAATGGTGCCGCCCTGAATGGTGCCGACATGGATGGTGGTGTGCGGCGGGTCGAAACCGTCCTGGAATGGGCCTTGCTTCGCCAGCCGCCGTGCTTCCGCTGCGACATAGGCAACGGCCTCACCGGCAGCCTGGACCGCGTTGACGCCCTTGCCCGGCTCGCTGGAGTGTCCGGTCAGGCCGCGCACCCGCACGTGCAGGTTCAACTTGCCCTTGTGCGCCAGGATCGGCTGCATGCCGGACGGTTCGCCAACCACGCAAAGCGCCGGCTTCAGCCCGGACTCCTCCAGATCCTGGATGAGCCGTTGCGCGCCATGGCAACCGACCTCCTCGTCATAGCTGATGAACAGATGGAGTGGTCGCGCGAGCGGACGCGACTTGATCGCCGGGACCGCCGCAAGGCACGCGGAGACAAACCCCTTCATGTCCGCGGCACCCCGCGCGTACCAGCGGCCAGCGGCCGGCCGCAATTTGAACGGATCGGCGGTCCACGCCTGGCCATCGACCGGCACGGTATCGACGTGACCAGACAGGGCGATGCCCCCTGCCGTCTGTGGGCCGATCACGGCATGGATATTGGCTTTCGATCCCTCGGCGTCAGTGCTGACGCGATATGCGATACCCTGCGCATCGAGATACGCGCGCACGAAGTCGATCAGCGCGAGGTTGGAATTGCGGCTGGTTGTGTCGAACGACACAAGCCTGGCAAGCATCTCAACGGTGGAGGGCGCATCCATGCGACCGGAGCTTATACGTCCGGCCGCAAGGGGCCAACCGATGGCGCCGCCCTGTGCCGGCGTGATATAGGCGGCCTCAGGCACGGGAGACCGAATGACAACCTGGCTGATCCGGCGGCTGATCCAGGCGCTGTTCGTTGTGCTTGCGATGTCGGTGATCGTTTTCATCGGCGTGCACGTGATCGGCAACCCGGTCGATATCCTGATATCGCCCGAAGCCGATCAGGCGGAGCGTGCGCGAATCATCGCTTCACTTGGCCTCGATCAGCCGCTGTGGAAGCAATACGTGCTGTTCGTCGATGACGCTCTGCGCGGCGATCTTGGCCGGAGTTTCGTGTTCAACGAACCGGCGCTGCGGCTGATCGCGCAGCGCATGCCCGCGACGCTGGAACTGGCGGTGACCGCAGTGCTGATGTCGATGTTGTTCGGCATCCCGCTTGGTTTGTATGCCGGACTGTATCCTGATGGCGTGGTCGCGCGGACCATCATGGCCGGCAGCATCCTGGGGTTTTCACTGCCGACATTCTGGGTCGGGCTCATGCTGATCATGGTGTTCGCGGTGCAGCTTGGCTGGCTGCCGAGTACCGGCCGTGGGGCGACGGCTGAACTGTTCGGGATACAGTGGTCATTCCTGACCTTGGATGGGCTGCGTCACCTGCTGCTGCCGGCGCTCAACCTGTCGCTGTTCAACATCTCGCTGGTGCTGCGCCTGGTGCGGGCAGGGGTGCGCGAGACGCTGCCGATGGATTTCGTCAAGTTCGCCCGTGCCAAGGGGCTTGCGCCGGCGCGCGTTATCTTCGTGCACGTGTTGAAGAACATCATGATCCCTGTGGTGACGGTGGTGGGATTGGAGCTTGGTTCCACGATCGCCTTCGCCGTGGTCACCGAAAGCGTGTTCGCCTGGCCCGGAATGGGCAAGCTGATCATCGACTCGATCAACGTGTTGGACCGCCCAGTGATCGTCGCCTACCTGATGATGATCGTGCTGCTGTTCGTGACGATCAACCTGGTGGTGGATCTGCTGTACACGCTGCTCGATCCGCGCGTGCGGCTGGAGGCGAAGGGATGAGCTCAGCAGACACAGCCCCCAAACTCCCCCTCCCCTTGCGGGAGGGGGTTGGGGGGAGGGGGCCGGTCCGCGAAGAAACCCCATTCCGACGCTTCGTTTCCGAATTCGCCGCCTCCCACATCGCTGTCGCCGGGCTCATCATTTTCGTACTGATCGGCGTCGCCGCGATCTTCGCCTCGCTGATCGCGCCGCAAAACCCCTACGATCTCGCGCAACTCGACATAATGGACGGACGCCTTCCGCCAGGGTCGGCATCCAGCACCGGCTACACCTATCTGCTCGGCACCGACGACCAGGGCCGCGATATGTTGTCAGGCATCCTGTACGGGCTGCGCATTTCTCTGGGCGTCGGTGTCGGGTCGGCGTTGATCGCCTGCGTCGTCGGCACGTCGCTCGGTCTGTTCGCCGCCTATATCGGCGGCCGCACCGACGCGGCGATCATGCGCCTGGTGGATCTGCAGCTGTCCTTCCCCTCGATCCTCGTCGCGCTGATGATCCTCGCAGTATTGGGCAAAGGCGTGATGAACGTCGTGCTCGCGCTGGTCATCGTTGAATGGGCTTACTATACGCGCACGGTCCGCGCGTCGGCCCTGGTGGAACGCCGGCGCGAATACATCGAAGCCGCCGAATGCCTGGCCTTGCCGCGACGCCGGATCATCTTCCGTCACCTGCTGCCCAATTGTCTGCCACCGCTCATCGTTATCGCGACGCAGCAGGTGGCGCGCGCGATCGCGCTCGAGGCCACACTGTCGTTTCTTGGTCTTGGCGTGCCGATCACTGAGCCGTCACTGGGTCTGCTGATCGCCAACGGCTACCAGTATATGCTGTCCGGAAAATACTGGATCAGCTTCTATCCCGGCATCGCCCTGCTGGTCACCATCGTCTCGATCAACCTGGTCGGTGATCAGTTGCGCGACGTGCTCAATCCGCGATTGAAGCGGTGACGGCGACCCTCGAGGTTCGCAACCTGCGCACACACTTCTTCACGCGCGCCGGCGTGGTGAAGGCGGTGGACGACGTGTCCTTCTCGATCGCCGGCGGCCAGGTGCTGGGACTGGTGGGCGAGTCCGGCTCCGGCAAGTCGGTCACCGGGTTCTCCGTCATGGGCCTGGTCGATCCGCCCGGACACGTTGTCGAAGGTGCGATCCTCTACCAGGGCCGCGACATCACGCGGCTCTCCGAGCGCGATATGCGCGCGTTGCGCGGCAATCGCATCGCGATGATCTTCCAGGACCCGATGATGACGCTGAACCCGGTCCTGCGCATCGATACGCAGATGATCGAGGCGGTGCAGGCGCATGCCAAGGTGTCACGCGCTCAGGCGCGGTCGCGTGCACGCGACGCGCTTGGGCAGGTGGGCATTCCAAGTCCTGACGAACGCCTCGCCGCCTACCCGCACCAGTTCTCCGGCGGCATGCGCCAACGCGTGGCGATCGCCATTGCCCTGTTGCACCATCCCGACCTGTTGATCGCAGACGAACCAACCACGGCGCTGGATGTCACGATCCAGGCACAGATTCTGTCCGAGGTGCAGAAGCTGGCAGTAACCTACGGCACCGCGCTGATCTGGATCACGCATGACCTGTCGGTGATCGCCGGTCTCGCCGACGAGATCGCGGTCATGTACGCCGGCCGCATCGTTGAGACCGGCTCTGCGGCGCGGGTGCTCGATACGCCACTGCATCCGTATACACAAGGCCTGATTGGCAGCGTGCCGAGCCGAAATCGGCGAGGGGAGAAACTGCGGCAGATACCCGGCATGACGCCCAGCCTGCTGAGGCTGCCGCCCGGCTGCGCGTTCCGCACCAGGTGTCCGCACGCGGATGCGGCGTGCGAGCAGGAGCCGGAGCCGTCGCAGCCGGTGCCAGGCCAGACGACGCGTTGCTTCCACCCGCTGATCGCGGTGTCGGCGTGAGCGCGCCGATCATCGAACTGCGCGGCATATCGAAGCGCTTCGGCCCGAGCTACGACGCAGCCGCACGTCTGGGCCGCTCGATCGCGCGTCGGCTGGGTACCGAACAGAAGAACGAGATTGTGCAGGCGGTCGATCGCGTCGATCTCAGCGTCGCCAGCGGCGAGGTCGTCGGCTTGGTCGGCGAGTCCGGCTGCGGCAAATCGACGATCGGTCGCATGGTCGCCGGCATCATGCCGCCATCCGAGGGGTCGGTTCTATACAAAGGGCAGGACATCGCCACGCTGCCACCGGATCGTGCTCGTGATGCCAAGCTCAAAGTGCAGATGATCTTCCAGGATCCATACGCGTCACTGAATCCGCGGCTGCGCGTGGAGGACATCGTGGGCGAGGCGCCGCTGGTGCACGGGCTGGTGAAGCGGGCAGATTTTGCCACGTATCTGGACGCACAGCTTCGCCGCGCCGGTCTCGATCCTGCCTACCGGCGACGCTATCCGCATCAGTTCTCCGGCGGCCAGCGCCAGCGCATCGGCATCGCCCGCGCGCTTGCGGTGCAGCCGGAGTTCCTGGTGTGCGATGAAGCGGTTGCCGCCCTGGATGTGTCGATCCAGGCCCAGATCCTCAACCTGTTCATGGACCTGCGTCGTGAACTCGATCTGACCTATCTGTTCATCAGCCACGATCTTGGCGTGGTCGAACATCTTTCGGACCGCGTGCTGATCATGTATCTCGGCCGCATCGTGGAAAGTGCCGCGACCGAGGAGGTGTTCAGCCGGCCGAACCACCCATACACGCAGGCCCTGTTGGCTGAAGTGCCGCGGATAGAGGCACGCAAGCGGCGCTTCACCGCGATCACCGGCGAAATCCCGAGCCCGCTCGCGCCGCCGTCCGGCTGCCACTTTCACCCGCGCTGTCCGCACGCGATGCCGCGGTGTGTCCAGGAGGAACCGCAGTTGCGTGACATAGCGCCAGGTCATCGCAGCGCCTGCCACCTGAACGATCGGCTCTGAAGGAGGTCCGTCATGCCAGTCCGCATCACCGATATCCGCGAGGTCACCAAGCCGATCAGTTCGCCGATCCGCAACGCCTATATCGATTTCTCCAGGATGACGTCGAGCCTGGTCGCGGTGGTGACCAACGTCGAACGCAACGGGCGACGCGTCATCGGCTATGGCTTCAATTCCAATGGCCGTTATGGCCAGGGCGGTCTGATCCGTGAGCGGTTTGCGCCGCGTCTGCTGGAAGCGGATCCTCGCACGTTGCTTGATGCAACGGAGGACAACCTCGATCCGGATCGCATCTGGACCTGCATGATGACCAACGAGAAACCGGGCGGGCATGGCGATCGCTCGGTTGCCGTCGGCACGATCGATATGGCGGTGTGGGACGCGGTGGCGAAAATCGCTGGCAAGCCGCTGTTCCGCCTGCTGGCCGAGCGCCACGGGATCGAGGCTGATCCGCGCGTGTTCGTCTATGCCGCGGGCGGTTACTACTATCCGGGCAAGGACGATACTGCGCTGTGCGCCGAGATGCGCAGCTATCTGGATCGCGGCTACACCGTGGTGAAGATGAAGATCGGGGGCGAGACGATCGGCGAGGATCGCCGGCGCATCGAGGCTGTGCTCAAAGAGATCGGCCGAAATGCGCAGTTGGCGGTGGATGCCAACGGCCGCTTCGACCTTGCGACCGCGATCGACTACGCAAAGATGCTGCGCGCGTATCCGCTGTTCTGGTACGAGGAAGCGGGCGATCCGCTGGACTATCAGCTGCAGGCGGCACTGGCGGAATTCTATCCGGCGCCGATGGCAACCGGGGAGAACCTGTTCAGCCATCACGATGCCCGCAATCTGATCCGCTACGGCGGGATGCGGCCCGACCGCGACTGGCTGCAGTTCGACTGCGCGCTGTCCTATGGCCTCTGCGAGTATCAGCGGACTCTGGCGGTGCTGAAGGATGCGGGCTGGTCCTGGCGGCGTTGCATACCGCATGGCGGCCACCAGATGTCGCTGGCGATCGCCGCCGGTCTCGGTCTCGGCGGCAATGAAAGCTATCCGGACGTGTTCCAGCCCTATGGCGGATTTCCCGATGGCACGCGCGTCGAAAACAGCACTGTCACGCTGCCCGAGTTGCCCGGCATCGGTTTCGAGGGCAAAAGCGATCTTTGTACGATCATGCGTGAGCTGGCGGCGTAGTCGGTGGCCTTGCCTTGCCGCACCCTCTCCACAGCCCAACGTTCCAACTGTCGTCGCTTTGGCCACAAGTTCTAGCCGATTGGATCGTGATTGAATGATGCAGCGTATAACCGTCCTTCATTGGAGTGTTCGATGACGCCCGACCTTGAGCGCGAGCTCCGCCGTCGGATCGAGCGATTGGAAACTGAAGTCCATCTATTGGGTTCGATCGCCGGTATCATGCTGTCCATCATCGGGCAGCTTGGCTATCGCCACGTCGAGGAGGCGATCCTGCGCGGACTGAGCGATGCGGCTGCTTCAGTGCCAGCGGGCAACGAAGCCGATTGGGACGAATTTGTCGCTTACATCCGCAAGCAGGGCATGGCGGTGACCGTACAACGGGCTGTTGCCAGAACAGATCCGGCGCGCCCCACCGATGGGGTGACGAGACCTAACCGGTGACGGCCACAGGATCGGTTGCTGCCTTGGCCGGAAGCGTAACGACATAACGCTTCTCGAGCCAGAGCTCCACGGCAGCGTGCGGGCCGATCAATTCCTGTCCCCTGGCGGCCGCCTCGGTATCGGATTCGCATTCGATGTAGTCGGCTGCGTCGATGTGATCGTCCTGGCCGAGCCAGTAGATGCGGTACAGCGGCATAATTGGCTCCCCCGCGACTTCATTGCTGATCGCGTCAGCCATTGGCTGGGTAGCGTCAGGTCGCCAGAAAGTGGAAGGCCTGGTCGGGGTGCGGCGGTACCGACCGATCGCGGTGCCCTCTCTGTCTGTACCGTTTGGGTCGGGGTGCGGCCGTACCGACCGATCGCGATGCCCTCTCTTGTACCGTTTGGCGACAAGTTTCACTTTGCCATGAACACGGTGGTATGTCCACGAGATATTATTGTGACAAAATGTGTTACGGCCGTGCGTTAACGTAATGGCTGGGGCAGCGATCCCAGGGCAATTGCTGCCGCGGCCTGACATGGCTCGATCACCGGCACGCCGGCCGCATCTTCCACGGCGGCGCGGTGATGTGCCATGCCGGTGCAGCCCAGAATGATGGCACCGGCGCCGGCTGCGGCGCAGCTCCGCCCGGCACTTATCAGGCTGGCCCGTGCCGCCTCTGGCTGCAGCAGCGCCTCCATCGTCACGTTCAACGCCACTTCCGCCGCGAGGCGCGCTTCCAGGCCCATCGCCCGCAGTGCGGCAAGGTGGCGCGCCTTGGACGCATCGACGATGGCGATCACCCCGAACCGCTCGGCGCGTGCCGTTGCCGTCGCCACGGCGCACCGGAACACACCGAACACCGGTTGTTCTGTGGTCGCCCGCGCGGCTTCAATGCCAGGGTCGGAGGCGCAGGCGATAATATACGCAGCGGCCGGCTCGCGCTCGATCAGCCGGCACAAAGGGTCGACAACGCTGTGCCAGTCGCGCCAGTCGTAGATCGCCGAGGGCCCTTCACGCAGGGTGACCACCTCGAATTGCGGCGCGCCCGGCCAACGAAATGGTCGCAGCGCGGTGGCGATGCCATCGGAACAGGCAACCGACGAGTTGGGGTTGACCACCAGAATACGTGCCATGCAGATACTGTCTGTCCCCTGGCCAAGATGATCAAGCGGACCGATATGGGCATCGAACCTGCAAGGACCCGAGCAAATGGCGCCAATCCGCTGGCAACCCAACCGGACGGTGCCGACGCCGCCCTGGGCAGTACCGTCTCTGGCTGCCGCGATGGCTCGTGGCTGCAGCGGTCGCTGCCCGTCGTGCGGCCAAGGGCGGCTGTTCAACGGGTTTCTGCGCGTTGTGCCGGAGTGCGAGCATTGCCGTGCGCCTCTGGGTCTGGCCCGCGCCGACGATGCGCCGCCCTATTTCACCATCCTGATCGTCGGACACATCGTGATCCCGGCGATGCTGGCGATGCAGAAGATGTCAGACCCCCCAATGTGGCTTCTGTCGGTCATCTTCCTGCCCCTGACGCTGGTCCTGTCGCTCGGGCTGCT
>JAMXLO010000008.1 GCA_024280945.1 Acetobacteraceae bacterium
TCGAACCCCGTACTGTCGATGTGCATATTCGCCGGCTCCGCAAGTCGATCAATGCGACCGGCGAGCTGGACGTCGTCCGCACCGTCCGCGCCGCTGGCTACGCACTGGACACCGAGCCCGTCTGATCACGTTGCGATAACTGCAGCGACCTTAGCGCCCGGGCTCGCTGAAGCGGGACACGCTACCGTGTCATGCGAGGGCCGCGAGCGAAGCGTGGCGGGACGAAGCAATCTCGGGCGAGGAGCGCACTGGAGGAGAGATTGCTTCCCCCGCTTTGGCGGTGGTGCCAATTACGCGTTGAGGCTGACTTGCGCTTCGCAGATCGTGGGTACAAGCAGTGTCTGTAAGTTGGCTCTGCTGTACAGGATCGCCATGACCCAGCCACTGCCATCGCCTGACGAACTGCGCAGGCTTCTCTACACGCCCGTGCTGTCGGACGTTCTCGACAGTTTTGGGCTGATGCACCAGGCGCTGCGGCCATTCGTGCGTTCGCTCGACGAATCTCTCGTACTGCTTGGTCGCGTCCGTACCGGCCGTTACGAAGCAAGGGAATCTCTTCCAGCCGACCACAACCCGTACGAACTGGAAATGGACCTGATCGACGACCTCCAGCCAGCCGAAGTACCGGTGCTGGCATGCGGTGGGCCTACTGACTGGATCGCACCGTGGGGCGAATTGCTGTCGGCCGCAGCACGCGCACGTGGCGCAGCGGGATGCGTGACCGATGGCCTCGTGCGCGATGTTGCGCGCATCCGAGCAATGCGGTTTCCCGTGTTCCACGGTGGCATTGGTCCGCTCGACACGAAGGGCCGCGCCGAGATGGTGGAGAAGGACACGACTATCGAAATCGCTGGCGTGCGAGTCGCCCCCGGAGATTGGGTCCTGGGCGACGTTGACGGCGTGGTATTTGTCCCGGCTGATAGAGCCGATGCGGTGTTTCACGCCGCTCTCGCCAAGATCGCAGCCGAGGATACGACGCGAGCCGAATTGGAAGCGGGCGAGTCGCTCCGCGCTGTGTACTCACGCCATGGGGTGCTTTAGACATTTCCCAATATTGAGCGAGGGGCTGGTGGATTTTGGACCGGCCGTCTAAGAGCATTGCGGCGGTCGGGCGAGTCGCTGCCCAGCCGGTTGTTCCAGTCGAGGAGACAGTATGTCCAAGGCCTTTATCGCGCAGGTGCTGCAGGAGTCCGCGGATCTGACCGGCACGGCGGCCAACCGTGCGGCCGGCGATCTGATGGATGCGATCATCAAAGAGATGAAGAAGGCGGGCAAGTTTACCCTGCCCAGCTTTGGCACCTTCACTGTGCGAAAGACCAAGGCGCGCAAAGGCCTGAACCCGCGCACCGGCGAGTCCATCAAGGTAAAGGCCGGCAAGACGGTGCGATTCAAAGCGTCACCGTCATTGAAGAAGGCCGTCTGATCCGCCGCGCCGCGCCGGCCGCCGCACGCCCCGGATTTGGCGTGCTGGTGGTGGCCCTCGGCACACTGGTGGTGCCGTTCGACTCCTCGGTCAACTTTGCCTTTCCTTTCATCACCCGCGCATTCGGCTTGCCGATACCGGCAATCCAGTGGGTGGTGATCGCCTATACGCTTACCTATGCGGCACTGATGCTGGTGTTCGGACGGGTCGGCGACGTGCTGGGGTATCGCCGCGTGTTCCTGGCGGGCAGCCTCTGGAGCGCCATTGCCTTCGTTCTCTGCGCATTGGCGCAGAGCTATGGCGCGTTGCTTGCCGCACGGGTGCTGCAAGGTGTCGGTGCAGCGCTGGTATTGAGCTGTGGGCCAGCGCTGGCGACAAGTCTTTATTCGGAATCATCGCGCACTCGCGTTCTGGGGACCTATACCATGGTGATCGGTCTCGGCGGCGCCTTGGGACCGCTGATCGCTGGTGCGCTGGTGCCGCTCATCGATTGGCCGGCGGTGTTCTGGTTTCGGGCGCCGTTGGCGCTGCTGGCGTTCCTGCTGGGGTGGCAGTTGCCCCGTGATAGCCGCCGCGCGCAACGCGAACCATTCGACGCTGCCGGCGGCGCACTGCTTGTGCTCGCGATCAGTGCCTTGCTGCTCGCTCTCAACCAGTTGCAGCAGCGTTTGACGGTCTTCGCCGTCGCCGGGGCGATCTGCATACTCGCGACCATTGGGTTCATAATGCAGGAACGCCGAACCCAGCGACCGATCATCGATCTTCGCTTTTTTCGCGACTTCGATTTCTCGCTGCTGAATGTCGGCCACGCGGCGCTCAATCTTGCTGGCTTTTCCGTGCTCCTGCTGGTGCCATTCTATCTCAGCCGGTTTGGCGGTCTGAGCCCTTACGGCACCGGCCTGCTGCTCGCCTGCTCGCCTGCCGGCACTGCTGTCGCAGGACCTCTGACGGCGCGACTGGCAAGTCACGTGGCGCCGCGGCTGCTTGCGCTGACCGGAGCCGGCGCGATGGTGATTGGTCAAGTCATCATCGGCACCGCTGATGCAACGCCGAACATCCTGCTGCTCGGCGCCGCTATGGCACTACAAGGCGCAGGCGTCGGCCTGTTTCAGGTTGCGTATTTCGATATTGTCACGTCATCGATTCCACGCACCGATCGGGGCGTCGCCGGAAGCCTGGTGATGATGACGCGCACACTCGGCACGGTGAGCGGTGCAACCGTGCTCATGCTGTTGTTTCAAACCTGGCGCAGCAGTGCGCTGGCCGCCGGCGCTCCGGAGGTCATGGCATTTCTCGCCGGTTTCGGCTTCACCTTTAAGATTGCTGCCGCGCTGCCGGCGCTGGTCTTGCTGGTCGGCCTGGCACGAGGCTGGGGCCGCACCTAAAGCATGATGAGATCAGGTTTGACCTCATCATGCTTTAGCTCCTTTGTGTTTGAGCGCGTGATTCAGACCTCCGGCCGGGTCGCTAACCACTCGTCGATTGGGACTCGATTCCGCCTGCGGCCATCACGCGCTAGGCCCGGGCCGCTCAGTGGGTCCAGTTCTCCATTCTGCCGTAGCGAAAGTTGTCGGCATAGGCTTTCGGTTTGATCTGGCGTGGTTGCGGCAGCTCCAGATCGTAAACAATGCCCTGCTTATCCGCGTAACTGACGGCTTCCTCCCGGGTTGCAAAGGTCAGCCGAACCTGCTGTTGCGTATCGCTGCTGCCAATCCAGCCCATCAGCGGATCAGGGCGCTGGGGTGACAAACGCTCGAACTCCAGCACCCATTCGTGGGTGCCTGCCCGACCAGACTGCATGGCATTCTTCGGTGGCTGATAGATGCGCGCTCGCATGGTACCTCTTGTCGAGCTGGTCAGGCTGGCGGATCCGAAGCTGAGACGTTGTGTATCTCAAATCCGGTCATGAGGCGAGCCATCTGAAGAGAGCGGCAGCGAAGCATCATCGTCAAATGGTGCCCCGCCGGCCGCGACAATTCAGGCGCTCACGCAGCCGGCATGCGGCACAGTGCGCACAATTTGTTGCCGTCGGGATCCCGCAGGTAAGCGAGGTAAGTGCCGCTGGGACGAACGCCGGGCGGATCCTCGATGGCCGTGCCGCCGTTCGCGACACCCGCCTTGTGCCACGCGTCGGCCTGTTCCGGGTTTGCCATCGTGAACCCGATCGTCCCGCCGTTCGCGCTCGTCGCCGGCTTGCCGTCGATGGGCTTGCTCACCATCAACAGCCCACCGTTATGCGCATAAATCAGCCGCCCCTTGGCGTCCTGCGCCGCTGGCTTGCCACCGACTGCGCCAAACAGCGCATCGTAGAATTTCTTCGATCGGGCGATGTCGTTGCTGCCGATCATGACGTGGCTGAACATTCGTTTTTCCCTCACCAAGACACATACGCAGCCGCGGTCGCGGCGCATCACCACAACATGCTTCATGGGCCACGAAAAGAGCCGCGTTCAGGGCGGCTCGCTACGGTGGATCCTCCAGGCCGATGGCGCGCAGCCGTGCGGTCTCCTCATCCCACCCGTCACGCTGCTTCACATTGAGGAAGAGGTGCACCTTGCGCTCGAGCAGGGCGGCAAGTTCCTCCCGCGCGCGGGCGCCGATCGCTTTGATCCGTCTGCCACCCTCACCGATCATGATGGCCTTCTGACCCGGACGCGCGACGTACACGGTGGCATCGATCCGCACCGAGCCATCGCTGCGCTGCTGCCAATTCTCTGTCTCGACTGTCGCACCGTATGGGACTTCGTCATGCGTCTGCAGAAAGATCTGCTCCCGCACGAGCTCGGCTGCCAACAGCCGGTCGGGCAGATCGGTCAGATCGTCATCCGGGTAAAGGTGCGGCCCTTCCGGTACTGAAACTGCAAGGGCATCTGCCAACTCGCCGATGCCGTCGCCCTTCGCGGCGCTCACCATGAAGGTCTGCTCGAATGGCGCAGCCGCCGTCAGCGTAGCGGTCAGTGGCAGCAACGAAGGCGGCGGCACCAGGTCGATCTTGTTCAGCACCAACCAACTCCGCCGTTGCTGAGCGCCGAGGGTCGCGGCGATCTCGCGCACTGCCTCGGTCGCGCCTTCCCTTGCATCGATCAGCAACAGAGTCAGGTCGGCGTCCCGCACGCCCGACCACGCCGCTGCAACCATCGCGCGATCCAGCCGCCGCCGCGGATCGAAGATTCCGGGTGTATCGACCAACAGCACCTGGCTGTCGCCGTGCAGCATGATCCCCAGCACGCGAAACCGTGTCGTCTGAGCCTTCGGCGTCACGATCGACAGCTTTGCCCCGGTGAGCCGATTGACCAGCGTGGACTTGCCGGCGTTGGGCGCCCCGGCGATCGCAGCGAAACCGCACCGCGAGGTCATGCGTGGTTGCGGGCGATAGCCCGCTCGGCTGCCGTCATGGCCGGGCTCGACCCGGCCATCATGTGTCGTTGCGGGCGATAGCCCGCGTCATGGCAGGAGATCCCAACAATCACGCACCCAGCGTCTTCAGCAGGTCGCGGGCCGCGAGCTGCTCGGCCGCCCGCTTGCTGCCGGCCGTGCCCGATCCGCTGGCGCCACCAACGGCGACCGTCACCACGAACTCTGGTGCATGCGGCGGACCAACCCGCGATATCACTGCGTAATCCGGCAACGCGAGCCCGCGTGCCTGCACCCATTCCTGCAATCGAGTCTTGGCGTCCTTCGGTGGATCCTCGTGCCGGTTCATCACGCCGTCCCACGCGCGTCGCACGAACTCCCGCGCGCGGCCCAGACCACCGTCAAGATAGAGAGCCCCCAGTGCTGCTTCCAGTGCGTCCGCCAGGACGGTCGCGCGACGTCGCACGCCCGCCTTCGCCTCGCCTGGCGCCACGGCCAGCGCCTCACCCAGGCCGATCGCCTCCGCTACCTCGGCGAGCACCGGCTGCGATACCAGCACCGCCAGGCGACGGCCAAGATCGCCCTCCTGCTCCCGGGGAAACCTCTCGGCCAACCACTCGGCAATCAGCAGCCCCAATACCCGATCACCGATAAACTCCATTCGCTCATTCGATCCTCTACCTCGGACGCGCCCACGGCTGTGTATCGCCGAGCGATGCGTCATCGCCTCACGCAGCAGGTCGGGACGGGCAAACTCGTGACCGAGGATCGTCTCGATCGGGCTGGCCAACGCGTTCTCGGTCAGTGGACGAACATCAGCAGGCGGTTCCAGCGGATCTCAAACGGCCACCACCAGAACTCCCACCAGGGCTGCTCGGCATTGACCGAAAAGAAGATGATCTCGGCCTTGCCAACCAGGTTCTCGACCGGGACAAAGCCAACGCCGTTCATGAACCGGCTGTCTGCCGAATTGTCGCGATTGTCGCCCATGGCGAACACGTGATCGGGCGGTATCACGTAGTCAGGCGTGTTGTTCACGTCACCTTCGTCGGTCTGCTTGATAATGGCGTGCTTCACGCCGTTCGGCAGCGTCTCCTGGTACAGCCGATCGACCATTTTGATGCCATTGTCGTCGGCAACGTAATCGCCTTCCGGCTTGCGCGGACAGAGCTGACCGTTGATGTAAAGCTCCCCCTGTCGCATCTGGATGTGATCGCCAGGCAGTCCGACGATCCGTTTGATATAGTCGGTGCTGTTGTCCCTGGGATACTTGAATACCGCGACGTCGCCACGGTGGGGCAGGCTGCCGAAGATGCGCCCAGAAAACGGCGGCCAGCCGAATGGCAGCGAGTAGCGTGAATACCCGTAGCTGTATTTTGCGACGAACAGGTAGTCACCCACCAGCAAGGTAGGGATCATGCTGCCGGACGGGATGTTGAACGGTTCGTACAAGACGGTTCGCACCACGACGGCGATCAGGCCGGCGTAGACGATCGTCTTGATATTCTCGACCCAGGCATTCGATTTTCGCCTGGCTTTTGCCTTGGTCGCCATGCAGCGTGGGACTTCCGTCCGAAAAATTCGGGCGGATCAAGCCCATGGGCCGATGGTGTGTCAAGCGAGCCAGCCGCGCCGTCCCGTCCGGCAACGGAGTGCCCCAGGCTACTGAGCAGACGCCATCGCGGCGGGAATGGCGGACTGGATCAGTTGCATGGTCTGCGCCTGGTCGCCCGCCGCCAGGGCCTGCAGGGCCTTTTCGATCTGCGTGACCGCGGGGGATCCTGGGTGGGTGTGCTCGCCTGCCCCAGCGGCACCGAGCGATCGAGCAGCCTGGTTTCCGCCATCTCGAGCGCCTGCTGGTCTCACCGGTGCGGCCAGCCTGAAGCGCCCTGCTGCGCTGCGCGGAGGTAGTCCGCCGGAGTCGCGTTCGGCCCGACCGGCGGGGTGGTAGGTTCGGGACGATCTGCGAGCGCGTATTGGACTCGTCGATGTTGCTGGCGTTGGTGCCCAACGGCAACGACATGCCGGTGCCAATGATATTGCCGGGCCTGGCACCGGTGTCAGTGCCGGGTGGCATCGTCGCGCCGCAATTATGGTGCGCGCCCAGCCCATATGACTGGTGAACGTCAGCGCCAGCGACGATGAAACCACAGCCATTGGTCAGGGTATTCGCGGATCCAGCGCTCGATTACGGATGTGATCATTCGCGTTGACTGCGGCACATCGATGCGGCCTTCGGCGTCACGCGGCAGATTGAATGGCCCCTCGGCTGCAATGCGGAAGCGGTGGTCAGGCAAGCGAATCACCCGGATACCGACCACCGGGCATTCGAACTGACGCGCGAGGCGGGCAATCGAAGAGTTGGCCTTGCAGGTTCTTCCGAAGAAGGTGACATCCACGCCGCGCGTGAAATGCTGATCGACAAGCATTCCCAAATGTTCGCCGCGCTCGAGCGCTGCCGCCATTTCCAATGGCGCCTGTGCCCGGCTACGGATCAAGTGGCCCATCAAAGGCTGTCTAATGCGGATGATCTCGCGCGCGACCGCTTTGTTGTTCGGCACCCGGTATAGCACTGCCGATGGCATGTCATGTGCGGCGGCCATCACGGCCGGCAGCTCCCAGTTGCCGAGATGCGCGGCGAAGCATAGCGCCGGCTGACCGTCGTTCTGCAGTTGAAAGAAGAGTTTGGAGTCGTCGGTGATGATCCGTCCGGTATTCGGATGCTGGACGTCATAGTCCCAGAGACGGCCGAGGTGGACATACTCTCCGGCAACCCGGCCGAGGTTCTCCCAGGCGCCTCGGAGCGTGGCCTCGATCCAATCCGGATCCCGTTCCGGAAACGCGGCCCGCAGGTTGCTCTGACCGATCCGGTGTGCCGGCGACAGTGGCCCCATGCGCCGCGCGATCGAGCCGCACCAATCGGACGCACGATCCGGATCGGTGCGCCGAAGCGCCGCGAGTGAGTACTTCACCAGACGTCCGAGTAGCCGATCGGCATAGAGTGGCAGATAGCGGAGCACGGCGGTTCAACAAGTCATGTCGGCAAGCTGCCGGAACGCGCGATCATAGTTCGATAAGGAGCTTGCCAAACACGTCACGGCTTTCCAGTCGTGCGAGACCGGCGCGGACGTCATCGAGCGAGTACACCGCATCGATCACGGGGGGCACGCCCGCCGCGATGCGATCCAATGCGCGGCCAAGCGCGCTCAGTGGAGAGCCGAACGAACCGATGATCCGATACTGCTGCTGAAACAGCTGCATCAGGTTGATGCTGCCCGCAGGTCCCGATGTCGCACCGCATGTCACCAGCCGCCCGCCCCGCTTCAGCGACAGCAGCGAGCCGTTCCACGTGTCGGCGCCGACATGCTCGAACACCACGTCGACCCCCGTGCGGCCGGTCAGCTTGCGCACCACGCCCTCGAACCGTTCGTCGCGGTAGTTGATCACGTGATCGGCGCCGATCGCCCGCGCCCTGGCTGCCTTCTCCTCGCTGCCGACCGTGGTGATGACGGTGCAGCCAATGGATTTCGCCACACGGGTCGCGATGCTGCCGATGCCTGATCCGCCGGCATGCACCAGCATCCATTCGCCCGGTTCAAGCTGTGCATTGTCGAACAGCATGTGTTCGACGGTGGCATAGGCCACGGCAACGCAGGCGGCATCCCGCAGCTCGACGCCAGTGGGGATTTTCGCCACGAGACGCGCGGGGTGGTTGGTGACCTCCTGGGCGAAGCCGTCGACGTGAAAGCCGCGTACACCGCCGACGTTCTCGCAGAGATTGTCACGTCCCCGCAGGCAGGCGCGACAGGTACCGCAGACCAGCGCTGCGTACGGCACGACGCGATCGCCCGGCCTGAAGTTCGAGACGCCTTCGCCAACCGCAACCACTTCGCATGCCGCCTCGGCGCCGACTGTCAGCGGGAACCGCCGCTTGGCGAATGCCATGCCGCGGAAGCCCCAGAGGTCGATGTGGTTCAGGCCTACGCAGCGGACGCGAAGCTGCACCTCGCCGGGAGGCGGCGGCGGCGGCGGGTCACGCTCTAGCAGCGCGAGGTCGCGGTCGGCGAGCAGTTGCAGGGCGCGGATCATGGGCATGGACAGGCTGTAATGGATTGCGCATGCGGGCGCGAGGGGGCGGCTGGTTGGTCAACGGCGCGCGTCACACGTCCACGCTTCCCTGCCGTCCAACTCATCCGCTGGCGGCTTGCGGCGGTTTTGGGATGGCACGGTTTCGGGCGAGGATTCACCCAGATCCGATATCCATTTGCTCGCACTCAAGCCGATCGGTGAAGGTCGGATGCTACGGCGGCCCCGACGAAGCCGGGAGGCCCAAACTGCGCACCGGCAGCGGTCACAGCCTGAGGCTTGATCGAACTGAACCCGTAGGGAAGATGCACCGTCGTCGCAGCAACCAGCAGTACTGCTGCCATCGGTAAGCTGACCAGCGGCACGAACGCACCAAGAAGGACCGTCAGCCCTCCAACGATCTCAACAATGATCGCGAGCCATCCCATGAGGTGCGCCGCCGGCACACCAAGTTCCTGCAAAATTGTAGGGAAGGCATCCACACCCCTCGCTAACTTTGCAAAGCCGTGTTCCATGAAGCAGTCATCGGATGCAGCGCAGTTTCAGCCGCGATGGATGCCAAGTGACGCGGTCAAGCCGCCGTCCACCGGAATGTAAGCGCCGGTGATGTAGCCGGCGGCTGGCGAGGCCAAAAACGCAGCAACGGCAGCGATTTCTTCCGGCCGCGCGAAGCGACCTCGGGGGATACGCGCCTCGATGCCTGATCGATATGCCGAATAGGGCTCCAGCATCGCCGTATCGACAAAGCCGGGTGCGATGAAGTTGACGGTCACCGAGCGCTTGGCGCTTTCGATTGCCAAGGTGCGGACATAGGACAGGAGCGCCGCCTTGCTCGCCGCATACGCGGCATTCCCCTGACTGGCGTGCAGGCCCATCACCGAGCCGATGACGACGATACGGCCCGATCGCGCCCGCAGCATCGGACGGATCACCGCGCGCGCGATGCGGGCGAATGCCCAGTAGTTCACCTGCATCGTCTGCTCGGCCGCGTCCTGATCCATCACCGCGGCGAGCGTGTCGTAAGTCGCGCCGCTGACATAGATGACAGCGTCCCAAGCAGCCGCATCTTCCTGTTCGCGAGCGAACGCTTCGACCGCGGCGCGATCCAGCAGGTCAAGGCGACAGAACACGGTGCCGATCTCGCCTGGAGCGGTGCGGTAGGTGTAGGCGACCTCCACGCCCTGGTCGATGAGAGCCTGCACCACCGCGGCACCGATGCCGCGTCGGCCGCCGATTACCAGGGCGCGGCGCATCTCATGGCAGCCCCATCACCAGACTGACGTTCTGTCCCCCGAAGCCGAACGAGTTGGAGAGCGCATGGGACACCTGCGCGTCGCGCGCCACATTCGGCACGCAGTCGACAGGCAACGCTGGGTCCGGCGTTTCGTAATTGATCGTCGGTGGCAGCCGGCCATGACGCATGGTGAGCAGCGTGAAGACCGCCTCCACCGTGCCGGCCGCCGTCAGCGTGTGGCCGATCATGGATTTGTTGGACGAGATCGGGATCGACGGCGCGCGGTCGCCGAACACCGCCGATACGCCGACCCACTCCATCTTGTCGTTCTCCGGCGTCCCCGTGCCGTGTGCGTTGATGTAGCCGATCTGCGCCGGCGCCAGGCCCGCATCGTCCAGCGCACTCTGCATGCAGGCGGTGATCGGCTTGCCGTCCGGTGACGACCTGGTGCGATGGAACCCATCGGCCATTTCCCCGCAACCTTCCACCACTCCGAGGATCCTGGCGCCTCTGGCGCGCGCATGTTGCAGGCTTTCGAGCACCAGTGCCCCCGCGCCCTCGGCCATGACGAAGCCGTCGCGGTCCTTGCTGAACGGACGCGCCGCCGCCTGCGGCGGGTCGTTGCGCGTCGACAATGCGGACAGCAGCGAAAAGCGGATCAGGCTTTCGGGGTTCACCGACGCGTCGGTGCCGACGACCAGCGCCGCATCGGCCTCGCCGCGGCGGATCGCCTCGACGCCGAGCTGAATCGCGGTGGCGCCGGATGCGCAGGCCGTGGAGGTCGCCACCGGCGATCCTTTGGTGCCGAAACGAACCGCGAGGTGTTCAGCTACTGAACCGAACAGGAATCGCTCATAGCATTGCCTGAACTTTCCACTGCTGGCTGCACGCAGCAGATCATCATAGGTGACCGTCTCGTTTGCGCCCGATGCAGCGGCGAGCGCCAGGCGCTGCGGCCACTCCAATTCCACCGGCGGCAATGCGAGAAACATCGGTCCCGGAAACTCGCCGGGATGGCCGATTGTCGCCTCGGTGACCGCCTCATCGATCACCAGCTCGGCGAGCCGCTCCGACAAGCTGGGTGCAGAGGTCTCGTCCGAAGGCACAAAGTCGACCGTACCAGCGATATTGGTCCGGAGCCCGCCAGTCGGAAAGCGGGAGATTCGGCGGATCCCGGAATGGCCGGCTGTCAGCTCACGCCAGTTCTCGTGCTTGCCAGCGCCGAGTGATGTCAGCACGCCGGTGCCGGTGATCACCACTCTCGGTTGGCCACGGTTGTCGTGCGCTGCACCCATCCCCGCCTCCTACGCGGCCTCGACAACCGCAAGTGTCTCGCCGCGCCAATGCCCCCACGACGTCACCAGCACCTCTCGCAGCTCGCCCTCCATCGTCGCCTCATCCGGCTCCAACGGCGCGAACAGCTGCCCCCGCGACAAAGCCACTGCCGCCAGTGCCAGGTTGGCAGGGAACGAAGGTTCCAGCGAATGGCCCAGCGCCGTGGCGGTTCCGCGCACAGGCAGCCGCAGTCCGCGCAGGAACTCTGCCTCTTCAACCGTTGCGGCCGCCACACCAGACGCGCCGGAGACGATTGCTGCATGTCCCGGCTTAAGATGATCGCGCATTGCCCGGAGCTGCCGTGCGGCCGTCGCTGTCGCTTCGCCTGGACCTCGCCGGCACCGATCAGTGGCGATGGCGGCGATGTGCGCGAAGGCGGTGGCAGCGCGCGCCTGGGCGTGTTCCCGGCTCTCCACCACCAGGAAACAGCCGACCGAGCCCAGCAGCATCCCGCCACCCTGTGCCTGTCGCGCCCAGACACCGGCAAACGGCTGTTTCCACAGCACTTGCCCCATCTCGTAGTGCAACAACACGTCCGGCCGCTGCGCGTTGTACGAGCCGCCGACCAAAAACAGGTCTCCCTGTCCAGCCGCGATCCGCGCGCACGCGATGCGGATTGCGTCTGTCCCGGCGGCCTCTTCGCCCATGAACGTGCGCGAAGAACCGACCACGCCATGCACGATCGAGATGTTGCCCGCCAGAAGGTTGGAGAGTTGCGCCAGAAACAGGGTCGGCCGCAGATCCGACAGCAGATGCTCGTTGAGGAACGTTCCGGGATCGGCTGTTGAGGGCAGTGCTGACAGAATGGCGGTATCGACCACATAGTCACGCTCACCGCCACCCGCAGCGACGATCATGTCCATGCGCGACAGCAGTTCGCCGTTGCCCTTGACCCCTGCCGAGTCCAGCGCAAGGCCGGCGGCGTAGGTCCCGATGCGCTGCCAGGGCTCCATCTGCCGCTGATCGCCACGCTTGGGGATCTGCCGGTCCAGTTCCAGCGCGACCATCGGATGCACCAGAAACGGCGCAAAACTGGTGTCGTCGACCACCGGCTGGAATCCGCCAGCGCGATTCAACGCCGCCCAGTGCGCCTCGATCCCCTCGCCGAGACAGGAGACCAAGCCGATGCCGGTGATCATTGCGTCACGCGGACTAGCCATTCAGGAATGCCTCCGGCATGGCGACTCGCCGTGCAGTCGCCAACATTTCAGCCCGCAGCGTGTCGTTGGGGAAGGGTACCACGCGATAGGTGATCTCGGCGTCGGCCACCTTCCTGCCTTCGGTGCCAATACCCGCGGCGACAACAGCGTAGCCGGAGCCGTCGTGCAGCAGCCGCGCCTCGACCTCCATCGCCTGGCCCGGAACCACGAAGCTCCGAAGCTTGGCCTCCTTCACCTGGGCCAGGAAGGGCATGCGCTGGAAGCGCAGCACGGCCAGCACCAGCCAGCCGCCGGTCTGCGCCATGGTCTCGATCATCAGCACACCAGGCAACAGGGGATGGCCTGGGAAATGGCCCTCAAACACTGGACTTTCCGTGGGCACCAGGCACTCGGCCCTGACGGTCCGCGCACCCGGATCGAGGGCCACGATCCGGTCGACCATCTGGAAATACTCCAGCCGCATGCTGGCGTCAGGCTGCCTTCGCAGAGACCAGTTTATCGATGTTGGCGCAGAGGTTGCCCAGCACGAAGTATTCGTCGGTCGAGACCTTTCCCTCGTTCACTTCCTGTGTCCATTGCTCCAACGGCATCTTGATACCGAACGCCTTGTCGATGGCGAACGCAACATCGAGAAAGTCCAGGCTGTCGATACCCAGATCGTTGATGGCGTGACTCTCCGGCGTGATCTTTTCACGCGGAATGTCGCATGTCTCGGCAATGATTCCGGCGACGGTATCGAAGGTCGACGACATCGATCGGTCCCTGCAAGCAAGGGCCGGGCACTAACACCCAAGTTCCGGCGTCGCAAGAGCGGCGGGTGGCGCCAAACCAGCGCCGCTGCGGCTACATCCAGTGGGCCGGCCGCCAAACCCAGCTGGACCCGGTCTTCTCCCAGTAAGATGGCATCCAGTTTCCGCTGTGGCTCGCCGCATCGACATATTGGCCCGGAATCCAGACATAGGAGCTGCCCGTCCAGTCCCAGTGACCAGGTTGCCAGACCAGGGCTACGGCGCTGACGGGCGGCTTCGGCACCGCCTCGGCCATGGGCGGCGGAATCGGCGCGGGAGGACTAGGCTCGACGGCGCAGCCCGCCAGCAACACGACCACCGTCACCAAGACCCGCTTCATGGCGCAACCTCCTCAATTGGCAGCAATATGGTGGCGACAGCCTGGGCGGCGATACCCTCACCGCGACCGGTAAAGCCCAATTTCTCCGTTGTGGTCGCCTTGACCGAGACCAGCACCGGATCGACTCCCATTACCTCGGAGAGGCGCCTGACCATGGCTGCGGCATGCGGCGCGATCTTCGGCCGCTCACAGATCAGCGTAACGTCGGCATTTGCCAGCCGCCCCCCACGCGCGGCAATCCGCTGGGCGGCATGCGTCAGGAAACGCGTGCTGTCGGCATCCTTCCAGGCACCCTCGGAGGGCGGAAAGTGCCGCCCGATATCCCCTTCGGCCAGTGCGCCGTAGATCGCGTCGCACAGTGCATGAATGCCCACATCGGCATCCGAATGCCCGGCAAGGCCCAGCTCGTGCGGCACCACGACGCCGCACAGTACCAGCGGCCGGCCAGCCTGCAGCACATGGACATCAAATCCCGTGCCGACACGGGGAAACATCTGGGCCATCACGATGCGCTCCAGCCGAGGCAGGTCCTCAGGGTAGGTCAGCTTGATGTTGTCGTCCGAGCCGGAAACCATCGCCACCCGCTTACCCATCGCCTCGAGCAACGCCGCGTCATCGGTAGCCACACTGTCGGCGCCGGATCGATGCGCGGCCAGCAGCACGCCATAGCGGAATGCCTGTGGGGTCTGGGCTCGATAAAGTCCCTCGCGCGGGACTGTTGTGCTGATCAGGCCGTTCGCGACCCGCTTCAGGGTGTCAGCCACCGACACCGCCGGGATCGCCCCGTCTGCGTGCTCCAGTGCCGCAAGGAGTGCTGCGATGGTCCCGGGAGGGATCCATGGCCGCGCCGCATCGTGCACCAGGACCACATCCGGCGCAGCGATCTCGAGCGCATCCAGCCCACGTCGGACGCTATCCTGTCGTGTCGCACCCCCCGCCACGACAGGGAGGTATGGCAGACCCTTCAATGCGGCCTCGACCGCCGACGCATCGCCGACCGGCTGCAGCAGATCGACTTGGCCCGCCAATTTTTCGGCCGCGTGACGCAGCACCGATTTGCCCGCGAGCGGCAGGAACTGCTTCGGGACGGCGGCGCCGAACCGGCTGCCTGAGCCGGCCGCCACAAGGATCGCTGCGACTCGCATACGTTACCGTTGCCGGCCCGCCGCGCGGGCGTCAACGGAGGGAGGCCATTCTTGCGAGCCTCTACGTGACGGTTCAGAGTGGGTGAAAATACCTCGGGGACGGCAGGAGCGTGGCTGCGGCGGACGACGACGGGACTGAACAGACGATCACCTTCCGTGCCGCCGAGGTGCTGGCGGCGCAGATCGAGGTGTCGGCGCACCTGCTCCTGATCCTGGTCGAGAATGCGGCACCGCGCCACGTGCCGCTGAACCTGTTGCCCTTGACGATAGGCCGCAGCGCCCCCGCAGATATCGTGCTGGAAGGTCCCACGGTGTCACGCCGTCACTGCAAGCTGGAGCAGCAGGACGGCCGCATCGTGCTGACGGACCTCGGCTCGACCAACGGCACATTCGTGAACGGCCAGCGCCTTTCCGCGACAGCGGTGTTGGAGGACGGCGCCCGCATCAATATCGGTTCGCATACTCTGAACTATCACCGGCGCAGCCAGGAAGAGCTCGCCGGATGGGAGGCTCTGGATCGCGAACTTGGCGAGGCGCACGACTACGTGCTCTCTATCCTCCCCGCGCCCATCGCTTCCGGTCCGGTGCAGGCAGCATGGCACTATCAGCCTTGCACGCGCCTGGGCGGCGACGCGTTCGGCTATCAGATGCTCGACTCTCAGCACTTCGCCGCCTACATGCTGGACGTTGCCGGACACGGCGCAGGGTCAGCGTTGTATGCCGTCACGGTGGCGAATGTGCTGCGCCAGCGCATGTTGCCCGAGGTGGATTTCTGTGACCCAGGCGCCGTGCTGCGCGGACTCAACCGCATGTTCCCGATGGAACGCCACAACAACCTGTTCTTCACCATGTGGTACGGCGTCTACGACATCGCTGAACGCGTGGTGAGTTACGCCACTGCTGGGCATCACCCGGCGTTTCTGCTCGCACCCGGCGCAAGCCGACCGACGCCGCTTGGCACGCGCAATCCTTCAGTCGGCATCGGCGCGGACCGGCAGGTGACCGCCGAGCGTGCACCGGTGGTGCCTGGCAGCTCGCTGTTTCTGTTCAGCGACGGGGTGTTCGAGATCACCGATCAGAACGGTCGCGAATGGGGCCTGTCCGAGGTGATGTCGCTGCTACCGGTCATGGCGGCGCCGAACGGCCCACATCGGCTCTACGACACGGTGCGCAAGGCGGCGCGGCCGGGACCGCTGGAGGACGACTTCTCCGCCCTGGTACTGCAATTCTCCTGAAGGCAACGACATGGCTGACCTGACGATCCGCCTGACCTGCGCCGATTATGCCCGCGTGATGCCGCTTGCTACTGGCCAAGTAAAGCCGGATGGCATCGCGCTGACGATGGTGCTCGGTCGCGACGGCTCTTGGCCAATGCGCGCCGAGATGCTGCGCCGCGCCGCAACCGACCCGACGGTGCATGGCGGCGAGTCCTCGATGGCCGGTCACCTGCGACGCATCGATCAGGGCGATCGCAGACTGGTCGCGCTGCCGGTGTTCCCACTGCGCAACTTCACCACGCGCGATCTGTATGTGCGCAAGGATGGCGTGGTGCGCACGCCGGCGGACCTGCGCAGCAAGAGCGTCGGCATGTACGACTGGGTTGCCAGCGGCTCGATCTGGTATCGGCACTTCCTGCGTTATATCGGTGTACCACCCGAGGAGCTGCGATGGACCATTGGCGCGGTGGATGAGCCGAACATCACCAACCATGTCTATTCGCTGCCGGATGGGGTGCACGCCGCGCCGGCAGGGCGTGCGCTGTCCGAGATGCTGGTCGATGGTGAGCTGGACGCCATCTACAGCCCGCCTCGACCGCGTCGCTATCACCCTGTGGATGGGCCGATCGTTCGGCTGTTTCCCGATATTCGCGCGGTCGAGCGCCAGTACTTTCGTGCCACCCGTATGTTTCCGCCGCAGCATCTGATTGTGCTGCGACGCGAGGTATGGGAGCAGAACAAGTGGATCGCACGGTCGCTGACCGAGGCGTTCATCCAGTGCACGGAGACATTCGGTAAGGCGCAGCGGTCCTTCCCGTATGTCTCGCCGTGGCTGGACGCGGAGCTGGAGGAGGTCGAGACGCTGATGGGCGCCGATTTCCATGCCGATGGTTACGAACGCAATCGTGACACGATCGAGTTGTTCGCCGAGCAGGCGCACCGTTCCGGGATCGTCCGCCGGCGGATCGGCGCAGAAGAGTATTTTGCCGAGTATCTCGAAGGCTAGCAATTGATAGTTGGGCCCCAGCTGCCGGCAAGGTGTTCTCCTCGAGGGCATCTAACAAGCAGACCCGGATAAGTTCACATCAACTTCACAGTCCAATTGCCCTGTCGTCATCATCATTAAGAGATCCAAAGAAAAAATTTCTTTCCCTCGCATCGACATCTTGCTACTAAATCGTAAGGAATTTTTGGCCATCACGGACTCGCCGACTCGCCGGGGTTCACATGCGTCGTTGGACACTAGCATTGACCCGTGCAGTTCCTTTGCAGAAAGGCGAGCGTGCGCACACCGTTAGAGCCTGATGTCTCGCTTCTTGAACTCTATAATCGATCCGGCTGGCCTAACACCGCATGGCTTTTGCCTTGCTTGGGAGCCTGGCCTCATCTGGCTGCAAGCGGCGTCAGATGCGGTCGTTGCCCTGGCCTACTACTCCATACCTCTTGCGCTACTCCACTTCGTATGGCGTCGGCGCGACTTAGCATTTCGCTGGGTCTTCTGGCTCTTCGCAGCATTCATCATGGCGTGCGGCACCACTCATGTTTTTGGCGCCCTCACGCTGTGGTTGCCTATTTACTGGCTGGATGGCGTAACCAAGGCCATCACCGCGGCTTTGTCGCTGGCCACCGCCTGCATACTCTGGCCGTTGATTCCAAAAGCTCTGGCACTGCCTTCCCCAGAAGAGCTGCAGCACGTCAACGCAACGCTGCGCGAGAGCGAGGAACGATTCCGCAGCGCCATGCTTCATTCTGCGATCGGCATGGCCCTGGTAGCGCCTTCGGGCAAATGGCTTCAGGTCAACGAGGCGGTTTGCCAGATTACTGGCTACGAGGTGGAGGAATTGCTCGGTCTCACCTTTCAGGAAATAACTTACCCCGAAGATCTGAACACCGATCTCAGTCATGTCGCCGCCTTGCTCAGCGGCGAGACAACAAACTACAGGATGGAGAAACGTTACGTCCGCAAGGACGGCTCGCTCGTTTGGGTACTGTTAGCTGTGTCGCTTGTTAGAGACCCGGCAGGCCAACCACTCTACTTCATTTCCCAGATTGAAAACATCCATGAGCGCAAACGAGCCGAGGCGGAGCTACGCGAGAGCGAGGAGCGACTACGACAGGCGGAGAAAATGACCGCCCTGGGCCAGCTGGCGGGCGGTATCGCACACGATTTCAACAACGTTTTGCAGGCGATTGAGGGCAGCGTCAGCCTGATCAGGCGCCACTCCCCCAGTAATGCAACCGTTGCGCGACTTACCGACATTGTCGAAGGGGCCACCCGACGTGGCAGCTCGGTAACCCGTCGCCTGCTGTCCTTCGCGCGTCTCGATGAACTCCGCGCTGAGCCAATCGATGTAAGTGCGATGCTCTGTGACCTCGGTGAGGTGTTGAGGCACACGTTAGGTTCTAATGTAATCACTCGAGTGGCTGTGGCTTCTGGGTTACCGCTAATGCTGGCGGACCGTGGGCAACTGGAGACGGTGCTGGTCAACCTCGGAACGAACGCCCGCGATGCGATGCCCAATGGCGGGATTCTCAATCTTTCCGCCACCGCAAGACTGGTGGTCGATGAGCATCATTCCAGCGGTCTCACGCCAGGCCCATATGTTCAGCTCAGTGTCGCAGATACCGGCACAGGCATGGATCCCGCTACGCTCGCCCGTGCTGTGGAGCCATTCTTCACGACCAAGCCTCAGGGGAAGGGCACCGGGCTCGGCCTCTCGATGGCGCGGGGCTTCGCCGAGCAGAGCGGTGGTATCCTCACGATCAATAGCGAGCTGGGTAAAGGGACAACTGTCACGGTGTGCCTTCCCGCAGCAAGGACCAATGCCGTCACTGATCTGAAGCCATTCACTGACAATACGGCGCTCGCTTCGCCCGGCACGCCACGGATCCTGTTGGTGGACGACGAGGCACTGGTCCGAGAAGTTATTGCTGCCCAGCTTACGGAACTTGGCTGTCAAGTGATCCAAGCTGACAGCGGCACGACCGCGATCGCGCTTGTTGATGCCGGAGAACAAATTGACTTATTTGTGTCGGACCTTTCGATGCCAGGGATGGACGGCGTCGCTCTGATCCGAACGCTGCAATCGCGCGGCTTCTGCGCTCCCGCCATCTTGCTCACCGGCTACGCAGCCGAGGTTGACAGCTTCGATGACAGTGCCTTTACCCTGCTTCGCAAGCCAGTATCCGAGGCCCAACTCGCTGAACAAGTTACGGCTCTGTTGAGGTCCGTTGTCACCTGCGGATAGGCCGAGCAGCTGGTGAGCGAGGTCATCGCGGGGAGGCCTGCGAACCAACGTGATCGATAAGAACGGAACGCCACTGGAGTTGCTGGTTCGGTGGACGGTTTGTCACTTTGGCCAGTCGGCCCTCAGCAGTCAGTCAGACGTTGTCCACCTTCAGCGCCACAGCCGTATCGGCGCGGATGCGCCGGCAGGCATCGGCATCCGCCTTCAGGTCGATGCCATAGGTCGGGATGATCTGCCTGAGTCTGGACAACCACGCCGACTCGGTCAGCTCGTCCGGGAAGCACTTCTGCAGCACCTCGATGGCGATGAAGGTGGCGGTGGAGGCACCGGGCGACGCGCCCAGCAGCGCGACCAGCGATTGATCCGTGGCGCCGATCAGCTCGGTGCCGAATTCGAGCACGCCAGTGTGCTGGGGGTCCGGCTTGATGATCTGTACGCGCTGGCCGGCCACTGCCTCTCTCCAGTCATGCCGCTTTGCCCAGGGAAAGAACTGCTGAAGCATGGCGAACTGGTGAGCCGAGGTCTGCAGCACCTGGCCGATCAGATACTCGGACAGCGCGATGTTGTCGCGCGCAACAGCCATCATCGGGAAAATGTTGCCGGGTTCGATTGAGCGGAACAGGTCCGTCAGTGATCCGTGCTTGAGAAACTTGGTGGAGAAGCCAGCGTACGGCCCGAACAGCAACGACTTCTTGCCGCCGATGATCCGCGTGTCGAGATGCGGCACGGACATCGGTGGCGATCCTTCGGCCGCCTTGCCGTACACCTTGGCATGATGGCGGTCACTGATTGCCGAGACGTCGCAGCGCAGCCAGATGCCGCTGACCGGGAACCCGCCGTAGCCGTGTCCTTCTGGGATGCGCGACTTTTGCAGCAATGGCAATGCGTCACCACCGGCGCCGATGAACACAAATCTTGACAACACGCTATGGGCATCACCGCTCTCTATATCCTTGATCTCCACACGCCATCGGGCACTTCCCTCGCGCTCCAGCCCGACAACGTGCTGTTTATAATGGACGGAAAAGCCGGGCTGGGCAGAGAGATGCGCAACCAGCAGATGTGTCAGCGAACCGTAATCGACGTCCGTCCCGGTTATGATCCGGGTGGCCGCGACCGGTTGGTTCGGATCGCGGCCCTCCATGGTCAGCGGGGCCCAGCCCGCAATCTGTTTGTGGTCTTCGCTGTAGTCCATGCCATGATAGCAATGGTGCGCTGACATCGCCTTGTAGCGGGCGCGCAGAAATTCGACATTCTCCTTCCCCCAGACAAGGCTCATATGCGGGCACGGATGAAGGAAGGCGCGCGGATCGGTGATCGCTCCTTTCTTGACGAGATAGGACCAGAGTTGGCGGGACAGGTCGAATTCGGTGTTGACCTCCAGTGCCCTGGAAATATCGACACTGCCGTCAGGGCGCTGCGGCGTATAGTTCAGCTCGCAGTTGGCGGCGTGGCCTGTGCCGGCATTATTCCAGGCCTGAGAGCTTTCCTGCCCGCAATCGTCGAGCGTTTCGAGCATTGCGATGCGGAGCGACGGGTCGAGTTCCTTGAGCAGAGTGCCAAGCGTCGCGCTCATGATACCGGCGCCGATCAACACGATGTCGGAGGTGGCTGGGATGCTTGTCGGGGGCATGTTGCTCTTCCAATGCGCTGGTTAAACCTTTGCTGATTTCGCGACGAACGGGACGTCGACGCCCGGTGCCAAAATGACGTATACGCGCCGCCACGGTTCATCATCGACCAGTCGCCAACTATGACCGCTGCCTGTCGTGTCCTCGGCAAGCAATATATCGCCGGGCCGAATCATGAAGTGCTCGCCATGGCGCGTCTGAAAGTCGAGCGTGCCGCTCAGCGTGATGACGAATTGCCGCGCAGGCGCATCATGCCAGGCGAATGTTCCGCCCGATGCGGTTTCTTGGAACGAGACGCTGACGGCGCTGGCCTTGCCGCTCAACAGATCGCTGCGTGCTCCGCCGGTCAGTTCAATGGCGCCTTCCTCGAAATAGGAGTTGCCATCCTGTCCCGTCCATATCCGAACACAGCGAATCACAGCCACCCCCATTGTTGAGCGTCGTTACGCTATCATGGCTGAACCATTCCATCCACGTCTTCGATACTGCGAAGGTCAGGCAGCTGTTCGCTTCAGGCTTGCATCGATCCCGGCAATAACCTTGCCGACTTGCGATGCATCGTAAGGTCCTGGACCCGACGCATGCAGCTGCTCATAAACGTGCGCCTGCGCATAGCGACGCACGCCAAAGGGCAGAGTCGGCAGCCAGTCGGCGATACAATCAGCGGCAGTGCCGTGCACGCGTTCCCATTCGCGGCGCGCATCGCCGAAATCGATTTCGCCGGTCGGCCGAGCGCCCGCCCGCAGCCGTGCTGTCGCCTGCACATCCACCGCGTCGGTAGTCAGCACAACGCCGTACACATCCCGCGCCCGTTGGCGCGAAACGACTCCCGCGGCCACGTCGTGCGCCACAGCTTCCGGATCGCGCGAAAACGGATCGCCATAGCCACCGCCACCGCCGCTCCATAGCCGAATGACCTCATGCAGCCCCGGCCGGTACACTGTGCGCTTGCCGATGTCCCGCTTCGGTGCATTCGGCAACAGGCTGTCGTTGCCATTGACCGCCCCAGCCCGGCCACCTGCGACGCCCCAGGAACTGAAGCGATGGCGATCCTTGCCACGCATCACCACGACCGCACTCGGATGCCGGATCTCCAGCTCGTACTGCAGTCCGAAGCCGCCGCGATACCGCCCGGGGCCTTCGGAGTCCGGCAGCAGCCCGAACTTGCGCACCAGCACCGGCGCTTCCGATTCCAGCACTTCGACCGGTACGTTGCGGAGGAAGGCCACGGAAAAGTCGGTGCCCGAGATGCCGTCGCGGTCCGGGCCGCCGCCCGAGCCTGCAGGCACCGGATTGGCCACCACCACGCGGCCCTGGGCCCCCAGCTCCGACGTCGATATATACGTAATGACGAGCGTATTGCCGCCGCCGGCCGGAACGGTCCCAGGAAGCGCTTGGGCCAATGCCCCCAGCACCATGTCATGAATGCGCATAGCGGTGGTGATGCGCATGCCGCATGACGCGGGGAAGCGAGAGTTGACTACCGACGCCTCTGGCAGGATCAGGTCGATGCAGCGGATGATCCCGGCGTTGATGTGTATCGACTCCGACTGCGTCACCACGAAATTGGTGAAGCCGAATGACATGAAGGGATGATGTCGGTTCGAACCGGTGGGCAGGTTCAGCGCCGCGCGCACCTGCGGGTCGGAGCCGGTGAAATCCAGTTCCACCGTGCCATCACCACGCGAGGTCAGCTTCATCGCGATGCGAACCGGCAGGTCGCTGATGTAGTCGTCCTCGAAGTAATCGACGAAGCGATATTCACCAGCCGGTATCCGCCGCAGCACGTCGCGGGTGATCTGTTCGGTGCGATCGATGGTCGCAGTGATGGCCCCACGCACCGCGTCGAGGCCGTACCGCTGCGCCAGTCGCTGCATGCGCTGCTCGGCCTTGGCCAACGATGCCAGGCACGCGGTCAGATCACCCCAGTTCAGCGCTGGGATCCGGCAATTATCGGCGAAGATGTCCCAGACCTCGTGGTTGATCTGCCCGGCTTTGAACAGCTTCACCGGCCGGAGCCGCAGTCCTTCCTGAAATACCTCGCCATTCTGCATATCGATGCTGCCAGGCGCGTAGCCGCCGACATCGGTGCAATGGATGAACGCCCAGGCGAAGCAGATCAGCGCACCGTCGACGAAGATCGGCCGGAACACGTACAGGTCGTTCAGGTGCATAACCATGCCGCCAGAGCTGTACGGGTCGTTGGTGACAAGCACATCGCCTGGCTCCCACTGCGCAACCGCACGCGTGCCGGCGTGCATCGGCATGCCGATCATCGTCGGTGCACCACTGCCATATGGAGCGGCAAACGTCTCGCCCGCCTCGGTCACCAGTGCGACGCCGAAATCCTGCGTCTCCTTCACGAAAGTCGTGTGCGAGGAGCGCAGCACCACCCACGCCATCTCGTCGACGATGGCCTTGAACAGGTTGGCAAACACTTCGGTGGTAACGGCGTCGATCATGGCGCGCGCTCCACCACGAGTGCACCAGATCGCACGATGCGCGCACCCCATCCTGGCGGTATCAAGGTTGTAGTATCCATCTGGTTGATGATTGCCGGCCCCTCCAGCTTGCGTCCATCGGCCAACGCGGAGCGACCGACAACGTGCGCCTGGAATAGCTCGCCGAACAACCGGATGGGCCGGGTCGTGGCCTCCTGTCCCGCGGCTTCGTCCGGCGCGGCCACAACACGCGCCTTCGGCATTCCGCCGATCATGTGGACGCGCAGCTCCTTCATCCAGACTTCTGCCTGTTCGTTGGCATGGCCATATACGTCGCGATGCACGACATGGAACGCCGCGGCGATCGCCTCGATATCGCCTTGCTCCAGCCATTTGGTTTCAAATGGAACGGTCACATCGTAACCTTGCCCCTCGTAGCGCATGTCTGCCGCGAACTCGATGCTTACCTCCCGAACCGGCAAGCGTGCCGTCTGCTCAGACGTCCAGCTCTGCGCTTGCTCCTCAAGGTCACGGAATCGCCGGATCAGCGCCTCCGGCGTCAGGCCGTGCAGCCGTGTATACACGGGCTGCACAAGGTCCCCTTCGATATCCGCGCGTGCCGCTCCGAGTGCCGACAGCGCTCCCGGAACCGGCGGTACCAGGATCGCCTCTATGCCGATTTCATCGGCCAGCAATGCGGCCATAAGCGGACCGGCTCCGCCGAACGCCACCATGCGAAAGCGCGGTGCATCCACACCGCGGCGTGCCAGCACACGCGACGCCTCGGCTGCCGTCAGGGCCGTTGCCACTCGGATTGCGCCGTCGGCAACCTCCTCCACACTGATGCCAACCTTCCGCGACAATGTTGCCAGCGCGGCGCGTGCCGGTTCCATCTGCAGTGCAAGTTTGCCGCCAAGACGCTGACCCGGCTCCAGCAGTCCTGCTACCAGGAACGCATCGGTCAGCGCAGGAATGAGCGAGCCAGTGCCATAGCATGCCGGCCCCGGATCGGCGCCGACGCTGCGCGGACCGACCTTCAGCGATCCAGTCGGGTCGAGCCAGATGATCGAGCCTCCACCAGCGCCGATGCTGGAAACCGCAATCGTCGGCACCAGCACAGGAAACTCGCCGACCTGCTCTTCCGAACTCAGCACCGGCCGACCGCCACGGATCACACCGATATCGGCGCTCGTGCCGCCGACATCCAGCGTCATCAGGTCTGCCGCGACCCATCCGGCGTCCTCCGCCGTCGCCGCCGCGCCAGCCACGCCGGCCGCCGGTCCAGACAGCAGCGCCACCACCGGCCGTTGGCGCAGGGTGACCGCAAGTTCGGCGCCACCGTTGGATCGCGCCACGCGCGGTAGCAGACCAAGGCCCCTCTCGGCGAGGCCGGCCGTCAGTCGATCGAGATATGTCTCGACAATCGGCCGTATCGACGCATTCAGCGCAGTCAGCACGCTGCGCTCATATTCGCGCGCCTGCGGCCAGATCTCGCTCGATAGTTCCAAACGCAACGATAGTCCATGCCGTGTGACGATCTCGCGTACCTGGTGCTCATGCGCCGGATTACGATAGCTGTGGATCAGCGCGACCACGGCGATTTCTATACCGGCGTCCTGCAAGGCCTGCGCTGCTTCCGCCACATCGACTTCATTCAGCGCCTCAAGCTCGGCGCCATCGGGTCCGATCCGGCCGCGCACCTCGCGCACCAGGGCGCGCGGCACCAGCGGCTCAGGCCGGCGCGAGTCGAAGCGCATCGGGTGCGGAACGGCCAGCCGCTGCAATTCGAACAGGTCGCGAAAGCCGGCGGTGGTGATCAGGCCGATGCGCGCTCCACGCCGCTCGATCAGCGCATTGGTCGCAACCGTACTGCTGTGCGTGTGATGTACGTTGTGCCAGGTCGTGCCATCCGGGCGCAGCACGGCATACAGCTCTTCGACGCCTTGCAGAATGCTCTGGCCAGGACTCGCTGGCGTGCTGGGCACCTTGAGGCAGTGCAGTTCGCCTGAAGGCGTGCACCAGGCGAGGTCGGTGAAAGTGCCGCCGACGTCGGTCCCAAGATTGCAACCGGTGTTCATGCGTAACGTGCGCTCCTGCCAGACCGACCATGCTAAACTCGATCGTCGCGCCGACGAAAGGCGGACGGGGGAAGGAAGAAGACACATGAAGCGTGCCACATTGTTCTGCGGCAGTGCGCTTGCCGTGCTGTGCTGTGCCATCGATACCGGGACGGCGCATATGACCGATGCTCCAGCCACGCTGGACCAGTGGGCCGAAGGCGCGCAGCTGTTCGATGGTCTTGGCAATTTCCATCGCGGCGTCACCACCTCCTCGAAGGAGGCACAGGCGTATTTCGACCAAGGCATGCGCTTGCTGTGGGCCTTCAACCACGATGAATCGTCGCGCTCATTCGCCCGTGCCGCACAGCTCGATCCGAGCTGCGCCATGTGCTTCTGGGGCGTCGCCTTGACTGTCGGGCCCAACTATAACCTGCCGATGATGGCCGAGCCGCGTGCCAAGGTTGCGTGGCAGGCGCTGCAGCAGGCAAACGCCAACGCGCCACGCACCACCAAGGTCGAACAGGCGCTGATTGCCGCACTCGGGGCACGCTATCCGGATGCAAAGCCGCTTGATCCGTCGAACGAAGGCCCCGTGCTGAGTGCCTACGCCAAGGCGATGCAGAGTGTTGCTCAGGCCTTCCCCGACGACAGCGACGTCCAGACCCTGACGGCAGAGGCACTGATGAACATCAATGCCTGGAAGCTGTGGGCGTTGGATGGCACGCCAACGCCGGGCACCGAAGACATCGTTGCACGCCTGCAAGGTGTGCTGGCGAAAGACCCGCAGCATCCTGGTGCCAACCATTACTACATCCATGCGGTCGAGGCGTCGGCGCATCCGGAGAACGCGGTACCATCAGCCGAGCGACTGCCTGGGATGATGCCGGCGGCCGGCCATCTGGAGCACATGCCGGCGCATATCATGCAGCGAGTCGGCCGCTACGCCGACGCGGCCGCGGCTAACAGCAAAGGGGCCGAGGCAGATCTGGCGTACTTCGCGCGCACCAAGCCGCTGGACTACTACGCGATGTACACGGCACACAACTATGAGTTCCTGGCCTTTTCCACGGCAATGCAAGGACGCAAGGCAGACACGCTTGATGCGATGCGGAAGGCGCGTGCGGTTATCTCGGATGACTTGCTGACGGGGATGCCGGGCCAGGATTGGTATCTCGCACAGACCTACGCGACCATGGTCCGGTTTGGCATGTGGGACGAGATGCTGGCCGAGACCCCGCCGAGTACGCAACTGGCCGCGCTGACGGGCGGATATCGCTACGGACGGACGACAGCGTTGGCGGCCAAAGGAAGGACCGATGAAGCGAAGGCCGAACTCGCCGAACTGGAGAAGGTCGCGGCCGCGACGACAGCCGACGACAGCGCGGGCCTGAACGCCGCTGGCGATGTCTTGGCGGTTGCCGTCCTGGCCGCCAAGGCTCGGATCGCGGACGCGCAGCAGCAAAGCAGTGAGGCGATCGCCTTGCTGACCGAGGCGGCTGCGAAAGAAGACCAGCTGGCGTACGACGAACCCTCCGACTGGTTCTTCCCCGTACGGCATCTGCTGGGCGCCGCGCTGCTGGGAGCCGGCAAAGCACAGGAGGCGGAGGCCGTGTATCGAGAGGACCTCCGCCGCCACCCGGACAATGGCTGGGCACTGTACGGGCTTTGGCAGTCCCTGTCCGCCCAGCACAAAGCCGCCGAGGCACAGGCGGTGCGCCAACGCTTCGACAAGGCCTGGCAGTCAGCTGACACCACGCTGACGGCATCGGCGTTCTGAGGGGAGGGAACCGCGCCCGCTCACCGATCGGAGCGGTCACGAAGTTCGGCACAATAGGGTGGACCGGCATCCCCCGCAGAAGAATTGGTAAAGGGGCTTTCGCACCTGCGGCATTTGGCCCCATGGTAGCCTGTTCACCAAAGTCGAGGCACGCATGGCCGACACTGTCCAGGCTCCGCCGGAACGCAAGGCGGGCGACGCCCTCTCCCCGGTGGTTGTGAAGAAATACGCGAACCGGCGGCTCTACAACACGGAGAGCTCCAGCTACATCACACTGGACAACCTGGCCGACATGGTGCGCCAGGGTCGCGACTTCGTCGTCTATGACGCGAAGACCGGCGAGGACATTACCCGCGGGGTACTCACCCAGATCATCGTCGAAGAGGAAGGAAAGGGGCACAACCTGCTGCCCACCACATTTTTGCGCCACCTCATCGGCTTCTACGGCGATCAGATGCAGAACGTGGTGCCGCGCTTCCTGGACCAGGCAATGGGCGCTCTCGCGCAGCAGCAGGAGCAGGTCCGGACGGCGATGCAGAAGACCATGGGCTCGATCGGCACCATGTTTCCCTTCGGCAATATGGAAGAGGTGAGCCGACAGAACATGGCGATGATGGAACGAGCCTTCAGCCTGTTCACGCCCTTCTACCGAGGCGGCGCAGCCGAACCGGAGCCTCCCGCCGAAGCACAGGAGGTCGCCGATCTCCGAGCCGAGGTGGAAAGCCTGCGTCGGCAACTGGAGGAGGCCAAGAGGCAGGTCAAATCAGGATATGGACAGGCGACCGACAAAGATAAATGATTTCAGATAGTTGGGTTGCTAATAATTGGGTTTATGCGACCAGTTATACCAACACAGCCTCCAGGTGCCGGTGTCTGGCGAGTCTAGGTAGCCCAAATTGTGATTTGAGAAGCACATCTTCTGCCGCCGTCGTGGATGGCCAGTTGGACCTGTATATATACCGCCATGGCATCCGCCACATCACGGCACGCTGGGCCGGCTCCACCCCCTGCAGCACCGAATCAGGCACCTGCGGCCTCGCGCCATGCTTGCACGTCGGCCCGCGCCAGGCGCCGGGCATCCACAGGTCAGGCGTGGCGAAGCCGACTACCGGCCGCTCGCGCATTTCTGATGAAGGCGCGGATCATGTCCGGGTCCTTCACTCCGCGCTCCCGCTCGACCCCGGATGAGACGTCGACCGCCGCCGCCCCCGTTGTCCTGACTGCTTCGGCCACATTGCCGACCGTCAGCCCGCCGGCCAGGATCCATGGCACGGGTGCCTGCCAGCCGTGCAACAACGACCAGTCGAACCGGGTTGCATTGCCGCCAGGACGCGTAGCGCCGGGGGGTGGCCTCGCCTCCAGCAGCAGAGTGTCGGCCCCTTCGGAGGTATCCGGCAGGTCGCCCACCGACGCGACACCGACCGGACGCCAAATGGGGACGCCGAACCTGCGCCGCAGCGCCGGGACGTCCACCTCGCCGTAGACCTGCAAGGCGTCCAATTGCACCGCCGCCAGCACGGCCGCAATGTCCTCGGCCGATGGATCGACGAAGAGCCCAACCCGCGGCGTCGGGACATTTGTGCGCCCCGACAGCGCGGCGGCCTGCCGCGGGGTCACATAGCGCGGCGATGGTGGAAAGAAGTTGAATCCCAGCCAGTCGGCACCCGCGGCAATGGCTGTCTCGAACGCCAACGGGTCATTGATGCCGCAGATTTTGACACGAATGGTCACGGAGGAGGCGGCTCTGCGAGCCGTGCCTTGAGTTCCTGCACCTGCGCCTCCAGCAGGCGCACGGTTTGCTCTGCGCGGCGCGCCCGCCGCCGCTGCACCAGTTCCGAAACCCAGACCAGAAGACCTCCCGCCAAGAACGCGATCGCCATCGATGCCAGGACCGCCAGCGACAACGGCAGCGTTGCCGTGTAGTCGGTCGGCCACACGTGCAGCGACACCGGCTGCCGGTTGGACAGGGCGAACAAAACCAGCAGCAGCAAGAGCGGCAACGCGATCAGCAGGCGCATGATTGCCTACGGGTCAAAAGCGGCCTTACCCGCGAGCGCCGCGTACCCCGCGGTTCACCCGGTCGCGCAGCTCCTTGCCAGCCTTGAAGAATGGCACCGCCTTCTCGTCGACCGGCACCGCCTCGCCAGTGCGGGGATTGCGCCCGGTCCGGGCGTTGCGCCGCTTCACCGTGAACGCGCCGAAGCCGCGCAGCTCCACGCGCTCGCCGCGTGCCAGCGCGCCCGTAATCTGGTCGAATATCGTCGCCACGATCAGCTCGACGTCGGCGCCCCGCAGGTGCGGGTTGGTCGCGGCCAGTTCCGCGATGAGTTCCGACTTGGTCATTGTGCCAATCGCTGAACAACGCTTCAATTGCTGAAACGTTGCCAGACCACCTGTGCGCCGTCAAGGATAACTCCTTGGGAAAGCACGCTTTTCCATAACTCCGTTAGAAGCAAGCCGAGGCTTGTCGACAAAGCCCTGCTGGCGTAGCTGCCGCTGGCAACGTCCTCGACCGGAAGGTCGGCGGATACCCCCTTCTCCTGCGCCAGCCACTGGCGGGCATCCTGCTCGCCGCCGAAGGCATCGACCAGTCCGAGCTTGAGTGCCTGTCGGCCGGTATACGGACGGCCATCGGCCAGTTCCCGCACCCGCGCCACCTCCATGTGTCGGCCCTGGGCGACCATGTCGACGAACTGGTCGTACATGTCCGTCACCAGACCTTGCAGCACCTGGCGACCCTCTGCCGACAGTGGCTTGACGAAGCTAGGCTGGTCCTTCAGCGGGCCCGAGACGAGCGGCTCCACGTTAACGCCAACGGACTTCAGCAGCCCGGAGATGTCGCCGGTCTCCAACAGCACCCCGATCGAGCCTGTCAGCGTGCTCTCCTGAGCAAAGATCCGGGCGGCGGGAACCGCGATCATATAGCCAGCTGAGGCTGCAGTGCCGCCCATCACGACGACAACCGGCTTCTTCGCCGCGACCAGCGCGATGGCGTTATGCAGGGCCTGGCCACCGGCAACGCTGCCGCCGGGGCTATCGATCAACACGAGCAGTGCCCTGGCCCGGGCATCGTCGGCGACCTTGGCCACCTCGCGGTCCAGCTTCCGATCCGCAGTGATAACCCCGCTTACTGTCAGCCGCGCCACGTGCGATCCAACAAATCGCAGGTCGCCGCTGCCGCGCAGTGCAACCAGGACCGCTGCCAGCACTGCCAATACCGCGAAGCTGCGCCAGTAGAACAGGCGCCGCTTCAAACGGCGCCGGTCCAGCAACAGGTCGGTCTCAAGGCTCATCGCCCGCGATCAGCGCGATGCGCGGGATCAGCTGTTCTCGGTCTGCGCCTGCTGATTGCGGCGACGGATCGCTGCCCCGAGGATGTCACCCAGCGAGGCCCCGGAGTCGGATGAGCCATACTCGGCCATCGCCTGCTTCTCCTCCTCGACCTCCTTGCCCTTGATGGTCAGGCTGAGCTTTCGAGAGGCACGATCGATTGCGACGATCTTGGCGTCGACCTTCTCGCCGACGGCGAACCGGTCGGGCCGCTGATCGGCCTTGTCGCGCGCCAGTTCGGCACGACGGATGAAGCCGGTCAGCACGTCGCCGACCTTCACCTCGATCCCGTTCGGCAGGATGTTGTTGACCACGCAGGTCACCACGTCACCCTTGTGCACCGACTCCAGCACCGAGGCCGCCGGATCGTCCTTGAGCTGCTTGATGCCAAGGCTGATCCGCTCCTTATCGACGTCGACATCGAGCACCTTGGCCTGGACCACCTGGCCCCTGTCGTACTTGGCGATGGCCAGCTCGCCTGGTTCGTCCCAGGACAGGTCGGACATGTGGATCATGCCGTCGATATCGGCGCTCAGGCCGATGAACAGGCCGAACTCGGTAATGTTGCGAATCTCGCCTTCGACCACGGAGCCGATCGGGTGCTCGTCGACGAACTGCTCCCACGGGTTCCGCTGCACCTGCTTGAGACCCAGTGAGATACGTCGCTTTGACGCGTCCACGTCGAGCACCAGGACGTCCACTTCCTGGCTGGTGGAGACGATCTTCCCCGGGTGCACGTTCTTCTTGGTCCACGACATTTCGGAGACGTGCACCAGGCCCTCGACCCCCGGCTCCAGCTCAACGAAGGCACCGTAGTCAGTGATATTGGTAACCCGGCCGGTGAATTTCGCACCTACCGGGTACTTGACCGCAACGCCGTCCCACGGATCCGTCTCGAGCTGCTTCATGCCGAGTGAGATCCGCTGGGTCTCCGGGTTGAACCGGATCACCTGGACCTTGACCTGCTGGCCGATCTGCAACGCCTCGGACGGGTGATTGATGCGGCGCCACGCAATGTCAGTGACATGCAAAAGACCATCGACGCCGCCGAGATCGACGAAGGCGCCGTAGTCGGTGATGTTCTTCACCACACCGTCGAGGATCTGGCCTTCCTTGAGGCCCTGAATCAGTTCGGTCCGCTGCTCCGCACGGGTCTCCTCCAGCACGGCGCGGCGCGACACCACGATGTTGCCCCGGGCGCGGTCCATCTTGAGGATCTGGAAGGGCTGCGGCGAGCCCATCAAGGGCCCGACGTCGCGGACGGGGCGGATGTCCACCTGGCTGCCGGGCAGGAACGCCACCGCGCCCCCGAGGTCGACGGTGAAGCCGCCCTTCACCCGGCCATAGATCGTGCCGTTGACCCGCTGCTGGGTTTCGAATGCCTTCTCAAGATTGGTCCACGCCTCCTCGCGCCGCGCCTTCTCGCGCGACAGGATGATGGCGCCGTCCTTGTCCTCGTAGCGCTCGACATAGAGCTCGATGACATCGCCGGGCTTGACCTCGGGCTTGGCGCCAGGGGGGCCGAATTCCTTGAGGGCGACGCGGCCCTCCGACTTCAGGCCGACATCGACGATAGCGTATTCATCAGTCAAACGCAGGACGCGGCCGGTGACCACCGAGCCATCGAAGCCGGTGTCCTGGCCGAGCGTTTCATCGAGGAGGGAGGCGAAATCTTCGCCCTTGAAATGGTCCTGCATTGGAGCGGCAGGCGGCGCGGTGCGTGCGACGGTGGCGGATAGTGCCATGTGTTGATTGGGTTCCGTTACGGTGAAGCCGGGTGCATTGCCCGGAGAAGCCGTTGATATGCGCGTCCCTTGGCGGAAACACGACTTGCCCACGGCAACTGCCGCGGGCCCGGTTGGACTGTGGATATTCGACACATACGCCGCGAGACAGCGAAGTCAAGCGGCAGCAGCGTTTTGTATAGTGGCTTCAGCTTGTATAGTGGCTTCAGTGCTGGGGCTCGACGCGGGTGTCATGTCAGCCTGCCGCGCACGATACTGGCAGCGCGCTCGAACGCCTCATCCGGGGTCAACAGGCTGGTATCTATCAGCACTGCGTCATCCGCCTGCCGCATGTTCGGCCGATCGCGCGTGTCGCGCGCCGACATTTCGGCCTCGACCGTGGCGAGATCGGCAGCCATCCCCTTGTCCAGCAGTTCCTGGCACCGCCTACGCGCTCGCTCGGCAAGCGATGCGGTCACGTAAAGCTTTACCTGCGCGTCGGGGAAAATGACTGTGCCGATGTCCCTTCCGTCCAGCACCGCCCCCTTCTCGGCAGGAAAGCCACGCTGAAAGTCGAGCAACGCGGCACGCACCGTGGGAATTGCGGCAACCGCCGCCGCTGCTGCGTCGGCCACAGGGCCGCGCAGATCGCTCCGGCCAAGGTCCGCCTGCCGCAGCGCACGTGCCGCCGCCTCCGCCGCGGCGGCATCCGACGGATCCGCCCCGGCGTCCAGGACGCGCCGACCGACCGCGCGATACAGCAAGCCGGTGTCGAGATAAGGCAACGAAAAGCCGGCCGCCAACCGCCGCGCCAAGGTGCCCTTTCCGGCCGCCGCCGGTCCATCGATGGCGATGACCGGACCGCGCGTCACGTGTGGGTGCGGGCGAGAGCTCGCTCTTCGACCGTCATCGCCGGCCGCTGCGCCGGCCATCAAGCCGGCGCCAGGGCCGCACCGGCACGGTTCATCAATTCGGCAAAGCCCGGGAAGCTCGTATCGATGAATGCCGCGTCGTCCACGGTCATCGGCTCCTGAGTTGCCACGCCGAGAACCAGCGCGGCCATCGCAATGCGGTGGTCCATCTCCGTTCGAACCAGCCCGCCACCGCGCAAGGTCGGGCCATCGCCATGCACGATCAAATCGTCGCCTTCGACCTCGACGCGCGCGCCGGCAGCCGCCAGCAAGGCGGCCGTCGCGGCCACACGGTCACTTTCCTTGACCCGCAACTCCTTCAGCCCGCGCATGCGGGTGGTTCCGATGGCATGGGCGGCAATCACCGCAAGCACAGGATATTCATCGATCATCGTTGGTGCCCGCTCCCACGGCACGTCGACACCGCGGAGTTCACCATGCGACACGTCGAGGTCACCGACCGGTTCTCCGCCCTCAACGCGCCGGTTTGCCACCACAATGTTGGCGCCCATCTCCGCCAAGGTCGCATAGAAGCCGCAGCGCAGCTCGTTCAGCCCGACCGAGGCAATGGATAGCCGCGAACCGGGAACCAGCAGCGCCGTCGCCGCAAGGAACGCCGCCGAGGAGGGATCGCCAGGGACCGTCACGTCGGCTGCCCGCAACTCTGGCTGGCCTTGCAGCGTGATGATGCGAGCTCGCCCGGACGCTTCGACCTGCACGCTGGCGCCGAAGTGGCTGAGCATGTTCTCTGTGTGATCCCGCGTCGCTTCCGGCTCCTCGACGCGAGTGATGCCAGGCGCATTCAGTCCGCACAGCAATACGGCGGATTTCACCTGCGCCGATGGGACGGGCACCCGGTAATCCAGGGGCAACGCTTCGACCGGACCGCGCATCGCGAGCGGCAATCGACCGCCCTCGCGTGCGTCGAACCGGGCGCCGCAGGCGGACAACGGGTCGATGACGCGCCGCATCGGCCGCCTGCGCAGGCTGGCATCGCCGGTCATCACGGCGAAGATCGGATGCGATGCCAGCACCCCGCACAACAGCCGCGCCGCCGTTCCGGAATTGCCCATGTCCAGCACGTCCGCCGGCTCCACCAGGCCACCAACGCCGCGGCCGGAAACACGCCATGCGCCGTCCGCATCGCGGGCGACCTCGGCACCGAGAGCGCGCATCGCCGCCGCCGTGCGCAGCACGTCCTCCCCTTCCAGCAGCCCGGTGATGCGGGTCTCGCCCACAGCCAGTGCGCCGAACATCAACGCCCGATGGCTGATCGACTTGTCGCCAGGCACGTTCACGCGCCCGGTCAGCGGTGCAGCGGCGCGACGGGATGCCATGCGAAAGCTGTCCATGGTCCGGTTGATAGCTGCACCAGGCGGCGTGGAACAAGGTGCGGCGAACGATGTCGGGCACGGCGCGAACGACAACCATTTGACACTGGCCGGCCGCGGTGGCATGGGCGCCCGTTTTCACACGCCAACCCTGCGAGGCTTACCGGATGGCGAAGCCTGAACTAGGCACCAAGCGCGTCTGTGTCGCCTGCGGCGCGCGCTTCTATGACCTGACCAAGGTCCCGGCTGCTTGTCCGAAATGCGGCACCGAACAACCGATCGAACAACCGCGTCCGCGCCGCACCGGCGGCAACGTCGTGGAGGATCGCCGGCCAAAGAAGCCCGTACCTGCCCCCGGCATGGAAGAGGCCGACATCGAAGTGGAGGGCGTCGAAGAGGAAAGCGAAGAGGACATGATCGAGGATGCCGCGGACCTCGAGGACGATTCCGACACTATCGGCCCGGACATCGAGGTGGAACCGGATTCCGACGAGACCGAACGCTGATCGCTACAACGGCGAGCCGTCCTTCCGCGTGTAGTGCCACCTGCCATCGGCGCCCATCACCGCCTTCAGGTCGTTCATCAGGATACGTCCCCTGGTCACCAGGCAAGCGGTCGCCGACTTCCAGGATCACGACGTCGCCGTTGCTGCGATCCTCCCAATGGTTTGGAGTGCCCCGGGGCGGATGAACGACATCAGCCATGGTGGCTCCTCCTGATGCGCGACAGTATCGCAAGCAGACAATCGTACAGCAGCGCCGGGACTTCGCGCAGCCATCGGTAGCAGCGGCGCCACCAAAGGGCGGCCGCAGGAACTGTGGGAGGGACAGCTGCACGCGCGGGGATGCCGAGCAGGCGCAGCAGCAACAGGCAGCGCGGGAGGTGGTACAGGCTGCTCACGGCGAACACCGGCGCGCTGATGCCACACTTGCGAATCAGCGCGGCGACTGCGCGCGCGGACGACAGCGTGTCGGTGCCGGTCTCCTCGAGCAGGATGCGAGCCTTTGGTATGCCGCGCCCCTGCAGCAGGGCTGCAATCACTGACGCCTCGGACGGACCATGCCGCCCAACCGCACCGGTTGGGACGAACAACGGATCGGCGAAGCGAGCGGCAAACACGGCGGCGGCCTCGGCGCGCAGCACCAGACTGGTGCTGGGTCGGCCACCCGGACGGACCGCGGCACCGAAGATGACGATAACTGCGTCCGAAGTATTCAGCAGGTGATTGAGCGGCCGGTCTCGGCCGAAGTGACCAGCGCCTCGAACGCGGTGATGGTCGACAGCATCTGGTCGGTGGTGATCGGATAGGCTTGGCGGCCAGTGACCGTATCGGCGAATGCCTCCAGCTCGAGCCGGACCGAATCCACCCGATCAAAGCGCAGCATCTGCACCGGCTTGCCGCTGCGGCGAATGATCAATTCGGTATCGCCAATTGCCTCCACCGAACCGGCGCGGCCGAACACATGGACGCGCCGGTAATCGGGTGTCGAGCGCAGCGTGGCGAACAGTCCAGTGGCTCCTGCGGTGAAGCTGAACATGGCCGACAGCATGTCGGTGGGATCGGGTGGCGGCTTGCGTGTCACCAGTTGCGCTGTCACAGCGTGCACCGGGCCCATCAGGTGCACGAATGCATCCAGCACGTGAATCCCCGCACCGGTCATGCCGCCCGCCGGCGATTCGGCGGCCGAGTGACGCCAGGCGCCGAAGTGGCGCCCGGCATTCTCGTTGCTGGTATGGCCTTCGATATGCATCGGCTCGTCCAGCTCACCGAGCGCGACGATGCGGTGCATCTCCTGCATGTTGGGCCAAAACCGATGGTTCTCGCCCACCGCCAGCACGACACCGGCACGCTTGCATGCATCGATCGCGCGGGCGGCATCCGCTCGGGTCAGGGCCAGCGGCTTTTCGCAGAGCACCGGCTTTCCCGCCTTCGCCACAGCCACGATCTGATCGGCATGCAGTGAGTGCGGGGTCGCCAGCACCACGGCATCGACCCGGTCATCCGCCAGAAGCGCATCCAGCGAAGATGAAAGCGCCAAGCCGTGGTGTTCGGCGAAGGTGGTGACCGGCGTCGTGTCGCGGCAGGCACCGCGTACGAAGCGGAGGTGTTCACTCTTGCCCTGAACCGCTTCGACGATATTCTTGCCCCACCAGCCAAGGCCGACGATGCCTGCGTTGATCATGTCCGGCGGACATCCCAGAAACTGACGAAACCTTCCGGCACGCCAGTGATGTCTGGGCGGACAGCCGTCGGAAGCTGCGCCAGGCCCAAGGGATAGTAGGGCACGTTCTCGAACGCCTGAAGTTGGATCTCCTCGCCGATCTTCTTCTGTGCGGCAAGGTCAGGTGCGTTGAACCACGCCTCCCGAAGCGCCTCGATCTTCGGGTCATCCGGCCAGCCGAACCAAGCTCCCTTGCCATTGCCGCGCAGCGGCAGGTGACTGGCAGGGGTGAAGAAGTCGAGCCCGGAGAATCCGGTGCAGAACAGGTTCCAGCCGCCTTCCGCCGGCGGCTTGGTCAGCGCGCGCCGCTGCACCACCATGCCCCAGTCAGTCGCCTGGTAGTCGACGTCCACGCCGACGCGCTTCAGCATATCTGCGGCGACCTCCGCCAGCGGATAGTTCTGCGGTTGGTCGGTGGCGCCCATGAGTACGACCTTCTCGCCGGCATAGCCCGCGTCATGCAACGCCTTCTTGACCGCGGCGTGGTCACGCTTTCCGGTCAACACCGACAGCCCGGCATCGCTGGCCAGCGGTGAGACGAGCGGGAAGAAGCCGCAAGGCACCGTCCAGAGCGAGGCGTCCTCCCCCTGCATCGCAATCATGAATTCCCTCTGGTCGATCGCGCCCATCAGAGCACGGCGCACCGCCGGCTTGTCGAAGGGCGGATACAGATGGTTCGGCCGCAGCAGGAATGGAAAGCCTGTAGAGTCGGTGAACTCGATTTTGACGTTGGCCTTCCTCAGCAGCGGCAGAAGGTCGGCGGGAGGGTTCTCCCACCAGTCCATCTCGCCTGCCTGCATCGCCGCCGATTTGGTGGCATAATCCGGCTGAACGTGCCACTGGACCCGATCGAAGTGCACGATCTTTGGGCCGGCGGTGAAGCTGGATTCGCCATTCTCGCGTGGCTTGTACTTGTCGAAGCGCTCATAGGCGAAAAACGAGCCCTGCACCCTCTCGTCCACCTTGAAGCGGTATGGCCCGCTGCCGATCACTTCGGTGAATTGTTTGAACGGATCGGTTTCAGCGATGTGCTTCGGCATCATTGCGCACATGTTGGAGGCACCGTGACCGAGCGCGTCGGGCAGCAGCGGGAACGTCTGCTTCAGACGGAACACGATCGTCTTGTCATCAGCCGCGGACAATTCATCGGTGCGCGCCATCAGTGCCTGGCCGAATGCGTCACGCGCACCCCAGCGTTTGATCGAGGCGACACAGTCGCTTGCCAACACCTTCTCGCCGTTGTGGAAAACGAGCCCCTCGCGCAAGGTGAGCTTCCAGGTCTTGCCTTCGTTCTCGATGACATGGCCCGCGACCATCTGCGGTGTGCACTTGAAGCCGAACTGCTTGCCCGTCTGCCCGTACAGCGTGTCGTACACCATGTAGCCGTGGTTGCGCGTCACGTATGCCGTGGTCCAGACCGGATCGAGCACCGCAAGGTCCGACTGCGGGATGAATTTCAGCACTCGCTTGTTCTGTGCTTGCACCACCGCGGGCAACGCCAGGGTAGCAGCCGAAGCCGTGAGGAAAGTACGTCTCCGCATCGTCAAGTCTCCCAGATTTTGTTGTTGTTTCCTCCCAGACTTGCGGGAGATGGTGGCGCGGGATTACAGCATTTGTCCATATGCTCAGGATGTTCCCATGAAATCGCTCACTGAAGCTGCCGTACGGCACTACCGCGATCTCGGCTATTACGCCCCGGTCCCCGTCCTCTCAGGCGCCGAAGCCGATGGGCTACGCCGCAGACTTGAAGCTTTCGAGGCGAGCGGCACGGGCATGCAAGGCGGGGTGCGGCACAAGCCACATCTGCTGTTCACCTGGCTCAGCGATCTGATCCGCCATCCACGCATTCTCGACGCAGTGGAGGATATCGTCGGCCCTGACATCCTGTGCTGGGGCACATCGTTCTTTATCAAAGAACCGCGTAATCCCAGTTATGTCTCGTGGCACCAGGATTCCACCTACTGGGGTCTCGAGCCTCCCGACATTATCACCGCCTGGGTGGCGTTCACTGACAGTGTCGCGGCAAATGGTGCGATGCGCGTCATTCCGGAGACGCACAAGCTGGACCAGGTGCCGCACCGCGACACCTTCGCCGCCGAAAACCTGTTGTCACGCGGCCAGGAGATCCAGGTCGATGTCGATGAGCGCAAGGCGGTGATGCTGGAGCTCGCTGCGGG
>JAMXLO010000009.1 GCA_024280945.1 Acetobacteraceae bacterium
GGGTTTCATCCGCCGGAGCCGGACTTCGAACTGCACGAAGCGACCACTGCGGTGGCAGAACCGACACTGCGCCAGATCGGTATGGCATTGTCGCGCGTGCCAGCCGGGTTCGACGTGCATCCTCGGATCGCGCGCCAGCTCGAAGCCAAAGAAGCGGTGCTGGAGGCGGGAGAAGGCATTGACTGGGCGACTGCCGAGGCGCTCGCCTTCGGCTCTTTGCTGCTCGAAGGCAATCGCGTGCGCCTGTCCGGCGAAGATTGCCAGCGCGGCACATTCAGCCAGCGCCATGCCGTGCTGATCGACCAGACCAATCAGCACGAGTATGTTCCGCTCAACAACATCGCGCCTGAGCAGGCTAAGATCGAAATCTACAACTCACTGCTGTCGGAAGCCGGCGTGCTGGGCTTCGAGTACGGCTACTCGCTCGCCGATCCGCGCACGCTGGTGCTGTGGGAAGGGCAGTTCGGCGACTTCGCCAATGGCGCGCAGGTGATCATCGATCAGTTCATCGCCTCAGGCGAGACCAAGTGGCTGCGCATGTCGGGCGTGACGCTGTTGCTCCCGCATGGCTACGAGGGGCAGGGGCCAGAGCATTCATCGGCACGCATCGAGCGCTATCTGCAGCTTTGCGCCGAACGGAACATGTGGGTGTGCATGCCGACCACGCCGGGCAACTACTTCCATGCGCTTCGCCGGCAGATGCGTCGCAACTTCCGCAAGCCGGCGATCATCTTTACGCCGAAGTCGCTGCTGCGTCACAAGCTGGCGGTGTCGTCGTACGCAGAAATGAGCGAAGGACGCTTCCGCTTCGTCATTCCGGAAGCCGATGCCATCGAGCCGCCGGAAAAGGTGCGTCGCGTCGTGATCTGTAGCGGCAAGGTTTATTACGATCTGTTGACCGAGCGTCGCGCGCACGAGGAGAACGACGTGGCAATCATCCGCCTGGAGCAGCTCTATCCATTCCCGGAGAATACGCTCGGGCGTGTGCTGCGTCCCTACGAGAACGCCGATGTGGTGTGGTGCCAGGAGGAGCCGGAGAATATGGGTGCCTGGACCTTCGTCGGCCGGCGCATCGAGAAGGTGTTGGGCCGACTGGAAGGTCGCGTGCGGCGGCCACAATACGCGGGACGCGATGCGGCAGCGAGCCCAGCCACTGGCCAGGCGCGCGTACATGCGCGCGAGCAGGCGACCCTGGTCGCCGCGGCGCTCGGGATCGGCTGATGGCGACCGAGATCACGGTGCCCACGCTGGGCGAAAGCGTCACCTCGGCCACCGTCGCGCGCTGGATCAAGCATGAAGGCGAGGCCGTTGCGGCAGATGAACCGCTGGTCGAACTGGAGACCGACAAAGTCACCGTGGAGGTCAGTTCGCCAGCCGCTGGGGTACTGGCCTCGATTGCCGCGCAGGAAGGCAGCGAGGTTCCGGTTGGTGCGCTGCTCGCCACACTGGAGCCAAACGCCGGTGCCGCTGCTTCGCCTGCCGCGAAGGCTGCACCGCTCCCGGCAGCGGCCGAGCCTGCGCCGGCGGTGGCGGAAGCCGAGGCCCCGCAGCAGCAGCAGCGAGCCGCAGCCAATCCCCCGGCTGGGGTGCATCCGCCGCCGCGTCCACTCGGGCCGGTGGCACGTCCCGCAAGCCCGCCCCCGCAGCCCTTCCCTGCGGCCGCCAAGCTGATCGAGGAAAATCGACTGGCGACCGCCGATATCGGCGACGGCTCCGGCAAGGATGGGCGGATCACCAAAGGGGATGTACTGGCATTCCTGAACCGTCCCGCGCCGGCTGCATCACCACCCGCTGCCAGACCGCCACGCGCGGCCGAGCCACGCGAAGAGCGCGTTCGCATGACGCGGCTGCGGCGTACGATCGCCGCGCGGCTGAAGGAGGCGCAGAACACCGCCGCCATGCTGACCACCTTCAACGAGGTGGATATGACCGCGGTGATGGCACTACGCAGCGAGTATCGCGACACGTTCGAGAAGAAGCATGACGGCGTACGCCTGGGGTTCATGTCGTTCTTCGTCAAGGCGTGCGTGGCAGCGCTGAAGGAGTTCCCCGCGGTCAACGCCGAGATCGACGGCGATGACATCGTCTACAAGAACTTCGTCCACATGGGCATCGCGGTGGGCGGACCCGCTGGCCTTGTGGTGCCGGTGATCCGTGACATCGATGCCATGAGCTTTGCCGAAATCGAGCGGGCGATTGGCGATTTCGGCCGCCGCGCACGGGATGGTGCGCTGAAGCTGGAGGAACTGACGGGTGGAACCTTCAGCATCACCAATGGCGGCGTGTATGGCTCGCTGATGTCCACGCCGATTTTAAATCCGCCGCAGTCGGGCATCCTGGGGATGCACAAGATCCAGGAGCGACCGATGGTGGTGTCCGGCAAGATCGAGGCACGTCCAATGATGTACCTGGCACTGAGCTACGATCATCGAATTGTCGATGGACGTGAAGCAGTCAGCTTCCTCGTGCGTGTCAAGGAAGGCGTCGAAGATCCGCGCCGGCTGTTGCTGGGGCTCTGACGTCATGCCTGACTCGTTCGACGTCATCATCATCGGCTCGGGACCGGGCGGCTATGTGTGCGCCATTCGTGCGGCACAACTCGGCTTGAAGGTAGCCTGCGTGGAGAAGCGTGCCACGCTGGGAGGGACGTGCCTCAACATCGGCTGTATCCCGTCGAAGGCACTGCTGCAGTCATCCGAGGAGTTCCACCACGCAACGCATAAGCTGAAGGACCATGGCGTGCTGGTGGACGGTGTTAAGCTCGACCTCGCGCGTATGCAGGCGCGGAAGGACGAAGTGGTCAACGCCAACGTCAAGGGTGTGGAATTTCTGTTCCGCAAGAACAAGGTGACCTGGCTCAAGGGTACAGGGCGGATCACGGCGCCCGGCAAAGTGGATGTCGACGGGACGTCGTATGAAGCGAAGCACATCGTTCTCGCCACGGGTTCTGAAAGCGTGCCGTTGCCGGGACTCGACGTGGACGAAAAGCAGATTGTTACCTCGACCGGCGGACTGGAGTTGGATCAGGTACCCGGCCACCTCGTGGTGATCGGTGGTGGCTATATCGGGCTTGAACTAGGCAGCGTGTGGCGCCGGCTGGGTGCGGATGTGACCGTGGTGGAATTCCTCGATCGCATCGTGCCGACGATGGACACGGAAATCTCCAAGGCGCTCGAACGCATCCTGGCACGTCAGGGCATGAAGTTCCGCCTCGGGACGAAGGTCACCGGCGCACGCAAAGGCAATGACGGGGTCACGTTGACCATCGAACCGGCGGCGGGTGGTACGGCGGAGGAGTTGAAGGCAGACGTCGTGCTGCTGTCGATCGGACGGCGGCCGTATACCAACGGTACCGGCGCAGGCGTCGAACTGGACGAGCGTGGCCGAATCAAGACGGATGCGCGTTATGCCACCAGCGTGCCTGGTATTTACGCGATCGGTGATGCGATCGCTGGGCCGATGCTGGCGCACAAGGCGGAAGAAGAGGGCGTGGCAGTGGCGGAGATTCTCGCCGGCCAGGCTGGCCACGTGAACTACGCCGCAATTCCCGGCGTTGTATATACGTGGCCGGAAGTGGCGGCGGTCGGCCAGACCGAGGAGGAACTGAAGGCAGCCGGCATCGCCTACAATGTCGGGAAATTCCCGTTCACTGCCAACGGCCGTGCGCGGGCGATGGGCGACACCGATGGATTCGTGAAACTGCTGGCCGACAAGGCAACCGACCGGCTGCTCGGGGCGCATATCATCGGTCCGGACGCTGGTACGCTGATTGCCGAACTGACGACCGCCATCGAGTTCGGTGCGTCGGCCGAGGACGTGGCTCGGACGTGTCACGCACATCCAACGCTGGAAGAGGCTGTGAAGGAAGCGGCTCTGGCGGTGGATGGCCGCGCGCTGCATATCTGACGCATGAAACCGCTCGCCCTGACGATGGGTGATCCTGCCGGGATTGGTGGCGAGCTGACCTTGCGCGCATGGCAGGCGCTGCACCGCGAAGGTCCTTGCTTTGTCAGTCTGGACGATCCACGCAGGCTCGCAGCGCTCGATGGCGATGTGCCCATTCGAACTGTTGCGTCGGCCGATGCCGCCAGTGCCGCCTTTGCCGAGGCGCTGCCGGTGCTGCCGATCAGCCTTCCGGCTGCGCCGAAGCCGGGTCATCCTGATGCAGCAAACGCCACGGCGGTGATTCGCTCGATTGAATGCGCTGCTGCGCTTTGCCTGAGCGGTAAAGCGAGTGGAATGGTCACCAACCCCATCAACAAGGCGGCGCTGTACAGCGCGGGCTTTGCCTATCCTGGCCACACCGAATTCCTCGCAGCGCTGACCGGCGCGACGGGACGACAGATCATGATGCTTGCCAGTCCCGAACTGCGCGTCGTCCCGGTGACAGTGCACGCGTCGCTGCGCAACTCGATCGCAATGCTGACCACCGAGGCGATCGTCGCGGCGGTGCAGACGACCGCTGAGGCGCTACGGCGGGAATTTGCGATCGCCCGGCCACGCCTGGCCGTAGCGGGCCTGAACCCGCACGCGGGAGAGCAGGGCGCGCTTGGCAACGAAGAGAGCACGATCATCGGCCCTGCGATCGCGGTATTGAGGGAGTGTGGCATCGATGTATCCGGGCCCTGGCCGCCGGATACGATGTTCACCACCCGGGCGCGCAGCGGCTACGATGCGGCGATCTGCATGTATCACGACCAGGCACTGATCCCGCTGAAGACGCTCGACATGGATCGCGGGGTCAACGTCACGCTCGGGCTGCCGATCGTGCGCACGTCGCCCGACCATGGCACGGCATATGACATCGCGGGCAAAGGCGTTGCCGATCCTGCCAGTCTGATTGCCGCCATCCAACTTGCTGCCGAACTGGGAAAGCGCCGTGCCAATGCTTGAGGACAAGGACGCCATTCGCGAGCTGCTGCATCGCTACTGCTTTTGCATGGACGAAGGGCGCTTCGACGAACTCGCCGCGTTGTTCAGCGACGATGGCGAATGGATCGCGCCGTATCGCACTGCGAAAGGACCGGCGGACATTGCTGTGTGGCTTAAGCAGTCCGTTCCTCCGTCGCCGCGGCGTGTGCACTACGTGATGAACAGCATCATAAGCTGCGATGGAGCGCGGGCAACCGCACGGTCGAATTACCTGGTGATGGTAGAAGGCCCGAATGGACCATTCCCATCGGTGTGTGGCGTGTATGACGATGAACTGGTGAAGCGGTCCGATGGCTGGCGATTCCAGCGCCGGCAACTGATCCACGCGTTCAAGGGCGAGATGGCGCTGCGCCTGCCGTGAATCGCTACCCCGGTGCAGCGCCCTGCGTGTTCACCTGCAACAGATAGATCGACTGGGAAGCCGTCATCAGCAGTTGATTTCGCTTCGGGCCACCGAAACTGAGGTTGGCGCATATTTCCGGCAGGCGGATGCGACCGATCAGTTTGCCTTGCGCATCATAGACGAGCACGCCTGCATACCCGAGCGGCCCATTCGCGCTGCACCAAAGATTGCCGAACACGTCGGCTCGCATGCCGTCTGGCCCGCAATGCACGCCATCCACCGTCATGTCCAGGAACTCGCGGCCGTTCGCAACCTTGGTTCCCTGCACATCGAATGCGTGGATTGTACGCGTTCCACCCGAGTGGGAATCGCCAGGTCCTCTGCCGGTGCTGATTGCGTACAGGGTCTTGTAGTCTGGGGCGAAACAGATGCCGTTGGGGTTCTTCAGTTGATCTTCGCTGATCACCTGGTCGAGCCGACCACTTGGGTCCCAGCGATAGACTGCGTGCGGCAGTTCCCGCTTCGTCCCGCCGATTGCTCCTGCGTTTGGGGCGCCGATGCGCGGACTGAGCTTGCCTTGCGGATTTGCGGGGCCACCAGCATCATCCGGGTGACCTTCGGCCAACTGATCGCCATATGGCGGATCGGTGAACCAGATGCTGCCGTCCGGATGCGGCACCAAATCGTTCGGCGAGTTCAGCGGCTTGCCGTCGAACCGATCGGCGATCACCGTCATCGTGCCGTCGTGCTCCCAGCGAACCACGCGGCGGAAGAAGTCTTCGGTGGACAATTGCCGCCCCTGGAAGTCGAACGAATTGCCGTTGCTGTTGTTCGACGGCTTGCGGAACGGCGTTACCCGCAAGTTATCCCACAGCACGCGATACTGCGTGTTGCCCACCACATCGCTGAATACGAAGTACTGGCCTTCGTTCGACCAAGCGGGACCTTCCGCCCAGGTGAAGCCGGTGGCTATGCGACGGATTGGAACGTTGCCGACGCGGAGCGCGGCAAACGACGGGTCGATCACGATCACATCGGGATCGGGGTAGATGTCTGGCTGAGCGTGCCGGCCCCATTGTCGCGGGGGATTGGTGATCACCGAAGGGGGCGCACCTGTCGCGGCACTCGGCTGCTGCGCAACTCCCACAGCCGGTGCGAGCGAAGTGGCCGCGAGCCCGCCAACGAATGCGCGCCGGGTCGCGCCAATCCTGCTGTTCATGGATTTCCTCCCGTCGAGAGCGACCGCATCCTATGGCGCGATCACGTCTCCGCCAGACACAATGCCGCTACTTCCAACTGCTGAGGAAGAAGCGCGGCAACTCGTCTGGATACGGCTTGAAGTTCAGCTGCTTGGAATAGCCATAGGTCACGGCATGCGTGAAGATCGGCAGCCATGAGGCCTTCGCCGTGATTAGCTTGATCGCCGCGCTGTACGCCTTGCGCCGCTGGTCCGCATCGACCGTCGCACTGCCCTGTTCCACCAGCTTCTTAATCTCCGGGTCCCGCGTGTAGTCGTTCCCGGTGAACGTGAAGTAGTTCGGCAGAATGGCGGAGACATCGTTCACCGAATAGCTGCCCCAGGAGCCCAGCTCCAGCGGGTTCTGCCCGGCAATCGAGCGCTGCACGACGGCGGCAACCTGCAGCTGAGTGATCTTCGCGTTGATGCCGATCGCCTTCAGATACCCCTGAACAGCGCCCGACCATTGCGGCAGATCATAGGTGACGAGTTCGGTATCAAAGCCGTTGGGGTAACCGGCGTCGGCGAGCATCTGCTTCGCCTTCGTCGGATCGTAGGGGTAGTGCATAGCGGCGCCAGCATCGCACCCGAACTGTGTCGGATAGCAGGGCGTGTCGATCGCGCGTGAGCCGCCCTGCATGAGCTGCTTGGCCATGGTGGACCGATCTATCGCGGCGGCGATCGCCTGGCGCACTTTCTCCTTCGTCAGCGGATTGTCAGCTCCGGTACGTCCGGCAGCATCCATGCTCAGATATTCGACACGCATTGACTCGGCGCGAGTTGCCTGCAAATTCGGCATGCGGTTCACCGCATCGAACTGATCGGGACTGAATTTCCAGATCCAGTCGGCGCGGCCGCCAAGCAGTTCCGCCATTTCGGTCGCTGCATCTGGTACTTCGTGAATGACGATCTTGCTGATCGGCGGCTTGCCCTTGGGACTGTCAGGGTAATAGCCGTCGTAGCGTTCCAGATCGACCTGGGTCACCCCGTTCACCCTGGTGACCTTATACGGGCCTGCGCCGACCGGGTGCTGCGAGTATTCCTGCGGCCCCACCTTCTCGCGATACGCTTTCGGCATGATGTACAGCGTCATTGCCATGTATTCGAGCGCAGCAGGAAACACGCGCTTCAGCTCTATACGCACATGCGTATCGTCTACCTTGGTCGCGTGGTCGAGGTAGGCATAGTTGCTGGGTGTGGAGACCTGTTTATCGGCGACGATCGAATTGATTGTGTAGACGACGTCGTCAGCAGTGAGTTTGTCGCCGTTGTGGAACGTCACGTTGTTGCGCAAGGTGAACTCGAGCGTCGTCTCGTCCACCCATTTGTAGGACTCGGACAACAGCGGCTTGATCTGGAATGTCTCAGGATCACGGTACACCAGCGAATCCCAGATCTGATGCCCGATGACCACGCCGGTGCGCAGTTGGTTGTAGTACGGCGTGATGTCCGGCACGGCATCGCGCCAGGTGATGCGCAACGTGTCGGCTGATTTCTGTGCCAGGGCAGGGGTGCCGCCTGCCGCAAGGGCAGCAGCCAGAACGGCACCCGTCAGGGCTTTGCGCATCGTCAGCCTCCTTGGTCGCGCTTGCGCAAGCCTAGAGCCGTTCGTTGCCTATTGAAACAGTCGGCCTCTCGATGACAGCGGGCGACGGCACAAACCGGCCCCAGGGCGCCGCCGCGGATCAGCTCCGCGAGGCGCCGTTCTGGTAGCAAGCGCGGGTCCGTCACGTGCTGGACGAATTGAACGCGCCGCCATCGAGCAGCAGGTTCTGGCCGACGATAAAGCCGATCTTGGCCGAGCACAGGAAGGCGCAGGCGTCGCCGAACTCAGCCGGATCGCCGACGCGGCCGGCCGGGTTGCTCTTCATCCGCTCCTGCACCAGTTCGTCAACCGGTCGGTTGGATGCGCGGGCCGCCTCGGCGAAGCCGCTGCGCAGCCGGTCGGTGAGGAATGGACCCGGCAGGATGTTGTTGATGATCACGTTGTGCCTGGCAATTTGTCGCGCGGTCCCGGCGACGAAGCCAGTAAGACCAGCGCGCGCGCCGTTGCTCATGCCGAGTTCCGGGATCGGCGACTTCACCGACGCGGACGTGATGTTGACGATGCGACCGAACTTGCGCTCGATCATGCCGTCCACCACAGCTTTGATCAGCAGGATCGGCGTCAGCATGTTGGCGTCGATCGCCTTGATCCAGTCATCACGGCCCCAATCGCGGAAATCGCCGCGTGGCGGGCCGCCGGCGTTGTTGATCAGGATATCGGGCGCAGGGCAGGCGGCGAGCGCCGCGGCGCGACCTGCATCCGTGGTGATGTCGCCGGCAACCGGGGTCACCTTCACGCCGGTTTCCTTGCGGATCTCGGCGGCCGTGCGTTCCAGATCCGCCGCAGTACGTGCGGTGATGACCACGTCGACGCCTTCGCGCGCCAATGACATGGCACAGGCGCGGCCAAGCCCCTTGCTCGCCGCACAGACAATGGCTTTCTTGCCCTTCAGACCGAGATCCATGGCGTCCTCCTGCTCGATATCAACACGCTGTCATCGTGGGCGCAGCGAAGCAATCCCCAAGCCGCGCTGAGCTTCCTTCGTTCAGAAGCACAACTCAGGCGGCAATCGCCTGCAGTACAGCCCGGGCCGGCTCCGGCACCGGTACCGGCCGCTGCGTCGCACGATCGACGAAGACGTGGACGAAATGGCCTTCCGCCGCCGCCACATCGTCATCATTGCGAAACACGCCGATCTCGTAGCGCACCGAACTGCTGCCGACGCGCGCCACACGGATTCCCACGGCGATGCGATCTGGAAAGGCCACCGAGCTGTGGTAGCGGCACATGACCTCGGCTACGACGCAGTGAACCGGACCTTCCAGCAAGTTCACCACGCCATTGGTCATCTCGTAGTACGTAACCGCCGTGTCGAAGAAGGAGAAGTAGTTGACGTTGTTCACGTGCTGAAACACGTCATTGTCCATCCAACGCGTCGTGATGGCGTGGAACCAACGATAATCGGCACGTCGGCCAGGCGGTTGACGGCTCATGCAGCACGCTCGCTGAGATTGCGTTCGACCGACTGATAGCCGATAGAGGCGCCTCGGAACAGGAGCGCGCCTTGGCCATCGACCGTCTCGTCGTCGCCGTTCTGCTTGGCTTCTTGTTTGCATCGGCAAGCGCCCGCGCACATGCGATCCTGACGCACAGCGAACCAGCCGCGGGCAGCAGTTTGCCTTTGGGCAAGGTGCTCATGTCATTTCGCTACAACAGCAGGATCGACCGCGCGCGCTCGCAGCTGATCCTGACCAGGCCCGACCACAGCCAGGCGGTGCTGCAGATCAGCACCGATGGCCCACCCGATATGCTGCAGACCAGTGCTGACCTGACGGTCCCAGGTGCCTATGTTGTGCGCTGGCAGGTATTGTCGGTTGACGGTCATATCACCCGCGGCGATGTGCCGTTCACTGCCATGGACCGCTGACGCGTGTCGCTGCTGATCGACCTGTTCGGCTATTTCTCGGTCGTTATCCACGGACTCACGATCACCGCGCAGTCGATTGTGCTTGGCGGCGTGCTGTTCATCGTTCTGCTGCTGCGGCCACTGGCGCCGCAACTCGGCTCGACCGGCCAGGAGATCGAACGCACCTGCATTGCGATTGCTGCGTGGAGCGGGCTGGCGCTGGTGCTGTGTGAGGCGGCTACAGTCGGATTGCAGGCGGCCGTCCTGGTCGGCACCCTTGACTTGTCGCTCGCCGACACACTGCGCGCGAACTTTGCGATCGCCGGCCTGGTCAAGGCCTCTGCCGCGGTATTGATCGCGCTGACATTGTTCGCGCTAGGACAGCGCGCGCCGGTGACGCCGCTGCTGGCATTGAGCGTGATCGTGCTGGCCTCTGCAACGCTAAGCACGCATGCCGCGGCGCGGCTGCAAGAACGGACACCGTTGCTGCTGGTGGAGTTTCTCCACCAATTCGGTGCTGCGATCTGGATCGGTGGCATTCCCTACTTCCTCGTTGCGCTCGGGCGGGTCCAGGCGGCGCAGGCCTGGCGGCTGATCGGTGCGCGGTTCTCGCGCATGTCGATGACGGGTGTCGCCTGCATTGTCATCAGCGGCCTCACCATGAGCCTTGGCTATATCGGCAGCTGGGCGGGTCTGTATGGAACTGCGTACGGCGTGATGGTCAGCGCCAAAATTGCCATGTTTTTGCTGTTGCTGGCGCTTGGCGGCGGCAATTTCCTGTTGGTCGAGCGGCTGAGACGTCGGCCCGTCACGCCGGTCACGCGGTTGAAGCGCTATGCCGAGGTAGAGATCGGCATCGGTGTGGCGATCTTCTTTGCTGCAGGGTCATTGACATCGGTGCCCCCTGCCATCGATCTGACGCAGGATCGTGTGACCTGGCCGGAAATCATTGAGCGCAACATTCCGCAATGGCCACGGCTGACGTCACCCGACCACGAGACATTGGCGTTGCCCGCATTGCAGGCGAAGCTCGATACCGAGGCCGCGCACCAGCACGAGGCGCCTCACGCAGCGTTCATGCCGGGGGCAGGCGAGATGCCGCCGCGCAACGCCGCCGATATCGCGTGGTCTGAGTACAACCATCATTGGTCCGGACTCTTGGTGCTCGCAATCGGGGTGTTGTCGCTGCTGCACGCGGCGGGCCTGCGTTGGGCACGTCACTGGCCGCTGCTGTTCGTGGGGCTGGCAGCCCTGCTGTTCGTTCGCGCCGATCCGGAGGCTTGGCCTCTCGGCGACATCGGCTTCTTCACCAGCCTGCGCGATACCGAGGTGCTGCAGCACCGGACCTTTGTGCTGCTCATTGCCGCCTTCGGCATTTTCGAATGGCGCGTTCGCGTCGGCCGTACTGTCAAGCCATGGGCGGCGCTGGTGTTTCCACTGTTCTGCGCAGTCGGCAGCACGTTGCTGCTGACGCACAGCCATGCCATCGCCAATCTCAAAGATCAGCTGCTGATCGAGCTCACCCACACGCCGCTGGCGCTGTTGGGCATGGTCGCCGGCTGGGCGCGCTGGCTGGAACTGCGCCTGGATCCGCAGATCAATCCGATGGCCTGGCGCGTTGCACACTGGCTTTGGCCAATGTGCTTCATTTTGATAGGCCTGCTGCTGCTGAATTATCGCGAGGCGTAAGAGGTCGCCAGGTACTGCGTCAACAGCGCGGCACCGGCCATGAAGTCATCCATCGCCATCGCCTCGCGTGGATTATGGCTGCCGTTCTCGTTGCGTACAAAGATCATGCCCATCGGAACGCCGGCCGCGGCGAAGGCGGCGGCGTCGTGTGACGCAGGACTGCCGAGTTGCAGCACAGGAATGCGCAATTCGTCGGCACAGCGTTCCAGGTCGGCCTTGATCGATGCATCCACCGCTCCAACCGCGGCACGCGCTTTCGGTCCGCGATGAAAATACACGCCTCGACGCTGCTCGATGCCGGCGATGATCGCATCCACCCGGGCGTCCAGTTCCGCAAGCACGGCTTCGTCGTAAGCGCGAACGTCGAGGCTGAAGTGAAACGCGCCGGGTACTATGGTCAGCCCGTGCGCGGCCGCGTCCGTGTGAAAGCGGCCGATCGTGCACGCCATCGGCACCGCTTTCGCCTCGTACTCCTCCCACAGGCGATCGAGAGCCATGGCGAACTCCGCACCGGCCATGGCAGCGTCGCGGCGAAAGCGTCGCGGCAGGCCGACATGATCGTGGCTGCCCTCGATCCGCACATCGGGGTAGCGGAAGTTTCCAGGAATGCCGGTGCAGATAGCCACCGGGCGACCTGCTTCGACCAGACTTGGGGCCTGTTCGATATGCAATTCCAGGTACGCGCCAATGCGAGCGGGATCGAGGCAGCGTGCGCGATTGCTAAGCGCCTCCGGGTCGCCACCGCACTCGGCGACGTGTTCCGCAAGCGTACGGCCGGTGTCGATGCGACAGACGTCCAGAGCGCCATCCGGCAACGCGCCGAGTGCACTGCGGCTGCCGATATAAGAAACCTGGAACCAGATGCTCTCCTCGGCGCGGATCCCCATCACCGTCAGGTCGCGATCGAGAATGGTGCCTGACTGCCGCAACGCCGCAACGGCGACCAGACCTGCGACCACGCCAGCGGCTCCGTCGAAATTGCCGCCATGCGGCACGGAGTCGAGATGTGATCCGACGATGACGCGCTTCGCCGAGGCGTCGCGGCCACGCAGCGTCATGTAAAGATTGACCGCCGCGTCACCTTCGATCTCCAGGCCAAGCTGCCGTGCCACTGCCGCCACTGTCGCATGTGCGCGCTGCTCCCCCGCGCCATACGGATCGCGCGACACGCCTGGCTCGTCCAGCCCGTCACGACGGAGCTGATCGAACAGCGAGCTCGCCAGTTCCCATTGTGCCGTTACTGCCGCCATAAGATCCATTCGCGAGCTCCCGATACAGCGCCGCATAACGTGCGGCTGGCCGACGCCAGCTTACATCCGTCTGCATGGCGTTGCGTTGCAGCTGACGCCAGATCTCCGGCTGCCGCCACACCGCATCGACACGCAGGATCGTCGCAGCCAGCATTTCGCTTGTGACGGGGGAAAAATGGAAGCCGGTGCCAATCCCCTCTGCCAAAGCCATCTCGTTGGCGTCGATCACCGTGTCGCACAGGCCGCCAACATGAGCGACCACGGGCAGAGCACCGTAACGCATAGCGCAAAGCTGCGTCAGTCCGCACGGTTCGAACCGAGACGGTACCAGAAGTGCGTCACAGCCACCCTGGATCAGGTGCGCAAGGCTCTCGTCGTAGCCGATCTGCACGCCAATATCGGGGCCAGCCGCTGCACGCAGGGCCGCTTCCAGCGAAGCATCGCCCGAACCGAGCAGGGCCAGTTGCGCGCCGGCGCTGATCAGTGCCGGCAGCGCCGCCAGAATCAGGTCGACCCCCTTTTGTACCGAGAACCGGCTGACCACGCCGAACAGCAAGCTGCCGGGATCGGGACGCAGGCCAAGACGTTCCTGCAAAGCCGCTTTGTTCGCGGCGCGGTCGCTGGGAAGGTACGAATCGTTTGCCGGATCCCACACCGTGGTGTCGATGCCGTTGATAATGCCGGAGAGCACGTCGGCCCGTGCGCGCAACAGGCCGTCCAAGCCCATGCCGCCTGCCAATGTGCGGATTTCCGCCGCATAGGTTGGCGACACGGTGGTGATCCGGTCGGCGAACTGCAGCCCCGCCTTCAGGTAGCCAATCGCGCCATAATACTCGACGCCGTTCACGGTGTATGAGTCGCCGGGCAGCCCAAGTGCTCCCAGCAGATAAGCCGGATACTGTCCCTGGAAGGCGAGATTGTGCAGCGTCATCACACTCGGCGTCATGCCGCCGGCATAATAAAGATAGGCCGGTGCAAGCCCTGCCTGCCAATCGTGCGCGTGCACCACGTCAGGCCGGTATCCATCCACCAGGCCTTGTGCGAGCAGCAGCGCGACGCGTGACAAGGCTGCGAACCTGAACGCGTTGTCACCCCAGTCAGATCCATCCGGTGCCCGATACGGATCACCCTCGCGCGCATAGAGATGCGGCGCGTCGATGACGAACAGCTCCAGCCCAGCCGCCTTGGCCGCCACGATGCGTGCCTCGCCGCCGAACATATGCTCGGTGGCGACCACCACACCGCCCTCCAGTGCACGCAATACCGGTGGATAGCCGGGCACCAACGTCCGCACTGATACGCCCTCCGCAGCAAGCGCAACCGGCAGGGCACCCGCGACATCGGCAAGGCCACCGGTCTTGATCAGCGGAAAGATCTCGGAGACGACGGCGAGAACGTTGAGCGCCGACATCACCTCAGGCGGTCGAGCATCGGCTGGGTGATCAGGCATATGCCGCTGTCCGTCCGCCGGAAGCGTTCGGCGTCGGCCAGCGGGTCTTCGCCGACCACCAGCCCGTCCGGGATTCGCACGCCGCGATCGATGATGACCTTGTTCAGCCGTGCGCCTCGGCCGATATCGACATACGGCATCACGACGCTGTCTTCCACCCGCGCGAAAGAGTGCATGTGGACGCCGGTGAACAGCAAGGAGCGTCGCAGCAGAGCGCCGGAGATGATGCAACCACCCGATACGAGCGAGCTGATCGCCTGCCCCCGGCGATCCTCGCCATCGTGCACGAACTTGGCGGGCGGTGTGACTTCGGCATAGGTCCAGATTGGCCACTCATGGTCGTAGAGATCGAGCGGCGGAACCACTTCGGTCAGGTCGATGTTCGCTTGCCAATACGCGTCCAGCGTGCCGGCATCGCGCCAATACGACTCGGCTTCGAAGCCCGAGCGCACGCAGGACTCGCTGAAGCGGTGCGCGATCGCCTTGCCGTGCTTCACCAGATGCGGGATGAGGTCCTTGCCGAAATCGCGGCTGGAGTTCGGATCGGCGGCATCCCTTCGCAACTGGTCGAACAGAAACTTGGTGGCGAACACGTAGATGCCCATGCTGGCGAGCGCCATGTCGGGCCGGTCCGGCATGCCTGGTGGGTCTTTCGGCTTCTCCAGGAACGACACGATACGGCCTTCGTTATCCACCGCCATCACGCCGAAGGCGGTCCCCTCCATGCGCGGCACCTCGATGCAGCCGACGGTCACGTCGGCCTGCCGCTCGTGGTGCATCTGCAGCATCGGCTCGTAGTCCATCTTGTAGATGTGGTCGCCCGCCAGGACGATGATATGGTCCGGCCCGTAGCTCTCAATGATGTCGATGTTCTGATACACCGCGTCGGCGGTGCCGGCGTACCATTCGGTCTCGGATACGCGTTGTGATGCTGGCAGGATATCGAAGCTCTCGTTGCGTTCGACGCGAAAGAAGTTCCAGCCGCGCTGCAGGTGACGGATCAGGCTGTGCGCCTTGTACTGGGTGGCAACGCCGATGCGGCGAATGCCGGAGTTCAGTGCATTCGACAACGCGAAGTCGATGATCCGCGATTTGCAGCCGAAGAACACCGCGGGCTTGGCGCGCCGGTCGGTCAGTTCCATCAGGCGGCTGCCGCGCCCTCCTGCCAGCACATAGGCCATTGTCGTTCGCGACATCGGTCCGGATTTTGGAATGGCCAGCATGGCGTCCTCGTCTCAGGTATGGTTCCGGGCGGCCCTCCCCGCCCATCAGGTATCAGCGAGTTCGGCCAGGATGCGATCGCGTGCCGCGGTATCGCCATCATCGTGCACCGGCTGGACGCAGACCTGCGTGGCACCCGCGGCGAAATGTGCGCGCAGACCTTCCTGCACCTTCGCCTTGCCGCCCCACAGCACCATCGCATCGATGAACCGGTCCGAGCCGCCGTTTGCCAGCTCCGCCTCCGAAAAGCCGAGGCGCAGCCAGTTGTTGCGATAGTTGTCGAGCACCATGTAGCGTGACAGCTCCTTGCGTCCCAGCGCTCTCGCTCTCGCTGGGTCAGTTTCAAGTGTAACCTTCTGCTCCGCGACCAGCCACTTGCCACGGCCAAGGATCCGCGCAGCTTCGGCCGTATGCTGTGGCGTAGTGTTGTACGGCAGTGCACCACGCGTATGGCTGGCGGCGAGCTTCAGCATCAGCGGCCCGAGCGCGGCGATGGCGAGCGGCCAGTTGTCGGCGCCAGCCTCGCCCTTGGTGATGCCCTCCAGATAGGTGCGCATCGCCGGCACCGGCTTTTCGTACCTGTGGCCCCGAATGCCTTCGACCATAGGCAGGTGGCTGACACCGAGACCGAGGATGAAGCGGTCGCCGTACAAAGCTTGCAGTGACAGCAGGCCACGGCGCGAGGTGAAGGCATCGCGTGCATATATCGAGGCAATAGAGCTTCCAAGTTTCAGCTTGGTTGTATTGCCGAGCATGAACGCGCCGACCGAGAAGGACTCGTAACCACGCGATTCAGGGTACCACAACGTATCGTAACCCAGGCGTTCGACGGTTTGTGCGAAGGCCCTTATCTGCTGCGGCCCACCCAGCTTGTCAGTCGAATACCACGCGCCTAACCGACCCAGTTGCATCACTCACTCCTTCCTCCGCGTCCTCCGCCCCCTCGTCATCCCCGCATAGGCGGGGATCCAGCGCCGGGTACCCGCTTCCGCGGAATGTTCTTAGATGGCCCCGGCGTTTCTGAACCCAGCGATCTCCGCCGCGCTGTATCCCAACTCGCCCAGCACCTCGTCCGTATGCTGTCCGAACATTGGCGGCGGTCTATCCACCCGCGGCCCATCATGTGCGAACTTGAACGCCGCCACCGGCACGGTGAAAGGTCCCTCGATACCCGGCGCGGCCTCGTGCCGGTGCAGCACGCCGCGTGCGGCAATCTGCGGGTCAACCAGTGCCTCACCCATGGTGCGCACCCGCGATGCCGGCACGTGACGCTCCTGCAGCCATGCCTCCCACTCCGCCGCACTGCGTGTCAGCATGATCTGCGCCAGCAACGTCTCTTCGTGCTCATGGTCGGTGTGGCGTTCATCGTTGGTGCGCTTGATCATCTCCGGATGCTCGAGCACGGTCCATAGCCGCTTCTGCTGCCGCAGATTGGAGGCGCCCAGCATCACCATGCCGTCCTTCGTCTGGTAAGCCATGCTGGTGGCGTGGGGCATGCGGTTGCCAGATGGTTTGGGATGGTGGCCGTTGCGCAGATAGCCGGTGACGTGCGAGGCCATAAGGATGATCGCCACGTCCAGCATCGCCATGTCGACGCGCTGACCTTGACCGGTGCGCTCGCGTTGGAAGAGTGCCGCCGAGAGCGCGAACGCGCCCATTGTGCCGGTAGAATAGTCGATCGCCGGCGCGCCGATCTTCACCGGGTTCACCTCCGGCGTGCCCGTCATCGCCATGATACCGGAGGTAGATTGGATCACGTGATCGTACGCCGTCTGCTCTCGCCGCGGCCCGCTCTGGCCGAACGCCGAGAACGATGCGTAGATCAGCTTCGGATTGATCTTGCGCATCTCCTCATAGCCAAGCCCCAGTGCCTCGAACGCGCCCGGCCGATAATTCTCCACCAGCACATCAGCGGCGACGACCAGCTTCTTCAGGATCGCACGCCCCTGCTCGGTCTTCAGGTTCAGCGTGATCGAGCGCTTGTTGGATGCCTGGGTCAGGAAGCCTGTCCCCATGTTGGCATGGTTCAGTACATTGTCGCTGCCGGAATCACGGCTCTGGTCGGGGTCGTCGGGGTGCTCCACCTTGATCACATCAGCGCCCAGCAGCCCGAGCTGATACGCCGCGAATGGTCCGGCCAGCACATGCGTAATGTCGATGATGCGGATGCCCTCGAACGGACGCGACATGGGCAATTCCCTCCCTGAACCCTGCCACGCTGCCGCCTTGCCCGCATGGCGTCAACACGCTTGGATGCCTGCGAACCAGGCGGAGGAAGGTATGTCGGTCGACCTGATCATCGACGGTTCTGTTGCGAAGATCGTACTCAACCGGCCCGAGAAGCTGAACGCGCTGACCTATGAGATGCGCGCGCAGTTGCGCGACTACACGCAGCAGCTCCGGTTCGACGAGAACGTGCGCGCCATCATCGTCACGGGCGAGGGGCGTGCGTTCTGCACCGGCGCCGATGTCGGGCGGATGCAGCGCGGTGGCCTGCGTGCCGAACGGGAGAAGATGCAGGGCGGCAGCCACCAGTTCCTGCGCACGCTGCATGCGATTGAGAAACCCGTGATTGCCGCGGTGCGTGGACCGACGGTCGGCATCGGCTGGTCGATCGCTCTGGCCTGTGACCTGATCGTTGCATCCGAAACCGCCCGCTTCTCGCAGGTGTTCCGCCGCATCGGCTTGGCGCCGGATGGTGGCGCGATCTGGTTCCTGACCCGCCGCATCGGCCTGGCGCGCGCCAAAGAGTTGGTATTCACCGCCCGTTTCGTCGAGGCATCCGAGGCGCTGTCACTCGGCCTGGTGAACTACGTCGTGCCGGACGGCGAAATGATGGCGAAGACCGAGGAACTGGCGGCGGACCTGGCGACAGGTCCGACCTTCGCATTCGGCATGGCGAAGAAGCTGTTTCACATGGCAAGCGGGCCGAGTTATGAGGATTTCCTCGACCTTGAGGCATTCGTGCAGCCGCAGCTCGATCAGACCGAGGACCACCGCGAAGGCGTCGCGGCTTTTCGCGAGAAGCGTCAGCCGAAATTCGTCGGGCGATAGCAACGCCGACCGAGGACACGCGTTCGCTGTGTCATGAGCCGACATCCCGCGGGGCCGCCCATGGAGCTGGAGGTCAAGTTTCACCTGCCGAGTGAAGCGGATGCATCACTCGAAGGTCATTCGACGCTCCAATCCGTCGACGTGCGACAGGCGCACGAAGTCACCACCTATTTCGATACACCAGCCGGCGATCTCGTCCGTGAGGGCCTCAATCTGCGCGTGCGGCGCCACGGCATGCGGCATGTGCAGACACTGAAGCTTGACGGGAGGCACAACGGCGCGTTTGCGCGCAACGAATGGGAATGGCCGGTCAGGACGGAATCACCAAACCTCGATTTGCTTGCCGGTACGCCGGCCGCGGCACTGCTCTCGAAGGCAGCCGCCCTCCAGCCGGTATTCGTCACCGACGTGCAGCGCACAACGCGTACCTTGCGGCGCGACGGGGCGACGATTGAGGCAGCGGTGGACCGTGGCCGCATCGATGCGGGTGAGGCGACCGAAAAGATCTGCGAGCTGGAACTCGAACTGAAGGATGGCGACCCGGATGCGGTGTACCGCCTCGCCGCGATGCTGCACGCGGACGTGCCGATGACGCTTGGCGCCGAGAGCAAGGCGGATCGCGGCTGGCGACTGCGCACCGGGCGGGCGCGCGAGGCCGTGAAGCAGGTAGGCGTCGAACTGCCCAGCGATGCGACGGCAGCGGAGGCATTCCGCCGCATCGTCAATGGTGTGCTGGCGCATCTGATGGCAAACCAGCCGGCTGCCGCCACGGGAGACGCGGAGGGCGTGCATCAGATGCGCGTCGCCATCCGTCGGCTGCGCGCGGCGCTGATGCTGTTCCGCCCGCAACTCGAGTCACACGCGGAGGCACGCTTCACCGAGGCGCTGCGAGACCTGGGCCGGATCTTCGGCGAGGCGCGCGACTGGGACGTGTTCTGCATGGAGATGCTGGTATCGGCGGAGGAGCATGGGGTCGCCACGTCATGGCTCGACCTGCTGCGTGGGCCAGCCGAGGCGCAGCGGCGAGCGGCGCATGCGCGCGTCGTGAACGAGATGCAGCGGCCGGCCCTGACAGCTGTCGTGCTCGGCCTGGCGGAATGGGGCGCGCCTGGTGGCAGCGCTCGGCATGTCCCGCTTGCCGATCTCGCCCCGCAACTGGTGAGCCGGTTGGAGCACAAGGTCCTGCGCCGCGGGGGCCACCACATCAACCGTTGCTTGGAGGAGGAACTTCACGCACTGCGCAAGGCGCTGAAGAAGCTGCGCTACAGCATCGAGTTCCTGGCGCCGCTGTATAGGCACAAGGAAGTGAAATCGTATCTACGAGGATGCAAGCGGCTACTGAAGCAGCTTGGGATGCTGAACGACGCGGTTGTGACGGTTGCGCTGGCAGAGCAGCTGGGCGGCGAGCGCCGCGCGGAGCTCGCCCCGGCCGTGGCAGCGCTCGCCGGCTGGGCGGCCGACCGTCAGCGCAAGGCCCGGCGCCACATTCAGGAGGATTGGCATGCCTTCAGATCAGTCCCGTTGCCAACGCATTGAAACGCCTCCCCCCTGGTGCGGGAGAGGCGTGTGGCGGCAGCGTCAGACGGGATCCCACGGGTAAACGTCGCGCGTGCGCTCCAGCGGCGTGAAGCTGTTCTTCACCGCCGGCAACCAGTGTTCGGCCAGCTTCTCCGGCGTCCAGCCGTCTGGGCGGGCCATGATGCGGATCGGTCGCGGCTGATTGTAGAGATACACCTCATTGCCGCGCACACCGAAGATCTGCCCGCTCACATCCGCCGCCGCGTCAGTGCCAAGGAACGCGATCAATTGTGAGATGTGGTCCGGACGCGTCCTTTCGGCCCGCGCCTTCATCTGCTCCTCGGTCTGGCCAGGCACCGTCTCGATCATGCGGCTGAAGGCGTGCGGGCCAATGCAGTTCGACCGGATGTGGTAGCGCTGCATATCCATCGCGATGCAGCGCGACAAGCCGGCGATACCCAGCTTCGCGGCGCCATAGTTCACCTGCCCGACGCTGCCGATCAGTCCGGACGTGGAGGTGATATGGACGTAGCAGCCGCTCTCCTGCTTGCGGAAATGCACCACGGCGGCACGGCTCACATAGAAGGCGCCGTATAGATGCACCTTCATCACCGCGTCGAATTCCTCGGGCGTCATGTAGTGAAAGATGCGATCGCGCAGGATGCCGGCGTTGTTCACCACCATGTCGATGCGGCCAAAATTGTCGATCGCGGTCTGCACGATCTTCTGCGCGTTTTCCCACTCGGCGACGCTGTCGGTATTCGCCACCGCGCGGCCCTGACCGTTTGCCTGGGTGATTTCAGCCACCACCTGCTGCGCAGGGCCGACGTCATGGCCCTCACCGGTGACCGCGGCGCCGACGTCGTTGACGACAACCTTCGCGCCATTCGCGGCCAGGCAGATTGCAGTCGCCCGACCGATACCGCGCCCCGCGCCGGTGACCACCGCGACCTTGCCGTCCAACATTCCAGGCATCCAGTTTCCTCCCATCGTCCAAGGATGGGCGAGAGCATGCGCCGGGCGGATTACTTCTTCAACAGGTCGGCCCCGCTCAATACGAATTGCGCGAGGGCCCGACCAAGGCAGGCATTCAATTCATCCAACGCCTTGTCTCTGTCAGCCTTCGCCGTGCGTTCCAGATCGAGCCGCCCGTCATTGGCCCAGGTCCGCATCAGGTCGAAGCGGTGGAACAACACAACGCCCGGCATCGTCGCGACCTGCTGCATCACATTCTCATACGGATCGAGGTCGGTATTGGCACGCAGGAAGCGGCTGAACTGCGGATCGATCAGCACAAGGTCGCCGCCGGCGTCCCGGATACGCGCAGCGCCGGTGTGCAGCACATCGAGCAGTCCGTCAGGCTGCAGTCCGCGCACCGCCTCCACGGTGCCGGTCTGCCACAACACCAGGGCATAGTGTTGCTGCCGCAGGGCTGCGTCGATCAAAGGCAGCATGTCTTCCGCGGTCATGCCGCGTCCACCACGTATGGTCAAATCGAACTTGACCGAGGGAAGCGCTGCGTGGAGAGCGCGAACCATATGCCAGGGAAATGCCCCGCCTTCCCCTGCGCTGTTCAATCCCGCCGCGGTGACGGAGCCCACCGTGGTTGCCGACCCGACTGCCAGCACATTCACGACGCCGCCTGCGGTAACGGCCTGACCAAACTGCGCAAGCGACTCATCGGCGGTGACGAACTCGTCGGGGGCACCGCAGGTGCCGCTCAATTCAGTGGCTGCCAGCAATGGCTGGGGAAATGCGAAAACCGCGCAGAGCAGGATCGCAGAGGCCAATCGACGCATACAATTACCCGGTATCAGTCCTCACGACGGCCGGCAAGGTGACGGGCTGCCGCTGTGCCGGCGCGCGGCCCTTGCCGCGATACCAGGCGGTGATGCCGGCCACTGCTACCATTGCGAGTGCACCGCCGAGGTTCACTGCAATCTGCATTGCGGCGTTTTCTCTTGCCTCGAGCCCGAGCCGGGCGATGAAGCCGAAGAAGATGCCCGAACAGAAGACCGGCAGCGAATTCTGTCCCAGCAGCACGAGTGGTGCAGCGAGGCGTGAGTGCAGCCAGTCCGTATCGGCTGGAACCGAACGCGCTGTCAGCCAGGCGAGCGAAAGGATCGACAGCAACCGGAACGGATGCAGTCCCGTCTTGTCCTCGGTGATGACGAAACGGATCACTGGCAATGGCATGGCCGCCAGGATGCGAGGGTGCGTGTCGATCACCCAGATCACCACGATGCCGGCCAGCAGGATCAGCACCGACGCGACATCAATCGGCCACCGTGTGCGTGGCATCTGTGGCGGCGCGTACGACAGGATTGCGCCGATCATGAACAGGAATTGCCAGGCGAATGGATTGAAGTACCATCCCTCGCCGGTCCAGGCCGTCATGTTGATGCCGGTGGCGCGGACCAGCAGGTAACCGGCGAATGATGTAAAGAACAGCAACATCGGCTTGCGCAGCAGCGGCAGCGCGATCGCGAACATCAGCAGCAGCGCGACATACAGCGGCAATATGTTCAGCAGGTTGGGCTGAAAGCGCAGAAGCAACGCCTCGAGCATCGCACGGTATGGCGCCTCCGCCAGCACGTCGAGCCGTGTCTCTTCCAGATAGAAGACGCGGTCAAGCGCTGCGGCCGAATAGGCCACCTGTGCAGTATACACCACGAACAGGAAGATATGGGCAATGTACAGAGTCCATGTACGCCGCAGTGTATCGGCCGCTGCATACAGATAGCCTTGTCGATCCATCACAGAACCATAGGCGAGGCCGGCACCAAAGCCCGCGAGTAACACGAAGACCTCGGTTGCGTCGCACATGGCGAAGTTGCGCAGGCTGTAATCGCCCAGCACGTCACCGGGAATGTGGTCGGTGTAGATCCACCACAGCGCCAGGCCGCGAAAGAAGTCCACGCGCAGATCGCGTCCGCGGCTGCTGCGAATGAGACTCATGCCACCTCCACCGCGTCCGTATGTGGTGCGGCGCAGCAGAGCCTACAACGAACGCGCAATTGCCTCTATATCGACGGCAGCCGGCGCATTCGGATGGCGGGACAGGAGCAGCGTCTGGCGCCGGATCGCATCGCCCACGCGTTCGTCGCGTCGGATTATCCCGGCGAGAGCGGGAGCGCGGCCGAGGAAGGTCTGGCATGCACGCTCCAGCGTCGCAAAGGTGCGCTCGCCAGCCGTGCGGGTCGAAGCCTGGTTCACGACAATGCGAGCCTTGCCGTCCGGGCGGTCTGCGGCGTAGAGCTTCAGCACCGCATAGGCGTCGGTCAGACTCGTTGGCTCTTCGGTGGCCAGCACCAGGAGCCTGTTGGCCCAGGCAGACATTCGACGTACCGCGCGCTCCAATCCGGCACCGAGATCAAGCAGGACCACATCGTAGCGTGCTGCTGCGATCTGCAATGCCGCCAGAGTTCTCTCCAGTGTCGCTGGATCGATAGCGGACAGCAGGCCGGACCCCGACCGCCCCGCAACGATGTCGAATCCTCCGTCGGCACAATGCAGTGTAGCGTCCGCGAGCGTGGCTTTCCCGCTGATGACAGTCGCCAGGTCCAACCGTGGCGTCAGGCCCAGCTGAATATCGACATTCGCCAGACCGAGATCGGCGTCGAACAGCATCGCGCGGCGCCCCAGGCGCGTCAGCGCATGCGCCAGCGTAATCGCGAACCAGGTCTTGCCGACACCGCCCTTGCCCGAGGCAATTGCGATTGTTTGGCCATGCGTCATCACGAAACTCCGCTGAGCAGACGCGCCGCAAGCCAGGCGGGGGTGATTGGCAGCAAACCATCCGCCGCACCCGGGCCGATGCCAGCCTCGGCGAGCGCCAGCCCGGTGCCGGCCGCCGCCAGGATGCTTCCCAGTCGTCGGGCGAGGTCGAGCTTCGTCGCGATCAGCAGGCGTGCCCCGGCGGATGCATAGATGCGGGCGACATCCACTGCTTCCGCCGGGTCGAGCCCCGCGGCCAGCACCAGAACGATTGCTGCATTCGCGGTGCTGGCAAGCGCCGACAATTCTTCGACCTGGGCAGGGTCGTATGCATCGCATCCCGGACAGTCGATCAGCACGGGTGTATCCGGCTCGCGTCGGGTCAGCGCGCGACCGACAGTGACAGGGTGGCAGGCAACGACCAGGCTGATGCCGAGCAGCTTGGTGAAGGCGGCGAGCTGCTCGGTCGCGCCGGCCCGTTTTCCGTCCGCGGTGATCACCAGCGGTTTGATGCCCGACATCACCAGCCGGGTCGCAAGTCGTGCGACGGTCAGTGTCTTGCCTGTGCCAGGCGGCCCCGCGATCAGCAAGGGCCGTTCTTCGAGCGGGAGAGCAGCAAAACCAAAAGCCCCGGCGAGGGTGGTTGCCAGATCGCCTCGTTGAAGTTCGCCGCGCAGCAGGGCAGGAACCCCGTGGAAATCCAGCGCCGCGACAAGCTTGGGGTCTGCCGACACAAGTGGCGTGAGGGGTGCTTCATCCGGTTCCAGAGCGGCAGTCACCTCGACGCCGTTGCCGAGACGCTGGGTCGCCAGGATCAATGCATCCGCGCCAAGTTCCGCTCGCACCTGCGCCATCGCCTGTGCCATCCCGGCGGCCCGGTAGCGCTTCAGGCGCATGGCGACACCCGAAGGCTCATATCGTGCCTACGGTGCGGATGCGTGCCCGCGGATGGATTTCGGCCTGTGCAAGCACCGGAGTACTTGGTCTGATCCGCTCGACGATGGCCCGCACATGGCTGCGGATGCCGCCGGAGGTGAGCAGGACTGGTGCATCACCGGACGTCCCTGCCGCATCAAGCGTTGTTCGCAGCTTTTGCATGAATTCCTGTAATTGGGAGGGCGCCATGGCGAGCTGGCGGTCCTCCGCAGGCCCCGACAGAGCTTCAGCAAACGCCGCCTCCCACTCAGCCGACAGCGTAACAAGAGGGATATACCCACCGGCACCGGTGTGGCTGTCGCTGATCTGGCGAGCCAGCCGCGTCCGTACATGTGCGACGATGATCGCAATGGTGCGGTTCGTGCCGCTGCATGCCTCCTGGATGCCTTCGAGAATTGTCGACAGGTCGCGAATCGAAATCCGCTCAGCCAACAGGCTCTGCAGCACGCGTTGTACGCCACCGGCCGACAGCTGCGACGGAATGAGATCAGCAACCAATTTCTGTTGCTCGCGTGGTTGCTCGTCCAACAGCTTCTGCGTCTCGGCATAGGACAGAAGCTCGGACATGTTCTCGCGCACCACCTCGGTCAGATGCGTCGTGAGCACGCTGGCCGGATCGACCACCGTGCAGCCGCGGAACAGCGCTTCCTCCTTAAGCACCGGATCGATCCACAGTGCTGGCAGACCGAACGCAGGTTCGCGTGTCGGCTCTCCCTCTACGGGTGGCGCGCCGCCCTTCGGGTCCATCACCAGCAACATCGTAGGGCGCAGCTCGCCGCTGCCGGCTTCGATCTCCTTGATGCGTATCGAGTAATTGTTGGCGCCGAGTGCCATGTTGTCCTGGATGCGCACCGGCGGCAGCACGAAGCCCATTTCCGTGGCGATGGCGCGCCGCAGCCCCTTGATCTGTTCGGTCAGACGCGCCGTGTCACCGCCGGCCAACGGCAGCAATCCGTAACCGAGCTCGAGCCGGATCATGTCGATCCGCAGCGCGTCGCTGATCGGTTGCTCGGTGATGATGGGGGGTGCCGGCGTATCCACGGCCGCGTCTGCCGGCGCCTTGTGGCGCAACCAGGCGCCGGTCCCTGCCAGTCCGGCAAGCGCCATGAAGGGGAGCATCGGCAGGCCGGGCAACAGCGCCAGCAGCGTCGCAGCACCCGCCGCCATGGCGAGCGGCTTTGGACTGCTGCCCAGTTGCCGGATCAGCGCGGCGTCCGCCGTGCCTTCCATGCCGCCCTTGGTGACGACGATGCCCGCGGCGGTCGAGACCAGCAGGGCTGGGATCTGCGACACGAGACCGTCGCCGGCGGTGAGCGTGGTGAAGGTGGCGGCAGCGTCGCTAAAGGACATACCGTGCCGCAGCAGCCCGATGGTCAGACCGCCCAGGATGTTGATCACCGTGATGATCAACGCCGCGATGGCGTCCCCGCGTACGAACTTCGCCGCGCCGTCCATGGCGCCGTAAAAACCACTCTCGGCTTCCAGTTCCTTGCGTCGGCGGCGCGCCTCCTTGTCGTCGATGATGCCGGAGGAGAGGTCTGCGTCGATCGCCATCTGCTTGCCAGGCATGGCATCCAGGCTGAACCGCGCGGCGACCTCGGCGATACGACCAGAGCCCTTGGTGATGACCATGAAGTTCACCACCAGCAGGATCGAGAAGATGATCAACCCGATCACCACGTCGCCGCCCATCAGGAAGCCGCCGAACGCTGCGACAACATGCCCGGCCGCGAGCGGGCCTTCATTGCCGTGCGACAGGATAAGGCGGGTGACCGCCACGTTCAGCGACAGGCGGAGCAGCGTGGTGAGCAGCAGCAGCGTCGGGAAGGAGGAAAAATCGAGCGGGCGGTTGAGGAAGAGCGCAACCATCAGGACCAACACGCCCGCCGTGATTGAAAGCGCCAACCCAAGGTCCAGCAGCATGGTGGGCAGGGGCAGTATCAGGACGGAAAGCAGGGCCACCACACCGATGGCGAGGCCGATATCACTGCCTGGCGCGAACTGGCGGATGCGTCCGGTCAGCGCCGGGAGGATGCTCGTCGTTGCAATGGCGTCCGCCATAGCGCTCGGCCTTTACGCCGCCACCCCGGCGGCTGGCGGCGGCACAGCGACACCCTGCGCGGCATAATCACGCAACTTGTTGCGCAAGGCGCGGATCGAGATGCCGAGGATGGTCGCCGCGTGCGTCCGGTTGCCCATCGTGTGGCCGAGTGTCTCGATGATCAGGTCACGCTCCACCTCCTCCACGCGCCGACCCACCAATGACGCAACGCCGCCGCCGCTGGCCGAGTGCACAGCCGGCGCGGGTGGTCCAAGCTCGATGGCCTCGATCCCGATCAGATCGCCCTCAGCGAGCAGCACCGCACGATGGATGGCGTTTTCCAGTTCGCGCACGTTGCCCCGCCACGAATGCGAGCCGAGCCGCAGCAGCGCCTCACGTGACAAGGGCCGAAACGGCAGCCCGTTCACCTCGGCATAGTGACGCGCGAAATGCTCCGCCAATGCCGCAATGTCGCCTGGCCGTTCACGCAGCGGCGGAATACGCAGCGACACCACGTTCAGTCGAAAATACAGGTCTTCGCGGAACGTGCCACGTTGGATCTCCGCCGGCAGATCGCGATTGGTGGTCGCAAGTATCCTGACATTCACCTTCACCGGCGCCGCACCGCCGAGTCTGTCGATCTCCCTCTCCTGCAAGGCGCGCAGCAGCTTGGCCTGCAAACGCGCGTCCATCTCGCTGATCTCATCCAGCAGCAGCGTGCCGCCATCCGCCGCTTCGAACTTGCCGATCCGTCGCGCCACGGCCCCGGAGAACGCGCCTTTCTCATGCCCGAACAACTCCGACTCGAGCAGATTGTCCGGAATAGCCGCGCAGTTCAGGGCGACGAACGGACCGGCGGCACGACGCGACTTGCAGTGTATATGCCGCGCCAGCACTTCCTTTCCGGTGCCTGATTCGCCGGTGATCAGCACTGATGCATTGGATTTCGCAACCTGTTCCGCGCGGCCGACCGTCGTATGCATGGTTGCATCGCGCACGACCATCACGTGCGTCTCACCCGCGGCGGCCTGCAGGATGGCAGCGATCAGGTCCGGATCCGGTGGCAGCGGCAGGAATTCCCGTGCACCATGGCGGATGGCACGCGCGGCCGCCTCCGGGTCGTCCCCGGTACCGCACGCCACCACCGGCACAGCCATGCGTTCGGCGGCCAATGCCAGCACGACCCTGGCGACATCGTGGACAATGTCGCACAACACCAAATCGACACGGGCATCGGTCCGCAACCATGCCAGCGCGGCATCCATGTCGTCGGCCTGTTCCAGCTTGGCGCCGCGCGCGATGGCGATCCGCGCCGCCTGGCCCAGTTCGCCGGCCAGAGATCCAATGATGAGAACGTGCATTGCAGCTAGCCGGCGCGATCCGTCTTGACAATTTCCGTCATCGTCACGCCGAGACGGCTGTCGTCCACCATGACCACCTCTCCCCGTGCAACGAGGCGATTGTTCACGTAAATGTCGATGGCTTCGCCTAGCTTGCGATCCAGTTCCACAACGGCTCCGCGACCCAGCTTCAACAACTGGCTTACTTGCATCGTGGACTTGCCAAGGACCGCGCTGACGGTGACGGGGATGTCATAGACCGCCTCCAGTTCGCGGATCCCCCGCGGCGCGTTGGTCTCGACATTCGACGCCATGCCGTCTGAAAGCTCCGCGAGTTCCATGTCAGTCGCCATCGACCATCTCCTTCACCCTGGCATCCGCCCGCAGCAGTCCGGCTGGCGCCAGAACCTCGGCCACCTGCTGCCAGAGCGCATCGACGTTGCGTACCGCCGATCCATTCCGCCAGGTGATCCGCACATCGCCGGGCTGCATCGCCTCGGCGGTCACTGTCTCGATACGCGCCCTGAGCTCGGGATCCAGCTGGCCGATCTCGCGAGAGATAACTGCCGCGGTGTCCGGGTGGACGCGAATGGTGATCAAAGGCTCTTGCGCCAGCGCGGGCAGCACGCTGTGCACAATGGCGCGTGCCTCCGCATCTCCGTGACGCGCCGAGAGAGCCGGGAATGTCGCCGCAAGACTTCCCAGCAGCAGCCGCGCAATCGATTCGGCTTGCCGTTCTGCCTGTATCAAGGCTGCCTCAGATTCCGCACGCAACTGCGCGGCGATCTGCGCCATCACCTCCTTTGTCGATGCGGCGTCTGCCGCGGCCGCCTCAGACAACCCAGCCTCGCGTCCCTCCTGCCAGGCCGACTCGCGCGCCGCCGCCAAGTCGCCGGCGGAGAACACTGGCTCGATCACCTTAGGCGCAGGAGCGGTCTCCGGCAGATCGAAGTCCTCGGCAAACAAGCTTCCGCAGCGTTTTGCGTGTGGAGATTTGTCCATTGCTAGTAGACCATCTCCTCGTCCTTGCTTTCAGCGATCTCGATCGCACCCTGCGCGGCCAGCTCCTTGGCGAGTCCAACGATTCCTGCCTGTGCCTCATCCACGTCGCGCAACCGGACCGGACCGAGCGCCTCCATGTCGTCTTTCAGGATCTTCGCGGCACGATCCGACATGTTCTTGAAGAACATGTCACGGAGCTTCTCCGACGCACCCTTCAAGGCCACCGGCAGCTTGTCCTTCTCGATCGCTCTCAGCAGTACTTGCACGGCCTGCGGCGTCAACCGGATCAAGTCATCGAAGGTGAACATCAAGGCCTTGATGCGCTCGGCTGACTCGCGGTTGCGTTCCTCCAGAGAGGCGATAAACCGAGTCTCCGACTGACGGTCGAGGTTGTTGAAAATGTCGGCCATCATCTCGTGCGAATCGCGTCGCGTGCTGCGGGCCAGGTTGGACATGAATTCCGATCGTAAAGTCCGCTCGACGCCGTCCAGCACATCCTTCTGGACGCTTTCCATGCGCAGCATGCGCATCACCACTTCCATGGCAAAAGAATCAGGCAGCAGCGTCAGCACGCGGGCGGCATGCTCGGGACGCACCTTGGAGAGCACCACTGCCACGGTCTGCGGATATTCGTTCTTCAGGTAATTTGCCAGCACGGCTTCGTGCACGTTGCCCAGCTTGTCCCACATCGTCCGTCCGGCTGGGCCGCGGATTTCGTCCATGATTTGCGCTGCACGATCGCGCGGCAACGATTTCTGCAGCAGCCGTTCGGTGCTTTCAAAGCTACCGATCAGGTTGCCGGCCGCCCCCATATGCTCGACGAAATCGAGACATAGTCGCTCCACCACCTCCGACCGCACGGCGCCGAGTTGCGACATCGCCGACGAGAGATCCTTGATCTCGTCCTCGTGCATCATGGAAAAGAGGCGCGTGCATTGCTCTTCGCCGAGAGCCAGCATCAGGATCGCCGCCTTCTGCGAACCTGTGATGCCGCGGTAGTCCTCCGACTTCAGCACCTCAGTTGTTCTCCTGCACCATCCACCCGCGGACGATCGACAGAGTCTCCTCGGGGTGCTTTTCAACCAGTTCGCCGATACGGCGCAGCGAAGAGGCACGCATCTGGCCTTCGACCTGCGCTATGTTCACCATGCTTTCGTCTTCTATCAGAGCAGGCGACACCGCGGCGGCGATGGCCTGGGCTGCGGGGGCTGGCAGCGCTGTTCCCATCGGCCCTGCGAGGGAGGAGAGCGCCGCGCTTCCTGCACCGGCGATGGCCGCCGGTGTGACCGAGGTGATCCGCAGCACCATTGGGCGCAGCACGACCAGCAGCGCCAGCACACCGATCACGCCGAACAGCGCGGTCTGGGCCAGACGGAGGAGATCGGCCTTGTCGAATTGCAGGCCAAGGATACCGCGGCTATCAGCAATCGCCGCAAGATCATCCGTGGTGAAGCGCATGCTCGCCACCTCTACGTGGTCGCCGCGCTTCTCGTCGTAGCCGATTGCGCTCTTCACCAGGCTGCCGATGCGGTCAAGCTCTTCCGCTGGGCGCGCCTGCCAGGTCTGCTTGCCATCGGCGCCGACGTTGTTGGTCCCATCTACCATGACAGCCAGGCTGATGCGTTCGATCTGTGGCTGCTCGCGTATCAAAGTGCGGACCGTCTTGCTGACTTCATAGTTCGTGGTTGTTTCCTGCCGTCCTTCCTGCGAACCGGCGCCCTCGTGGCCGGCATCGGCGTTCGGCAGGTTGTTCTGCACCGTGACGGCATTGTTGGGCTCGGTGCTCTTCGATGTGCTGTTGACCTCTTGCGAACTGCGCGTCACCTGCCCGTCGGGATCGAAGCGCTCCTCGGTTTGGTTCAACCGATCGAAGCTCATGCGCACCGCGGCTTCCGCCCGCACATGCCCTGCGCCGACACTGTGCTCGAGCATCTCCTCGACGGCACGTGATAGGCGCTGTTCGGTGGCCAGGCGCACTTCCTCGGTCGAGAGTGCCGTTGCGGTCGGACCGACCGGTTCTCCGGCGCGCGCCAGCAGATTCCCGCTGGTATCCGCGATTGCGATGTTCTGCGGTCTCAGTCCCGGTACCGCGGCGGCGACGAGGTTGACGATCGCCTGGATGCTTTGCTTGTCCAGCCGTCCCACGCCAGCCATGCTGAGCATGACGCTGGCTTGAGCGTCCTGCCGATCGCGCGCGAACGGCTCGCGACGCGGCAGCACCAGGTGGACCCGTGCCGCCCGGATGCCGCGCATGGCGCGGATGGTGCGGGCGATCTCGCCTTCCAGTGCACGTGTCTCGTTGATCTTTTGCTGGAACTCGGTGGCGGCGATTCCATCCGATCGGTCGAATATCTCATAGCCAATCGATCCGCCGGCCGGCAGGCCTTCGCGGGCGAGGTCAAGCCGTGCCTCGGCAACCTGATCGGCAGGCACCAGCACCTGAGCGCCATTGCCGGCGATGCGATACTGGATGTGGCGACGTGCAAGCTGGTCAACGACCTGGGCAGAGTCGCGCAGGTCCAGGTCGCCATACAGCAGCGCCATAGGCTGCGTTCCGCCATGCAGCACCATGAGCGCCAGCATTCCAAGCATGCCGAGTGCGACAGCACCCATTGCGGCGAGGCGGGCAGGCCCCAAGGCGCGCAGCCCTTCCAGGAGCGCCTTCATCTTCGGTTACCCCTGTACCCGCG
>JAMXLO010000010.1 GCA_024280945.1 Acetobacteraceae bacterium
ACCGCGTTTTGACCGGATACCGCGAGAGCTGCCGTCTGATCTCCGTCATCGGCCGGTTCAGATCGATGGCAACGGCATCGCCGCCCAGAGTGTCATCTGTTGTTTCCGGCAGATATTTCGCCGGATCGGCCTCGAGCTGCTCCAGGAACACACCGTCCGGCGTGATCTTCGCCAGGATCTGCCGATCGGCGCTGCACGAGACGCCGATCCCGACCGGCAGCGACGCACCGTGCCGAGGCAGGCGGATCACCCGCACGTCATGACAGAAGTATTTACCACCGAACTGCGCGCCGATGCCCAGCTTCCGCGACAGCTCCAGCACCTGCTGCTCCATCTCCACGTCGCGGATCGCATGGCCCGCCTTGCTGCCAGTGGTCGGCAGCGTGTCCAGCCAACGGGTAGATGCCAGCTTCACGGTCTTGAGCGTCAACTCGGCACTGGTGCCGCCGATCACGATCGCCAGGTGATATGGCGGACACGCCGATGTCCCCAGCGATCGCATCTTGCCATCGAGATATTTCAGCAACCTCTCCGGCGACAGGATCGCCCGCGTTTCCTGGAACAGAAACGACTTGTTGGCGCTGCCGCCGCCCTTGGCAACGAACATCAGGTGGAACTCATCGGCATGCGCCTCGCCCGGTGCAGCCATGATGTCGAACTGCACCGGAAGATTGTTGCCGGTGTTCACCTCCTCGAACATCGATAGCGGCGCCATCTGCGAATAACGCAGGTTGGTTTCCGTATACGTGCGGTGCACGCCCCAGCTCAGCGCCTCTTCCTCGTCGCCATCCACCCAGACGCGCTGCCCCTTCTTGCCGAACACCAGCGCGGTGCCGGTGTCCTGGCACATCGGCAGAACGCCGCCCGCGGCAATGTTGGCATTCTTCAGCAGGTCGAGCGCGACGAACCGATCGTTGCCGCTCGCCTCCGGATCATCGAGGATTGCGCGGAGCTGCGCCAGGTGCCCGGGCCGCAACAGATGCGACACATCGCGAAATGCCTGGAACGCCAATTCGCTCAATGCATCCGGCGCAATGCGCAGCACCGTCTCCCCGTCGCATGTCGCGGTCCGCACCCCTTCGATCGCCAGCCGCTTCCAGATCGTGCGATCGGGTCCGAGAGGAAACATCGGCGAATAGACAAACCCGGACGGACGGGGGAGGGGAGCGTTCATTGGATACTCGCTGTCAGCTCTTTGTCGGTGGCCGACGACGGAATGCGTCGAGGCTCACCACTTGCGGGGTCTCTTCTGACTTTTCTGGTTCCGGTGCAGTTCTGCCTTCCGGTTCTGGTGCAGTTTCGCCTTCCGGTTCCGGCTGCTCCTGTTCCTGGACCGCTGGCACCGGGCGGAAGCGCAGGCCGTACCGTACATGCGGATCGGCGAACCCGGTGACCGCACCAAGCGGAATTACCAGCGATGCCGGAACGCCGCCAAACGACAGGCCGACGCTGATCAGCCCGGCTTCCTCGTCCATCTTCAGGTCCCAGAACTGGTGTTGCAGGACAATCGTCATTTCCTGCGGATAGCGTGTGCGCAGTCGCGGCGGCATGACCACCCCGGGATAATCGGTGCGGAACGTGACATAGAAATGGTGCTCCCCCGGAAGCCCGTTCGCAGCGACGTGGGCGATCGCGCGTGCGACCACTTGGCGCATCGCCTCCTCCACCCACTCGTCGTAGGGGAGCAGGCTCTCGGGCTGCTGCTCCTTGTCCTCTGCCATTTGCTGACCTCGCCAATCAGCAAATAGAGATAGCGCGCGGAGGTCAAAGGGCAAAGAGGCGGCGCTTTACGCGCCGGCGCATTCCCGAATTCTGCCGTTCTCCGAGCGACGGCAGTGAACGGGATGAATGCGTCGCCCCACGAACTGCAGCACTGGCAACGTACGCTATGGACGATGCGCGGGTCCAGTTCGCCATGAGCATCGCGTTCAGCATCTTCAGCCCGATCGTGCCTGCCGGAAGTCGGCGTCGCTTCAGCCGCGGAGAATTGCGACAGATTTTGTCGCGTTGCTGCTTCAGCCCAGCGTCGCCAATGACAGACGTGCGGCACCCTCCGCCGTCAGATAGCCGATACGCCCATGCACGATCGTTGCAACGACCTTTGGCGAAGCCGGATCAACCAGCACGAGGTCGGCACGGCGCCCCTCTTCGATGGAGCCGCGATCGCCCAGCCCTGCGGCGCGTGCAGGATTGCTGGAGACCAACCGCCAGGAATTTTCCAGGTTAAGCGTTTCCCGACCGGCCAACGCCATCGCCGCGCGCAACATGGCCGGATAGAAGTAATCCGACGTCAGGATGCGGCAGATACCTGCTTCGACCATACGTGCCGCGGAGGCCCAGCCCAGATGCGATCCGCCGCGTACGACATTTGGACAGCCCATCGCAACCCAGTCGCCCGCTTCGCGTGCCTCGTGACCGACCTCCTCCGCCATCGGGAACTCGCAAATCCGCGCTCCGCGTGCACGGAAGGCGCGACGGGTGGCAATCGTCTCGTCGTCATGACTGGCCATCGGCAGGCCTGCTTCGCGTGCCGCGGCGCCGATTCGGTCCAGCGCCGCAGGCACGGCAGGTTCTCGCGCGCCAATCTCGGCGGCCAAGGCGCGAAATTCGTCAAGTTTCATGCCGGCGCGGTCGCTGTATTTCGCGCCAACGACCGGATCGTTGATCTTCTTCAGGATCGGCGGCGTGTGATCGTTGAATGCCAGCAAATGCACGCGTCCCGCGGCGATGTCGGCCAGCGCCGTGTCGAGCGCTTCCAGGTTATACGCCTCCCAACGCAGATGAACGCGCATGTCGCAGGTCCAAGTCCTCGCTTCCAACGCGTCGAGCAAAGCGCGCCAGGCATTCAGGCTGCGCAGACCTGGCTCCCATGACAGCGTCACCCCATGGAATGCGGTGGTGATGCCATTGGCCAGCAACTGCGCCTCGGTATCCTGCAACGCGATCTCAGCGCTGAAGCCAACACCAGGCCGCGGCTGCAACTGCCGTTCGAACGCGTCGCCATGAATGTCGACGATGCCGGGCAACACCAACAGCCCGCACGCATCGAGCTGTGCACCGCGTCCGTTCCGCCCGATCGCAGCGATACAGCCGTCCTCCAGCGACACGTCCACCACCTGCTCGCCGTCATTCGGCAGCAACACGCACCCGCCGGTTATTGTCAGCCGGTTCATTCCACTCACTCTCAGGGTTCGAAAACTATTTGCACGCGCGGCGTTGGATAGCGTGACACACCGAACTCCACCACCGTGCCGGCACGATCGACATTGACGTTCTCGGTGACCAGCAACGGCCGGTTGCGCGGCATCCGCAGCAGGTCCGCCTCCGCCGAATTCGGCAGCCGTGCCGTGACGCGGGTGACCTGGCGCAGGTAATCGGACACGCCCACCGTCTTCAGTGCCTCGGTGATGGTCGGAGCTTCATGCAAGGCGTCGAATATCCCGCGCAACCGTGCGACCGGAAAGAAATGCTGCGACAGGCTCACCGGTCTTTCATCGGCCAGCCCCAGCCGCTCCAGCATCACAACCCGGCTACCGGCACGCATACGGAGACCGGCAGCCACCGGGGGCTCGGCGGCAGTCTCCTTGAGCTGCAATACGCGCCCGGATGGCTCCATATTGTGCCGCCGGATCCAGGCCGAGAATCGTGTGCGCGGCTCGACCGCGTATGCCAGTACATCTTCGGCAACGAATGATCCGCGCCCCTGTTCCACCCTCACCAGGCCGCCGCGAGACAGCTCATCCAGCGCGCGCCGAACCGTGTGCCGGTTGACGCGGAATTGTTGCGACAGCTCTGCCTCGGTGGGTAGCCGCCCACCGGGCGGATATACCCCGGCGCCGATGTCGTGCTGCAGTCGGGTCGCGATCTGCCGCCACAGGGCAACGCCCTCCTGGCGCAGCACTGGCTCGATCGGCGTCACCATAATATCACCCACTCGACCGTCCATCCGTGCAACTCCTGCTTGACGCTAGCTGATCCGGAGTCTAGCTGTCTAGACATCCGAATATCAGGTGGTTGTGCGATGCCCGATGCCTTGCCGCCGGACCGCTCCAAGACCCCCCGGCAACGCTGGATGGCGGTTCTGGCACGCGCCGATGCCGACGCCGTGCAGGCGCGGCTCGGAGACGTGCCGCGCTATACGGTGCTGCGCGGACCGGAACCCGGGCTGGTGATGGTGCGCGGTCGTACCGGCGGCGGCGGTGCGCCGTTCAACCTGGGCGAGATGACCGCCACGCGTTGCACGGTGCGAACCGACACAGGCCTGGTCGGGCATGCCTATGTTGCCGGCCGCAACGAGCGCCTGGCGGAACTTGCGGCACTCGCTGATGCGCTGTTGCAGGACCCTGTGCAGCAGCCTGCATTGTTGCGCCAAGTGATCGAGCCGCTGGCTGAGCTTCAGGAGGCGCGTCGCGCCGAGATCGCAGCCAAGGCCGCTGCCACGCGGGTGCAGTTCTTCGCGATGCGGAACATGCGCGCATGAGCGCGAGCATCGATTTGCCGGGGTTCGCCGATCCGGTCACGGAGGCGCAGGCCACGTTCCGTGCCGTGCTCGATGCGATGGCGCGGCCAGGTACAATACATCGCGCGGGCCAGCACCTGGCAGCACCGGCGCCGCTCGACGGGGCGACGGCGGCGGTGCTTCTCACCTTGGTCGATCACGAGACGCCGCTCTGGCTCGATGCCGAAGCTGCTCCGGCACGCGACTGGCTTGCCTTCCATTGCGGCGCGGTGCTGGTCCCAGAGCCGGACACAGCATGCTTCGCGGTGGCGCTGTCCTTGCCCGACCTGGCCCGGTTCTCTGCCGGTTCGCACGAGGCGCCGGAGGTGTCGGCGACGGTCGTCCTGCAGGTGCCGGCGCTCGCGTCCGGAACGCGCTATCGACTGAGCGGTCCCGGGCTGCGCGAACCGGAAGAATTGTCCGTGACCGGCCTACCGCCGTGGTTTATCACGCAATGGCAGCAGAACCGCACCCTGTTCCCACGGGGCCTGGATGTTATCCTGTGCGCCGGAACAATGCTTGCCGCCCTACCGCGCAGCGTATCGATCGAGGAGGGCTGACGATGGCCTATGTTGCGGTCAAAGGCGGCGAACAGGCGATCGATCACGCGCATGCCTGGCTGGCCGAGGAGCGGCGCGGCGATACTGCGATCCCTGAGCTGTCTCTGGCGCAGATCGACGGCCAGCTCGGCCGCAGCGTCGATCGTGCAATGGGTGAAGGCTCGCTGTACGACCGTGAGTTGGCCGCGCTCGCGGTGAAGCAGGCGCAGGGTGATCTGATCGAGGCGGCATTTCTGCTGCGTGCCTATCGCACGACACTGCCGCGGTTCGCCCACTCGTCGCCGGTCGACACATCCGATATGCGGATCAGGCGGCGTATCTCCGCCGTATTCAAGGACCTGCCTGGTGGTCAGGTGCTCGGTCCGACTTACGACTACACGCATCGCCTGCTCGATTTGGAACTCGCCCACGACAGCGGCGGCGCCACGCCGAAGTGCCATGATCCAATGACCGCGATGCCGCGCGTGCCTGACATTCTGCGGCGAGAAGGCCTAATGGAGCCTGACGGCGATGGCGCGACAGAACCCGGTGACCTGACGCGTCAACCACTGGCATTCCCCGCATCGCGCGACGTCCGTTTGCAGGCGCTGGCGCGCGGTGACGAGGGCTTTCTGCTGGCACTGGGCTATTCCACGCAACGTGGTTATGGCGGCACCCATCCATTCGCTGGCGAAATCCGCATGGGTGAGGTTGCCGTAGAGATTGAGCCGCCGGAACTGGGGTTCGCCATCGATATTGGCGACATCCTCGTCACCGAATGCCAGATGGTGAATCAGTTCAAAGGCTCAAAGACTGTGCCGCCACAATTCACCCGTGGATACGGGCTGGTATTCGGCTTTTCCGAGCGGAAAGCCATGGCGATGGCGCTCGTCGATCGCGCCATGCGTGCCGAAGAGCTGGGTGAGGAAGTGACCGCGCCCGCACAGACCGTGGAGTTCGTGCTGTATCACGCTGACAACATCGAAGCGACCGGCTTCGTCGAGCACCTCAAGCTGCCGCACTACGTGGATTTCCAGAGCGAGCTCGAGAACGTCCGACGAATGCGCCGCGAGCATGAAACTTCGCCTCCCCCTGCGGGAGGGGGGCTGGGGGAGGGGGCCGTGCGCACCCTCGTCAACCGATGAAAGGCTACAACTTCGCCTACCTTGACGAGCAGACGAAGCGGATGATTCGCCGCGCGCTGTTGAAGGCGGTGGCGATCCCGGGCCACCAGGTACCATTCGGTTCGCGCGAGATGCCGCTGCCGTATGGTTGGGGGACTGGCGGTATCCAGGTCACCGCATCGGTGCTTGGCCGCAGCGACGTGCTGAAGGTGATCGATCAGGGCGCTGATGACACGACCAACGCCGTGTCGATCCGCCGCTTCTTCGCCCGCACGGCCGGCGTGCGCACGACGACGCATACCAGCGAAGCGACGGTGATCCAGACCCGCCATCGGATCCCCGAAACGACACTGCGTGACGACCAGATCATCGTCTACCAGGTGCCTCAACCGGAGCCGCTGTTCCGGCTGGAGCCATCCCGCATCGAGACGCGCCGAATGCACGCGCTCGCCGATTATGGGCTGATGCATGTGAAATTGTATGAGGACGTCGCGCGCTTCGGGCAGATTTCTATCAGCTACGATTATCCGGTGCTGGTGAATCAGCGCTATCTGATGTCGCCGAGCCCTATCCCCGCGTTCGACAATCCGAAGATGCACCTGATGCCAGCGCTCCAGCTGTTCGGCGCGGGCCGCGAAAAGCGCATCTACGCCATTCCGCCGTGGACCGAGGTGCGCTCGCTCGACTTCGAGGACCATCCGTTCCGGCCGATCCGGGCGCCACACCCGTGCGGCCTGTGCGGCGCGACAGACTCCTACCTGGACGAAGTGGTGATCGACGACAAAGGTGGCCGACTGTTTGTTTGCTCGGACACGGATCACTGTGCGGAACGGCGCGCAGCTGGCCATGTCGGTTCTGAAGGTCTGCGCGAGGCAGCGGAATGATGGCCGATACTCTGCTGTCCGGACGTGGGTTGTCGCTGTCCTATGGTCGGCTTGCCGCGCTGGCCGACGTCGATGTCGATCTCTGGCCAGGTGAAATGTTGGCGGTGGTCGGTGAATCCGGCTCCGGCAAGACCACGCTGTTGAACGTGTTGTCCGGTCGGCTTATGCCAGATGCGGGCGCGGTCTGGTATCGCGACCCGTCGGGACACCTGTACGACGTGCACGCAATGGCCGCGCCGGCGCTGCGGACATTGCACCGTTCGGATTGGGGCTTCGTGCATCAGGATCCACGGCAGAACCTGCGGATGAACGTCACCGCCGGCGGCAACGTGGGCGAACGACTGATGGCACAGGGCGCGCGCCACTATGGTGATATTCGTCAGCAGGCGATCGAGTGGCTGACCCAGGTCGAAATAGATGCCGCCCGCGTCGATGACATGCCGCGAACCTTTTCCGGAGGCATGCTGCAGCGGCTGCAGATCGCGCGCACGCTGGTTACCCACCCACGACTGGTATTCATGGACGAACCAACAGGCGCCTTAGACGTGTCGGTGCAGGCACGCCTGCTCGATCTGATCCGTTCGCTCGTGACGCGGCTGAAGATCGCCGTTGTGCTGGTGACGCATGATATCGGCGTGGCGCGACTCCTTGCTCATCGGATTATGGTGATGCAACGCGGCCGAGTCGTGGAGGCCGGTTTGACTGACCAGGTGCTCGACGATCCGCAGCATCCGTACACACAATTGCTGGTCAGTTCAGTGCTGCAGGCATGAGCACTTGCACGACCGACGTGGTGCTCCGCACCAACGCTCTCACCAAGGGCTTCACCCTGCACCTCCAGGGCGGCGTCCATATCCCGGTCCTGGCGGGCGTCGAACTCGAACTGCGCCGAGGTGAGTGTATTGTGCTCTCCGGGCAGTCTGGCGCGGGCAAGTCTACGCTGATGCGCAGCCTTTATGGGAATTATCGCGCTGACTCGGGTCGGATCATCATTCGTCATCGAGGCGAGATGGTGGATCTGGCAGCGGCTGACCCGCGCACCATTCTCGCCGTGCGCCATGAGACACTTGGCTATGTCAGCCAATTCCTCCGTGTCGTCCCCCGCGTTGCAGCAGTCGATATAGTGGCAGAGGTGCTGATCGGGCGTGGTGTGCCGCAGGAGGAAGCCAGAGCGATTGCAACAGACCTGTTGCTTAGTCTGAACATCCCACGCCGATTGCACGCGCTGCCACCCGCCACGTTTTCAGGCGGCGAACAGCAGCGTGTCAATTTGGCCCGTGGTTTCATCGGCCGCCATCCAGTCTTGCTGCTCGATGAGCCGACTGCATCGCTCGATGCGGAAAATCGCGCGGTCGTCGTGACAATGATCAACGAGGTGAAGGCGAACGGCACTGCCATCATTGCGATCTGCCACGACGTGGACGTGCGCGACCGCATCGCCGACCGGCTATTCGCACTAGCTCCACTGCAGGACGCTGCATGACCAACGAGACGATCCTGACGAACGCAGTCCTGGTCCTGGGCGATGCGACGCTGCACGGCACGCTGCTGGTACGCGACGGACAGATCGCTGACGTGCAACGGGGGCGGACTTCCGCACTCCCGGCGCACGACCTGGGTGGCGATTATCTGATCCCAGGAATCGTCGATACCCATACGGACAACCTGGAACGCCAGGTGCAGCCGCGCTCGCTGGCGCGCTGGCCCTCGCGGTCCGCGATGGTCGCACATGATGCGCAATGCGCCGCTGCCGGCATCACTACCGTGTTTGACGCCCTGTGCCTTGGTGATCTGGGTTTCGACAAGGATCGTATCCGCACCTTCCAGGACGGCGTCGTCGATCTCGACGCGTTGAACGATGCTGCTCTGTTGAAGGCGGAGCACTTCCTGCATCTGCGCTGTGAAGTGCCGGCATTCGATATGCTGCCGCTGTTCGATACCGTTGCCGACCATCCGCTGGTGCGTATCGTCAGCCTGATGGACCACAGTCCCGGCGTCGGACAATACGCGAACATCGATTTTTATCGCGCGCTGCGCCGGCGCGGTGGCCTGGACGACCATTACATCGAACAGCGCATCAAGGAACTGCAGGCGCAGCGCGAGCAGACCCGCATTCCACACCGTCGCGCACTGCTCGAACGTGTCGCCAGCCGCGCCATTGCGTTGGCCAGCCACGACGACAGGACCGAGGACGAAGTCGCCGAGAATGCCGCCGACGGGATTCGTATCAGCGAGTTTCCCGTTACTATGGAGGCTGCTCAGGCGGCAAAGGCGCATGGCATGGAGGTGATTGCCGGTGCACCGAATATCGTGCGCGGCGGCTCGCATTCCGGCAACGTGTCCGCCGCCGATCTCCTCGAAACTGGGGCCGTCGATGCGTTCGCCTCTGATTATGTGCCGAACAGCCTGGTAGAGGCGGCATTTCAATGCGCCCAGCGTGTCGGCTTGCCGCAGGCCGTTGCCCTGGTGACCGAACGCCCGGCCCGACTGGCCGGGCTCGGCGATCGCGGCACACTGCACCCCGGACAGCGCGCGGACATCGTGCGGGTTCGCCTTCACGACGGCCTGCCAGTGGTGCGTCAGGTATGGCGTGCTGGAGAACGCATTGCCTGATGGGGCCTGACGCACGGATTGCCGTCTACTACGCGCCGCTGCCTGACGATCCGCTGTCCGTCGAGGCGGCCACCTGGCTCGGCCGGAATCCCATGAGCGACGCCGCGTTACCGCAGCCGGCTATTCCCGGCATCGCCGAGGTTACCGCCGACCCGCGGCTGTACGGATTTCACGCCACGCTTAAGCCGCCGATGCGGCTGGCGAGTGGTTGCAAATGGAGCGAACTTCTGGACGCGGCCAGGTCGCTCGCGGACAGCATCGCGTCATTCGATCTGCCAACATTGTCAGTGCAGGATCTGTTCGGCTTCCTCGCGCTGCGCGAGACGGAACCGAGCACGCCGCTGCAGGCACTGGCGGATGCCTGCGTTGAGCAGCTTGATCGCTTTCGCGCACCCGCAACCGACATCGAATTGGCACGACGGCGGCGCGCCAAGTTGACGCCCGAGCAAGACAGGATGTTGGTCCGCTGGGGCTATCCCTATGTGTTCAATACCTGGTTTTTCCACCTGACCTTGACGCGGCGACTCAGCGCAGCCGAAAAGCAAGAGTTCCTGCCGGCGGCCAGGGCGTATTTTGCGAAATCGATTGCTGTGCCACGCCGGGTCAGCGACATTTGCCTCTTTGTGCAGGCCGCGCCCGGCGCGCCGTTCATGATCAAGGAGCGGTTGAAGCTGCGCGGTTGAGCGCAGCAAGAACCGCGCGACCCCATCGCGCACCGATCCGCCATTGTCACTGTATCGACGGGCACTTGACTGGGCAGCGTGACCGAGCGTGCCAATCGTGTCGCGGCATCGGACTCATCCTCAGGCCCGCGTGCCGCAGAGCCGCACGTTGCTGCAAGCAGTGTGTCCTTGCCAGCACCTCTGGGCCCAACCCACCAGTACCAGCATCTAGCCCCGCTCGCAGCCACACCAGCGGTTGATATGCCACTCCGTCCGCGCCAGCGCCGGACAGAAGTCGCTCAAGATTGGTGCAAGCGCATCGAAACGTTGCCGGCTTGCCCCACTCCTGGCATCGATCTCGGCTCGTAGCTCTGCTGCACGCGCCGCCAATGACGGCAGGTCCACCGTCAGCAGCCGCCTGTTCCGCACGACGAACCGACCGCCTACCATCACGTCCATCACGCTCGTGCCATCTTCGCCAAATACGAGCTGTGTGACAGGCGCATTAAGCGGCATCAGTGTCGGCGCATCGAGATCGAGAAACACGATGTCGGCGGCAAACCCCGGTGCGATACGGCCAATACGATCGAATCCTAATGCCCGTGCGCTGCCCGTGGTTGCCGCAGCAAGCACCTGCGGTGCGCTGATCCAGCGCGCCGGATCGGGCCCGCGTGCATGTGACGCGGCAGCAGCGAAATGCAGCGACTGATACATGTTGAGGTTATCGTTGCAGGTCGCGGCATCGGTGCCGATCGCCAGATTCACACCAGCGGCCAGCAGTCCGACCGCATCGGCGACACCGCTGCCCAGCCGCATGTTGCTCGCCGGATTGTGCGCGACCGAGGCGCCATGCGCCCCGAGTCGACGCATGTCCTCGCCGTCGAGCCAGACGCCGTGGGCCGCAACAAAGCGCGGACTCAGCAGCCCAAGCTGCTCGATATGCGCCGTCAGCGACTGGCCGTAGCGACGCGCCCCCACCACCGCTTGCACCTTTGACTCAGCCAGGTGCGTATGGATGCCGACGTCGAATTCTGCCGCGAGGTCGTGGCAAGCCCCCATGAACTCGTCGCGACAATGCAGCGGGATGGTCGGCGCGACCGCAGGTCGCACCGTTGCCCGATCGCCGCGCCAGTTGCGCAGGATGGCGCGCATTTGCTGCAATGTTTCCTGCCATGGCAGCAGGCAGGATGGCGCTACCGAGGCTTGCAGATGCTGCGGCAAAGCCTCCATCAGCCCGGGGATTGCCTCGTACAAGGTCATGTCGGCCATCATCGGTGCGATTACCGCGCGCATCCCGGCCTGTGCGTAGGCATCCGCCACTGCCGCGATGCCATCTTCGGTCGGCAGCGGAAACTCGACGAACAGATCGTAGCAAGCGGTGCAGCCCTTTAGCAGCATCTCCGCCGCACCGATCGTCGCCGAGATGCGCTTCTCTTCGATGCTGTCATATGGCGACATGTGTGGGGCTGCGGCGAGCAGCAGTTCCAGCGTCCAGCGGTCGCCCATCGAGCGCGAAAGATTGCCGTGGCCGTGCGTGTGCGCATTCACCAGCCCCGGATGTAACAGACGCCGTGATGCATCGATTGCCAGCGCGTCTTCAGGTGCCGCCATGCCTGGCTCACCGATGGTCACAACAACACCGTCTTGCACGAGCACATCGGCAGCGCCGAGAAACCGCTCCGCGTCCAGCACCAGCCCGCCACGAATGATCAGCGGGCGGCGCGCATCCCCCATATCCTCGTTCATGCTTCAGTCATCCGCATTGTCAGGCTTCGATCAGGCTGACATGCGCGGCGATCACGCGCCACCCTTCGGGCATCCGCGCCCAGGTCTGCATCTGCCGACCGATCTTGCCTGGCACCGTAGCACGTTCGAACAGGGTCGATGCGGTGGCAAAGTCACGCCCGAACGTGGTGATCACCGTGCGCGAAATGCGCCGTGCCAGTCCGACCGGCAAACGTGCCGTGCGGAACGCCGATATCTCCGTGCTGCCATACAGGTTCTCGGCAATGCCGTAGCGGATGGTATGCTCACTGCGCCAGAACAGTTCCTGCAGTGTGGCAACGTCGTTGGTCACCAACGCAGTCTCATAGCGTGCGAAGGCTGCCTCAACTTCGGCGCGCACGTCAGGCAGATTGATCTCCATAGCGCTACTCCGGCGGGCGTGGCACATGAACGGCGCCACGTGTCTCCAGATGATAAGCGATACGTAGATCGACGTCTTCGCGGCCGAGGTCGGGTGATGATCTGCATCCGCGGTCGGTCGGCGATTGGGCTGCGGGGGGACCACAGCGCGGCGTTGCGCGGGCGCGATTCGAGTAGGGCCTGCTGCTTTTCCGGCCTGCGGCAGGCTCCTGCGCATACCGCCTCGGAGGAAAAGCTATTCGTTGGAGGCTGACGAGCGACGACTGTCGATCCCGCCGCCCACGCATCTTTTCGTGGATCGGCCACACATCTGCCTAGCAAGTGGCCATGATCTGACATGTTAGCGATCAACAAGACTATACAGAGTGCATCCCTGTTTTATATCTTGCGTGCCTGCACGATCTATGCTCATGCTGCAATGCAGCAACCGAGAGGGGCGGTCGTAAAATGAGCAGGATTTCACGTCGGAGCCTGCTACAGGGTTTGGGTGCAGCGACGGGTCTCGCCGCTGGGTCAGAGGTGATCGGCGGCTTTCCCACCATCTGGGCGCAGAACGTCAAGGATGTGGTGGTGAACCACATCGGGCCGCCCGTCACCGCGATCCCGCAGATTGCCGAGCAGGCGTCCAAGGACCTCGGCTTCACCGTGCACATGCAGACGGTCGAGAACGCGGACCTGCTCAACCGCTTCCTGTCGCAGTCGAGTTCGTTCGACTGCGCCGACGTCAGCATCGTGTTCCTGCGCTATCTGGTGGGCCGGAACATCCTGCAGACGATTCCACTGACCAAGGTGAAGGATTGGGACAAGACGATCCCGCTTTTCACGCGAGGGACGTATCCCGACGGCCGCGAAGCCTCCAAACAGGGGGTTGCGCCTTACACCGTGGTCTACGCAGCAGACGAGGCCGGCGGGAAATTTGCCGCCGAGCCAAGCGATTGGCTCAACGCCGTACCCACCGTGACCAACGCTGACACACTCGGCATCCGGCCCGATCTGGTGGGCCGGCCGATCAGCAGCTGGGCCGATCTTGTCAGCCCCGAATTCAAGGGCAAGGCGGCGCTGCAGGACCAGCCCACGGTCGGTGTGATCGACGTCGCCATGGCGATGGAGGCGAGTGGTCACATCAAGTACGGCAACAAGGGCAACATGACCAAGGCCGAGATCGATAAGACCATCGACAAGATGATGGAGATCAAGCGCTCGGGTCAGTTCCGCTCGTTCTGGACCACGTTCGATCAGTCGGTGAACCTGATGGCGTCCGGCGAGGTTGTGATCCAGTCGATGTGGTCACCTGCAGTGACAGCGGTGCGCACGCGCGGCATTCCTTGCGTCTTCCAGCCGCTGAAGGAAGGTTATCGCGGCTGGGGCTACACCTTCGGCGTCATGAAGCATGTCAGCGGCCTGCAACTCGACTGCACGCTTGAATACATGAACTGGTATACTTCCGGCTTCCAGGGCGCATTCATCGCGCGCGAGGGCTACTATTCGGCACAGCCCGACAACGCCAAGAAGTTCATGACAGAAGCGGAGTGGGACTACTGGTACGGCGGCAAGCCAGCGGCGACCGACATCATGGATCCGTTCGGCAAGCTGATGGAAAAGGCAGGACGCTCGCGTGACGGTGGTTCGTTCTGGGATCGCATGGGCAACATCGCGGTATGGAACTCGGTGATGGACGAGGACCGCTATCTCACCCGGCGCTGGAACGAGTTCATCACGTCGTAAACGGAGGCCGCGATGCAACTCGGCGTGTTTATTCCGATCGGTAACAATGGCTGGCTGATCTCCACCACGTCTCCGCAGTACAAACCGAGCTTCGACCTGAACCGCACGATCGTGGAGAAGGCCGAACGCTTCGGATTTGATTTCGCGCTGTCGATGATCAAGCTGCACGGGTTCGGCGGGCCGTCGGGGTTTTGGGATTACAACCTGGAATCCTTCACGCTGATGGCGGGGCTGGCGTCGGTGACATCGCGCATCAAGCTGTTTGCGACATGCGCAGTGCTGACTATGCCGCCGCCGATCACCGCGCGCATGGCGGTAACGATTGATTCGATCTCGCATGGTCGCTTCGGGGTGAACATCATCTCTGGTTGGCAGCGCCGCGAATATACGCAGATGGGCATCTGGCCCGGGCCCGAGCATTACCGCCGGCGGTATGAATACTGCGCCGAATACGTCACCATCATGAACGAGCTCTGGCAGACCGGACGATCCGACTTCAAGGGCGATTTCTTCCAGATGGACGATTGCCGCTGCCTGCCAATGCCGACAGAAAAAATCCCGATCATCTGCGCTGCGCAGAGCGATAACGGCACGCGCTTCGCGGCGCGCTATGCCGACTACAATTTCTGCGGCAGCGGCGGCGTCAACGAACCAACCCGTGTTGCGGCGAGTGTTGCCCGGCTGGTAGCAGCCACGCAGGAGAGTGGGCGGCATTGCGGTGCGCTGGTGCTGCAAATGGTGATCGCTGATGAGACTGATGCGGCGGCGATAGCCAAGTGGGAACACTACAAGGCCGGTACCGACCTCCAGGCTCTTGCCTGGCGCGACGCGCAAGCCGAGGACGACCCGAACCAGGACCCTTACTCGCAGGCCCATAAGCGTCGCACACTCGGTGTTGACAAGTTGCCAACCAACCAAGGTGTGCTGGTGGGTTCCTATGCTTCAGTCGCGCGAATGCTTGATGAGCTGGCCGGCGTTCCGGGCGTGCAGGGCGTCATGCTTACCTTCGATGACTTTGTCATCGGCATGGAGCAGTTCGGCACTCGCATTATGCCGCTGATGCGCTGCAGGAACGCAATCAAGGTAGCCGCGTGAATTGGATCGCTAAAAGAAGTCCCCCTCCCCTTGCGGCAGGGGGTTGGGGGGAGGGGGCTGCGCAGACGCGTGTCGCACCCCCTCCCCCTATCCCCCCCGATCAGGTCCGGAGCAGGCTCCTCCCGCGAAGGGAGGGGGTGTCCTTCAGGCCGTCTCCCTGGCTGATCTCCTGGTTCCAGCTCAGCCCGCTCTCGCTGGTCCTGTTGGTCCTGTTCGCTCTGCCCACCATGCTGTTCCTGGTCGTCAGCTTCTTCGACTACGACCGCGTCGGGATCTATCCGGCCTTCCTGCTCGATAACTACCGCGAGCTGCTCACTACGCCGACGACGCTGCGCGTCTACATCAGCTCACTGAAGTTCGCCGTCGTTGTCTGGGCGATCACGCTATTCCTCGGCTTCAATATCGCCTGGTTCCTGATCTTCCATATCCGCAGCGCCACCACGCGCACCGTGCTGTTCCTGCTCTGCGCCATCCCGTTCTGGACCTCGGGAATCATCCGCACCATCGCCTGGATCCCATTCCTCGGCCGCAACGGCGCCTTCAACACCATTCTGCAGTCGCTGGACATCACGTCGCAGCCACTCACCTTTCTGCTGTTCTCCGACTTCGCCGTGGTCGTCACCTACGTGCACCTGTTCACTCTGCTCATGGTCGGTCCGATCGCCAACTCCATGGCGAAGATCGATCCGGCACTGCTGGAAGCGGCGCGCGACGCCGGAGCCAGCCGCTGGCGCACCATGGTCGATGTCGTCATCCCGCTGTCGAAGACGGGCATCGCACTTGGCTCGATCCTGGTGTTTACCCAGGTGATGGGCGACTACTTCGTGGTCAAGCAGATGAGCGGCGGGCAGAGCGCCTCCATCGTCTCGATGCTCTCAACCGAAATTCAGGCCATGCAGTATCCACCGGCCTCGGCCAATGCGATGGTGCTGGTCGTGTTCGTCGCCATCATGGTCGGCTGCATGATGCGCATCGTCGACGTGCGCAAGGAACTGGTGAAGTAGTACCATGATGGTCGGCGGTTCACAACGCGGCATTGGGCCAAGGGAAGCACGGCCCTGGACATTCTATGCGCTCGGCGTTCTGTTCGGCACGTTCCTGCTGTTTCTCTACGGACCGATGTTGGTGATCTACCTGCTGTCGTTCCAGGGACCCAATGGCGGCGTCACCTTTCCCATGGTGGGCGTCTCGCTTCAGTGGTTCCGCGACATCTTCAAGCCCGGGCAGATGGCGAACATCCCCATCGCATTCACCCGCTCGATCGAGTTGGCCGCTGTGGTGTCGCTGCTCACCGTGGTGATCTCGGTCGCCGCCGCGCTTGGCTTCCGCCGACGCTTTCCAGGCTCTGGCGTGGTGTTCTACTTCGCCGTTGCCAGCCTGGTGATGCCAAGCCTGCTGGTCGGGTTCGGCATCGGGCTCGGCTTCCAGTTTCTCGGCTGGCAAACCAGCCTGTTCACCTCCGCACTTGGCGCACAGCTGACCTGGACCCTGCCGTTCGGGCTGTTCGCGATGTTCGCCGTGGTGAACCGGTTCAACCGCAGCTACGAGGAAGCGGCCAATGACCTCGGCGCCACCGCGTGGCAGCGGCTGCGCTACGTCACCCTGCCGATCCTGCTGCCGGGGATCATCGGTGTGGCAATGGGGGCATTCACGCTGTCCTATGACGAATACGCCCGCACCACGCTGGCGATCGGTCGCAACAACACGCTGCCGCTGGAGATCTATGCGCTGATTTCCAGCGCAACATCTCCGGTGCTGTTCGCGATTGGCACGTTGACCACGTCGGTCTCGTTTCTGATCATCGGCACCACGTTGGTCGTTGTCTGGCGCATGCAGCGGCGTCGTGCAGTCATGGTTGGCGAGTGATGGACGCACGATCCGAGATCGAGCTGGTAGCCGTCAGCAAGCGCTTCGGCGCAACAATGGCGGTGAGCGGCGTATCCCTGCGCATCCCAGGCGCAAGCTATTGCTGCCTGTTGGGCCCCAGCGGCTGTGGCAAAACCACCACGCTGCGCATGATCGCCGGTCACGAGGCGGCAACCGACGGCGACATCCTGATCGGTGGTCAGAACGTCACGCTGCTGCCGCCAATACGTCGTGGCACCGCGATGATGTTCCAGAGCTATGCGCTGTTTCCGCACCTCAACTGCCTCGACAATGTCGCCTTCAGCCTTAAGATGCGCGGCGTGCGCAAGGCGGAGCGGCATGCATCGGCGCGCGAATACCTTGCCCTGGTTCACATGGAGCAATACGGCGAGAGGCTGCCGTCGCAACTATCCGGCGGTCAGCAGCAGCGCGTCGCACTGGCGCGTGCGCTGATCACCCGGCCACGCGTGCTGCTGCTGGATGAACCGCTATCGGCGCTCGATCCTTTCCTTCGTACCCGCGTGCGCGAGGAGCTGAAACGGCTACAGCGTGAACTCGGCATCACCTTCATTCACGTGACTCACAGCCAGGATGAGGCGATGGCGATGGCCGACCTTATGGTGGTGATGGAGGAGGGCGAGATTCGCCAGTCAGGTCCGCCGCGCGATATATTCGAGCGCCCAACGAATGCATTCATTGCTCGCTTCATCGGTGGCCATAATGTGCTGCCCACCGAGCGCGGGCTGATCGCTATACGGGCCGACCGTTGCCGGCTCGCGGGTGCGCCGGGCGCGGGTCCTTGCGTTTCGGGACACATTGCCGCAGTGGAATACCAGGGCGCTATGGTGCGCGTTGCACTGGCAACCGACGCTGGTGAGGAGGCTTCAGCGTTGCTGCCCGACAATGATTTCTATGCCCATCCAGTATCGCCCGGTGATGCGGCGACACTGATGTGGTCGGAGCGTGACGCGCATGTCCTGGCGGACGCATAATCAATGCATGCCAATGCCGTGCGCGCTAATCAGCCCATCCGGGACCGGCACGAAACCCTGTACCCTTGCCGACAGGCCGCGATATTTTCCAGGTCCATAGATGATCGACAGGTCGTGTGCCGCCTGCTCCCAGACCTTGCTGTAAATCGTTCGTCTATCACCGACATTCTCATTTGCCATGCCTGGTCGGGCAGAGCATCGAGCGAGGCATTGGTGTGGTGCTCCCCGCAGGTGGATCAGTAGTGTCTGCCAATCACTCCACTCGTAGCCGGTGGCCAGCTGGGGCACGATTCAGGTGCTGGTCGATGGCGAACAGCTTGTCGCACAACCCGGCGAACACGATGCGGCCGGTGTAGGTCGTGGCCAGTGTCGGATCCTGCACATCGGGGGTCGTCGCGCATGGCAGTGCATAGGTCCGCACTCTGCAGGCGGCTTATTGAGGCAGCCTTGCTCACCCGCATGTCGCTTGCATACTTGTAGCGGATGATCGAGGGAGCGGATCGATGGCGGCAAAGCCGTTTCATCTAGGCTGGTTTCTGCAAGGCTCCAGCGCACAGGCTTGGGGTGAAAGTTGGACCGGCCATATCGGCACGACCTGGATGGTGCCAGAGCTCTTCATCGATCTCGCGCGCTCGCTGGAGCGCGCCTGCTTCGATTACGTGCTGATTGAGGATTCGTCCTATGTCGGCGAAAGCTGGGGCGGCTCGACGGAACTGTATCTAAAGCACGCGATCGCCGTGCCGCGCCAGGATCCATCGGTGGTGGCATCGCTGATGACGCAGGCAACCTCACGCATCGGCATCGTGCCGACGTTCGGCACCTTTGCCTATCCGCCATATTTACTGGCTCGCCTGGTGGCGACGCTCGATCAGGTGTCACAAGGCCGCATCGGCTGGAACGCGGTCACCGGCAGTTCCGACTTTGCAGCGATGAACTTCGGCATGCCCGGCATGCCGGAGCACGACCTGCGCTACGAAATGGCCGATGAGTACATGGAGGTCTGCCGCCGGCTCTGGGCATCATGGGAACCGGGAGCGATCATTGCTGATCGGCATAGTGGATTCCTGGTCGACCATACCAAGGTTCATGCTGTCAACTTTGAAGGTCGCTACTTCAAGACCCGCGGCCCGCTCAACTCCGGTCCCTGTCCGCAGGGCCAGCCGGTGATCGCCCAGGCTGGCGGTTCGCCACGTGGTAGACAGTTTGCAGCGCAAAACGCGGATACCATCGTTGCACACATCAAGGGCATCGCCGGCATGAAGGCATACCGTGACGACGTCCGCGCCCGCATGATCGCCTGCGACCGTGATCCGGACCGCTGCAAGGTGCTTTTTCTCGTTGCACCGATCATCGGCGAAACGGAGCAGGAGGCACAAGAGAAGCAACGTCTACGGGTTGCACGAGCTGCGGCGCAGATTCCGCAGCGCCTGGCACATCTCGGCAAGATCACCAATATCGATTTTGGGCGCTTCGATCTTGATAAGCCTCTGCCGGACGACATTACCACCAACGGCCACCAGCAGACGCTGGATGAGTTCCGGCGGAAGCATGCCGGTAAGTCGCTCCGCGAGGCGATGACCGCAGATAGCGCATCGGCACTTTCTATCGACCTGGTCGGCACGCCGGATACTGTGGCTGCGCAGATGGCCGAGGTAATGGAGGAGGTCGGCGGTGACGGTTTCCTGTTCTCGCTCCCCAACGTCAACCGGCGTACGCTTGCGGAAGTCGAGGACGGGCTGGTGCCGGCGTTGCAGGATCGCGGCCTGGTCCGCGCGGCTTACACCTATAAGCAGTTTCGCGATAACCTCCTGGAGTTCTGACCGGGAGGAAGCGATGCTGCTCAGTGCAACGCAACAATCGGCACTCGACTGGATCGAGAAAAACCGCGCGCGCCTGTCGGAGTTCAATCGCAAAATCTGGGACTATGCCGAGCCCGCTTGGCGCGAGTACAAATCGGCGCGCGCCTACCGTGAACTGCTGCAGAAAGAAGGTTTCACTGTCGAGGAAGGCTCGGGCGGCATGCCCACGGCGTTCGCCGCGACCTGGGGCAGCGGTTCGCCGGTGCTGGGCGGCTACGCCGAATACGATGCAGTCCCCGGTCAGTCGCAGCAGGTCGTCCCGTACAAGGCGCCGCGCGAGGGCCTGCATCCTTGGGCTGCCGGGCATACCGATCCGCATTCCTCGCTGGGGACCACCGCACTCGCCGGCATCCTCGCGACCAAGGCGGCAATGCAGCGGCATGGCCTGCGCGGCACGCTGAAATTCTTTGGCGAACCCGCCGAGAAAGTGTGCGGGTCGAAGCCGGTGCATGCGGCAAAGGGCTATTACGACGGGTTTGATGCCTTCATCGCCTACCACCCACACACAATGAACACGGTGCAGGGCGAAACGCAGTGCGGCGCGTATTGGAGCGTGGTGATCACCTTCGAAACCCCTGCGCCCGAGCGCTGGATCGACAAGTCGCTGTTGCCGATCCGCACCTCGGCACATGCCGTCGCGCGCTGTCCGGGTGCAATCGACGCGCTCTGCCTGATGTACACGACGACGAAATATACCAAGGAGGCGATGTACCCGCACGCGGGCGCCTGGACCCTGAACGAGTTCATCCTCGCCGGGGGTGATGCAACATCGGACAACTTGCCGCCGCGGTTCAGCCAGATCCAGTACTCTTGGCGCTCGCCTTCACTTGCGGTGCAGCAGCAGATTCACCAGGTGCTGGTCAACAATGCGCGCCATGCCGCTGCCTCGTGTGGATGCCAGGCTTCGGTGCGTTGGGTCACCAAGACGCGCGTTGGGCTGCCGAACAGTACGATGATCGACCTCGCGTACCGCAACATGACGGCTGTCGGGGCGCCGGCCTTCGGCCGCGAGGCAAAGGAGTTCGCGCGCAAAATCCAGTCGAGCCTTGGCATTGCGCCGATGGACGATCCCTTTATCGTCGACAATCAGCGCCTGACGCCGCCCGACGATTTTGAGACGCTGCAGCGCCGCAGCCTGCCACCGTCGCAGTTCCATATCGGCGCCGACGACTACGTCGAGTATAGTTGGCACGCGCCCGCGGTGCGCGTCTTCACCATGCGCCCGACTCTGCGTCCCCCTGACGAGGACTTCGAATACCCAGCCTGGTGCCGCAATGCGCTGGGTGGACTGCCGGATGCGATTGATCCGGGCCTGTTCCTCGGCGCCAAGACATTAGCAGCATCGTTTCTTGACCTGCTCGCACATCCCGAACTGCTGGAACGCGCCAAGGCTGAGTTCAACGACCGCACCGGCGGAGGTGTGGGCGGCAAGAAGTGGGTCGCGCCATTGCTGCCGCGCGATTTCACTCCGCCAGTGGATCTACGTTGGCCCGAATATATCACCACTGCGCGTGGCGAGGAGTGGTGGTTACCCACGCCGTTCTCGGATTCCGGTGCCGGGGAACGAATCACATAACAACAGGGAGTGCAGCATGACCAGCCTGGATCGCCGCAGTTTCGTTGGCCTTGCCGCCTGGGCCACCGCCGGCATGGCCGCGCGCGGCGGCACACGCGCGCTCGCTCAGTCAGCGTCGCCACCGAAACTGCCCGAAATCACGTCCATTCCCGACAAGCTGAAGGGCTCTGGCGCGGTCCGTATCGCCGGCTATGGCGGCACGGCGCAGGATGCCGAGCGCACCGCTTACTTCCAACCCTTCGAGAAGCTGAGTGGCATCAAGACGATCGATGTTCCCGGCGCTGACCTCAACAAGGTCAAGGCCATGGTCGATACCGGCAATATCGAATGGGATGTCGTCCAGCTTGGGCGCTCCAGTGTCAAGAATCTGATGAAGAAGGGCGACTACTTCGAGAAGATCGACTACGAGCTGGTCGACGTCGACAACATCGATCCGCTGTATCGCTACGACTACGCGCTGGATATGCTGGTGTGGTCCGAGGTGATGGCCTATCGCACTGATGCATTCAAAAGCGCAGTGCCAGTCGGTTGGGCCGACTTCTGGGATACCAGGAAGTTTCCCGGCGATCGCACGCTGACAGGAGCCGGACCGGTGACACCGGAACTGGAGTTTGCGCTGATGGCCGCCGGCGTTCCGGCTGACAAGCTATATCCGCTCGACATAGACAAGGCATTCGCGAGCTACGACAAGATCAAGGCAAGCGTGGTGAAGTGGTGGGAGACCGGAGCGGTCCCTGTGCAGATGCTGAGTGATCGTGAGGTCGTGCTGGCCTCGGTATGGAATGGCCGCATGGCGGCGATCCAGGCTGCCGGTGTTCCGGCGGCAATCAGCTGGCAGCAAGGCCTGCTGAAGCGTGACTGCTGGGCAGTGCCCAAGAATTCACCGAACAAGGCCAACGCGATGAAGTTCATCGCCTTCAGCACGATGGCAGTTCCGCAAGCCCGGCTGTCGATGCTGATCCCATACGGCTTCGTCAACGGCAAGTCGGCAGAGTATCTGAGCGAGCACCAGCTCGGGATTCTGCCCAGTGCCCCTGCCATTAAATCGCAGCTGGTGCCTTACAACTACGATTGGTGGGTGGACAACCGTGACGTCGTGGTTGGCCGCTGGAACAAGTGGATCCTGGCCTGAACCTGCGCCTCAGTTCATGGCCGGCCTTGCGCCGGCCATCCGTCGTGGCACCCGTCTCTGGCGATGCTCGGCGCGCAGTAGGCGGTGACAAGACACGCGGTGCCTCAGTTGCATTGTGCGGCATTGAGAAGCACTACGACAGTGTCGGTGCCGTGCGCGGCGTTTCACTCGACGTGCGCTCGGGTGAATTCCTGACGCTGCTTGGCCCGAGTGGCTCCGGCAAGACGACAACACTGATGATGATCGCCGGCTTCGAAACGCCGAATGCCGGCGACATCGCCATCGACGGAAGCTCCGTCCTGGCTTTGCCGCCATACAAGCGGAACATCGGCATGGTGTTCCAGAACTATGCGTTGTTCCCGCACCTGACGGCCGCCGACAACATCGGCTTTCCGCTGAAGCAGCGCGGCATCGATCGTGCAACGCGCACGCGATTGGTGGCGGCAAGCCTGGAACGGGTGCATCTGTCCGGATACGAACGGCGCTATCCGCGTCAGCTCTCCGGCGGTCAGCAACAGCGCGTCGCGCTGGCTCGCGCCATCGTGTTCCATCCGCGCCTGCTGCTGATGGATGAGCCGCTTGGGGCACTGGACAAGCAACTTCGGGAGAACCTGCAACTCGAGATGCGGCGGCTGCATGCCGATCTTGGTATCACCTTCATCTATGTGACGCATGACCAGGAAGAAGCGCTGACCATGTCCGACCGCGTCGCGGTCATGAACGAGGGTGTCGTCGTGCAGGTCGGTACGCCAGAGGACCTGTATGATCGACCATGTAATCGTTTTGTCGCGGCCTTCATTGGCGAATCAAATTTCTTGTCCGCTGTCGTGCGCGGGATCGAACGCAATATGCTCATCCTGGACTGCGCAGGCACGACGATACGTGCAATGGCCCTGCAGACACCAACTGCCGGAGAGGGCGTGACACTCGCGATCCGGCCAGAACGGCTTCGCTTCGCCGACGGAACAGCCTCAATGGCGGAGAATCGGATCGCCATCACCGTCACCGATATGGTGTTCGCCGGCGACTGCTGCCGCTATCTTTGTCACACTGATTCCGGCGCCTCGCTTGTGCTGAAACAGCCGTCCGGCAGCACCGGCCGTCGCCGCCATCCCGGTGAGCGCGCCGATATCCTCTGGCCAGCCGGCGACGCCGTCATCGTCTGATGCCGTCACGCGTCACTCCAATCCTCTTGGTGGTACCGCTCACGCTCTACATGCTGGCATTCTACGCACTGCCGGTGGCGTCGATGCTGCTCCGCAGCATCGCAGATCCCTCATGGACGGTGGAGAACTATCTTCGCCTGGCACATGATTCAGTATTTCTCGCGGTGTCCTGGAACACATTGCGCACGGCACTCGTCGTCACTCTTGGCACTCTTCTGCTTGGCTATCCCGTGGCACTGGCACTTTCGCGCCTGCGACATGGTGCGGCGGCAGTCGTGCTGGCGATCGTACTGCTGCCGTTCTGGACCAGCGTGTTGGTGCGCAGCTACGCCTGGATGGTGCTGCTTGGGCGCAGGGGCCTGATCAACGAACTGCTGCTTTCGGCCGGCCTTATCGACTCGCCATTGCGGTTGCTGAATACGCCGCTCGCGGTGCATGTCGCCATGATCCATATCCTGCTGCCATACATGATCCTACCCATCGCCAGCGTGCTGCGGCAGATCGACAGGGCGCTGCTTCGCGCTGCTGCCGGACTTGGTGCGTCGCCACGCCGTGTCTTCTCCCAGGTCGTCCTGCCGCTGTCCGTGCCAGGTGTTGTCGCTGGCATCCTGCTGGTGTTCGTGCTGTCACTTGGGTTCTACATAACGCCGGCACTGGTTGGCGGACCGCGCGACCTGATGCTGTCCATGCTGATCGCGCAGCAGGTGGACCTGCTGAATTGGCCGTATGCTGCCTGCCTTTCTGTTGCCTTGCTCGCGATGACCCTGTTGCTGATCCTGGTCCTCCAGCGACTGCCGGCAGTGCGCGCTGTATTGCGAGCAGCGACGCAATGATTGGCCGATCCGTATTCGCTGTGTACTGGCTCATGGCGCTGGTGTTCCTGGCATTTCCAATTGTCATCGTTGCCGCCTTGTCGTTTTCGTCAGCGAGTTACCTGACCTTCCCACCGCCCGCATTCGGTGTTCGGTGGTACCGCGCTTTTCTGGGCAGCCGTGAATGGCTTGACTCGACCTGGCTCAGCATTGCCGTCGCTGGCTCAGTGGTCGTCGTGGCGACGAGCTTGGGCACGCTCGCCGCGCTTGGGCTGCGGCATCTGACCGGGGCTGTGCGAGCCGCCATTGGCGCACTGATCCTGTCACCGCTGATCGTACCGGGAATCGTGGTGGCAATCGGCATTTACTACGTGTTCGCTGCCTATCGGCTCGTCGGTACGGCGCTGGGCCTGGTGCTCGCCCACACCTGCCTGGCGGTCCCGTTCGTCGTGACCAGCGTCAGCGTCAGCCTCGCCGGTCTCGACCGCCGGCTGGAGCAGGCGGCACTGAGCCTTGGTGCCACTCCATCCGCGACGTTTCGTCAGATCACTCTGCCGCTTATTCTTCCCGGCATTCTGGTCGGTGCGCTGTTTGCCTTCGTTACCTCGTTCGACGAGCTGATCGTCACGTTGTTCCTGTCGGGTTCGGGTGCGGTCACATTGCCGCGTCGCATGTGGGACGATCTGCGCTTCGCCATCGATCCGACGATAGCGGCGGTGTCTACGCTGATGATCGTGTTGAGCGCCGTGCTGCTGCTCGGTGCCCACGTGCTGCGCCAACGACAGGCGACGGCGCAGCACAAGGTATGAAGCACTTCAGCGCCGCTCCTGCGCCTGACTGGCATCTTCTCATTGCTGCGGCGGCGAGACTGCTCGTTGGCCTGCTTCTGGTCGGCTGAAGGGCCCCCGGGGATGGTCTCCGGGGCCGCAGCGCGTTCGGACCCTTACAGATCCCAATTCGGACGAGGAGGATCAGCGTCAGTGCAAATTGACGAAGTTCAGACCTCGATCAGCTGCTGCTTCTATTGCGGCATCTACATTGTCCGTTGCCACGATGGGCGTACCGTCGGCACGGTAGAGCAGGAAGACCATCTCGCCATCGCACATGCCGGATTTCAGGTAAACGACCTGGCTGATGCCGAGGCGCAGCAATTGTTCGCAGGTCATCTGCCGCAGCGCAGACCGCTGCATCAGCACGGCGCGAATCTTATCGTCGGGTGTGCGGAGTGTGTTCATAGGTGATGCAAGCATCTGGTTGGCTGTCGCAGCAATTCGCACCTGCGCGTACCTATCATCGCACAGTTGTCGCCACGAGTCGGGCAAGAGACTGGGATCGCTCCGTCGGTGCTCACTCGAACCCTCGAGCACCATTCGCATTGCGGCAAAATTTCTTCGGCAGTACAGGCGGGCATGCCTTCGGGATTGCACGAACGGCGTTGTGCATCTCGATCTTCAGGATAGCTTCGACGATCTCGACCGCCTCAGTCAGAGTGGTCGGCTCGCACAAGGGCCCACACTCCTTGTCCATGACCCAGACGCCTGCAGCGCTGCGCCAGATGGTCCAGGTCGGCTCGGTTTTTTCCGGAGCCTCGTAGGGCCGGTAGACCTCCAGCGCTTCGGCGAGTTCATGATGCAGTGGGGTGACCACCGCCCAAATTGCCTTGCGGCGGAGCCGGTTCCGAAACGCGCACAGCACTTTGTGGTCCTCCATACTGAAGGCGAACGCTGCGACGGATTTGCTGAACGGCGATTCGGGTGGTGCAGGCAGGGGAGGCATGGTCAAACTTCTCTATGCGTTTGAGTCAGCGCTGGTGGCTGGTGTCCACTTGGGAGGAGACGACGATTCCGGTCTTCCGAAAAGCTGATGTCTCCGGCCAGATTTCCCGGACTCGCCGGTTGGTCCGAACCTTGGCGGCGTCCCAAGGCATTCTCGGTTCGAGCGATAAATTGTTGTGGATGAAAGACGGTGGGTGGCCCAATGCCCGGCTCCTGCCAGCGCGCCGGCCTGCTTTCACCGACGCGCCTGGCAATGAAATCGAAGTCGTCAAGGACACTCGGCATTGTCGCTCCTCGTGAGCATGGAGGGGCACCGGGGCCAGGCCGGTTCACTGGAACTAAGGACTCCTTGCAGGACCTTTGCCGGGGCGGTCAAACCGCCGATCGCCTCAGGCCGGCCCAGCGCGTCTTCCGGGGATCTGGCCAAGGCCGCTGAAGCCATAAGTGCCTGCTCGATTCGCAGGAGGTCGCCGCGGTCAGGCGGGGTATCGCGGCAGTCCAGGAAGATCCGCGTTGCCCGATGGGGCTCGATACTCGTGGCGATCAGCGACATGAGGGGCCAGTGAGCAACGTGCTGAGGAAGCGACAGGTCCGTAACAGGACCATTCTGAGCGCAGACCACTTTCTGCCCGGTTACCAGTCGGGAGGATTCCTGCTGGCCAGGCCGCCGGCACACTGCCATCGGGGTCTGTAGGCCGCGAGACTGGTCGGGCGGGGCATATCCTCGGTGTATGGCGCCCCGGCAAGACCCGTTAACAGGCGACCACTGGGCTCGCTGGCCGACAAGGGGCAGCCCTTCCCAGGCAGTTTGTTCGTTGGCCTGCGGGAGGCGAACCCGTAACAGGAGAGATGACGTGCAGGCCTTTAACGGCCTTCTGCACTCGCAGGTGGCGGGGCGCCAAAATCCCACAAAGGCCGCAGCCTCTGCCGATCGGCGGAAGACCCCCCTGACCTTGTTGATTTGCTATCTGGCCAATCTTTGTCGCCTCAACGAGCGCGCCACTCCATTGGCTGAAAGGCTTGCCGTGGCGAATTCGCTGGATTGATCGGATGGACCTACATAGCCATTGGCCTCGCGCTCCAATTCGATGGCAAGGGCGAGCAACTCTCTCGCAGCCATCTCATCCAGTGTATTGCGAGCCAAGCGCCTGCATCTCGCTGCTTGTGCCATCAGATAGGCTGGATCCCGTCCTCTCGGCATCGCCCCGTTACCGAAATATGGCTAGGGATGATTACTACCTTAAGTAGCCAAAACGGACTACCACAAGTTGCAACTCGTTGGCAGCGCAGGTATCACAAGAACGCGAGTCCAGTCCGCCTCTCAGCAGTCCGCTGCTCGGCATTGCAAAATCGATGTCGCTTGCGAATGACCTCGAAAGTTTTCACGAACGAAGCACGATCGTATTCACGCCTATCGCCACGCCCTAGAGCGCCGGGCGTGAACATTCAACGTGCCACTGCAGAAACAGGAAGAACTACAGTCTATGACTCGGAACGCTGCTGCTGTCTCGGCATCGCACTGATCCTGCGTCCGGTCCCTTGCGGATGCGCGTGAAGAATGTTCGGCGTGTCACGGTGACAGCGACATCGGTGCGATCGCTAAAAGAGCATTTTGCACAGCTTCGACGGCGGCGGCCCAGCTTCGATGACGATATTCGGACCGAGTGACGCCAGCCTTTGCCGTAGACGCCATCCACGGCTCGACGAATGTGTTGACCATCTACCGGCACTGCGGCGCAGATTGCTTGCGATGACTTCCGGAAATCCAAATTCATCTTTAGGCGAAAGCCAGATCGGTGCGCAGCCAGCACAGCGACCGATCGGAGCGACCGGTACGCCGAATCCATTACGCACTGCTGGCGTTCACCATACGCGGCACGTGGTCAACCGGCTGGTGTCGCGCTAGGGTCAACCGGGTAGGGGGCGCAATGAATTTTGACTTCTCGGACGAGCTGAAGCAGTTGCGTGATCTGGCGCGGCGCTTTCTGGCGGAGCATTCGTCGCCATCTGTGGTGCGCAGTGTGCTGGAAGGTCGCGACACCTACGCGGCGGACCTGTGGCGCGCGATGGCTGAGATGGGCTGGCTTGGCGCCGCCATTCCGGAACAATATGGCGGTGCCGGACTTGGATACGAGGGATTGTGCGTACTGGCAGAGGAAATCGGCCGTGCGCTCGCACCCGTACCATTTGCATCCTCGGCCTACCTTGCGAGCGAGGCCATATTGCTCGCTGGCAGCGAGACGCAAAAGGGACGGTTGTTGCCGATGTTTGCCGATGGTTCGACGATAGGCTGCTTTGCATTGGCCGAAGGCAGTGGGAATCCGCATTCCGGTGCAGTGCACGCACGATGTGTTGGTGGTCGGTTGACGGGCAGCAAGTGGCCCGTAACCGATGGCAGTATCGCGGATCTGGCTGTCGTTGTAGCGCGGGACGAGGCGGGCGAGATCGCCTTGTATGTGGCCGATCTGACAGCGAGCAATGTGAGCAGACGCAGCCTCAGCACGGTCGATCCCAGCCGCGATCATGCGCGCATCGACTTCGCCGGCGCCGACGTCGAACGGCTGAGTGGCGAGGCCGGTTGGCCGATGGTGCTGCGGTTATTGGAACGCGCGGCGGTACTGATGGCGTTCGAACAGGTGGGCGGGGCTGATGCGTCGCTAGAGATGGCGCGCAACTATGCATTGGAGCGCTACGCGTTCGGACGGCCAATCGGATCCTTTCAGGCGATCAAGCACAAGCTGGCTGACGTATATGTTGCGACGGAACTGGCACGGTCGAATGCCTTCTATGGTGCGTGGGCCTTGTCGGCGGACGCCGCAGAGCTGTCGCTGGCTGCCGCGACGGCGCGCGTGTCAGCAATCGAGGCATTCCATCTCGCATCGAAAGAGAACATCCAGACGCATGGCGGCATCGGATTCACCTGGGATACGGATTGTCATTTGTATTACCGGCGATCGAAGCAGCTCGCCCTGACGCTTGGCAGTGCACCCTGGTGGAAGGACCGGCTTGTCCAGTTGCTCGAGATGCGAAATGCGGGGTAGCGGAGGCGCAGATGGACTTCAATGACACACCGGAGGAGGCGAAGTTTCGCGCCGAGGCGCGGGCATTCCTGGCAGCCAATGCCGAACCCAAGGGGCGTGCGCGGCCAGTGCTGCGCGGCGGGCTCGACGTCGAGGCGGTGAAACGCTGCAAATCCTGGCAGGCAAAGAAGGCGGATGCGGGCTTTGCCGGGATCACCTGGCCGAAGCGCTTCGGCGGCCGTGAAGCATCGGCCATCTTCCATGTGATCTACCTGCAGGAAGAAGACAACTACGCGGTGCCCCGTGGATTGTTCGAGATCGGTCTCGGCATGTGCATCCCCACCATGATGGCATACGCCGACGGCGAACAGCTCGATCGTTATGTACGGCCGGCGCTGCGCGGCGAAGAAGTGTGGTGTCAGTTGTTCTCGGAACCCGCGGGCGGATCCGACCTTGCGGCGCTGCGCACGCGGGCAGAGCGCGATGGCGACGACTGGATCATCAATGGGCAGAAGATCTGGACTTCCGGCGCACATCTGTCCGATTTCGGCATCATCGTCGTGCGCACCGATCCCAATGTGCCGAAACATGAGGGGCTGACCTTCTTCTTCCTCGACATGAAATCGCCCGGCATCGAGATACGGCCGATCCACCAGATGTCCGGCGCATCGCACTTCAACGAGGTATTCTTCACCGATGTCCGCGTCCCCGATGCGCAGCGGCTGGGCGCGGTGGGGCAGGGGTGGAAAGTCTCGCTGACCACGCTGATGAATGAACGCCTCGCAGTAGGTGAGGTGCACAGGCCGGATGTCGAGGACCTTGTGGAGCTTGCCCGATCACTAGTGGTGGACGGCGCGTCGGCGATCCGGAACGCTGCAGTGCGCGAACGCATTGCGGAGTGGTATGCACGCACGCAGGGGCTGACGTTCACTCGCTTCCGCACGATGACGGCATTGTCGCGTGGCCAGACACCGGGGCCAGAGAATTCGATCCACAAGCTGGTGAACGCCAGCAAGCTGCAGGACATCGCGTCCTACGGGTTGGACCTGATGGGCGCGGCCGGACTGGTCATGGACGACGATCTGGCGCTCTATTATGCGATGTTCCAGCAGGCATTGCTGTCGTCGCCAAGTGGACGAATTGCCGGCGGATCGGACGAGATTCTGCGCAACATCATCGCCGAACGCGTGCTCGGACTGCCCGCGGATATCAGGGTGGACAAGAACAAGCCGTTCAATCAGGTGCCTACCGGCCCGCGGTGACCCTACATTGCGTGCAGAAACCAAGCCTGTGCTACAACTGTGACCGCGAGTCTTCAGGGGGACGGTCAGCGTGGCACGGAGGGGGCAACCGAAGCCGGACCCGCTGCCAAATGCCGAAGCGCATTCGCGCGGGTTCAAGCAGAGCAGGGACGCACGACGGAATACGCTCCTGGAGGACTATGTCGAACTGATCGCTGACCTGATTGCCGATGGCGGGGAGGCGCGCCAGGTCGACATCGCCGCGCGCCTGGGCGTGGCGCAGCCGACTGTCGGCAAGGCGCTGCGCCGGCTGGGGGTGGCGGGCCTCGTGGTGCAGAAGCCCTATCGCGGCGTGTTCCTCACCGAGGCCGGACAAAAGATCGCCCGCGAGAGCCGGCTACGGCACCAGACCGTGGAGGCCTTCCTACGCTCCCTTGGCGTCAGTTCCGAGACAGCCCGGATCGATGCCGAAGGCATCGAGCACCACGTCAGCGACGAGACGCTGGCAGCGTTCCGGCGGGCGATGGCGGGCGGGCCGGAGAAGTAGCTACTCCTCCAGGCGGAAACCGACCTTCATGGTCACCTGGTAGTGGGCCACCTTGCCGTCCTCGATGTGGCCGCGAACCTGGCAGACCTCGAACCAACCGAGGTTCCGCAGGCTCGAGGATGCCTTTTCGATCGCCCGGTCGATCGCTTTGCTGACGCTCTCTTCCGAGGTGCCGACGATCTCCACGACCTTGTAGACGTGCTGCGTCATCTGCGCGCTCCTCTGCTGGCAACGCCTGCGGAAACGACAGGCGATACCAAGTGTTGCGCGGACGCACGCGATCGGGAAGGGACGGCTCAAACCCGCCGCGTGCCGCACCGCTGCGCCAGCTCTGAGTGGCACTTGGCCTAGAATCCAGCATCCGGCTGCGCGAGATAGTCCAGTTCGTCACGTGTGCTGGTGCGGCCAAGCGCGGCATTGCGGTGGGGAAAGCGGCCAAACCGGCGGATGACCGCACGATGGTCCTCTGCGTATCGAACCATCTCCTCGCCCAAAAACGAATACAGCCGCACAGCGCAGTCCTGATCGGCGAGATCCTCGGAATGTTCGAAGGGTAGGTAAATGAACAGGCGTTCGATTGGCCCCAGTGCCAGATCAAAATTCCTCGCAATTGTCGCCCGCGCGATCTCACGCGCTTTGGCATCGGCGGCGAATGCCTCCGGAGAATTGCGATGCAGATTTCGCGAGAACTGGTCCAGCAAAACGATCAGCGCCAGCGCGCCGCGCGGCGTCTCCGCCCAGTGATCGAACCGTCCGTTTTTCGCGTCCCGCAGCGCGTCGGCGAAACGCCCGCAAGACGCGTCGAATTCAGCGCTCTTATCGAACCATTCCTTGCGGAATGTCGATGGATCGCAGGCAAACCAGAAGTCAAGTACCTCATGTGACATCATGCCAGCGCGCGTTCCAGCAACCGCACAGAGTGTATCGCCTCGCGACCACCCAGATCGCGAATCTGGTGCCGGCAGGACGTGCCATCGGCGATGACGTAATCCTCCGGCGCGGTGCTGCGAATTGCCGGCAGCAGTGCCGCCTCGGCCATGGCGCGCGATTGTTCCTGCGTCTCGCTTTGGTAGCCGAACGCACCGGCCATGCCGCAGCACGACGAAGCGATCGGCTTCACCGTCAGGTCGGGTATCCGCCTGAGTGTGTCCAGCGCTGCGGGGAATGCACCGAAAGATTTCTGGTGGCAGTGGCCATGGATATGCGCCGTCGCCGCCAGAGGTCGCAGCTGAAGCCCCGGTTTCTCACGCGCCAGAAACTCACTGAGCAGGAAGGAGCGTTCGGCGAGCGCGTCGGTGGCGGCGCCTGGTAGCAGCGAGCGATACTCGTCGCGCAAGGTCAACAGGCAGGACGGTTCGAGTCCGATCACCGGCAGGTCCTTGCCTAGACTATTGAGCGTACGCCGCGCCTCGTCACGCGCCTTGTCCACCAGGCCAACGGCAAGCATGCTGCGACCGCAGCAGATCGGTCTGCCACGAACGTTCGGCATGCGAACACGATATCCGGCGGCCGTCAGCACCTGTAGCGCGGCGCGCAGGTTGTCCGGCTCAAACCAACGATTGAAGGTGTCGGCGAACAAGATGACATCGCCGCGCGCGTGCTTCGGCGCAAATGACGCGACCTCGCTGTCGCGAAACGCCTTGCGCTGCCATGCGGGCAGGGAACGCGCAGCGGCCAGGCCAAGCCTACGCTCGCCCAGCCGACGCAGGGCAGGGACGTAATTGCGCAAGTTCAGCAGCGGCGCGAACTGCGCGGCCACCGGAGCATAGCGCGGCAGATCTGCAATCAGCTTGTCCCGCCGGCTCAGTCCTTTGCGATCGGCATGCGCGGCCAGGACCTCGATCTTCATCTTCGCCATGTCGACGCCGGTCGGACATTCGCGCCGGCACGCCTTGCACGACACGCAAAGCGACATCGCCTCGGCGACCGCGTCGGACGCCATTGCATCGGCACCCAGTTGCCCGGTGAGTGCCAGCCGCAGCGTGTTGGCACGCCCGCGCGTCAGGTGCGTTTCGTCGCGCGTCACGCGATACGACGGGCACATCACGCCGGCGTCGAATGCGCGACACGCGCCGTTGTTGTTGCACATCTCGACCGCGCCCAGCATGCCGCCGAAAGGCCCTGGATGCCCCGACCAGTCGAGTTTCGGCGTGAAACCCGGCGCCGGCGCGTAGCCCCAGTGGTAACGGAACAACGTGCGGTCATCCATGCGCGGCGGGCGCACGATGCGCCCTGGATTCAGGATGTTGCCTGGATCGAAAGCATCCTTCACCGTCTCGAAGGCACGCACGATGCGTGACCCGAACATGGCTTCATGAAATTCGCTGCGCGCCAGGCCATCACCGTGCTCGCCGCTGTGCGAGCCCTTATACTCACGCACCAGCGCGAAGCACTCTTCGGCCACCGCACGCATGGTGGAGACGTCCTTGGGGTCCTTCATGTTCAGCACCGGCCGGACATGCAGGCATCCAACCGAGGCATGCGCGTACCAGGTTCCCTTGGTGCCGTGCTTTTCGAACACCGCGTTCAGCCGTTCCGTGTAGTCAGCAAGGTCCTCCAGATCGACAGCGCAGTCCTCGATGAAAGAAACCGGCTTCGCATCGCCCTTCATCGACATCATGATGTTGAGGCCGGCCTCGCGCACCGCGGCGATGTCGTTCTGGAACGCGGTGTCGCTTGCGCGCACGACCGCGTTCGGATAGCCGAGATCGCCCATCAACTCTTCGAGCTCATCCAGCCTGGCCGCCAACGGTGCATCTTCGTGACCGTGGAACTCGACGATCAGCAGGGAGTCGGGCTCGCCTATCAGCATGCGGTCGATGGTGGTGCGAAAGATCGGTATGCCGCGGCCGAGGTCGATCATGGTGCGATCGACCAGCTCGACCGCCTCGGGGTCGAGTTGCACGACGTGCTGCGCTGCCTCCATCGCTTTGCGGAAGCTGGGGAATTGGCAGATGCCCAGGAGCTTGCGTGGCTTGATCGGCTGCAGCGCCAGCTCGATGGCGGCGGAGAAGGCGAGGGTGCCTTCCGATCCCACCAGCAGCCGCGCCAGGTTCTCCTGGCCGGCGAGACGCGCCACCGGCGTCAGGACCTCGATATTGTAGCCGCCCACGCGTCGCAACTGCGACGGAAACCGAGCCGCAATTTCTTCGGCTTCCGTTGCACCGAGTGTGCGCAATCGCTGGATCAGATCGGCAACGCTTCGTGGCACATCGGCGCCGATATTGTCCGGCAGCACGCCGAACTTGTGTTGCGTACCATCCGCAAGGATTGCGTCGATCGCGCGCACATTATCGGCCATCAGGCCGTAGCGGATCGACTTCGAACCGCAAGAGTTGTTGCCAGTCATGCCGCCGATCGTGCAGCGTGCATGAGTCGATGGATCGACTGGAAAGAACAGGCTGTGCTGGCGCAGCTCACCATTCAAGTGGCCGAGCACGACGCCAGGCTCGACCAGTGCAGTGCGCGCCGCAGGATCGACGTGCAGGATGCGGCGCAGGTACTTCGAACAATCGATCACCAGCGCGCGGTTGACTGTCTGGCCGCACTGGCTGGTACCGCCGCCGCGCGCGAGCACGGGCACACCCTCCTCTCGCGCGATCGCCATCGCGCCGGCGACATCGGCAATCTCCTCGGGCACGACGACGCCGATCGGCTGCACCTGGTAAATCGATGCATCGGTGGCGTAGCGTCCGCGGTCAGCGCGGCCGAACAGCACGTCGCCACGGATCTCCCTGCGGAGGCGATCAGCGAGACGGGTGCGAATGCCTGTGGCGTGATCCCGCTGACGCAGGGGCGAATCAGTATCGTGCATACCGCTGATTGTCTCCTGTCGCGCCTGCGACCACAATGCGCCACATGACCCAGTACCACGCCGGCCGGCATTTCCTGCAAATCCCCGGCCCTACCAATGTTCCCGACCGCGTCCTGCGCGCGATCGACAACCCCACCATCGACCACCGCGGGCCAGCCTTTGGCCAACTGGGCCTGGAGATTTTGACCAACCTCCGCTCGATCTTCCAGACCAGCGGTCCGGTCGTGATCTACCCCGCCTCCGGCACCGGCGCCTGGGAGGCCGCGCTGACCAACACCTTGTCGCCCGGTGACACGGTGCTGATGTGCCGCACCGGGTGGTTCGCAACGCTGTGGAACGAGATGGCGCAGCGGCTCGACCTCAAACCGATCTTCATCGAAACAGACTGGCGCCGCGGTGCCGATGTGGACGCGATCGGGGCCGCGCTGGCCGACGACAAGTCGCATAGCGTCAAGGCAGTCTGCGTGGTGCACAACGAAACATCGACCGGCTGCACCTCGCGTATCGACGAAGTGCGACGCGCAATGGATGTGGCGCACCATCCGGCGCTGCTGATGGTTGATACCATCTCATCGCTCGCGTCGATCGATTATCGGCACGATGAATGGGGCGTCGATGTCACGGTCGCAGGCTCGCAGAAGGGACTTATGTTGCCGCCCGGGTTGTCGTTCAATGCCATCAGCGACAAGGCGCTCAAGGCGGCGGAAGGTGCCAGGTTGCATCGCAGCTACTGGGACTGGCGGCCTATGCTGGAAGCGAACAAGACCGGCTACTTCCCCTACACCCCAGGCACCAATCTGCTGTTCGGGTTGAACGAGGCGGTGAAGATGCTGCTGGAGGAAGGGCTGGCGAACGTCTTCGCCCGCCACGACCGTCACGCCGAAGCGACCCGCCGCGCTGTGCGCGCCTGGGGCCTGGAAGTTCAGTGCGCTGATCCGCGGCACTATTCATCATCGCTTACCGCAGTGCGAGTACCGGAAGACCACAGCGCCGATGCGTTGCGCGCAACCATTCTGGAAAAATGCAACATGAGCCTGGGCAATGGTCTGGGGATCCTGAAGGATCGCGTCTTCCGTATCGGCCATCTGGGCGATTTCGGCGACCTGCAGCTGATCGGTGCGCTCGGGGGCGTGGAGATCGGCCTGCGTGCGACCGGTGTCCCGCACAAGGCAGGTGGCGTGCAGGCCGCGGTGGATTATCTTGCGGGCAATGCCTGAGCCGTCTGCGCCACCCGTCTGCTCCCCTGGCCCATAGCGCGCGCTTGCGTCTATCGTTCTCCGGCAGCCAGCAGGGAGGACGAAATGATCGAAGTCTGGACCTGGCCGACGCCGAACGGTCACAAGGTACACATCACGCTCGAGGAACTTGGGCTGCCGTACAAGGTAATCCCGGTCAACATCAGCAAGGGAGATCAGTTCAAGCCGGAATTCCTGGCGATCACACCAAACCATCGGATCCCGGCGATCGTCGATCCTGACGGTCCCGGAGGCAAACGACTCACATTGTTCGAGTCAGCAGCGATCATGATCTACCTGTCGGAAAAAGCCGGCGGCAAGCTGATCCCGCACGATCCAATCGGCCGCTACAAATGTCTCGAATGGATGATGTTTCAGATGGGCGGGGTAGGGCCGATGTTCGGCCAGTACAACCATTTCGCGAATTACGCCGTCGAGAAGATTCCCTATGCGATCGAGCGCTACACCAACGAGGTTGCGCGCCTGCACCGCGCGCTAAACAAGCGACTGGCCGAAGCGACCTGGCTGGCCGGCGACGAATACAGCCTGGCTGACATCATCACCTTCCCCTGGATCCGCAACCCCGAGCGCCGCAATATCGACCTGGATGACTATCCGAATGTGAAGCGATGGCATGATGCGATTGCAGCGCGGCCAGCGGTGCAACGCGGTGTCGCTGTCCTCCCTGAGTACCAGCGCAAAGGCGTGATGACTGACGCCGAACGCGAGATCATGTTCGGCAAGACGCAGTTCGCTGTGCGCTAGCGACGCCCGACTCCCTCTCCCCTCGCGGGAGGGGGGTGGGGGAGGGGGCCTTGGCTCGACTGTCGTGACGGCACAGCCTCGGCTCCCCGTCGACTAACCAACCAGCAACCCAGCGACGATACGACGAGACCTATCAGCGTCAGAGCCGATAGACGCTCGCCGAGAAGGACCCAGGCCATAAGCGCGGCTGTGCCTGGGACCAGATAGAAGTTCGCGGTCGCGCGCGCCGCGGTTCCGTGCATGAGCATCAGGTAGTAGAGCGCCATGCCCCCAAGCGACACCGCACCCGCATTCCAGGCGATGGCGCCAATCGCCTGACCGTTCCATACGGCGTGCGGCGTCTCGAAAATCGCAGTGGCAGCGACGCCCGCCACAGTGGCGGCAACCAGTTGCACCGTTGTTCCCTCGATGATCGGCACGCCACGGCAGAAGCGTCCGAAATACAGTGTGCCGGTACAGAGTGCGACGACCCCGCCGGCGGTTAGCATGAGGCCATCGAGTTCCACCGGACTTCGCGCCGCTGCCAGACCGACAACGAGTACGACGCCTGCCGCCCCCAGCAGCAGTCCCAGCCATTGCGTGGCTCGCAGGCGCTCTCCCAGCAGCGGCCAGGCGAGCAAAGCCGTCAGCAGCGGATTAAGCGTCTGCACCAGCGCGATCGGTGCGGCAGCCGTCCGAACCATGGCGTAGTGTGCGGTCATCAACACCGCGGTATTGGTCAGCACGCCGGCGACCGCACAATGCCCCCACCGTCCGGCCAGCCCGCGCCATGGCCGTCGCAGCATAAGGGCGAGGAACAGCAGGATCGCCGAAGCCAGTACAAGCCGAACCGTGACGAACAGGAGCGGCGAGAGAAACCGCAGGCCGACGCGCGCCGCAATGAACGAAGAAGCCCACAAGAACACGAAGCCGAAGGGTGCGAGACGTAGCATTCGGGCGGCCAATTAGCACCGCCCGGCGATGGGGCATCAATCCGCTGGTGGCCCGCAACCTGGCGCCACACGGTGGCCGGAGGAGAATGCGCGGGGATCTGCGCCTCGCGCCGCACAGCAGGCGCATGCTTGCGCCGGGGCAAAGGCTGGCAGGCACTGCACGACGCCTTCAGCGGCGAGCGCGAAGCCACACCGGTCCAGCCGCTGAGTTCCAGGACGACCTCGTTGCTGGCGCGCTGCGCGTGGGCGCGATCCGGCAGCATAGCGGCGCCCAAGTGGGGATCACCGACCTGTCTGCAGGGGGTTGGCAGCCAACGACACAAGAGCAAGGCCGGATTTGCACTCCGCTTCCGTCCCCGCGGTGCCAGGACGGCGGCTGCGTAATCGTGGGTATCGGCCGCTCTTTGTCATACAATTGATACTCTTCTTCACGCATCAATCCGGATCTTGCGGCTCCACTACGAACTATTTGGTAGGGCCGTAAGGACTGTGCCTTCTTTGCTAAAACCGCGTCGCTTTTCCCGGATGCAACCCTCAGTTAAGCTTGATGGTGATAACAGGGTCGCCACGAGTGCCACTTTGAAGCAGCGAAGGCGAAGTCACCGCCGATGACCGCGAGGATCCTGATCGTCGACGACGTGCCCGCGAACACCCGGCTGCTCGAGGCAAAGCTGTCCGCCGAGTATTACCAGGTCGCCAGCGCGAAGGACGGGTTCGAGGCGCTGCGCATGGCGTTGGACTGGCAGCCGGATCTCATCCTGCTCGACGTCATGATGCCAGGCATGGATGGCTTCGAGTGTTGTCGGCGTCTGAAACAGGACGCGACCACGCTGCACATTCCCGTCGTCATGATCACCGCGCTCGGCGAGCCGTCAGAGCGGTTGCATGGGCTGGAATCGGGGGCCGACGACTTCCTGACCAAGCCGGTGGAGTATGAGACCCTGATGGCCAGGGTGCGCAGCCTGGTTCGGCTCAAGCGGCTGCTCGACGAGTGGCGCGCCCGCGGCGAGACGGCACGGGCGATGGGGCTGACCAACGACGCGGTCACGCTACCGGCGGTCGCCGGTGCACGTGCGCTGGTTGTGGACGACTGGGATCTCGGCGCCCAGACCATTCAAGACGCGCTCGCGCGCGACGGGATCGTCGCGAGCCGGGCACGAACCGCCGCCGAGGCTTTGAAGCTGTCGGCAGCCATCCCGTTCGACCTTGTCGTGCTCAGCCTACTGCTGATCGAGGAGGATCCGCTCAAGCTGGCATCATCATTGCGCGCGGCCGATGCCACGCGCGACACGCCGGTGCTTTTGGTCGCCGAACCGGAAGAGCGCGGCACGATCCTGCGTGGGTTCGATCTCGGCGCGAACGATTGGCTTATGTTGCCTCTCGACGAGAATGAACTGCGCGCTCGCGCGCGGAACCAGATCAGGCGGAAATTCTATCAGGATCGGCTGCGCAGCGACCTTGGAACAGCGCTCGAGATGGCGCTGATCGATCCGCTCTCCGGCCTGCACAATCAACGTTACCTGATGCGCCACCTGCGCGGGCTCCTGGAGACCGGACCGAACCGCGACCTCGCGTTGCTGATGATCGATGTCGATCACTTCAAGGCCGTGAACGACGAGTATGGCCATGCCATTGGCGACAAGGCACTGCGCGCAGTTGCCGACGTGCTGCGTGCGAACACCCGGGTTTTCGATTCGGTGGCACGCTATGGTGGCGAGGAATTCGTCGTCGTGATGCCGGGCGTCGGCCTGGATGACGCGACAGCCGCCGCCGAAAGGCTTCGGGCCGCAATCGAGACCACCGGCTTTGCCTGGGACACGGTGGGGCACTACCGCCTGACCGTCAGCATCGGCGTCGCGAGCAACGGGGAGACCCCCGGGACGGCCGAGGCATTGCTACACGCCGCAGACCTTGCGCTGTACGCGGCGAAACGGGGCGGGCGTAACCGTGTCGAAATCGCCGCTCCGACGGAACCTGGAGCCGGCGCAGCTACTTGATTTTCGCTTCCCGGAACGGCACGTGCTTGCGCACGACGGGATCATACTTCTTCAGTTCCAGCTTGCCGGTCTGGGTACGCGCGTTCTTCTTGGTGACGTAGAAGAAGCCGGTATCGGCGCTCGAGACGAGCTTGATCTGGATCGTGTTGGTCTTCGCCATCGCTTAATCCTCTCGCTCGACAGAACATGCGGTTCCGGCCCTCTGCGGTCAAGCGCGGTCATCGCGCGCCGCCTGCTGAGGAGATCTGTCCGGTGGTATTGATTGGTGGGAGCAGCGCGGCCGCATAGGCGGCAGGGTCGCCGATCAGAAGCTTGGCGACATCCAGATCCGCATCTCGCCCTTCGGCCGCCGGACAGTAATTGCGGATTGCCAGGACTTCCGTGGGGCGAAGGGGTGCCCGTGCCGCTCTGTGGATCTCCAGCGCCTTGGACATCGGTTGCTGGCCCTGCGAGAGGGCAGCAAGGTCAGCGCTCAGCGCTGCCCGTCCAAGGCTGGTGCAGACTTGCGGCAGGACGCCCAGGCTCTGGATCGGCCAGCCGCGCGGCGCAAGGATCCGGCTCCAGGTGACGAACAGCTCGCCACCGTCTGGTAATGGTGCGATGGTCTGAACCAGCCCCTTGCCCAAGGTGGAGCTGCCCACCACCACGCCACGGCCGCGGTCGGCCAGCGCGGCCGCCAGGACCTCGGCGGCGCTCGCGGTGCGGCCATCGACGACGACAACGATTGGCAGGCCGGGCACGAGTTCGCCGGCGCTGGATCGCCAGATGTGGTTTGCGTCTGGGTCGCGGCCAGCGGTGGTCGCGACAATCCCGGCTGGCAGAAGCGTGTCGGCCGCAGTGACCGCCTGTCGCAGCACACCGCCGCGATTGCCTCGCAGGTCCAGCACGATGCCTGCTGGGTTTTTCAGATTGGCGAGGCCCTGCTCGATCGCATGGGCAAGGTGGGCGTCGGTCGAGTGATTGAAAGCCGTCACCTGGATGACCAGCACCTCGGCGAGACGCTGCGTGAATACTGTCTCGGGCGGCACCAAAGCACGCCGCAGATCGGCGGTGTGCCGGCGCCCGTCGCGGCTTCGCCAGGCCAAGGTGACATGGGTGTCCTCTGGTCCGGCGATCGAGGCCGTGACCGTGCCGGCGTCCTTGCCCTGGGTGGTTTCGCCATCCACCGCCAGGATCACATCCCCCGGTCGAACGCCGGCAAGTGCCGCCGGGCCATCCGCGACGGCTTCCACTACCACAATCGCGGAGCCACGCCGGATAAGGCGAAGGCCTGCGCCGGCATGACCGATGCGCCGTTCGCGATCCTCACTGGCATCACCGGGCGGCACGTAACGGGAGTAAGGGTCCAAATGGTTGAACAGCTCGTCGAAGAAGCTCTGAATGACGCCCTGGCTGCCGGCTCGCAGCACGAGCGGAGAGCTCTGAGCCGCGGCCAACGCAAGCTGAGCGGCGATCGCTGCCCAACCGGCGATATCAGCGTCCGGTGGCGACGGTAGCAGCGCGACGACCCGACCACGTGCCGCCAGCCGGAGCCTGCCGTCGCGCAACTCGCAGACCAGTGCGGGGTCCAGCGCGGTCAGTCCGCGGAGGCCCCAGATAGTGAGCTGCGGCACCGGAACCGGTTCCAGCGTGCGCGGCGCCATGAAGGTCAGCGCCGTGGCATACACGTTGCCAACAACCGCCGCGTCAAACGCTGGCGACGCAGTTCCCAGCTGAGCTTCCGCGGGAACGACGAGCAGCAGTACGAATAGTGCACCAACGCGGATCACCGAGGTCTCCGCCGCGCACCCTTCCGCTGTTTGCCCTGTCGAAGCTCGGGCACGCCCTGGTGTATATGGAACACCAGCCCTCCTGTGACAGGGCTGGCCTCGGCCAACCGCACCTCGACCTCCTGCGCCAATTGAAACGCAAGATGCGTCCGGCGTCCTTTCAGCGCTTGCTCCTTTTCATCATGGTGCCACGCATCGTCTGGCAGCGATCGCACCGGCACCAGGCCGCTTGCCCCGCTTTCTGCAACTGTGACGAAAAGGCCGAAGCGCGTCACACCGGAAATTCGTGCAGCGAAATTCTCGCCAACTTTATCCGCCATATATGCAGCAAGGTAACGGTCTATAGCGTCGCGCTCGGCCAGCTGTGCACGGCGTTCAGTCATCGTGATGTGTTGCGCCGTACTTGGTAACCGCTCAGTTTCGTCGGTGGTCGACGCACCAGCGCCGAGATCCAGTCCGCTGATCAGCGCGCGATGCACCAGAAGATCGGCGTAGCGGCGGATCGGGCTGGTGAAGTGCACATAACGCGGTAATGCCAGGCCGAAATGGCCGATATTGTCAGGACTGTATTCAGCCTGTGATTGGCTGCGCAGCATGACCTCGTTGATCAATGCCGCTTCCGCCGTGTCCGCAACGCGGCGCAGTACGCGGTCCAGATCCCGTGGATGAACCTGGTCCCCGGGCGGCAGAGAGACGCCAATTCCATGTAGAAAGCTGCGCAGCGATGCGAGCTTTTCCTTCGATGGCGGCGCGTGCACCCGGTACATCACGGGCTGGTGCCGCTGTTCCAGTTCCTCGGCTGCGGCGACATTGGCCAGCACCATGAACTCTTCGATAAGCCGATGGCTGGCGAGACGCGGACGCGGCGCGACACTGCGCACGGTGCCGTCCTCATTGAGCACTACCCGGCGCTCTGGCAGGTCGAGATCCAGGCTGCCGCGCTTCTGCCGCGCATCGAGCAGGGCATGGAACGCGGCGTAGAGATGTACGTATCTGCGGGTGCCTAAGTCATGCTGGCGTTGCACCTCATCATAGGTCAGTCGCGCTGAACTCCGCATCAGGCCTCGGCCGAACCGATGGCCGATCTTGTGCCCTCTGGCGTCGACCCGCAGCTCGACGAACAGGCACCCACGGTCCTCGCCCGGCCGCAGGCTGCACCAGCCGTTGGACAACCGCTCGGGCAGCATCGGTACGACCCGATCAGGGAAATACACGCTGTTGCCACGGATCCAGGCCGCCTGATCGAGAGCGGACCCGGGACGCACGTAGTGGGCGACGTCAGCGATGGCCACGACTACGCGAAAGCCGGTTCCATCCGGTTCCGCATATACCGCGTCATCGAAGTCGCGCGCGTCCTCGCCATCGATGGTGATCAGCGGTGTGTCGCGAAGATCGGTGCGCTTGCCGAGTGGGATGGCCCGGGCGCGCCGTGCCTCGTCGAGCGCTGCGGGCGGAAACTCGTGCGGGATGTCGTGGGTGTGGATGATGATAAGGCTGACCGCGCGCGCATCACTCATCGGTCCGAGGCGCTGGACGATGCGCGCCGGCCTCGGTCCCAGATGGCGGTGGTGCGGCAGGGCTTCGGCCAGGACGATCTCGCCAGGATGCGCGCCGCCATCTTCCCCCGGCGGCACAAGCCATTCCGCCTTGGCCCGGCGATTGGTAGGGACGATGCGCCCGCCATCCTGCGCATGGCGGTGATAAACGCCCAGTATGCGGCCTGGTGTCTCGGCGAGCCGACGGATGGTGCGTCCTTCGTAGCGGTCGCGTCCGACAGGCTTCAGACGCGCAAGCACCCGCTCGCCTGGGGCCAACGCCGGGCGTCCGCGCGGCTCGGCGGCCATGAAGATAACAGGCGCGGGGCCGTCACCCGCATCCCAGCTGGCGGGGCGGGCGATGGCATCTCCATCATCGTCCGTTCCGGAAATGACGAGGATCGTCGTCTCGGGCAACCGCGCTGGCCGCCTTGGTCCCCGCTTTCCTGCCGTCTTATTGCCGCCGCGCTGCCGGCTTGCTCGCACGCGCCGCCGCTTTCTTCTTCTTCCGGGAGGCTTTGCCAGCGGTCTTGGTGGCAGCGCGCTTGGGTTTCGCCTTGCGCCGTTTTGCTGCCGGGGTCTCGACCTGCTTCTTGCGCTGCGCAGGTTCGGCCGGCGTCGATGCGGCTGCTCGCTTCGGCTTCTCTGCCGCCGCACCGCGTCCTTTCCGCCCGGCTCCGCGTGGGCGTAACTGTTTTCCCTTCTCGGCCAGAAGCGCCACTGCCTCGTCCAGCGTCAAACTCTCCATCATCACGCCGCGCGGCAGGTTGGCCACCATCTTGCCGTGCTGCACGTAAGGACCGAAGCGACCCTTGCGCACCGCGACAAGTTCCTTGTCCGCCGGGTGCTGGCCGAGCGTGCGGATACTCGCCATCTTGCGCGCGATCAGGTCGACAGCCCGGTTGATCCCGACCGACAGCACGTCGTCATCGCGATCGAGCGAGCCATAGATCGCGCCCATGCGCACATAAGGTCCGAAGCGCCCGATCCCGACCTGGATCATCTCTCCGCTCTCTGGATGTCGCCCGACGTCACGCGGCAGCGACAGCAGGCCGATCGCCTGCTCGAGGGTCAGCTGCTCGCCATCGATGCCCCGCGGCAGTGTGGTGCGGCGTGGCTTAGGCGCCTTCTTCCCCCCCCGGGTCTCGCGCCCGGGGGCAGGCTTTTCCTCGCCGTTCTCACCCAGCTGCACGTAAAGTCCGTAAGGCCCTCGACGGACGGTAATCTCCTCGCCGGTGTCCGGATGCTCGCCGAGCACGCGCATACCCTCCTTGAGGGTTTCGCCCTGGTCGTCACCGGTCTCGATCGCCAGGCGACGCGTGTACTGGCAGTCGGGATAGTTGGAGCAGCCGATGAAGCTGCCGTAGCGCCCAAGCTTCAGGCCAAGACGGCCGTTGCCGCAGGCCGGGCAGGCGCGCGGGTCCGATCCATCCTCGCGTGGCGGGAAGAAGTGCGGCCCCAAATCCTCGTCCAGCGCGGCGATCACGTCGCTGATCTTGAGGTCTTTGGTCTGATCGACCGCGTGGGAGAATTCCTCCCAGAAGGCGCGCAACATCGCCCGCCATTCGACGGTGCCACCGGCGATGTCGTCCAGCTTCTCCTCCATCGAGGCGGTGAAGCCGGTATCGACGTAATGCTCGAAGAAGCTGATCAGGAACGCGGTGACCAACCGGCCGCGGTCCTCGGGGAGGAAGCGGCGCTTCTCCAGCCGGACGTATTTGCGGTCCTGCAGCACCGAGAGGATCGAGGCATAGGTGGAAGGCCTGCCAATTCCCAGTTCTTCCAGCTTTTTCACTAGGCTGGCTTCAGAATAGCGCGGCGGCGGCTGGGTGAAGTGCTGGGTTGCCGTCACCTCGCCAAGACCCAGCGGGTCGCGCTCGGCCATGGGCGGCAGCATGCGGCCTTCTTCCTCCTCGGCCGCGTCGTCGGTGTCCTCGCGGTACAGCTTGAGGAACCCGTCGAAGGCAACGATCGAACCAGTGGCGCGCAGGGTGGTGCCCTTGCCGTCGGTCACGTCGACGCTGACCTGGTCGAGTTCCGCCGACTGCATCTGCGATGCGACTGCACGCTTCCAGATCAGCTCGTACAGCCGACGTTGGTCGGTGGTGAGATACCTGGCCGCGCTGTCCGGCGTGCGGGAAACGTCGGTCGGGCGAATCGCCTCGTGCGCCTCCTGGGCGTTCTTGATCCGGCTCTGGTACTCGCGCGGCGCCGCCGGCAGATAGTTGTTGCCGTAAGTGGCACCTACATGTTCGCGGATCGCGCTGACCGCCTCGCGCGCCATCTGCACGCCATCGGTCCGCATATATGTGATCAGGCCGGTGGCCTCGCCGTCGATGTCCACGCCCTCGTACAGTTGCTGTGCGAGCCGCATGGTCTGCTGCGCACCGAGGCCGAGCTTGCGCGAGGCCTCCTGTTGCAACGTCGAGGTGGTGAAGGGCGCATACGGGTTGCGCCGGACGCGCTTCTTTTCGACCGAGGCGACATGGAACCGCCCCGCCTCCACGCGCCGCTTGGCGCGCATCGCCGTGCTTTCGTCGGGCAGGTCGAACTGCTCGAGCTTCTTGCCTTCGAGATGAGTGAGGCGTGCCGTGAACGGTGCGTCCGCCGGGGTGGTGAAGGCTGCCTCCACCGTCCAGTATTCGCGGGCGCGGAATGCCTCGATCTCGGCTTCGCGCTCGCAGATCAGGCGCAGGGCCACTGACTGCACGCGGCCAGCGGATCGGCTACCCGGCAACTTGCGCCACAGCACCGGGGAGAGAGTAAAGCCGACCAGATAATCCAGCGCGCGGCGGGCCAGGTACGCCTCGATCAGGGGCTGATCGAGGTCGCGAGGCGCCGCCATCGCGGCGCGCACGGCGCTGCGAGTGATCTCATTGAAGGTGATGCGCCGGACCCTTACGCCCTTCAATGCCTTCTTCTCGGCGAGCATCGCCTGGACGTGCCAGGAGATCGCCTCGCCTTCGCGATCAGGGTCGGTAGCGAGGTAAAGGGTTTCGGCGCCCTTCAGCGCCTTGGCGATGGCCCCGACCTGCTTTTCGCCGCGCGCATCCGACGTCCAGTCCATGGCGAAGTCCTGATCGGGACGCACCGACCCATCCTTCGGCGGAAGATCGCGAACATGCCCCAGGCTCGCCAGTACGGTGTAGCCGCCACCGAGATAGCGGTTGATCGTCTTGGCTTTGGCAGGGGATTCGACGACAACGACGTCCGACATTGCGTTCCTTGGGCTGGCCTAGAATCCGGTGTCAGGCAGCAGTACCACCCGGCTGCCTGGCAGGGTCTCGATCCGACCGGCAAGCTCCAGTTCGAGCAGCACCGCCATGACCGCGGCGGCAGAGAACTGGCAGCGCCTTACGACATCGTCAACGGCTGTTGGAGAAGTGCCAAGCAATTCAATGACTTGCGTTCGCGCTCTGGATAGGTCGGAAGGGTTTTCGGGAGGCTCCTGCCAATCAGGGGTGGTTTCGCAGAGCCCCGGAGTCCCGCGGGCGAACAGCGGATCCCGGGCTAGCCCCTGGCGTGTCGGATGGTCCGGCAGATTGTCCAGGACGTCCTGCGCGGTCTCCGTCAGATGGGCACCCTGGCGGATCAGGTCGTTGGCGCCGCGCGAGCGCGGATCGAGCGGCGATCCCGGCACGGCGAACAATTCGCGCCCGGCGTCCTGCGCGACACGTGCCGTGATCAGGCTACCGGAGCGCAGCGCTGCCTCCACCACGATCACACCGAGGGCCAGACCCGCGATGATCCGATTGCGGCGCGGGAAGTGGCGCGCCTGGGGCGCCGTGCCAAGCGGCGCTTCGGTCACCACGGCGCCCGTTTCCGCGATGCGGCGCTGCAGGTCGGCGTGCTCAGGCGGGTAGGGGACATCCAACCCACCCGCCACCGCCGCAATAGTGCGGCCGGCAAGCAGCGCCCCCGTGTGCGCCGCCGCGTCGATGCCACGCGCCAGGCCGGAGACCACCACCAGGCTGCGCGCCAGCTCCGTTGCCAGATTCTCCGCCACTCGCTGGCCGTTGGCGGAGGCATTGCGACCGCCCACGAGCGCTACGGAGCGCTCGGGCAGTACTGCGAGATCGCCCAGCACCGTGATGGTGGCTGGCGCATCGTCCAACAGCGCCAACAGCGGCGGATAGGCATGCTCGCCGAAGAAGAGCATCCGCGCGCCCAGGCGCTCAATGGCATGCAGTTCCCGTTCAACTTCGTCCGTAGTGGGAATGGCTGGTGCCGATGCCCGTCCGCCGGCGCGTGCGAGGTTCGGCAGCACGTCCAGCGCCGCGGCGGCCGATCCGTAGCGCGCCAGCAACCGCCGGTAGGCAACAGGGCCGACACCCTCGGCGCGCGCGAGCCGCAGCCGATCTATCGCATCGGCCGTGATTGGTCCGTGGTGTTCATGCCTTCTGGCCAATGCGGGGCTCGGTGCCTGCGATCAAGCGGCGGATGTTCGTGTGGTGGCGAACGAACACCACCACAGCGATTACCAACGCGAGCTTAACGATGGTCACATCGGCCAGCAGTGCCGCGAGGATCGGGGCAAGCGCGAAGGATACCAGCGCCGCGAGGGAAGACATTCGCGTGAGTCCGGCGATAATCAGCCAAACGGCTCCGGCACAAAGGCCAACCGGCCATGCGGCGGCGATCAGCACCCCGTAGGAGGTGGCCACGGTCTTGCCGCCTCGGAAGCCGAGCCAAACGGGGAAGGCATGCCCGAGCACGGCACCGGCGCCCGCCGCCAGAACAATGTCGCCTGCTCCGAGGTATCCCGCGACCAGGACGGCGACGGCGCCCTTCAAAGCATCCAGCAGCAGCGTGGCCGCCGCCAACCCTTTGTTGCCCGTTCGCAGAACGTTGGTCGCGCCGATATTGCCCGAGCCGATCTGACGGATATCGCCCAGTCCTGCCAGGCGGGTGAGGACCAGCCCGAATGGAACCGATCCCAGCAAATAGCCAAGCAGGAATGCGCCGATGACGAGCATCTAGCCGAACACCTGGCGGCCGGCTTTCCACGTCCCCAGCACGACTCCTTCGAGGGCCCGCCCATCGAACGGCGTGTTCTGAGCCTTGCCGGGCAGCTGGCCAGCCTCGACCTGCCAGATGCGCTCGGGGTGGAACAGACATAGATCCGCCGGCAGGCCCTTCGCGATCCGCCCGGCCTTGATCCCGAGCAGCCGCGCCGGGCCCTCTGTCATCAGCGCGATCGCCTGGCCAAGGGAGAGAGCGCCGCTGTGGACCTGCGCCAACGTGACGCTCAGCAGCGTTGCCAATCCCGTGCCGCCGGGTGTCGCCTGGGCGAATGGTTGGCGTTTGTCGTCCGCATCGCGTGGCTGATGGTCCGAGGCGATGGCATCAATCGTGCCGTCGCCAAGTGCAGCCACGACTGCCAGTCGGTCGGTGTCCTTGCGTAGCGGCGGCGACAGCTTTGCATAGGTGCGGAAGTCACCGATCGCCGTTTCGTTCAGGTCAAAATATGGCGGCGCGGTGTCGCAGCTGACGCTGATACCCTCTGCCTTCGCCTGGCGAATGAGTTGGAGTGCTTCGGCGGTCGAGACATGCGCGAAGTGCACTGCTCCCCCTGTCAACGCCGCCAGTCGGATATCGCGTGCGACCAGAATCGCCTCGGCTGCCGCGGGGGTGCCGGGAAGGCCGAGCCGCGTCGCCAGCTCGCCTTCGGTCGCGGCGCCCTCTGCCGCCAGCGATGGCTCCTCTGGGTGTTGCACGATCCGTGCGCCAAAGCCCTTGGCGTAGGAAAGAGCCAGCCGCATCAAGCGCGCTGATCCGACTGCGCGGCTGCCGTCAGTGAAGGCGATGGCGCCCGCTTCGGCAAGCAGGCCCAGTTCGGCCAGTTCCTCACCACGGCATCCGACGGTGACTGCGCCGTAGGGCAGGATTGTCAGGCTGCCTGTCTCTTCACCGCGGGCGCGCAGCAAGCGAACCAGCGCCGGGTCGTCGATCGCTGGAAGGGTGTCCGGCAGGGCGGCGAGGGTGGTTACGCCGCCCGCGGCGGCGGCCTCCGCGGCTGAGGCAATGGTCTCGCGATATTCATAGCCAGGCTCACCCAGAGCGGCCCGCATATCGACCAGGCCGGGACAAAGAACGGCTCCTTCTTCCGCCACCACGGCCGCATCGTCGGCATGGCCAAGACTTGGACCAAAGTCGGCGATCAGCCCATCGTGCACCAATAGGTCACCCTGCAGGTCCAGACCGGAGGCAGGGTCGAACAGGCGGACACGGGAGAATAGAACGTCCCGCACGGTCAGAACTCATTCCGGCCGCGCCCGCGCGACAGCGTGTCCAGCACGGCCATGCGCACGGCGACGCCCATCTCCACTTGCTCGCGAATCACACTGCGCTGCGGGTCGTCGGCCACGGCGCTGTCAATCTCCACGCCGCGGTTCATCGGCCCAGGATGCATCACCAGCGCGTCCGGTTTGGCTGCCGCCAGTTTCGCCGCATCGAGACCGAAGAAGCGGAAATACTCGCGAGCACTGGGCACCAACCCACGCTGCATACGCTCGCGCTGAAGCCGCAGCATCATGACGATGTCGGCGCCGGCCAGTCCGCGCTCCATGTCATGGAACACCTCGACCCCAAGTCGTGCGGCTTCAGCTGGCATCAGTGTCGGCGGACCCACCACACGCACACGGCTGCCCATCGTGGTCAGCAAATGGATGTTCGACCGTGCCACGCGCGAATGCAGCACGTCGCCGCAGATGGCGACGATCAGCCCTTCCAGTCGGCCCTTGCGCCGCCGGATGGTCAGCGCGTCGAGCAGCGCCTGGGTCGGATGCTCATGTGTGCCATCGCCGGCGTTGATCACCGCCGCATCGACCTTCTGCGCCAGCAGGTTCGGTGCGCCCGACTGGTCATGCCGTACCACCAGCAGATCGCAGTGCATCGCGTTCAGAGTGGCGGCGGTATCCAGCAGAGTTTCGCCCTTGTTCACGGACGAGGTGGAGACCGACATGTTGATCACGTCTGCGCCAAGCCGCTTGCCGGCAATCTCGAAGCTCGTGCGAGTGCGGGTCGAATCCTCGAAGAACAGGTTGATCAGCGTGCGGCCGCGCAGCAGGTCGCGCTGGGTCTTGCCGGACCGGTTGAGCAGCACATAGCTCTCCGCCAGGTCGAGCAGATGGCCGATCTCGGGCGGGTACAGTCCTTCGATCGCCAGCAGGTGCTTTTGCCGGTATGACACGACCCTAGGTCGCAGAAACTCACGCGACCCGTCAACAATGCTCAGATGCTATTGGGCAGTGCCGCTGGCGCGCCAAAAATTGCCGAGGCGCTTGCTGTCGGGGACGCCGTATCCACCGGCCGCCATCGCCAGCGTCTCAACATCCTCGATGTTTACCAAGAGGTCGGCCGACCCACCGCAATCTGCCCCATCATTGCTGCTGCGCTCGCCTGACCAATGAACCCGATAGGCGAACGCCGCGCGCGGCTCGTGTGCCTCGATGATGACGCTGCCGCCGCTGGCGTGCATGGCACGAACGTCGAGCACGCAGGCGACGCCGGGACTGTCCGCAGCAGGGATGGCGGCGATGCGCGCGTGCATGTCCCGCGACATCCGGTCCAAGGGATCGAAGGCAACGATGTCGCCCACCTTCGGACCCAGTTCGCCGACCTGGTGGATCAAACCGATGGTGCCGACCATGCCCGCCAGTCCCACTGCCACTATGCCAAGAAGCACAGTGCCTGCTCCGCTGGTCTTGGTGTCGTGTACACGCATGGCTTAATCCCGAACTGCCACCCTGTAATCTCGCTGGGTGGTGGTTCATATTTGATGAAGTTCAGTACGAAAATGAATCCGGAAATACCCGTATTCAAATGAAAAAAAGGCGGCGCAAACGCGCCGCCGAGGGTATGGGGAGGAGTCCAAGAGAGAGGAGAAAATGGATCAGCGATCCACCAACCTCACAGGAGGCAGAATGTACCGGCGCATCGCCGCGGGCATTGATTCAGATCAAAGGCCCTGAACTTTTTTTCGACCTCAAGTGACTGCCGCCAGCCTCGCCAGCGCTTCCTCCCTGCCAAGCGCCGCCAAAGTTGCGTCTATTCCTGGGCTGGCCGTACTGCCGGTCAATGCCGCGCGTAGCGGCTGGGCAACCTGTCCGAGCTTCCGCCCGCTCGCGTCTGCGAAGGCGCGAAGGGCCGCATCAATCGACGGGGGCGTAAAATCGGTCGCAGCAATCGCATCAGCCACATCGCGCAGCATCAGCCGCGCCTCGGGGGTCAGGAGCGAAACAGCCTTCGGCTCCATCGGCAGTGGCAGCGGCCTGGCCAGGAAAGTCGCGGCCTCCGCCAGCTCCACCAGCGTTTTGCCGCGTTGCTTCAGCTGAGGCATCAGCGCCCGGATGCGTTCCGCCGCCTTGCTGCCCAGCGCCAGATCGGTTCGGTGCGCCAGGCGCTGCAGGACCTCGCGCGTCAGCCGATCATCGTCGGCATGCCGGATATAGATGCCGTTGAGATTGGTGAGCTTGGCATAATCCATCCTGCTTGGCGCGCGACCGACGCCGCCGAGGTCAAACAGGCGGACGGCTTCCGCGCGATCGATCACCTCGGCGTCGCCATGACCCCAGCCAAGCCGCAGCAGGTAATTGCAAAGCGCCTCGGGCAGATACCCCTCTTCGCGGAACTCCAGTGCAGACACCGCGCCGTGCCGTTTCGATAACTTGGCGCCGTCGGCACCGTGGATCAGCGGAATATGGGCGAAGCGGGGAAGGTCCCAGCCCATTGCCTGGTAGATCTGCACCTGACGAAACGTATTGGTCAGATGGTCATCGCCACGGATGACGTGGCTGATCGCCATGTCGTGGTCGTCCACCACGACGGAGTGGTTGTAGGTCGGCGTGCCGTCGCTGCGCAGGATGATCATATCGTCGAGTTCGGTGTTGGCGACCCGTACAGCTCCCTGCACGAGGTCCTCGACCACCGTGTCGCCATCGCGCGGTGCCTTCAGCCGGATTGCCGGAGGTATCCCCGGTGGTGCTTCAGATGGATCGCGGTCGCGCCAGCGCCCGTCGTAGCGAGGCGAGCGCCCCTCGGCCAACGCCCGCTCGCGCATCTGCCGCAATTCTTCCGGCGTAGAATAGCAGCGGTAGGCGCAGCCCCTTTCCAGCATCTCGCGCGCCACCTCGGCGTGACGGGCCTCCCGCGTGGACTGAAACACCGGCGGGTGGTCCGGCGTGATCCCTAGCCACTCCAGCCCTTCCAGGATCACCTTGGGCGCAGCCTCGGTGCTGTGCTCGCGGTCGGTGTCCTCGATGCGCAGGAGAAATTCGCCGCCATGATGGCGGGCGAACAGGTAGTTGAACAACGCGGTGCGGGCACTACCGATATGCAGCAGCCCGGTCGGGCTGGGGGCGAAGCGAGCGCGAACCGTCAT
>JAMXLO010000011.1 GCA_024280945.1 Acetobacteraceae bacterium
GCGAGCTAGGCCCGAAAGTCAAGCAGGGAGATCGTCAGGCGCCGGAAGGCTTCTATACGATCACGCCGGCGCAGATGAATCCGAACTCCAACTACTACTTGTCATTCAATCTGGGCTTCCCCAACGCTTATGATCGCGCCAATAACCGCGACGGCGCGTTCCTGATGGTGCACGGCGACTGTTCCTCCGCGGGCTGCTACGCCATGACCGACGAGCAGATCGGCGAGATTTTCGCGCTGGGGCGCGACTCCTTCTTCGGTGGCCAGAAGGCATTCCAGGTGCAGGCCTATCCGTTCCGCATGACGCCGCTCAACATGGCGCGGCATCGGAACAATCCGGCGATGCCGTTCTGGCGCATGATCAAGCAGGGCTATGATATCTTCGAGGTCACGCACGAAGAGCCAAAGGTCGATGTGTGCGACCGGCACTACGTGTTCAACGCGGTCTCGCCAACGGGAGCCCCGCTGACCCTCAACCCGCACGGCGCCTGCCCAGCCTACCGCCTGCCGGAGGAGATCGCCTCCGCCGTCAAGGCGAAGGAGACCGAGGACGAGCGCAAGATCGCCGAATACACCCAGCGTGGCACCGCCACCGTGCCGGTGCGCATGGGAACCGATGGCGGCATGCACGCTGTGTTCCTGGCGCGATGGAAGCAGAAAGCCTCGTGGGATTCATACTCGCGTCCCGCCAAGGTGATCGGCGCCCAGCCAGGCGACATGGGCAACAACGTCAACCCACCGCATGTACCGGGAAGCACCGAGCTCGCTGCCGCGCCTGCCCTGCCGGCAGATGCGGAAAGCACGGAAAGCCCGTGGCAGAAGTTGACGGCTTCGGTCAGCCACGCATTCAGTTCGCAGCCGGCTCAAGCCGCACCTGCACCGCAGCCACAAGTGGCCACCGCTCCCGCGCCCAAGCGAGTGGCACATAACGCATCGTCGACCAAGGTGGCTCAGAAGCCCGCCGAGAAATCGAACGGCCATGCTCAGCAGGTGGCTGAGGGCCCCAGCGGTCAGCCCGCGGAGGCTACACCCGCCACGCTACCGGCGGCTTCCGGTGGCTTCGACAATCGTTGGTCCGCAGGCGCCGATCAAAACGCGCACTAAGCGGCATTCCAATCAATATGACAAACTCTCCGTCGACATCGCCGGGCCTTGTCCCGGCGAGCCGTCATTGCTGAGCGAAGCGAAGCAATCCAGCGCTGAGGCTAAGCGGCCGCCTTACGGTTGACGGCAATCCGGGCATCCACTGTCGCCACGGTCTCATCCACGATGGGTGAGCGCATGCCCTTCTGGGCGCCGATGGCCTGCACCAGCCGATCGGTGCGTTCGATATTCGGCGCGCCGGCAAACAAGGCGCGCGCTGCTGACGAAGGCCGGGTCAGTCCGTCGGCGGCGGCGGCGTATTTCTCAAACGGCACGAGGTCGTTCGGATCGGCCCCGAGCGCGACCACGAGGTCGCAGACCCAATTGTAGACGGTGCGCGACTTCTCGACGTCGGCGTGCACGGCATCCTTGATGTTGATGGCCGCGTCCTTGGTGACACACCGATAATTGCCGGTGAGCAGCATGGCCCATTTCGCCAGCGGCACGTAGATCGAGTCGTGCACCTTGAGCTTCACCGGAATGTCCACAGGACCGTCGCCGGCGTCATATCGCACGGTCTCGATGTCCTGCTGCATCTGCCGCAGCATCGCGGTGTGCTTGTCGGAGTCGAAGCGGGCGACTTTGAAGTTGGTTGGCAACGTCACCATCAACACGTTGCTCTTTTCCTCGGGCGGGCGAATAGCCTGCGGGTCGGGGCTGCACAGCGTCATCAGGCCGGGCTCGAAGCCCTCCCATACACTCGGGTCGGTGTAGCAGGTGCGCAGCGAATCCGCGTTGAGGCCCGGGATGCGCTTGAGATAGGGCAGCGGCGGCATGTTCATGATCGACATGCAGGGCACGCGATCCTTGGCCACCGTGGCGAGCAGCTCGCGCACGCCGGCTGCGCGGTACTGGGGCTCCTGCATGGCGAGCGCGACCAAGTCATAGTCCGATGGGTTCACCGCGGTCGGAACGCCGGCAGAGAGGTGGCCGGGGAGCTTGCGCGAGTCGATCTCGACCCGCTCGGATTTGCCTTTGATCGGCAACCGCACGCGCGTGCCTTCCTGATTGATCAGCTCGGCCTCGGACGGCAGGCACACGAGCTTCACCTTATGTCCGGCAAACAACAGCTTGGTCGCCAGCAGCGAGCCGTATGAGGCACCCATGATCATGACATTGTAGGTGGACGGCATGCGCGATCTCCCCTGCGCTTGAACAGACGCCGCAATGCTATGTCGGACTGGGCTTGATCGCAATGCGCAGGGCACCGCCCGTTACCGTGTGCATGTTGAACATATTTTAGCGCCAAACGGGTGTAGCGTGACGAGGTCGGCTGCGGGGGCAGTAGGCAGTAGGAGGGGCTCACGACGTGACACGTCAGAGCGACCAGGCCAGCCGTCGCATCCTCTGCGTCTTTCCCCGTTACGCGCCCTCATTCGGGACGTTCGAGTACGCCTATCCGCTCACCGACGGCGTGCGCGCTTTCATGCCGCCACAAGGCTTGTTGGTGATCGCGGCAGTGCTCCCCAAAACCTGGGAGGTGCGGTTCCTTGACGAAAACATCACGCCGGCAACGCGCGATGATTTTACCTGGGCCGATGCCGTGTTCGTCAGCGGCATGCATATCCAGCGCCGCCGCATCAACGAAATCTGCGCCCGCGCCCATGCGGCTGGGCGCACCGCCGTGCTGGGTGGACCGTCGGTCTCGGCGGCGCCGGAGAACTATCCGGATTTCGATTACCTGCACATCGGCGAATTGGGCGACGCCACGGATGAACTCGTGGCGCGACTGCAGCAGGATCCATCACGGCCTGCGCGGCAGATCGTGCTCACGACGCGCGAACGGCGGCCGCTGACCGAGTTTCCGCTACCGGCTTACGAACTCGCGCAGATCCCGCGTTATTTCATCGGCAGCATCCAGTTCTCCAGCGGTTGTCCTTATCAGTGCGAGTTCTGCGATATCCCGGCGCTCTACGGCCGCAACCCACGCATCAAGACGCCGGAGCAGATCACGGCTGAGCTCGACAAGCTCCTCGCGTGCGGCGCGTGGGGTTCGGTCTACTTCGTCGACGACAACCTGATCGCTAACCGGCGTGCACTGCGTGAGCTCCTCCCGCATCTGATCGAATGGCAGGAGCGTAATGGCTACGCGCTGACCTTTGCTTGCGAGGCGACGCTCAACATTGCCAAGCGGCCGGACATTCTCGCCCTGATGCGGGAGGCGGCATTTTTCACCGTGTTCTGCGGGATCGAGACACCGGAACCGGCGGCGCTCAAGGCGATGGCCAAGGACCACAACCTGATGGTTCCGATCCTCGAGGGGGTCGCAACACTCAACCGTTACGGCATGGAGGTCGTCTCGGGCATCATCCTCGGGCTCGACACCGACACGCCGGCCTCGGGCCGATACCTGGTGGAGTTCGCGGACCAATCCAAGATCCCTCTCCTCACTATCAATCTGCTCCAGGCATTGCCCAAGACACCGTTGTGGGAGCGCCTGCGCCGGGAGGGGCGGCTCATCGAAGATGAGGCGCGCGAATCGAACGTGGACTTCAAGCTGCCCTACGACACCGTGCTCGCCATGTGGCAGGAGTGCATGGCGCGGGCCTATGAGCCGGCGGCGTTATTGGCCCGCTATCAACACCAGATCGCGGCGACTTACCCCAACCGCCGCAAGCTTCCTGCGAGCCCGCAGCGCGCGTCCTGGCGCAACATCGGACGTGCGTTGCGCATGTTGCGGCGCGTCCTGTGGCAAGAGGGCTTTCGCAGCGATTATCGCTGGCAGTTCTGGCGGACCGTGCTGCCGCGGCTCGCGCGGGCGGATATCGAACGCGTGATCATGATCGGCCTCGTCGGCCATCATCTCATTCGCTTTGCCCGCGAGGCGTCCGCCGGCCGGCAGAACGCGTCTCACTACGCGAGCAAGCTGCCCGAGCTTTCGGTCGCGGCAGAGTAGCTCTTCCGCGGCGGAATGGCACATCCGCTTCCGAGCCGGTAGATTGCAGTCAATCACCGGGGGAAGCGGAGCGAACGACCCATGGCTGAAATCGTATTTGGATTTGGAACCTCGCACGGACCATTGCTGGCGACGCCGTCGCACGAGTGGGATCTGCGCGCCAACGTCGATCGCAAGAACAAGGCGCTAGCCTTCGGCGCAGGCACGTACGACTTCGAGCAGCTTTATGCTCTGCGCAAAGGCGACCATTTCGAACGCCAAAACACGCTCGACGTGCGCAAAGAGCGCTGGGAACGCTGCCAGCGGCAGTTGGACGTGATCGCCAAGCGCGTCGCCGAGGTCAATCCGGATGCACTGGTCATCGTCGGAGACGATCACCATGAATGGTTTCTCAATGACATCCAGCCGGCCTTGTCGATCTTTCACGGCAAGCAGGTGTTCAATCGCGCTCTGACCAAGGCCGAGGAAGAGCAGAAGATCGCCAACGGCGGCGGCTATGCGATGAAGATCTATTATCCTCAGCAGGATGAGATCTATCCCTGCCCATCCGGCCTCGCCGCCCACATGGTGAACCAAGTAGTGCAGGATGATTTCGACGTCGCCGCGCTCGGCGAACAGCCGGCCGACAACGGTGTGCTGCGCCAGCTCGGTCACTCCTACGGCTTCATCTATCGCCGCATCCTGATGAGCAAACCAGTCCCGCTGATCCCGATTCTCGTCAACACCTACTATCCGCCCAATCAGCCGACCCCCAAGCGGTGCCTCGAGTTCGGCCGCGCGGTGGCGCGTGCCATCAAGTCATGGAGTGGCCCCGAGCGCGTCGCCGTGGTCGCATCCGGCGGAGTGAGCCACTTCGTCGTGGACGAGGATTTCGATCGGCGGCTGCTCGACGCTATGCAGCGGCGCGATTATGGGGTGCTCGCGGGTGAACCCGACGTGCACTTCCGGTCCGGCACATCGGAGACCAAGAACTGGCTCGTCGTTGCCGGCATGCTGGCGGAGACCAATCTCGATATGGATCTGCTGGATTACGTGCCCTGCTATCGGTCCGAGGCTGGCACCGGCAGCGGCATGGCCTTCGCCACTTGGCAATAGGGTTAAATCATATTCGCCCCAAGGTTCACCGCCAGCGCCAGGATCGAGACGCTGTAAAAGAAGGACAGCACGCCGTGCGCCGCGACCACGCGGCGCAGTGCCGTCGAGGTCACCTGCACATCGGAGACCTGGAACGTCATCCCGACAACAAACGAAAAGTAGATGAAGTCCCAGTAGTTCGGATACTCGGTCTGCGGAAACCCCAGTCCGCTGCCGCGATCGCCAGGGCCACGATAGAACCGGTGCGCATAATGGAACGCAAACAGCGTCTGGATCAGCGCCCACGATAGCACCGTCGTGAGCACCCCTAACGGGACGGCGAACCACTCGTGTGTGTTGGCGCGCGCTGCCCCCAGTTCGAGCACCACAGCTGCAAGGCTGGCAATGGCGGCGGTTAGCGCCAGGATCAGGACAAAGACGCCGCCCTCGTCATATTGATCGGCGCGGACCTGCACGCGCTTGAGCTCGAAGCTCTCAATGAGCAGAAACGCCAGGATCAGGTAAAACAAGGTGCTGACGTCCCATGCGGCAAGGATTCGTGTCGTCAAGCGCCAGTCATGCGGCAGGAGCGACGCGATGACGAGCCCCAGTCCTGCTGCCAGACACAGCCGGGGGTGATAGCGAAACGCGCGGAACGGGTTGCGACGACGGCGGGTGTGCGTTGCCATACTGGGTATCGGCTCTGCAGATCGAGATGAGAGGCTACGCTAGATTTGGCGATGATGGCAGTGAAACGGGGGCGCGGCATCTGGCGTTTCGTCCACCTCATCGGTCTGGCGCTCATCCTGATGCTGCTGGTGCCGCTCGGGCTGACGCTTGTCTACGGCGTGGTCGCGCCCGTCTCCACCGTGATGCTGTGGCGTCGCGTGACCGGACAACCGGTGCAGCGAATCTGGGTTCCGTTGGACGCGGTCTCCCCCGCGCTGATCCGGGCCGTCATCGTCGCGGAAGATTCGCGCTATTGTCAGCACCGTGGCGTCGACGTTCGCGGCGTTGTCGATGCGTTTGAGGAGACGGACGATCTCCGCCGTGCGCGCGGCGGCTCCAGCATCACCCAGCAGGCCGTGAAAAACCTGTTCCTATGGCCCTCCCGGAGCTACGTGCGCAAGGTGATCGAAGTCCCGCTGGCCGTCTGGCTCGACCTCATTCTGGGAAAACGGCGGGTTCTGGAAATTTATCTCAACGTGGTCGAATGGGGTCCTGGCGGCCAATTCGGGGTCGAGGCGGGCGCCCGCCGCGCATTCGGCAAGTCCGCGGCGGCGCTCGATCTGCGCGAGGCCTCGCTGCTGGTGACGATGCTGCCCAATCCGCATACGCGCGATGCGCGCCGGCCCGGGCCGGGTCTCCTACGGCTTGCCGGCGTCTATGCGCGGCGTGCCATCGCCTGGACGAATACGGCTGCTTGTGTGTTGCGATAAGCTCATTCGCCAGTGGTACTAGCCATTGGGGCCCACTTCCCCTATAAGCCCGCCTTCAGCTGAAAACCCGCGGCGCCCGGCGCCTGATTT
>JAMXLO010000012.1 GCA_024280945.1 Acetobacteraceae bacterium
TGATTGTCCCGCCGAACATGACCATTGTGCCACTCCCACCGAAGTGTCCCGAGCTCAATCCAGTCGAAAACATCTGGCAGTACATGCGGGGCAACTGGCTGTCGAACCGCGTCTTCCTCTCCTACACCAACATTGTCGATCACTGCTGCGACGCTTGGAACCAGCTCGTCGCACAGCCTTGGACCATCATGTCTATCGGCCTTCGAGACTGGGCTCATGGGTTCTGATCAACGGGCGTTGATATAAGCCCTTCGCTGGAGATGAAATCGCGCAGCCGCGTCAGGTGCCGCCGGCGGTCGTAGACCTCCCAATGGCATTGTCAGGTTAACCGAGGCTGGCGCCGAGGGTGTAGAGGGGCAAGGCTCACGACATGATGTCTGATCCTGTCTCGTATGCTCGCCACCGCTTTCCTGCCGAGATCATCAGCCACGCTGTGTGGCTGTATCATGTGTTCAGCCTCAGCCTGCGTGACGTGGAGCTCATCCTGGCCGAGCGGGGCATCGTGGTGACCCACGAAAGTATTCGGCACTGGTGTCTGAGATTTGGTGCTGAATTTGCCGGAAGACTGCGCCGGCGACGTCCCCGGCCCGGAGATACCTGGCATCTGGATGAGGTGTTCGTGCGCATCCAGGGCGTGCTTTACTATCTGTGGCGCGCCGTCGATCAGAACGGCGTTGTGCTGGATATCCTGGTGCAGGAGCGCCGGGATGGCGCCGCTGCCAAGCGCTTCTTCAAGCATCTGTTGCAGGGCGTGCAATACAAGCCACGACGGCCTGGTCACTGACGGCCTGCGTAGCTATGGCGTTGCTCGAGAGCTGTTCTGCCAGACGTTCGGCATCGGACGAGCCGGTATCTGAACAACCGAGCAGAAAACTCCCACCGTCCGACCCGACGACGAGAACGACAGATGCAAAGGTTCAAGTCTGCTGGCCAGGTACAACGGTTCCTGTCGACGCACGCGATCGTCTATGGCCACTTTCGACCGCGGTGCCATCTGATGCCTGTCGCCAGCTATCGACGCGCTCGCTCCCAGGCTTTTCGGATATGGCAACAGGAGATTCGCGACCACCGACCAGCGTGACGCATCGTCATCGCTCACAACTCGTCATCAGACCGTTGCATGGTGGTTAAGTTGGCAATGCCTGGCAAGGGCCACGCCGAACTAGCGCACTGGATTCCAATCGATCGTCGGCGTCGCGGGCAGTGTCGTGATTGCAATCGAGGTCTCGCACGGCCCTGTGGTCGACGTGCTGATCGATCGGGGTTTTGCGGTTCACGCAATCAATCCCAAACAACTCGATCGCCTACGCGATCGGTTCAGCTTAGCCGGCGGCCAAAGATGATCGCCGGGACGCATACGTGCTAGCCGACGGGCTGCGGACGGATAAGCATTTATTCCGTCTCCTACAGATTGTAGACCCGCGGCTGATGGAGCTGCGCGCCTGGTCGCGTTTAGCAGAGGAGTTGCAACAAGAGCGAGTTCGGCTTAGCAACCTAGTCCACCAGCAGCTATGGCGGTATTATCCTCAGATGCTGGAGCTCGCCGATGAGCTCACCGTCCCGTGGTTTCTCAAGCTTTGGCTCATGGCACCTACGCCAGCCAAAGCTACTCAGGTACGCAGGTCGTCTGTCGAGCGGATGCTTAAGCAGTATCGAATTCGCCGCATAGACGTTGAGGGTGTTTTTCGCATACTGCAGCAACCCGCGATCAAAGTAGCGGATGGGGTTGTGGAGGCCGCGAGTATCCACATGCGTTCGCTCATTGCACGGTTGCAGGTGGTCAATCGCGAGCTGAACGACGCTGAACGCAAACTTGACGAGCTCTGCAGCGCCATAGGCGAGGCCGCCGCGGCATCGCAGGAGTGCACCGAGAACCACGACGTGGCAATCCTCCGGTCATTGCCAGGCATCGGTAGAATTAACCTCGCTACCCTCCTCGCTGAGGCTTCTGGCCCCATCAGCCGCCGTGACTACCAGGCGCTAAGGACCCTATCTGGGGTCGCGCCGGTGACCAAGCGAAGTGGCAAATCCCATGTTGTTGTCATGCGTTACGCTGCACACGTGCGGCTGCGCAACACAGTCTACCATTGGGCACGCGTTGCTACGCAGCACGATCAGAAGAGCCGTAGTCGCTACGCGGCACTGCGACGGCGCGGCCATTCGCATGGACGCGCAATCCGCGGTTTAGCTGACAGGTTGCTTGCGATGGCTTGCATCCTGTTACAACGGCAGACCCCGTTTGATCCTCATTTCTGTCATCAGGCAAACCCCGCATTGTCTGAATGATGGATGTTTCTTCGTTCGGCCGGGGGTCGTTTTCTCCGTCGCGACCTATCCAAAACAACGCGCCGAGCACAGGGGGGGTCAAGACTGACCGCAGGTCACCACCGCAGGTGGCGCGAAGCGGTCTTGACGGCCGCGAGCACGGCGCGACGCTCGATCAGGTCGGGGCGACATGCGTACCCCGATTCGGGAGGCTGGAGTTGCGTGAGCAAGAGGTCGGTGGATTGCTCGCGCGGTCACCGCCCTGTCAATTCCTCCCTTCCCTACCGATAGGAAGTCCCATCATCGGAAAACGACGACGTTCACCGCTGGTCTGCGCACCGACGGGTTGGTCGCGCCGATGCTGCTCGATGGACCCATGGACGGGGTCGCCTTCGAGGCTTATCTGCACCAGGTCCTCGTCCCAGTGCTGCGGCCCGGCGACATCGTCATCATGGACAACCTGCCAGCTCATAAAGGTCCCGGCGTGCGCAAGGCGATCGAGGACGCTGGCGCGAGCTTGTTCTACTTGCCGCCCTACTCGCCGGACCTGAACCCGATCGAGATGGCGTTCGCCAAGCTGAAGGCGATCCCGCGCGCCGTCGCACCACGAAATGTCAGCAACCTGTGGCACGCAATTGCCGATGCACTCCCGTGCTTCACCCCGCAGGAGTGCCAAAACTATTTCCAGGCCGCAGGATATTTCCCACTTTGATCGGAAATTGCTCTAGCTTCGCGACCCCTGCGCTTATGGGAGCGTCGTCTGCGTCCGTCACCTATTTGCAGCTGGACCGTTGACCTAGCCTAGATGACGGGAGTGAAATAAATAAGCACATGACCCACGTAGTAAGCTATGAGCGTCGTGGCAAGTGCCACCGAATACCACAGTGGCGCAAATGACGGCTTAGATCGGCACGATGCCTGATCGTCCGCGGCGATTGCCAGCAAGAGCACAATGATCAGCAGGTGTCCGATGGCGTCGATCTTGCCGAATTCCAGCACAGCGCTTACGAACATCGACACGAGTAAGATCGCCGCGACGCGGCGGACCATTGGCGTCCAGAGCAGCGCGAAGGCCAGCGAGAATTCGACCAAGCCTGCAGCCAGCATGAAGAACTTGGGGTCGAGACCGTCAGTCAGATTAGGATGGGCCGCGAGCACTGGATAGCTCCAGTTTGGATACGCCCATTTCTCAACCGACGCCCACATCAGCGTAATCGCTGAGCCCCACAGGACGACATCGAGTGGGCGTACGCCGCGCAACGACTGCAGCCCGAGTCCACGCATGATCAGGTAGCCGGCTGCGCCAAGGAATATCGGGTAGTCCATCATATGGAACAGTCCATAAGACCAGATGCCTTGTGCAAAGAGCGCGACGATGCCTAGGCCCGAAAGGGCCATGGTCGGCTGCCAGAACACCCCAATGGCAATAGCCGCTTGGAGCCACTGGGTCGCCAAAAATGATGTCGCCAGTTCGGGCGTCAGGATGATGTCACCGAGGGCGAAGATGGCCGTGAAGAACATGGCCGTACCGCCGCGGACCAGCGAATCGGTCCGGGGGCGCAAGGGCGCGAACACGCTGTCCATGGCACGGCTGATTGCTACTCCGATTTTCGTTGTTTCTAGGGCCGCACCGCACCAAAACAGGACGATTGACAGCACCAGCAGCTCGGCGAACGGCCAATTTAGGACGGCCGCCAGCTGCTTTGGTGCACTGGCGACGTCATATGGGGCGAACCACTTTACGTGGGCGTATGCTGGCATTGGCAACACGACGAGGCCCCCGAGGGCAACCTGCAATTGTATCACACCACGCAGGAGCCGAGAGGCCTGGTGATTGATTGTCAGTCTCATTTGCAATCTTTTATCGGAGGAGGTCGTTCGGACAGAAACTAGTAAAATTTTGTTACCTTTAGCGCGTATCATATACGTCATTAAATAGTCAGAAAGGTTCGAATCTTGGCTTATTTTTGCGTTAGCTTTATCAGTTTGGGCACAGGTGCAGCAGTCGCTGCTGACAGCATAGAGCGCCACAGGCTCCTGCTCCAGCACTTGGGGGGCGGATTAATTATTGTGGGGCTTGCATTGGCTGGGCTGGCTTTTCCAGCGATCGTCTGAAATGATAGTAACAGTAAGCTCTTCGCAGGATAGGTACGCCTGGCCAGGACAATCTGGACCCTGCTTCTGCCGGTGTTAGCCTGTGCCGTGGCGCTGGCTGCCGACGCCGTCGTGGTCAGCCAACGGAATCGTCACTTCAATCCTGACCACCTCGCAATCGCAGTTGGCACAAGCGTCCGGGTAATGAATGATGACCGGGTGACCCACCACATCTATATCGATTCAGAAAACATGCGGTTCGAGTCCGGGGAGCAGCCCGTCGGAAAGAGCATCGACTTGCGTTTCGACCAGGCCGGCCGATTCCTGGTGCGCTGCGCCATTCACCCGACCATGCGGCTGGAAGTTGCTGTGAAGTAGGCGCTCGGTCAGCGCGGCAGGACGGGGATGTCGTAGCTCCGCGGCGCTCCAGTCAGTGTCTGGAGGAATGCAACAAGATCCGCCTTCTCCTGAAGTGTGAGCCCCAGGGGATAGATTAACTCCGACCGGCTCGGCCGATCGATCCCGCCCTTGTCATAGAGGTTGATCACCGCCTCGAGCGTGGGCACCGAGCCATCATGCATGTAAGGTGCACGTCGCGCCACGTCGCGTAATGTTGGCACCTTGAACGCATAGTGCAGCTTGTTAGAGTTTGGGAACAGTCGTGCGCGGCCTATATCGTCACCGGTAGCGCTCCCGATGTCCTGGAAAGAACCGTCGCTGAAGCTTGGACCCGAGTGACAGTTGGCACAGCCAGCCTTGCCGTTGAACACGTCGAAGCCCCGCTTGGCCGCCGGGCTGATCGCTGCTTCATCTCCCCGGACCCAATGGTCGAACGGCGCGTCGCTCGCGACAATCGTTCGCTCGAAAGTGGCCAGCGCCTCTTCGACCCGTGTGCGGCTGATCTCCTGGCCAGGAAACGCCGCGGCGAAAGCCTCAATGTAGCCGGGGATTGCCCGCAGGCGGCGCAGAACCTCGGCTTCGGTGTTGTTCATATTGTCCGGGCTGGTTACCGGACCGAATGCCACGTGCTCCAGGTCGCGAAACTTCCCATCCCAGCCGAGTACGGGCGACCACGCGACGTCAAGCAGTGTTGGGGCGCGCAACGACAGGGTCTTGCCTGTGCTTCCTACGGCCCGGCCAAGGCCGTCGGCCCAGGACAGCGTCGGGCTATGGCATGAGGCGCACGAGTAGTTCCCGGCTCCCGAGAGCAACGGTTCGAAGAACAGCAAGCGGCCCAGCTTGGCTTTCGCGGGAGAATACGGATCGTTGGACGGATAGGGGATCGCCCCGACGCGGTACAGGCCACGCAACTTCACGCCTTGGGGCGCGCTTGGTGAGTGTGCCGCGCCCGAGGCGAGGAGGCAGCCAAGGACGACGACAAGCAAGCGCCACGGACGCATTACAGTACTTTCTCCAGTGGTCTTGCCCGCGCGGTGGGCAGGGCGAGTGGCAGCGTAAAGTACACCATGGTGCCGTGGCCGAGTTCGCTTTCGACTGTCATGGCGCTGCCATGGCGCTCGACCAGGAGCCTGCTCAGGGGCAAGCCAAGCCCGGTGCCGCCATGCCTGCGCGAAAGGCTGGTATCGACTTGTCCGAATGGCTCCAGCGCTCTGGGGATATCTCCCGCCGCCATCCCGATACCGGTGTCGCGTACCTCGAAGCGGACCCCGTCGCAACACATAGCTACCTTTAGCGTAACCGAGCCGCCGCGCGCGGTGAACTTGATCGCGTTTGACAGCAGGTTCAGCAGCACCTGTCGCAGACGCACGGGGTCACCCACTATCATTGGCAAGTCATCTGACATCACAACGCCCAGCGTCACCCCAGTTTCGTGCGCCTGCTCGCGGACAATCCTCACCGAACCATCGACGAGGCTGCGCGGATGGATGAGCCGCGGCCGGAGCTCCATTGTATCCGACTGCAGCTTTGCCACATCGAGGATTTCGCTGATGATGTCTAGCAAATGTCTTCCACTATGTAGAATATCGTCAGCGAAGTCCCGATACTTCGGCCGGCCGATTGGCCCAAGCGTCTCCTTTGCAATCAATTCAGAGAAGCCGATGATGGCAGAGAGAGGTGTCCGCAGCTCATGGCTCATATTGGTCAGAAACTCGGTCTTCAACCGGTTTGCCCTATCAGCGTGATCTTTCGCAGTACGGAGAGAATCCTCTCGCTCCTTTAGCAGGGTGATGTCGCTGGCGATCAACACGAAACCTCCATTTTCGGTGTTGCTTCGGCTAAGCCGTAGCCAACGGCCATCCGCGAGGCGTAGTTCCGCTGTCGGCAAGCTCAGCGCGCTGTCGCATACGCTAGGCAGTGCATTGCCAGGGGTGAGACCGCTGTCTGGGAAAAACGACGCCATCTGCGAATTGGCAATCAGAATGCGCCGGTCCCCGTCCACCAAGACGAGGCCGTCCACAGAACTCTCGACGGCGTCCACCAGCTGGGCCTGTGCAGAGCGGCGGTCAGCAATCTCCCGCTCCACCATGTAGCGAATATTATCGCGCATCAGGGACATCGCTGCGAGAAGCTGGGCAAGTTCGTCGCTGCCAGCGGACGCGATCTCTGCTTCGAGCTCCCCGGCCGCGATCCTTTGCGCGGCACGCGATGCGGCGGCAATCGGCTGCACCATCCGGCGCGCGAGCAACATCGCGACGACCATGCTCAGCAGTACGGCCACGACCGTAAAGACGATGCTGAGGCGCCGATAGGCTTTAATAGACGCCAGCGCGCGTTCACGATCGCGAAAGCCATCCTCCGCTGTGAGCTCCCCAAGGTCATCTAGCGATTGCAGCATCGTCTCGGCGCGCCGGTGCAGTGCGTCACGCGTGGCGGCATCGTCCGCGCGGTCCAGACGCAGTGCATTCCATGCATCGAAATCGATTCGAGCCTGTCGTGCCGCGTGGGTTGCATTCGGGGAGCTGGCGCGCTCCTCCGCCACATCCAAGTCATCACGAACGGACTTCGCTAGTTCGTCGAGCCGCTTGCTAAGCCATTCGCGTCGGACCGGATCTGTTGTGTCCTCGCGCAGCGCCATGTTGAGCCGCATATCGGTGAAATTGGCCTGTGCCAGCCTCGCGTAGCTGATCGACATCAGCGGCCCATCATAGGTCTGCACGACAAGACGACCGGACTCGACCACCGAGTGCACCGCGTAGCGCCCGAGCGCGAATGTGATCGCTGCCAAAGCCAGGAAGGCAAGGAATATCTTCCCGCGTATGGTCACTGTAAGGCACAAATCGGCCGCAACGCCGGTTGCCCCGCCCCGTACGGTGATACGGCCGAACGCCGACTGGACACCCGTTACTCCGTCTCACCTCCTGCCTAGAGCATTATGCCGGTGAAGGGATTTCAGAGACGCTTCAGGTAGCCCGTCCGAATGGCGGAAGGAACGAGGAACAGCTTGACGCCAGACACTTTGCGCATGACGGCGACGAGAGCGAGGCGTGCGGGCTTACCTGCGTCGCGCAGCCGGCGATAGAGGCGTCGCAATGGCGTGTTGTGTCGGATGGCGGTCGGGCAGGCCAAGAAGAGGGGCGCCCGCACTTCGACGCGGCCGCCTTGGATGCGCCGCTTGCCGCGATAGCGGCCGCTGTCGCGGTTCATGGGTGCCACGCCGGCGAGTGCGGCGATCTGATGACGATCGACGGTGCCGAGTTCGGGCAGCTCGACGATCAACGTGCGCGCGACGATGTTGCCGATGCCGGGGACGCTCTTGAGCAGATCCTGTTTGGCGCAGAACAGCGGGCTTTGCTGGATCAGCGTGTCGATGGCGCGGTCGATGCGTGCGCGTTCTGCCTCGAGGCTGCGCAGGATGGTCCTGAACGAACGCTGGGCGAATTTGTCGGCGGCTTTACCGAAGCGCTGCTTCTCGGCATCATGACGACGAGTTGGCGACGTCGGACGAGCAGTTCACGCAGGCGCAGCATAAGTGCATCGGGCATCGGTTTGGGCGTAGGTCGGATGGCATCGGCGAAATGCGCGATCACGCCGGCGTCGATTGCATCGGTCTTGGCGAGCCGGCCGATGGCGCCGGCGAACTTGCGGACCTGACGTGGATTGACGATGGCCACCCGCAGGCCAGCTTCGATCAAGGCCGCGGCGATGACGCCCTCGTAGCCGCCGCTGGACTCCATCGCGACCAGTTGCGGCTGCAGCGGTGCCAGGCGGCTGACCAGATCGGCCAGGCCTTCTGGATCGGTGGCACAGGAAAACCCGGCCACGCCGGGACGCACGTGCACGTCCACGCGGCCTTTGGACACATCGATGCCGACGAAGCGTACGGCAGCAGGCGGCTCATCCATCACCCATCCTCCTCGATGCGGGCTCGGGCCCAGACGACTGTTCGGGCTTATGGACAACCGGCCGGCGCCGCACACTCCTCAGCGGTCTCGGGGACCAGGACGCATTCGGGCTACCGGCCGGGTTCGGCAGGCTAGCGTAGCCACACCTGCCGAGCAATGACGAGATAGGAGGGAAGGATGCAAGCAGACTGGAAATCGGCTGACGAGATCGCCGAAGACATCATGAATGGAGAGGCCACCTACCAGCTTATTGTCGATCTATGGAGCAGGATGGGTGAGCTAGAGGACAAGGTCGTCGAGCTATAGGCTAAGTTGCAGGCAAGTAGCGAACAGCCTGCGGCTGGATCGGTGCGGGTAGGGCCGTCGCGGCGGTGGCGGACAGAATACTAGTTGCTCCACTGCGGTGGGCCTCGGCGAAATCCGCTCTAGGACCTGTTGAGATTCATCGTGAATGAATGATCGTGGCGGCGAGATACATATTGGCCTTGAAGCTTTGGTCGGTTTTGTCGGCGCGCATGGCGATCCGCTTGAATTCCTTGAGCTTGCAGAAGAAGTTCTCGATCAGGTGGCGCCACTTGTACATCTCCTTGTCGATGGGGAGCGGCTGCGCTCGGCGCGGGTGCTGGGAGATCACCGCCTTGGCTCCGCGCCCGTCGAGCTCGGCGATCTCCCAGTTGCTGTCGAAGGCTTTGTCCGCGATCAGTGCGTCGATAGTGATCCCCTCGATGAGCGGCGAGACGCCCACGGTATCGTAACGCTGACCAGGTAATAGGGTGAAGCGCACCAAGTTGCCCAACGCGTCGATCAGGGCGAGGATCTTGGTGGTCATGCCTCCCTTAGAACGACCGATGGCCTGATTTTGAGTCCCCCTTTTGCGCCTTGCCCGTGGCGGTGGACTTTGACAATGGTGGCATCGACGATCGCATATTCGAAGTCCGGCTCATCCGAGCACGCCTGGAAAAGCCGGAAGAAGACATCAGCTTTGACCCAATCCCGGTAGCGTTTGAACACCGTGTTCTACTTGCCGAAAACGGCTGGCGGGTCGCGCCACGGCGCGCTCGTTCGAACAATCCAGAGCACTGCCTCGACGAATAGTCGGTTGTCTGTTCCGCTGCGCCCAGGGTCCGTCCGCTTGCCCAGGCAGTGCGGCTCCATGTTCGTCCATTGGGTATCGGTCAACACAAAGCGCTGCATCCGAAGCTTGAATCATGCTCACCGTGATCGGGGGAATCCCGATTCGCAACAGGCCTTAGCTGGTGCTCCTGACAGCCGTGCTGAGCTGTGGCGTTGTTGCCGTTGGGCCGTTTCGCCCAGCCGTCGCACGTCATTGGCCTGCTCTTGTTCCGCGATGGGTATCCGCCACGAGAGGCCTGCCCATCACCTTCTGGCAGGCGTTTAGGAGGCGGCGCTCATAGGTGAGGCAATGCAATCGTGTCTGGCGATGATCTCGACATCGTCATAGTCAAAGAAGTGCATTTAGCGAATCCTCAGATCATCCAACACGCTCACAACGTGCCTGTCTCGCGGGGCGAGGTCCTATGCTAATTGGCAGCATAGGTGACCTGTCCACTCCGATTGACATCAATCGCAATCGAGGAGACGCCGCACAGATAGATGTGCTCGATCGTTCTGATCACACCTCCCTGGAACTGGATTTTGAGATCCTGATAGCAGTCCGAACCATAAGCCGCGCTGTCGAACGTGGTGCGCTGGCGGCCGCCGTTCCTCGGTACGTAGACGTTGCCTGCCTCGTTCCAGTAGGAAGATGTGGTTGGACTGGTCCAAAGTCGTATGATCGGCTGATTGGTATAGTTGATCATGGTGAAGCTTAGATCCCCGCTGAGTGCTGGCCTTGCGACCAGTGTTGCGGCGGCGACCATAAGGTGGATAGCCATCTTGCAGTGCACGTGCTCCCCCTCTACTCTGGCATGTTTCTAACGCGGTTATAGTTTCAATAGTAAGCGATTCACTTGTCCGTAGGCCTGCGTCGTCTCAGGAAGGTTCGCCGAGATCACTGCACTTCGGGTTGGCCTACATTTCCTCAACGGTCGCGATCCAGGTATCGCCAGATATCCCCCCACTAAGCTGGAAGCGTTTCCGGTCGCTGACCTCGATTTGACCTTGTCCGACACCGGATAGGCGCACATGGCGGCCACTGCCGTCCCGGAAGACCGCATCGGCGGCCAACATGTAGCTATATTGACCGGCCTTCGGTACCGATACCGTCAGGCTGGCGCTTGGCCGTTGTTGGCTGACACTCAACGTCCCGACGTCGCGCCCGTTGATCAAGACCCTGACCTGCTCGCTGATCTGGTCCTCGCCCAGTTGGTCGAACAACGAAAAGGCGATAGAGGTAGGGGTCGGGGGGTCAGTAGGGGACTTATTGTTTACAGCCTCAGTCTTCATGCCGATGCCGACAACCAGCAAGACGGCGCCAGCGGCCCCCGACACTAAGCGTGCCATGCCGCCTACCTGCGGGACTTTAAGCTCTTTGATCTCGAAACCGCCGCCGATGATACCGATCATCACCAGCAGACTGCCAAGCATGAGTACCACCAGCTCAGCGCTCATGTTGTCCCTTCTCCTATTTGCGCTTGTTGTGACTCGACAGGTGCTACTTTAGATAGCATTCTCTGGGTTTGCCGGGTGTGAAACGATTCACACTCTTTGCAAGAGAAGCTTTCCACACTCGGGGCGATCCGGCGGGACAGTTTCCACTCATCGGCCCGCAGCGGGTTCCACCGCCATTGAGACGTAGCCATTCAGCCGCTCGACAGTACTTTGACGGGAACAGGTGCAAAACGGCAGCACGAGCACGCGTGTCTCCGACGCGCCGTGTCACCTTTATGCCAAGAGCACTGCACTCCAAACAGCGGGCGCAACTCGGCCTTGAACCCGAGACGTGATCGCCGCATGACGGAACTGCTTGAAGCCGAGCATCACAGCGATACGTTGCTTGACGCCCCGATGGTCTTGCTCGATTAGGTTATTCAAGTACTCCAACGAGCGCTGCTTCGTGTCCGCTGGCAAGGAACCATCGGCTTTCATTTCGTGCACTGCGCGGTGCGATGCGGCGTAGCCGTCCAGCGTGATGGTCTGTGGCGGGTGCTGGTGATCATTAATCGCTTTGCGGAAGAAGGCCTTCGCAGCGGCTACATCACGCCTGGCGCTCAACCTGAAGTCGACTGTCCGTCAGGCCCGATCGACGGCACGGTATAAATAACACCACTCGCCTCTGATCTTGACGTATGTCTCGTCCACGCGCCACGACCGGCCCACTGCAAGGGCATAGCGGCGCCAGCGCCTCTCGAATTCGGGGGTATAGTGCCGGACCCATCGAATGATGGTTGTATGTGCCAGCGACAAGCCACGCTCCGCCATCATCTCGACCAGGTCGTGCAGGCTCAGCTTGAACCGAAGGTACCAGCGCACACACAAAATGATGATGTCGCGGTCGAAGTGTCGCCCTGTGAACAGCTCCTCCAGGCACTCCGGCTTGCCCATAGGCCGACCTCTCACGGGTCAGGCCCTCAGCTTAGCCGACCCGCCCGCCTCGTTTGCACCAGAGCCCCGGAATTCACCTACGGCAATGCCCCGTCTGACTTCTATTTCATCGATGCTCCGGATCATTCCCGAGGCGAGATACCGTTCGATCCCCTCCACCGTCGTAGGCGGGGTGACCTTGAGAAAAGACGCACGGAACTGCTGCCCGTGCATGCGATCATTGACCCAGGTTCCGCTGATCTGGACGAACTCGCCGGCGGTGATCATCGTGGCATGCCCGACCACCGTCACCAGGTCGCGTTGCCCCCGGGCCTTGACCCGCAGTACGCAAAACCCGTTCTCCGGATTGTGGAACGTGACCCGCTCCACCACACCGCCCAAGGCTTCGGTCACCGTCGACTGAGCGGTATCTGCCACCCCCTTGCCCTTCCCCAGAATCGGCCGGCGCGTCTTTCTTGCTGCGCGAACGTCAGTAGACATCGGCCGGCACTGGGGGGACTAGCAGAACCTTGAGGCAGACGACCGAGCTCATCCGGGTTAAGGCGCGGATAAAGGCACTGGCCGAGAAGACGGTCTCCAACGGCTGTACCGAGGCGGAGGCTATGGCCGCGGCCGAAAT
>JAMXLO010000013.1 GCA_024280945.1 Acetobacteraceae bacterium
TATGCAGCAATTGTTCAACTACGGCTACCAACGGGGGCGGGCCGGAATACTATGGCGATCGACGCCGGCGGAATTAAAATTGCCGTTGCCCTCGCGGCCGCGTGTCGCACTCCAGTAGCCAACTTAGGGGTTCGAACCCGTGTGGCGGAAACCTGTGGGTGAAACCTCGCGCGGTGACAGCCGTTGACCTGTTGCTGACGGTGCTTGTGCTCGGCGTGATCGTGATCGCCGTCACAGTCATTGTCGGCGCGCTGGCGGGCGGCGTGATGAGGGGCGAGCCGTTTGCGGTCGCATGGATGAAGGCAGCGATGCACCTCGAGATGACGTTCAAGCGCGGCGACACCACGCAGCTCGGCTGTCTTGCCCCCTGGGGCACCCGCTCGTGGGTCTTCCGACCAGCGCGGGAACATCATGTTGTAGATGACCAACGAGTTCTTGCCCGGTGCGAACAACTCCGAGAACCTCACCTTGCTGCCATCGGCCGCGGACTCGAAGACGTAGTCCTCCCTGATGAGGCCGCCCGGTGCCCAATCTCAGGCAGCGGCAACGGGCACTGTCCCACTCACGCTTGCCGAAACAGCTGTGGACCCCCCGCTATCGGCGCGCAGGAGAAATTGAAACACCGCGCCTCGCGGCGTATTTTCAGCAACCCACAAGCGTCCCTCGTGCGCCTCGATGATAGAGCGGCAGATCGGCAGGCCCATCCCCATCCCGTCCGATTTTGTCGTGAACAGCGGGTTGAATATCCGATCGACATCTTGCGAGCCGATTCCTGCTCCGGTGTCCGCCACTGAGACCATAACGCCGACGCCATCGTGGACCTCAGACTTAACCGATAGGACCCGAGGCCCGTCCTCGCCTGCCATCGAGTCGATGGCATTCGTGATCAGATTCAGGAGCACCTGCTGCAGCTGGATTCGATCTCCTATTACCTGCGGCAGCTGTACGTCCGCCTCGGTGTGCACAAGGATCCGGTGCTTCTGCAGATCGCCGCGTGCCAAAGCAAGGGCTTCGCCGATGAGCTCCTTGATGTCGAGCGAGATTCTGCCCCGGTCGTCCCTTTTGAACATCGCTCGAATACTTCCGATCACCGCTCCTGCGCGGCGCCCATCAGCGGCGATTTGCTTGAATGCCACCTTTGCTTCATCGAGATCGGGCACCGAGCGATCAAGCCAGCGCAAGCCCGCATCGGCATTCGTTATCATCGCAGACAATGGCTGCTTGACTTCGTGGGCGATCGTTGCCGTCACGGCATCTCCCGTCATCAGCCGCGCTTCGCGCTCTCGGCGTTGAGCACCGATGGCGCGCAGCAGCTGCGCGTAAAGCATCGTTATCTCGTACAGCAGCACGAACAAGACAAGACTGCTGGACACGAGCCCGAAGACCCGTCCGGCGTACCACCCGATGCTGTAGCGGATCGGAACGGGAAAAGAGATCAGACAGATCTCGATCAGGTACGCGCACATCACCACCATCAGCCACAGATCCAAGACCGAGCGCCGCCGGATCCAAAGCACGATGAGGTTCACAACGATCAACACGACTAGACATCCGGCCACATAAAGCCAAAGGGTGGAAAAACGGACAGAGTCGACCGAGATGCGGGGCATTAAGTCATTTCCAGCCGTGGCAAGAAGCGTCAGCGCACACACGACGGCGCCCGTTGCTGCCACGCTTGAAAGAATGGCTGCACCGGTGGAGCCGTGCCACAGCTCCTTGGTCGGATCTGCATCCTTCGACAAGGCATACGCGATGACGAACATGGGAAAACCAGCGTGCCACAGACTGTAAAGCCAGTTCGTGGTCTGCAGCCCGGCGCCAAGCAAACCACTGGGCGTAAATACGCCCGGAAAGGTCAGCATCCACGGAATCACCATCAGCGCCGTGTAGAGATATCCACTCGCTATCGCAAGGAGCGCACGCGACCGCAGGATGGAGAACTGTGCGAACAGCAGCACAGCCGTGAGCAAATCGGTCACGAAGATCGCAGTGGCGTAGGCCGGGACGAAGGCACCGATCCGCCCCGGTTGGATGGTCGACAGCGGTCCAGCCGTGATGGCAAAGGCGACGAGCAACGCCAGCACGACAGCAAGGGCGAGGCGTCGCTGCGCCAGACTCGGCGACAAGTGCGAGAGGACGAAATGCTGTTCCTCTGATGCGGCCGCCGTGTTCGCCATCGGAGCGACCCCCCGCAGGGGCTGGAGCGCAGGGAACCAATCTTATTCCCCGTCGCGGCTCTTCACGTGATACCGCCCCGGCTCGCAGTCACGCCGATTCTGCCACTTGTAGCGGCAGGTGACAACGCACGAGTAGCGCGGTTCCAAATGAAGAGCTTGGTAGTGTAACGCGCACGAGGGAAAGGGCGATCTCGCGCAATGCCCGATTTGGGTAACCCGCAGCTGCTGCAACAAAAGCTGGGCAGAAGTAAAATCAGCGATGATGGGCTAGCGCGAACGGCCCTTGGTATTTGCCAGCAGCCGATAAGGCGGCGAAGACGAGAAGATAGATCAGACCTGCCGCCAGCCCGGCTTACTGGGGTCCACGAGCGTCAAGTCGACGGGTGCGATGCCGAAGAGCGCGATCACCGCTGGCTCCTTTGCGTCGCGCGTCACGCCGTCGTAGTGGGGAGTGTGAGCCACGCGCCGGACGAAGCCTCCGGCCGGCACCGGCACGGTCTGGTTCGGATCGAAGTCGGCGCCGCTGTTCACCCACCACGTGCCGGAAAGTACAAGCGAGAGACGATCGGTCGCGTAGGAATGCGGCGCGCTCATGTAGCCGGGATACCATTTCATGAGGACGACATAAGGTCCCGGCGTGTCCAGGCCGCCGTAGAGCGTCGCCATTTCGCCGCTGTGCGGCGGAGCACCGCTCCAAGCAACGAACCTGATCGCGTCAGGAAGCGTGACGATCGTCTCGGCGGGATCGAGCTTGCTCGCGTTCGCCGCCCTGCTCGAGGCAGCGAGCGGCAAACCGGCAGTCAGCGCCGCGAGCAGGAGTATCCGACGCGTGGCGAGGACGTCGCGATCGGCAGCGAGGAAGCTGGATGCGGACACTGTATCGAGGATGTTGTTGGGCAGCATTGCAGTTTCTCCTTGCCACGCTGATGTATTCGATCCGCCGGAGCGCGGCTTGTCTCATATTGCCGCGATCGATGCAGTCTTGCGGCCCAATGGGGGTGCCCGACCAGCACGATCGGTCGTTAAATCCCAGCCACGTGGGAGGAGGCGATGATGTCAAGCATTGACATCGCGACCGGTCGCCTGGCTGTCGGCAACCTACTCGACCATGATATTCAATGCGCCATATTTTGCGGCGATCTGCTCCTGAAAACTCACGTTTCCTTTTCCGCAGGAGAATGTCATGTCTGACCCAACGCGCCCCTACGAGCCGCTTACATCTGAAAACGCCGCTCTGGTCCTGGTCGATCACCAGGTCGGACTTATGACCGGAGTTCGCGACTATTCGACGGGAGAGCTGAAGCACAACGTGGTGGCATTGGCCAAAGCGGCCAAAGCCCTGAAATTGCCGATCGTCGTCACCACCACTGCACGCGACAGCATGTGGGGCCCGACCTTTCCCGAGCTTGTGGAGGCGCTGCCTGGCATTCCGATCATCGATCGCTCGTCGGTCAACGCGTTCGACGATCCCAAGGTTGCCCATGCTATCACCGCGACCGGCCGCAAGAAGCTGATCTTCGCGGGCATCTCCCTTGAAGTCTGCGCCGCGTTCCCAGCCATCACCGCTGTTGGCAAGGGCCTCGACGCTTATGTGGCGGTCGACGCGTCGGGAACCTTCAGCGAGACCAAGCGACAAGCCGGTCTTCTGCGCATGCTGCAGGCCGGAGTGATCGTCTCGGATTACGCAACCCTCATGGTGGAAATACTGAAAGATAACACGCGCCCAGAGGCCGGCGCCGTCTATGCCGCGATGGACATGCCCTGGGCGAAGCTCGTCGGGCAGATTGCTCATGCCTACGGCAAGTAACGATGCAGCTGTCAGGTGCTGGCTTTTCCGGATGCCTATAACCTGGCTCTCTTGAAAACCGCTGCATGGCGAATGCGTGGAACTTAATGTGACGATGCGTACTGCGTGGAGAAGTCGATGAACATCGTATCGAGCATTACCTTCGATTCGGCGGAACGCGAGTACAATGAAGCCTGGAGCGCGCCATCGAGCACGCGGTTTGAGCTTCCGCCAGTAGACGTCAACAGGGCCCTCAAAGAGCGATATCGGATCAGCCCCGAGCGGACCCTTACGCGTGCCATGATCTGGGATATGGAGACCAAGAAGGCCTGGGATCCGCTCACCTATATTCCCTACGTGGTTTCTCAGGCCCGCTCATGGGACCGTTCGGCCCTGCGCGATGGCACGAGGCGGTTCTGCCGGTCGTCATTGCAGCGCGGATGGATCACCTCGGAGGAAGGACGCGTTCTTGAGGAGGTTTTCGTCAGCGATCCCAAGCAGACCATCTATTTCCTGGGACGACCGCGGATGGTTGAAGAAAGCGGCAAGGCTCTTGTGGCGAGTTCGTTCCAACCTCTCTTTCATGTCCGACACGCTGTTGGTGGATCGGAGCACGCACCTTTAAACCTCTGGAGCATCGTCCTTCTGACGGGTGCGCCGGATCCGCGCTACTGCGAGCCGTTTGAGCAGATGGTGCGTGCAGGATTACTGCCAGGTTTCCTCGAGATCTACATCGAACGGGACCTTAAGC
>JAMXLO010000014.1 GCA_024280945.1 Acetobacteraceae bacterium
GCGTGCCGCTCGGCCATATTGGCCTCAGGCAGCAACAACATGAAAGGAGGTGATCCAGTGTCTCATTGTCTCATCGTGGCGCCGTTTGCCGTGGCCTGGATCTCCGACGCTCGCGTCGCCGTCTAGACCACAGACTGGGCAACGACGCCCGCAGACAATGCCGAAGGCTCCGGAGGGCGACTTCCGGAGCCTTCCTCATTCCAGACTATGCCGAGGGTCTAGTTTGTCCCGACGCCTTCAATGTAAACCGGAAGACTGCACCTTCCTGGCCAGCGCTTTCAGCCCATAGCCGGCCGCCATGCGCCTCGATGATCGTGCGACAGACCGACAAGCCGACGCCCATGCCGTTCGGCTTGGTTGTAACGAAGGGCTGAAACAGCCTTTGCTGCACCTCGTCCGAAAGCCCAGGTCCCGAATCGGCGACACTGACCTGCACCATCTCTGAATCCGATGGCTGCACCGCGATGCTGATTTCGCGCTTTGGCCGCCCCTGCATGGCCTCTATGCCGTTGCGCAGGATGTTGAACAGCACCTGCTGCACCTGGACCCGATCGACCTCCACGCGCAATCCAGGTTGGACATCGGTCGTCACATTGAAATCCTCGCCTCTCGCACTATCGCGCGTGAGCTCCACAGCTTCGCTGACCACTTCGGCCAGGTTCTCTGCGCGCAATTCAATGTCGCGCTTCTTGACGAAGTCGCGAATTCGCTGGACGACGTCACGCATACGCTGTGTCTGGTCGCCGACGCGTTCCAGGGCCGTGACAATCGCCGGCAGATTTCCGGTTGCCGCAAGACGACGACAGGCGTTCAGGTAATTGGTGATGGCGGTCAGCGGCTGATTGACCTCATGGACGAGTGCCGACACGAACTGCCCAAGCTCGCTCAGGCGTTGTACATGCACAAGCTCGGACTGCAGCTCGCGGACCCGGCGTTCGTGTGCCTCGCGCTCCGTGAGGTCCCGGGTGATATTGGATGCGCCCACAAGATTGCCGTCTGCTCCCCTGATCGGCGAGACGGTCACCGACACCGGAAAGATGCGACCATTCTTGTGCTGGCGCTCGGTGTCGTAGGGCTCGACCCTCTCGCCGCGCGCAATACGCTCGAGGATCACGGTCTCCTCATGCAAACGATTGGCCGGGAATATGACAGTCAGTGGCCGCCCGAGCATTTCGGCTGAACTGTGGCCGAACAACCTCTCGGCAGCCGCGTTCCACCCGGTGACGACGCCTTCGAGGTTCTTGGCGATTATGGCGTCCTCGGAGTGTGCCACGATCGCCGCGAGCCAAGCCTGCTCGGTGGAATGGGTCGGCGGCACCTGCATTGCTGATCCGGTAAGTCGATTCAATAACTCAACGCATCGGAACTTATGCAAGAATCATCCCGCCTGGCAATCTGAGACTTCCGACTCGCACAGGTGCTACGACGCTTCGCCCGCCCGGGGTTAATCCGTTAACAAGTCCCCCACCCGGAGAGCAAAGGGTTACGGAATCACGATCGCGGGGTCGAGAGGAGAATATGTCAGTGAACCGATGGCGCAAGTGCAACGCTGACGACGCGCACCGCGTCTCGCGCGAAGTCGCCTATCGCCCGCCGCCCGATCGGGTGTCCAGGTGACCAACGTGTTTGCCATGAGACACGGTGAGACGGCGTGGAGCATCAGCCGACAGCATACCGGCGTCACCGACATCCAGTTGACCGATGCCGGACGCCGCCTGGCCGAGGGATTGCCACCCCTACTGGCCCGGGAAGGCTTCGAGTGTGTCCTCGTCAGTCCACTGCAACGGACACGCGAGACCAGCTCGCTGGCCGGACTTGGCGCCGAGGGTGCGGGTCGATCGAGTGATTGAGCGGGCACGGCGATTCGACGGCAATGTCGCACTGGTTTCACACGGGCACCTGTTGCGCGTGCTGGCCGCGCGATGGATCGATCTCTCCGCCACGGGCGGTCAGCATTTCCTGCTGGGTACCGGCACGCTATGCGTTCTCGGCTATTATCGGGACGAGCCAGCCGTAAAGATCTGGAATGGCCCGATCGCCACCTAAGGATAACGTGCAACCCGGCGGATCGACCAGCAAAGACAGCAACGGGGGGTGAACACATGCGCGTCGGCATAGCCTCGGACCATGGCGGCTTTGAACTGAAACAGGAGCTGATCGGCCAGCTCCGTGCGGCGGGTCATGAGATCATCGACTTCGGAGCGGCCAGCCTGAGCCAGGAAGACGACTATCCGGATTTCGTCATCCCGTTGGCACGCGCTGTCGCCGCAGGCCAGGTCGAGCGTGGCGTGGCGATCTGCGGCAGTGGCGTCGGCGCATCGGTATGTGCCAACAAGGTTTCCGGCGTCAGGGCGGCGCTGATCCACGATCATTTCTCGGCGCGCCAGGGAGTCGAGGACGATCACATGAACATCCTGTGTATGGGTGGTCGCACCGTGGGCGTGGCGGTCGCCTGGGATCTCGTTCAGACCTTCCTCGCCGCCCAGTTCAGCCGCGCCGAACGCCATTTGCGCCGGCTGGGCAAGGTGGCGTCCCTGGAAGCAGCCACAGGCGCAGGATACGAACGCAATGCTTCATCATGAACGGATAAGGCCACCGCGCGACGATTATGTGCCCGACGAATGGAACCTGATAGAAAAGGCCTTCCATCCTGAGTTCGTCGCGCAGACCGAGTCTCTGTTCGCACTCGGCAACGGATATTTCGGCATGCGAGGCGTGCCCGAAGAGGGCGACCCTAGCGTGCAAAACGGCACGTTCATCAACGGGTTCTATGAAGAGTGGCCGATTGTCTACAGCGAGACCGCCTACGGTTTCGCCCGCACCGGCCAGACCATGCTGAATGTGACGGACAGCAAGATCATCCGCTTGTTCGTGGATGATGAACGGTTCGGTATGGCCAGTGCGAATATACGCCATTACGACCGGCGCCTGAACCTGAAGGCTGGCACCCTGGACCGCGAGCTGCATTGGGAAACGCCGTCCGGAAAACTGGTGCGAATACGGACACGTCGGCTCATTTCCTTTCGGCACAGGCACGTGGCCGCTATAACTTATGAAGTTACCTTATTGAACCAGGAAGCACCCGTCGTGATCTCGTCGGAGATCCATTGCCACACGCCAGAGGTAAGGAAGACCGACGACGACCCACGGCGGGCGAAAATGTTTTCTGGGGATGTCTTACGATACCGCGCAGGCTATATGCGTGATCGTCGTGTCGTACTGGCACATGGTACGGAACGGAGCCGCATGATCGTAGCTTGTGGGATCGATCATGAACTCGAGACGGACTGTCACCATACCTATAAGAGCAGTCATACTGAGAACTTTGGCCAGGTGGCCTTTTCAGTCGCTGCTCTGCCGGGAAGGTCTATCCGTCTCATAAAATACATAGCGTATCATACCGAGACGGTGGCCGATCCAAAGCCGTTATGTGATCGCGTCGAATGGACGTTGGACAGAACAGTTGCACAGGGGTTTGCAACGCTATTGACGGAGCAGCAGCACTATCTGGACAGGTTTTGGCATCGAAGCGACGTCAGCGTCAGCAACATCGATGAGGATCGGGCTCGCCTGACGACCGTGGAGATCCAGCAGGCGATCCGCGTCAATCTGTTTCACATTCTGCAGGCATCAGCCAGAGCAGAAAGCACTGGCGTTGCAGCGAAGGGTCTGACAGGGCAGGCGTACGAGGGACAGTACTTCTGGGACACAGAGATCTACCTGTTTCCCTTTCTGATCTACACATCACCTCGTATAGCCAAGAACCTTCTGCGGTTCCGGTATGGAATGCTGGACCATGCGCGTGCCCGTGCCCGCGAATTGGGCCACCGAGGCGCCTTGTTCCCCTGGCGCACGATCAGCGGCGAGGAAGCATCAGCCTATTATGCGGCAGGTACCGCGCAATACCACATCAACGCTGACATCATGTATGCCTTGCGCAAGTATGTGAACGCGACCGGTGACCAGGAATTTCTACTCGAATGTGGTGCGGAGATGTTGGTCGAAACCGCGCGCCTATGGTGCAGCCTTGGATTCTTCTCGGCGAGGAAGGGCGGGAAATTCTGTATCAACGGTGTGACTGGCCCCGATGAATACAACACAGTCGTCAACAACAACACATATACGAACCTGATGGCACGGGAGAATCTTCGTTATGCAGCCGATACAGTCGCAGCTCTCAAGGCCGAGAAACCCGATGTCCTGGACGCACTGATCAAGAAGACAGGTCTGGACCTTGCGGAACTCGACATGTGGGCGCGGGCTGCCGACAACATGTACGTGCCGTTCGACGCTGCCACGGGGATTTATCCGCAGGACGATGGCTTTCTCGATCGTCAGCCCTGGGATCTCAAGAACACACCGGACGATCGATACCCACTCCTGCTCTTCTACCATCCCTTGAACATCTATCGCTCCCAGGTGATCAAACAGGCCGATGTCATTCTGGCGATGTTCCTGCTCAGCCATGAGTTTTCAGCCGAGGCGAAGCGGCGGAACTTCGATTTCTACGACCCGCTCACCACCGGCGATTCGTCACTTTCCTCCTGCATCGAGGCCATTATCGCATTCGAGGTCGGCGAGTTCGACAAGGCCGTGACCTACATGCGAGCGGCATTGCTCATGGACCTCGCTGACGTCGGCGGCAATGTGACCGATGGATGCCACATCGCGTCGATGGGTGGCACCTGGATGGCAGTGGTCTACGGGTTCGGCGGACTGCGCGATTATGACGGCATGCTGTCGTTCCGGCCACAGAGACCGCCGGAAGGGAGATCAACGCTTCAGTTTCCGTTGACCTATCGCGGCCGAAGTTTGGACGTTGAAATCGCTCCTGATTCAACGACCTACACCATGCGCGTGGGAGACGAGCTCGTCTTCCGTCACGAGGACGAAGTCGTGACACTGACTCATGCGAATCCCACCGCCGTCCGACGCACGCTCAGACCCTGACACCAAGATTGCCCGATGCCACGAACGGTGACTATCCTGCCCACAAGAGTGGAGCATCCGGTGTCAGCGGCGGTCCAGGGCTGTACACAACAGTCCTCGGCAACTTCCTGCGTCGCGGCGATTGATCTGGCTACGCCATGTGCCTGGCGCGGCATCGATGACAGCAGATAATGGAGGTGATGGTGGCAAACGTGTTGTCGAACAGCGAACGGTCTCTGATCAATGCGTACTGGCGCGCCGCCAACTACCTTTCGGTCGGTCAGATTTATCTTTATGACAATCCGCTGCTCAAGCAGACGCTGACCAAGGAGCACATCAAACCGCGGCTGCTCGGGCATTGGGGGACGACACCGGGGCTGAACTTCATCTACGCGCACTTGAATCGCATCATCAAGGCGCATGATCTCGATATGATCTATGTGACTGGGCCAGGGCACGGGGGACCCGCACTGGTCTCCAATGCGTATCTCGAGGGCACCTATAGCGAGGTGTACCCGAACGTCTCCTGCGACGAAGAGGGAATGAAGCGCCTTTTCACCCAGTTCTCGTTCCCAGGCGGGATTCCCAGTCACGTCGCACCCGAAACCCCCGGTTCCATCCATGAAGGTGGCGAGCTTGGCTATGCGCTGTCGCATGCCTATGGCGCGGCGTTCGACAATCCGGACCTGATCGTCGCCTGTGTTGTCGGCGATGGCGAGGCAGAGACCGGGCCGCTGGCAACAAGCTGGCATTCTAACAAGTTCCTGAACCCGGTGCGCGATGGCACAGTTCTGCCAATCCTGCATCTCAACGGCTACAAGATCGCCAATCCCACCGTGCTTGCCCGCATCAGCCACGAGGAGCTGGACCACCTGTTGCGCGGCTATGGATACACGCCGTATTTCGTCGAAGGCCACGAGCCTGACGTCATGCATGAACTCATGGCGTCCACTCTCGATCGCATCATGGATGACATACGCCGGATCAAGGAGGATGCCCGCAGCCACGGCTTCTCCCAGCGACCGCTCTGGCCGATGATCGTGCTGCGTACGCCCAAGGGATGGACGTGTCCGAAGGAAATCGACGGCCGCCGGACCGAAGATTACTGGCGCGCGCACCAGGTGCCGATGGGTGAGATGCACGAGAATCCGGAGCACGTCCGCATTCTTGAAGAGTGGATGAAGAGCTATCGTCCATCGGAGCTGTTCGATGGTGATGGGAAGCTACGGGCTGAACTGGCCGAACTGCCTCCGCGCGGCACCCGCCGCATGAGTGCCAACCCGCACACCAACGGCGGTTTGCTACTGAGCGACCTGCGCCTCCCGGATTTCCGCGACTACGCGATCAAGGTGTCGGCGCCAGGTGCGGTGATCGCCGAGGCCACGCGCGAAATGGGCAAGCTCCTCCGCGATGTGATGAAGCGCAACATGACGACGCGAAACTTCCGCCTGTTCAGTCCCGACGAGAGCAATTCCAACCGCTGGCAGGACGTTCTCGAGGTCACCAATCGCGCCTGGGTCGCAGAGACGCTGCCATGGGACGATCACCTCGCCGCGGATGGACGGGTGATGGAGATGCTCAGCGAGCATCAGTGCCAGGGATGGCTGGAAGGTTATCTGCTGACCGGCCGGCACGGATTCTTTTCATGCTACGAGGCGTTCATCCACATCATCGACGCGATGTTCAACCAGCATGCCAAGTGGTTGAAGGTGTGCAATGACATCGAGTGGCGGCGGCCGATCGCCTCGCTGAACTATCTGCTGTCGAGCCATGTCTGGCGTCAGGACCATAATGGCTTCAGCCATCAGGATCCGGGGTTCATCGACCATGTCATCAACAAGAAGGCTGAGGTGGTGCGGGTTTATCTGCCGCCTGACGCGAATTGCCTGCTATCCGTCACCGATCACTGCCTGCGCAGCCGTAACTACGTCAACGTGGTGGTGGCCGGAAAGCAGCCGGCACCAGTGTGGTTGACGATGGACGAGGCGATCAAGCATTGCACGGCTGGTCTTGGCATATGGGAATGGGCCAGCAACGACCGCGGCAGCGAGCCGGACGTGGTGATGGCCTGCTGTGGCGATGTGCCGACACTGGAGACGCTGGCCGCGGTCGAGCTGCTGCGCCAGTACGCACCGGATCTGAAGATCCGGGTGATCAACATCGTGGACCTGATGAAATTGCAGCCACCCAGTGAGCATCCGCACGGCTTGTCGGACCGCGACTTCGACGATCTGTTTACCACTGATAAGCCGATCATCTTTGCGTTCCACGGCTATCCATGGCTGATCCATCGGCTGACCTACCGCCGGCACGGCCACAACAACATTCACGTCAGGGGCTATAAGGAAGAGGGCACAACCACCACGCCGTTCGATATGTGCGTGCTGAACGACCTCGACCGATTCCACTTGGTTGCCGACGTGATCGATCGGGTGCCGCAGCTTGGCGCTCGTGCCGCGTATGCGAAGCAGGAGGTTCGCGACGAGCTGATCGAGCACAAGCAGTACATTTCTCGCTACGGCGATGACATGCCGGAGATCAAGGGCCGGCCCTGGGGGCACAGAACCGCGGCGCAGCGCGCCGGCTCGACGGAGGCCGACAATGTCTGAACCGGCCGCATCGGGGAGAGATCGCACGCCACTGGTGGCGGCGATCTTCGATGTGGACGGCGTGCTGGTTGCCTCGCCGCACGAACGCGCCTGGCGAGAAGCGCTTGAGGGCTTTG
>JAMXLO010000015.1 GCA_024280945.1 Acetobacteraceae bacterium
CGCACAGCTCGATGCGGAAGGTGATCGCGCGCCGGCTGACCGAGGCCAAGTCAACCATTCCGCATTTCTACGTATCGATGGATGTGGAGATCGATGCGCTGATCAGGCTGTTGAGTGATCTCAACGCGAAATCGCCAAAGGACGGGCCGGATACCTATCTGATCACCATCAATGACATGGTGATCAAGGCCAGTGCTGCCACGCTGCGGCGCGTCCCGACGGTGAATGCCGCTTGGACGGACGATGGGATGGCATTGTTCGATGACGTGGATATCAGCGTGGCGGTGGCCATTCCCGACGGGCTGATCACGCCGATCATCCGGCGCGCCGATCAGAAGGGGCTTGCGACGATCAGCCGCGAGATGAAAGACCTCGCGGGGCGCGCGCGTGAGGGAAAGCTGAAGCCGGAAGAATTCCAGGGCGGCGGTTTTTCCATCTCCAACATGGGCATGTTCGGCGTCAGCGAGTTCGCCGCCATCATCAACCCGCCGCAAGCGGCGATCCTTGCGGTGGCCGCAGGGCAGAAGCGGCCAGTGGTAAAGAACGACTCACTGGCGATCGCCACGGTGATGACCTGCACGTTGAGTGTGGATCATCGGGTGGTCGATGGCGCCCTGGGCGCGCGCTGGCTGCGCGAGTTCAAGCGCATCGTCGAGGACCCGCTGAGCCTGCTGCTGTGACGGGCGCTGTACAGACTCCCCCTCCCCTCGCGGGAGGGGAGCCTGCCCCTGACTTGATCCGGGGGCGGGGGGAGGGGGCCGCACCACCGTGACCTTCACCCTCCGCCCCACCACCCCAGCCGACATCCCCACACTGCACCGCCTGATGCGCGACTTCGCAGCCTATGAAAAACTGGAGCACCGCTTCCGGATCACCGAAGCCGGCCTGCATGACGCACTCTTCGGCACCAAACCGGCACTCGAATCAGTGCTGGCCGAGGTCGAAACCACACCGATAGGGTTCGCGCTCTGGTACATGACCTTCGGCACGTTCTCCGGCCGCTGGGGCCTGTTCGTCGAGGACATCTATATCGAACCAGCGCATCGCGGCAGCGGCATCGGCCTTGCACTGTTCCGCCACATGGCGCGCATCGCCATCGAGCGCGAGTGTATCGACATGCAGTGGAACGTGCTGGACTGGAACACTCCGGCCATCAACTTCTATCGCCGCATCGGTGCGCAACGGGTGCGCGGCTGGATACCGCAGCAACTCAGCGGCCAGGCGCTGACGGAACTGGCCGAAGGAGCAGGGAATGGCTGATCAGAGCTTCGATTGCGTGATCGTCGGCGGTGGCCCCGGCGGCTACGTCGCCGCGATTCGCGCGGCACAACTGGGCATGAAGACCGCGGTGGTGGAACGCGAACACCTGGGTGGCATCTGCCTGAACTGGGGCTGCATTCCGACCAAGGCATTGCTGCGCACGTCAGAGATCAATCACCTGCTGCACCATCTGCCCGAGTTCGGTTTTTCCCCCGTCGAGCCAAAGTTCGAGATCGACAAGGTGGTGAAGCGCTCGCGCGCCGTGGCGAAGCAGTTGTCGCAGGGCGTCGGTTTTCTCCTCCGCAAGCACAAGGTCACGGTGTTCGACGGTGGCGGCAAGCTGGCAGGCAAGCAGACGCTCGCAGTGGAGAAGGACGGCAAGCCGGTCGCCACACTCACCGCGCCGCACATCATCCTGGCCACCGGCGCCCGTGCGCGCGAGCTTCCCGGCCTGGAAGCCGACGGCAAACTGATCTGGACCTACAAGCAGGCGATGGTGCCGGCGTCGATGCCGAAATCGCTGCTGGTGATCGGCTCCGGCGCGATCGGCATCGAGTTCGCCAGCTTCTATCGCAACATGGGCGCGGAAGTGACGGTGGTTGAGGTGCTGCCGCGCATTTTGCCGGTCGAGGACGAAGAGATTTCCGCCTTCGCACACAAGGCGTTCGAGAAGCAGGGCATCCGCATCATGGTCGGCGCCAATGTGAAGGGTGCGAAGAAAGGCCGCGACAACGTCGCCGTGTCGGTGGAGGCAAACGGCAAGGGCCAGGATGTGACGGTCGATCGCGTGATCTCTGCCGTGGGTATTGTCGGCAACGTGGAAAGGCTCGGACTGGAAGACACGGGCGTGAAGGTGGAGCGCACGCACGTCGTGATCGACGAATACTGCCGCACCGGCGAGCCTGGGGTGTACGCGATCGGCGACCTGGTCGGCCCACCCTGGCTTGCGCACAAGGCGAGCCATGAGGGTGTGCTCTGCGTGGAAAAAATCGCCGGACTGAATGACGTGCATCCGCTGAACGTGACGAACGTGCCCGGGTGCACCTATTGCCGGCCGCAGGTGGCCTCGGTGGGTCTGACCGAGGCGCGCGCCAAGGAGATGGGCCACGAGGTGAAGGTGGGAAAATTTCCGTTCATCGGCAACGGCAAGGCGATCGCGATGGGCGAGCCGGAAGGCATGGTGAAGACGGTGTTCGACGCCAAGACCGGCGAACTGCTGGGCGCGCACATGGTGGGCGCCGAGGTGACCGAGATGATCCAGGGCTTCGTCGTGGCCCGCACACTGGAGAGTACCGAGACCGAGCTGATGGAGACGATCTTCCCGCATCCGACGATATCCGAGACGATGCACGAGGCGGTGCTGGATGCATGGGGGAAGGTTATTCACATCTAACCATCACACCTCTCCCGCGAAGCGGGGGATGTCGGCGCAAAGCGCCGGGAGGGGGCGTCCGTCGTGAACTAGACTCACCCTCTTGCCGTGGCGCCCCCGCTCCACCCATGCCGACACGCGCGCGTGCGCCGTCCTCGCCGACATCTGCCGCGACCTTGGCATGCTGCCCAGCCACCCGCTCTGGCGCGAACTCAGCGAACTCGTCGCCAGGCATGGCGGCAGCCTCACCAACCTGCTGACGGACACCATGCGCCAGGCGGCCCATGGCTTCGCCCAGCACTGGATCGCCGCCGGCCTGCCGCCCGGGCCTTTCTCACCGTCCCCTTCGCCTGCCTGCACCGGCCCACCCTGACCCAAGCTTCCGGGCTTGATCCGTAGGGCTTGGCTCAAGGATTGCGCCGAGGAATCCTCGCGCCAGCCTCAAAAGCGCCGTCACGATCAGCGCCGCAGGACATGGCGCCGAGCGATGCCGTCGGCCGCGAACCATGGTAGTGTTCTGGCCGCCAGGAAGACCCGCATGCGACCGTCGGTACTGCTCGCACAACATCGAACGAAAATCCGCCAGGTGGTCGCCGCCCATCGCGCCACAAATCCGCGGGTTTTTGGCTCGGTTGCGCATGGTGAAGACGTCGAAGGCAGCGACTTCGACCTGCTCGTGGACCCGCAGCCGAGAATGTCGCTGTTCGATCTCGGTGCCATCATCGCCGAACTGAGCGAACTACTCGGCATCAAGGTGGACGTCGCAACCCCTGCCGCACTGCCGGGACGAATGCGGGAACACGTCCTGCGCGACACAATCCTGGTATGATCCGGCCGAGCCTGTATAGCGGACTACCTCGAACACATCCTCATGGCGATTGACCGCGTCAATGTCTACACATCCGGTATGGACGACGCAGCCTTCATGGCGGACCAAAAGACCGATCTGCCATCGTTCAGGGCACGTGTATCCGATCTGCTGAAGGGTCTCGGCGAAGGCTGACGACCTTGAACCCAAACGCTGCCCATGAACGTGTCAATTCATATAGTCGAATGCCCTTCCGGGCCCTCGCAGAGATCATCCGCCTCACAACGCTTGCACTACTCGTATCAGCGAGTCCCGCGATCGCCGACCCGATCCGCCCGCAATGCTGGGATTGCCTGCAACGCCTCGCCATGCAACTGCCCGCGGTCAACCCGCAGGAAGACCCAACATACGAACAAGGCCTGCCACCGGGCTCGGTGCTGCCCGCACTCACCGCATGCAGCCTCGACGACAGCGAGCTTCCCACCCTGCAACAGGTCATCCAGGTCTTCACCGATGCGCAAGTACAGGCCGGCGGTGCTGCTTACGTGCAGAAGCGGCTGGAACAGATGCCGCAGGTCAGCGCGGACGACCGCACCAGGCTGGTCGATGGTGCCAGACAGGACCTGGATACGACACTGCGCCATCTCGTCGACCACAACTGCCGCATCCTGCTGCGATCGCACTTCGACGAGGGTGCCAGCCGCGCCTGGCTGCTGAAGATGATCGCGCTGGGACGCGGTCCGGAGGAGCACGCAAGCTGACGTGGCATCAGCGCCGCAGCCCCAGCGTCACTTCGCGATGCCAGATATACAGTCCTGACGCGATCAGCACCGCGATACCGACAAAACTCCAGACATCCGGCCACTCGCCCCAGATCGCGATCCCCAGCACCGTGGCATAAATGATGGCGCCATATTCGAACGGCGCCACCAGCGTAGTCTCCGCTGCTCGATACCCCTCGGTCATCAGCAGCTGTCCGAGCCCCGACATCAGCCCCGCGCTCACCAGGGCCGCGAGCTGCCAGGGTGTCGGCGTCACCCAGTCGGCGAGGCAGCCGATTGCGGCCAGCGACGCGGTGCCCAGGCTGTACCAGGAAACGATCGTCACGTTGCGCTCGCCGGCATCGCCCATCTGGCGGATGTTGATCATCGACAGCGACCAGGTGAACACGCCGGCCATGACAATCGCCACGGCCCCGAGCGGCAGCGAATCGGCATCCACATGCCAGGGCCGCAGCATCACCATGACGCCGAGAAAGCCCACCACCACCGCGGACGCGCGCCTCGGGCCGACGCGTTCGCCCAGCAACGGCACCGAGACCACGGTCAGGAACAGTGGCATGGCAAAGCCCAGCGCCGTGACGGTGACCAGCGGGAGTACGCCGAAGCCATACACCGACGTGACGGTACCGATGAAACCATACGCGGTGCGCAGCACGTGACCCATCGGCCGGCGGGTCTTCAAGGCATTCAGGCCACCGGTGCGGACGATCATCGGCAGCATCAGCAGAAAGCCGACGATGCTGCGGAACATGACGATTTCCAGCACCGGGAAATCCGCGGCCAGCGCCTTCACCAGAGCCGACCCAAGCGTGAAGGTTGCCGACGCGCTGAGCACGAACAGGATGGCATGCCGCCGGGCCGCGCGCAGATCGGCGGCCGGCAGGCGCAGGGCGGACGTTTCCATTGCGACGCGAGCCTACTCCAGCACGCGGTCGCGCCGCGACTACTCCGCCGCCTGTTTCAGTTCGTCCGCCAGCCGCCGTACCCGCAGGATCGGATTCGGCCGCAGCGTTTCCGGCGTCAGCAGTCCCAGGGTACCGGCGACGGACCAGTAGGCATGGTCCGCGTGGCGCACGATCATGCATTCCGACGACACGCCGATATGCTGGCCCTCCAGCGAATGCGCGCAGGCAATGTGTGCGATCTCTTCCGGCAGCCCGACAGCGAGGCACACATAGGTGCCGAACACCGTGTGCCGCAGCGTCGGCTGGCCGGTGGCAGACGGATCATCCGCCCAGCGCGCCTGGTTCTCCGGATCGAACTCGTAGCACTTGCCCACGTCATGGCAGAGCGCACCGCACAGCACCACGTCGCGATCGATCCGCACCTCCGGCCGTTGCGCGATGCAAGTGTCGGCGATCTGCAAGGCAAGCCTGGCGACCCCGCGCAGGTGATCCGCCTGCGAGCCGCGCTTCAGCACGTTCATGCCGGGGTTACCGCCAGGAGGAATGTCGCTGATCCGGGCGAAGCTGGAATGGGACAAGGCGAACGCCCAGGCCTCGATGGCCTTGCGCCGCAATTCGGCGTCGCCGATGTCGGCCAGCTCCGGCAGGTCCTCGGCCACGCTGCGGCGCAAGGCATCGGTGATTGGACGCTGTTGCTTCAGGTAGTGCAGTGCCATGTGTCCCCTCCTCGCATGTTCTCTACTATCGTCGCGCAGAACCGATCGAGGAGCGAGACCGATGATCGACCGCGCGACCGACATCCTCGGCTTGGTCGATGTGCAGCCGACCTTCATGCCCGGCGGCGAGCTCGCTGTGGCAGACGGCGACGCAGTCGTCCGGGCGATCAACCAACTGACGCATCATTTCGACCACGCCTTCGCCACGCAGGACTGGCACCCGGCGGGGCATAGCTCATTCGCCAGCGCGCATCCGGGCCGCAAGCCGTATGAAACGATCGACATGCCGTACGGACCACAGGTTCTGTGGCCCGATCATGCGCTGCAGAACACAGCCAACGCGGCATTGCACCGCGACGTCGACCTGCAACGCGTCGAGGTCATCATCCGAAAAGGCTTTGATCGAAATATTGACAGCTACTCAACGTTCTTCGAGAACGACCGGCGCACCGCGACCGGCCTCGATGGCTGGCTGCGGCAGCGTGGTTTCCGCCGCGTCTTCCTGGCGGGGCTCGCCACCGACTTCTGCGTTGCCTGGTCAGCGGAGGACGCCGTGCATCTTGGCTATGAGGTCGTGGTGATCGAGGACGCCTGCCGCGGCATCGGCGTTCCGTTGGCCAGCGGCCGTACCTCGATGGATGAGGTGCGCGATCGCCTGGCCCAACTCGGCGTTCGCTTCGTTACCAGCAACGAGCTTGCCGGTGAGTAAGCCGGCAGGACGTGCGCAGTAGGTCAGCCTGGACGTGTTGCGGATAATCGTTCTCTATGTGCTGATCCCACCGCTTTGCCTGCTGTTTCTCACGCTGCTCGGACTGTTTCTGCAGTGGCGCTACCGACGGCTTGGCTACACGGTGGTATGGATAGGCGCGGTCTCGCTATTTGTTCTGGCGCTGCCGGCTTTCGCCAATACACTGCTGGTTCCGCTCGAGCAAAATCTGCCATTGACGCCGCCGCCCGACGAGCCGCCACAGGCAATTGTTATCCTCGGCGGTGACATCCAGCGTACCAGCAGCAAGCTAATGTATCCGGGCTCGCTATCGCTGGTGCGCGAACGTCGAGGGGCGGCGTTGGCACGACAGACGGGACTGCCGGTTCTGATCACCGGAGGAAAGCTGCGGCCTTACGACACGCCGGTCGGCGAATTGATGGCCACAAGCCTCCAGGAGGATTTCGGCGTACCGGCACGATGGGTGGAGCGCGTATCATACGACACCTGGGAAAATGCTGAAATGAGTGCGGCAATTCTCAACCAACATGGCATACGTTCAATTTACGTGGTGACCAGCGCCTGGCATATGCGGCGTGCGTTGCAGGCATTCGCCAGTACCGGGATTGCCGTGACTGCCGCGCCCACGCACTTTGATCGCGTTTCGACCGACCTGATCGACTTCCTACCTTCCACGATTGGATGGTCCACGAGCTATGTGGCGTTGCACGAGTGGATCGGCTGTGCCTGGTATGCGCTGCGGCAATGGATGCGATCCAGCCATGACTGATTTTGTGATGGGGCCAGAGGTACGGCTGGAGCGGCCGGCCTATGTCGATCCGACCGCGCGGATCTTTGGGCGCGTCAGTGCCAGGGAAGGCAGCAGTTTCTGGCCATACTGCGTGATCCGGGCCGAGGGGGCGGAGGTGCGGATCGGGCTGGCCTGCAACGTTCAAGACGGTGCGGTGATCCATGTCGGGTCCGGGCGGGGCAGTCGGATCGGCGACTACTGCTCGATCGCGCACCGGGCCGTCGTGCATGGGGCCGAGGTTGAGGACGACTGCCTGATCGGGATCGGTGCGGTGGTGATGGACGGCGCGAAGATCGGACGCCGCAGCGTCGTTGGCGCGATGGCGCTGGTGCCGCCGGGAGTCGAAATACCGGCTGGGTCAGTGGTTATGGGCGTTCCTGGCAAAGTGGTGGCAAGCCGGGACAACTTCGCCCAGGTGCGGCGCAATGCTCTGATCTATCATCGCAATGCGCTGGCCTATGCCGAGGGGCGACACGACGCGTGGCGGGGCGAGGCGTTCGCGCAGTGGCGCGAGCAGCTTGCGCAGCGGTTGGCAGCAGGGGAAGAGGTAGGGGTATAGGAGCGGGTTCAGCCGCCCCCGTTGCGCCTCTTGGTGGGCGGGACAACGGGCTGGGAAGCAGCAATGGAAGCGGAAGCCGCGGCGACCTTGGTGAGCACATGTTTGACCAATGGCTGCACAGACTGCTCCGCGGCCTCTACAGCCTGAGCGGCACGGGCTCTCCAGAACATGCTGCTGAATTTGGCTGCACTCACAGGAACATGGCCTAGGCGAAATACTTGCAGGAAGCAAGCGCCGGTGATCGTGGCAAATCAGTCATCAAACTTCAGCGGTACACCAGAAAGCCCAAGATAGCGTCCACCATCGCCTCCGGCTCGTCGCTGCGGATCGAGTGGCTGCTGTGCTCGAACACGCGGAGATCGGCTTGGGGGATCAACGAAGCGATCTCCTCGGAGAACTCCGGCGGACAGATCCAGTCATGCCGTCCGGCCAGCACCAAGGCGGGTGCGGCGATTCGCGGCAACTCAGGCCGCAGGTCGAAGCTGCGCAGAAAACCCTGCGGACCGAATGCCTGGTTCAACGCCTCGGGCGAATGGATCGTGCGCAGCCGCCCGGCCTCGGCGGACGGCGCGTCGTAGCGATGTGCGTACATCGGACCCATCACCGCGTAGTAGTGCCGCAATTCCTCAGCCGAGCGAAACGTGCCCGCCCAGACCTTTTCACACACCGACTGCTGTTCAGCCGTGCCGCGCTCGCGCACGATCGCCTGGGCCCGCGGGATAAAGCCGCCATGGGCAGCGGTGACGATCAGCACGAGATGTGAGACGGCGCCGGGATAACGCGCGGCGTGGGCCATTGCGACCATCCCGCCATAGGAAGTACCGATAGAAACGATCGGACCGAGGCCGAGATGGCGGCGAAGCGCCTCCATATCTTCGACGTTCTCATCGAGGGTATAGGTCGCCGGGTCGGCAGCATCGGAACGACCCTGGCCACGGTGGTCGAAGTAGATCAGTTGCAGACGGGCGGCGAGCGGAGAAAATCCGGGCTTGAAGCTGGTATGATCGCTGCCCGGCCCGCCGTGGATGACCATGGCGGCGGGGCGTTCGCGCATCACAGGGCCATCGGGAATGAGACCCATCCCTTCAATGTCGAAGTATATGCGAGTGCCGCGGACAGAAGCGCGCATCAGTCGCGGAACCGCGTCGGAACGCCGGTTTGGGCCGTCAGTCCGCCGTCCGCGACGAACGCGGCGCCGGTGACATAAGAGGCAAGGTCGGAAGCAAGGAACAGCACGACATTCGCCATCTCCTCGGGGCGGCCAAGGCGGCCCATCGGGATCGCTGTCTGCAGCGCGTCGGCGAACCCGGTGATGGCGAACGAACGCTGCAGCAGCGGCGTGTCGATCGCGCCCGGGCACACGCAATTGCAGCGGATGTTGTACGGCGCGTATTCGATCGCGGTGCTGCGCGTCAGGTTGACCACGCCGGCCTTCATCACATTGTACGAGGTGATGCCATAATCGGCGAACAGGCCGGAGATCGACGCGGTGTTGACGATCGCGCCGCCGCCCTGCGCACGCATGATCGGCAGCACCGCCTTGGTCGCCTGCATGACTGCGGTGAGGCCGACCTGAATGGTGTAGTCCCACACCGCCTGGTCGGTATCGGCGACGCGGGCGAGGCGGCGGTCGCGCAACGCCGGCGGGACGCCGAATGCGTTGTTGTGCAGCACATCGATCCGGCCATGGCGGCGCACGGTCTGCGCGACCATCGCATCGATGTCGGCGGGATTGGCCATGTCGGCGACGACCGTTGTGGCCCTGCCTCCGGCACCGGTGATCTCGGCGGTCACTGCTTCGGCGTTGTTGCCATCGACATCGGAGACCACGACCGTGGCACCGCGCTGAGCGAAGCCAATCGCGGTGGCGCGGCCAATTCCCGAGCCGGCACCCGTGACCAGGCAGACCTTGCCGTCAAAACGCATCGCTGCTCCTCCTGCTCAGTGCGTGGGTCCGATCGTCTGGATGACGTCGAAGCCCTCGAATTCTGGGTGGCCGAGATACAGGCTGCGGTTGCTGCCGGCATCGCTGTGCGCGCGGCGGAACGCCTCGGAACGAGTCCACGCCTCGAAGTCGGTGCGGCTGCGCCAGATGGTATGGGACGAGTACAGTACATGGTCCTCACGGTCAGGGCCGCGCAACAGATGGAACGCAATGAAACCGGGCACGCCGCCCAGGTGGCTGTCGCGCGAGGTCCATACTTTCTCGAAGTCGGCTTCGGCTCCGGGCGCAACCCGGAAGCGGTTCATCGCGATGAACATGGCAGTGCTCCTTTATGCGAGGCAGCTTGCGGCGCTTCGTTGCCTCCTGCAACAGCGGCGCCTCGAGGTTGGCGACGCGCGAAAAACACCATGGTGGTGAGCTGGACCGCGCTAGTGCCGACTTTCAGTGAAAGTCGGCACGTCGCTCTTTGGTTTGAGTATCCGATTCACGCGGCGGATCGTGTGTCGCACGCGACTCATGCTCCTCTGCGATCGGATACTAGTGTGGTGGTTCCGAAGTCCGCCGCTTTGTGGATCAGCCGCCGTAGCGGACTTCGGAACCAGGAACCACACTAGAATCAATGGTTTGCTAGTGTCCTCATCGATTCGGA
>JAMXLO010000016.1 GCA_024280945.1 Acetobacteraceae bacterium
GAACCGCCTTCTTGAGCTTCCAGACGCTGTCCGTGCCGACGAAGACCAGCGATATGTGTGTTTCCAGCGGATCCGAGCCGGCGAGGTCGCGCAGGAACGCGGTCACCTCTGCCTGCTCGGGCGGAGCGGCCATGTCAGGGATATAGCTTGCGGACCGTCCAGCCGTTTCCTGTGGATTTTGTGTATACGGTGCGGTCGTGCAGGCGGAACGGCATGTTCTGCCAGAACTCGAATCGCTCCGGGACGATGCGATAACCGGACCAGTGGGGCGGGCGTGGAATGTCGCCGCCCGGATATGTCGCCTCGTAGTTGGCGAGGCGCCGTTCCAGTTCTGCGCGCTCCGGAAGCTCGCGGGACTGGTCCGAGGCCCAGGCACCCAGCCGCGAGATGCGGGGACGCGTCGCGAAATATGCATCGGCCTCGGCGTTGGTCACGCGCTCGACCCGGCCCTCGATGCGGATCTGCCGTCCCAGCGGCTTCCAATGGAACAGCAGCGCAGCCTGCGCGTTGGCCGCAATCTCATCGCCCTTGCGGCTCTGCGTGTTGGTGTAGAACACGAAGCCATCGGCATCGGCGCCCTTCAACAGCACGATTCGCGCCGAAGGGATGCCGTCAGGCGTCGCGGTGGCGAGCGTCATCGCGTTGGCATCTTCCGGTTCGTGGACCCAGGCCTCCTTCATCCAGTCCTGGAATTTGATGAGGGGGTTGGTGACGACCGAGCTGGAATCAGGCATCGATGATGCATCCTTGCTGGCGAGCATGTGGGATGACGCAGAATATCTACGACAACCCCGAATTTTTCGAGGGCTACAGCAGACTTGGCCGATCGGTCCAGGGTCTGGAGGGTGCCGCTGAGTGGCCGGCATTGCGCGCCCTGCTGCCTGACATGCACAGCGCACGGGTGGTGGACCTCGGCTGTGGGTTTGGCTGGTTTTGCCGTTGGTCGCGTGACCAGGGGGCAGCCCAGGTGCTTGGGCTCGACGTGTCAGAAAGGATGCTGGCACGCGCGTGCGCTGAAACCAGCGACCCGGAGATCACCTTCCGGCAGGCGGACATGGAGACGCTCGAACTTCCGGCAGCGTCGTTCGATCTCGCGTACAGCTCGCTGGCGCTGCACTACGTCGATCGGCTCGATCGGTTGTTGACGGTCGTGCATGGCACGCTGGTTCCCGGCGGCAGGTTCGTATTCTCGGTCGAGCACCCGATTTACACGGCGCCACGGCAGCCCGGCTGGGTCACGGACGACAAGGGCGGCAGCACTTGGCCAATCGACGCTTACCTGGTCGAAGGGCCACGCCGCACCGACTGGCTGACCAAGGGCGTGATCAAGCAGCATCGCACCCTGGCGACCTATCTGCGGCTGCTGACAGCAGCTGGGTTCACCGTGCAACATGTCGAGGAGTGGGGGCCAACCGACGAGCAGATAGCGGCACGGCCTGAGCTGGCGATCGAGCGGCAGCGCCCGGCGTTCCTGCTGATGGCGGCGCTGCGCTAGTGCGCGGTGTCTAGCGTTGATCGCGCGTCGTCACCACCGGCCGTTTCCGTTGCTCAGCTGCTGGCCTGCGACTGTTCGCGTAATTCACGGGCGCGCGACAGAACCTTGTTCTCGATGTCCCCGACCGTGATCGGGCTGACAGGCGCATCCACCCATTGGCCGTTATCCAGCACCTGGCGGAAGATGCTGACCCGCACACCGTCGCTGCGCAGTTCGCGGCCGAGAATATAGGCGGTCGCCTTGAAGCGCTCGCCGTTGGCCGCCGCAGGGGTGTACCAGTCGGTGATGATCACGCCGCCGAACGGATCGGCCGATGCGAGCGGCATGAAGCTGAGCGTGTCGAGCGCGCCGCGCCAGAGATAGGCATTTACCCCGAGTGCGCCGCCGCCGGCATCCGTGCCGGCCTTTGGACCGCCTGGTCGGTCCTTTCCGGTACCGAAGATCAGGCTGCTGTCACCGAGCACGCTGCCGCCCGGCATCGAGCCGCTGCTGGAAGGACCTTCCTGACCGATATAGGCCGGATCGGCCGGGTTGGGCTTGGTGTTGCCGCAGGCGGCAAGGAGGCCTGCGGCGAAGGCGAATGCGGTAAGGAGCCTAAGTCTGGTAGCCATCGTGGAAAACTCACGCCGGAGGGTCGTTCCATTAGCCCCTTGGGGTTTCTGCGCCAAGCATCCGTCCGATTCGCTGACAAAGAAAAAGATTGCGGCAAGTGGCACCCCGCTGCGGCCCGGTTTGAACCAGCGCCGGCGGCCAGCGGAGTGGACCAATCGGGCGTGACGAGCGGCGATCCTGTTCACCCATCCACCCTGCCTGGCGACAGGACAGCGACGCTGCCGCATTGACCCAGATCAAGGCCAAGCCTGGCGCACACGAGGCAGGTTCGGGTTCCATTGGCAGAACCAAGGACCCCGAACATGAGCGTGACGCATCCGGATGCGAGATTGGCCACTGTCCCGTCGCACCGCTTCGCAGATCAGCATCCACAGCTGGCACCGTTTGCGGTTGCCGTTGTGCTGTTCGCGGCATCGCTTGTGGTGGCGCTGGCCTTTACCGGACTGCCAGCCTAAGCGAACCTACTCCGCCGCCGGCTGCACAGGGATCGGTACCGTGTTCGGCCCGAAGCGCTCGCGGTACGGGGTCGTGTCAATCTCGTCCAGCTCGATCTCGCCCGCGAGCACCCTGCGCTTCCATTCCTGGTGTGCCGGTTCGTTGGCGTGAAACTCCGGCATCACTTCTTTGGCGAAGAGTTCCAGGCTCTCGCAAATATGCTCATGCGAGTTTCTGCCGGCCTGATTGAGCAGGATGACCTGGTCGATATTCGAGGACTCGAAGCGTCGCAGTCTCCGCCTGAGTGTCTCTGGCGAACCGATCAATCCACCTGAGATGGCGCGCGCCGCTGCCTCAGGGTTCTCCCGCTTCCACTTGTTGTATTCGTCCCACATGTTGACCGTATAGGGATCCGGCCGCTTCCGTCCCGAACTGGAACCGTAATAGCGCAGTGCGAACTGGAAGAATGTCGCTCCGTCCGCGCGACGACGAGCCTCCTCGTCCGTCTCGGCGCACATGAAGTAGCTGACCAATGCGATGTTCGGGTTGGTCTGATAGTCGGCCAGCTTCTCCTGTTGTCTGGTGAACGCGTTGTAATAGGCGTGCACCCAGGCATGCGCCGCATCGGCCGAGAGGAATTGGAATCCGAGCGCCCCCATGCCGCGCCGGCCGGCCATCTCGATCGTCTCCAACTGTGAGCAGGCAACCCAGAGCGGCGGGTGCGGCTTCTGTACCGGCTTCGGCAGCACGTTGCGCAGCGGCATCTTGTGCCACTTGGTGTCGATCTCGACGCCCTGGTCGTTGAACATGGGAATGATGCAGCGGATGGCATCTTCCCAGACTTCGCGCTTGGTCTCCATATCGCGGTTGAAGCCACCGAGTTCGGTGATCGAGGCTGACTCGCCCGTGCCCATCTCAACACGGCCGTTGGACACCAGGTCGAGGCAAGCGATGCGTTCGGCGACGCGCTGCGGCGGATTGGTGGTGAGTTGCACGATGCCGTGGCCGAGACGGATGTTCTTGGTGCGCTGCGAGGCTGCACCGAGGAAGACCTCGGGGGCAGGGGAGTGCGAGTACTCCTCAAGGAAGTGGTGCTCGACCTCCCAGGCGTAATCGTAGCCAAGCTTGTCCGCCAGTTCGACCTGGTCGAGTGCGTTCTGATAGAGCTGGCGCTCATCGTCCGGCCCCCACGGGCGCGGGAGCTGCAATTCATAGAAGATGCCGAATTTCATGACTTTCCTTGCGCCTTGCCGTACCTACCAGCGAGTATCCCGCCGGACGAGGCGCAGGGTGTCAAGCTTGCCTGGGATAGATATCGGCGAGATCCAGGGTGATGCCGGGAGGATCGAGCTGTATCTGGCCGACGTTTACTACGCGGCTGATGATCTCCTCGCCGGAGCGGCGGTGATGAATTACCTCGCGGCGCAGCGCACGGACGATCAGGTAGTGCTGAACACTCGGCACTCGGAAGTAGTCGGCGAGCTTGTCGGCCAAATCGATGTGCTCGGTTGAGGGTGACAGCACCTCAACGATGACCACAGGATTGGTGGCAGCCACAGCATCGCCGGGTGCTGGCGGACCACAGTTCACCACTGCATCCGGCTCGTAATCGGTATCGGCGTCTACCTCGATGGCAATCCCGTCGGGAAGTGCCTCGCAGGGCAGGTTGTTCTCTTTGATGGCGCGATCGAGTGCTGCCCAAATGCGGCTCTTGATCCGGGCATGCTCGATGCGCTCAGGCGACATCGCAACCGGTTCGCCGCCGAGCCGTTCATAGCGCCGCTTCTGTCCGGCAGCCCAGCGACGGAATTCTTCACGGCTGAGGCGCTGTCGCATGCCAGGACGGTATCAGGCTTTCAGCACCTCGACCATCGTGCTGCCGAGCGCCGCCGGACTATCGGCGACATGAATGCCGGCGGCGCGCATTGCTTCCATTTTCGCCGCCGCGGTGTCGCGCCCGCCGGAGATCACTGCGCCGGCGTGGCCCATGCGGCGGCCGGGCGGTGCGGTCGCTCCAGCAATGAAGCCAACGGTCGGCTTCTTGACTGGGTGACGCGCGAGGAACTCCGCGGCGTCAATTTCGCTCTGCCCGCCGATCTCGCCGATCATGACGATTTGCTTGGTCTCGTCGTCGCCAAGCAGCATCTCCAGCACTTCGACGAAGTCGGTGCCCTTCACCGGATCGCCGCCGATGCCGACGCAGGTGCTCTGGCCAAGACCCACCGCCGTCGTCTGCGCCACCGCCTCATAGGTCAGCGTGCCGGAACGCGACACGATGCCGACGCTGCCGCGCCGATGGATGTGGCCAGGCATGATGCCGATCTTGCAGGCGTCGGGCGTGATGACGCCGGGGCAGTTGGGGCCGATCAGCCGCGACTGCGACCCGATGAGCGCACGCTTCACCCGCACCATATCAAGCACCGGGATACCCTCGGTGATGCAGACGATAAGCGGGATCTCGGCGTCGATCGCCTCAAGAATCGCATCGGCGGCGAAAGCCGGAGGAACGTAGATTGCGGTCGCCGTGGCACCGGTTCGCGCGCGTGCCTCCCACACAGTGTCGAACACCGGCAGGTCGAGGTGTTTGCTGCCGCCTTTGCCGGGAGTGACCCCGCCGACCATCTTGGTTCCGTAGGCAATCGCCTGCTCGGAGTGGAATGTACCCTGCTGGCCGGTGAAGCCCTGGGTGATGACGCGCGTTTCCGCGTCGACCAGGATCGCCATATCAGGCGGCCTCCCGTACGGCGCGCACGATCTTCTCCGCTGCGTCAGCAAGGTCATCGGCAGCAATGATCGGCAGATTGGATTGGGCCAGGATCTGGTTGCCGAGTTCCACGTTGGTGCCTTCCAGCCGAACGACCAGCGGCACCGACAGGCTCACCTCGCGTGCGGCGGCGATCACGCCCTCGGCGATCACGTCGCACCGCATGATGCCGCCGAATATGTTGACCAGAATGCCTTCCACGTTCGGGTCCGACAGGATGATCTTGAACGCCGCGGTGACGCGTTCCTTGGTGGCGCCGCCGCCGACATCGAGGAAGTTCGCGGGCGCCGCACCATACAGCTTGATGATGTCCATCGTCGCCATGGCAAGACCTGCGCCATTCACCAGGCAGCCGATGTTGCCGTCGAGCGCCACGTAATTGAGGTTGTACTTCTTGGCCTCAAGTTCCTTGGGGTCTTCCTCGCTTTCGTCGTGCAGCTTCTCCAGGTCCGGGTGGCGGAACAGCGCGTTGTCGTCGAAGCTGATCTTGGCGTCGAGCGCGACCACGTCGCCCGATCCGGTCACCACCAGCGGATTGACCTCGACGACCGAGCAGTCCAGTTCGGTGAAGGCGCGGTACAGCGCCGGCAGGAACCGGCCGAACGCGGCGATCTGGCTGCCGGTCAGACCGAGACCATAGGCAAGGCGGCGTGGCAGATAGCCGGACATGCCAGCGGCCGGATCGACCGCGGCGCGCATGATCTTTTCCGGCTGCTTTGCGGCAACCTCTTCGATCTCCATGCCGCCTTCGGTGGAGGCGACCACAGTCACGCGGCCAGATACGCGATCGACCAGCAGCGAAAGATAGATCTCGCGCGCGATATCGCTGCCGGCCTCGACATAGACACGGTGTACCGTGCGGCCGGTGGGGCCTGTCTGCTTCGTCACCAGAGTGTGGCTCAGCATTGCCTCGGCGGCGGCACGCACCTCCTCGACCGAGCGTGTGACGCGAACGCCTCCCTTGCCATCGGGGTCATCAGCAAAGCGACCGGCACCGCGTCCGCCGGCGTGGATCTGCGCTTTCACGACATAGATCGGGCCCGGAAGCTTGGCAGCGGCTGCCGTCGCTTCGTCTGGCGTCCAGGCAACGAAACCGTCGGGCACCGGCACGCCATAGTGCCGTAGCAGCTCTTTGGCCTGATATTCGTGGATGTTCATGCGCGGACGGACCCCCTCCCCCCAACCCCCCGGATCAAGTCCGGGGCAGGCTCCTCCCGCGAAGGGAGGGGGAGTAATGAGGTGGCGCCGATCATCCGATCAGCTTCTTCGCGGCCTCGACCAGCTCACGTACCGCGGCGCATGATTGCTCGAATGCGGCCTTCTCTGCGGCATTCAATTCGACCTGAACGATGCGCTCGATGCCTCCGGCCCCGATCACCACGGGGACGCCAACATAGAGATCCTTCATCCCGTATTCGCCATTCAGCAGCGCGGCGCAGGGCAGGACGCGCTTCTTGTCCTTCAGGTAGCTCTCCGCCATCGCCACCGCGGATGCCGCCGGCGCATAGAACGCGCTGCCACGTTCCAGCAGCTTGACGATCTCGCCGCCGCCGTCGCGCGTCCGCTGGACGATGGCATCGATCTTCGCCTGCGTGGACCACCCCATCTTCACCAGGTCAGGCACCGGAATGCCCGCGACCGTGGAGTAGCGTGTCAGCGGCACCATCGTGTCGCCATGGCCGCCGAGTACGAAAGCGGTGACGTCCTCTACCGACACACCGAACTCCTGTGCCAGGAACAGGCGGAAGCGCGAACTGTCCAATATGCCCGCCATGCCGACCACGCGATTGGCCGGCAGGCCCGACTTCTCCTTCATCACCCAGACCATCGCGTCGAGCGGGTTGGTGATGCAGATCACGAATGCGTCCGGGCAGTGCGTCTTGATGCCGTCGGCGACCTCGGCGATCACCCCGGCATTCTTGCCGATGAGGTCGTCGCGCGACATGCCAGGCGTGCGCGGGAAGCCGGCGGTGACGATGACCACATCCGCCCCTTCGATCGCGTGATAGTTGGAGCCGCCGGTCATGTGGGCGTCGAATCCCTCGACCGGGCCGGACTGCATGATGTCGAGTGCCTTCCCCGCGGCGACACCGCCGAACACGTCGAACAGCACGACGTCGCCAAGTTCCTTGACACCGATCAGGTGGGCCAGGGTGCCGCCGATGTTGCCGGCGCCAATGAGGGCGATCTTGTTGCGGGCCATCTGGTATCCTTGCAGCGGGCTGTTGGTCTCGCGGAATTACGCGGTGCTATGCGCCGGGTGCCCGGCGGCCCGGGAGGCGATTGGTTGCTAGCGCATCCCGGGGCATGGCGGCAAGGCGGGGGGTTCAGCCAGGTCGGCAGCCATCGGTGGCAGCGCTCCATCGGATCGAGCAGCCGCACGCCCAGTCGCGCGTGGTCCGCCGCCGATCCGCTCAGAAACTGCCGTAATTCGTTTGCAGCGTCAGATCGTCGAACTTGGTGGCCATCGAGATGTATTGGGTCCGTGTCGGGTTGCCGAGTACCTCGAACATCTGAATAAGACGCGCCCCTGTCAGGTCCTGCGGAACACCGGTGAACAGCGAGAAGATGTCCACGCTGTCGCCCTCGACGGCCAGGCAGAGATCGAAACCGCTCTGCCCGTAGTCGGGAAAATTGTAGCGGCTCGGCGGCTGATCAGGCTCAGGCGGCACCTTGGGTCGCTCGACAACCCACTCGGCCGTGGCACCCGCGATCTCCGGCTGCACGCTGCTGCCGTCCGGCAGTGTCACCATCGGCGCGTCCATCATGATGGGCATAGCGGTCGGCGGTGAGGTGCTGAGGTTCACCATCACCCCCCTGACCGAGGTCGAATTCCACGCTGTCAGCACGCACGCGACGGTGTCCCCCGGCACGACCGCAAGTCCAAGAGGGACTGGAGCGGTGTTGGCGCTGTTACGCGCCCACCATTGCGCCCAGGCTTCAGCAGTCGTGGTACCGTCCGGTTGCAGGATGGAGACCGTACCCATCTGCGGCAGCGACGAGTCCAGATAGCGGCGCTGACCATCCAACCCAATCCAGTTGGCACAGAAGTAAGGGATGTTTGCAGGTCCCTGAAAAGCGAGAGGCGGCAACTGCAGATTACCGGGGATGCTCCATATCCCCCAGACCTGGAGGAACCGCTTGTTTTGATTGGCGGTGATGTAGGCGCCGGACCAGTTGGAACTGGTCTCGAAGTTCATTCCGGCGAATGACGCCTTGGCCTCTGCCTTCTCGAAGAGACGATACTGCGTCGCTCTGATGAGATCAGGCTGCACCCTGAACGCCTGAGGCCGCAACGCTCGCCCGAACAATCGACCCCAAACCTTTTGCAGTCGCGGTGCGGCGCGGGAATTGGGCTTTGGCGGCAGCCCGAACTGCCTCAGCTCGTCCGGTGTGCTTATCGTTGGATCGATCGGCCTCGCAGGCGCCTGGAACCCGCGGAAGCGCGCCTCTATGTCCTTGATGACGGAGTCTGGGACCGATTCGCTCGCTTCGTAGGGTTTGCGATAACTCATGGCCCGTCGTCCGTCTGCCACTCCTGCCGCGCCAGAGCGACCGCGTGCTGATACAGCGAGGTTCCGGTCAGCGAGGCCCCCCCAAGGGACGTTCCTGCCAGGAAGATCGGCACCGATGCCTGCAGTATCGGTAGGGTCGCCAGCGCGATCGCCTTCCCGGCGTTGGTGTCGCTTTCATAGTGCAGTCCCGCGATTTCGCGATTGCGCGCGATACGATCCGCCAGCGTCCAGGCGTCCTCCAGCACCTTGCTCTGCTGCGGCAGCGTGTCGAAGATGTCGTTGATGCACAGCGCCATCAGGTGCGCCTGCGTCGAGTGGCCACTCGGGAACGAGGCGTGCCCCGGGACCGCGATCGGCGGCAACAGCGCCGGGCATAGCTCTGATGCTCTCGGTCGCTTGTATAGCCCCTTGAAATACATTGCCACCAGCGTGCCGACCTGGCTGGCGATCGTCAGCACCTTGGTGGTCTGTGGGTATGCCCCGGTGTTCGCCGTCAGCAGGCCCAGGAAGTAACTGATGAACTCGTCGGCCTGCGAGAGGATCTCATCCATCGCATTGGATCGCTCGTTCGCCGCGGCGGTCACCAAATCGGCGATTTCCTGTTGAATGACAGGCGGATTCAAGGTGGACCAGTCGATCAGTGGTGCCGCCGGTGGGGGCGGTGGCGGCACCCAGTTCGGCCAGAAGTTCTGAGTGAACGGCGCCGACGGCAGACTGTCAGGCTGCATCGTTCGCCAATTGGTCGCCGAGAATTCGATCAGCGCCAGCCAGGTGAACCACTCTGCCGACCAGTTGCGCGCCGGATAGCGCGAAACGTTGGGAGTGATGATGGTCAACTCTCCGATCGTCTGGCCGGCGATCGCCAGTGGTCCGCTGTCAGGTGCGGTGACGAGCGGCAGGTCCACCCGGTCGGCGAAGAACCAACCCTTGCTGATGCTGGTGGCGTTGCCGGCACCGCCTGCGTTGGCCGAATTGCCGTCGTTACCGTCGTTACCGTCGAAGACGCCAGTCATGTTGCTTCCCCCACACTTCTCGTTCGGATATCAGTCGGGAATACCCGCCAGGCGCAGCCGTTCGGCGAACTGGTCGCGCACGTCGCCACGTAGCGGTGTCCGCGTCAGGAACAACGAGACACGGTAGTTCGGTGCGAACTGCAACAGGCGCTGCGCAACCTTGCGTGCATCATCCATGTCGCCGGCCGCCACCAGGCTGGCGATCAGACAGCGCAGGTTAGACATGTTCGCTGCGGCATGCGCCGCCGACATCCGGCCCCAGGCGATCGCGTCATTGTAGCGCGCGCCCATGTAATAGGCCTGCGACAGATAATGCTCCAGCCAGAATGCATCAGGGCCAAGCGGCGACAGCCGTGTTGCCCATTCGGCTCGGGTGATCGCTGTCGCCACGTCGCCGAGATAGCCGCAAGTGAGGCTGCTATAGGCCCAGGCCCAGGCGCAGCTCGGTCCGGCCGCGAGTGCCCGCTCCAGATAGTTCTGCGCCGCCTCGTAGTTCTTCAGCAGATATGATTGCAGGTGTCCGTATATCGCCAGTGCCAGCGCATCGTTGCGGTCGCGCTCGATCGCCATGCCCGCAGCATCGGCTGCCCGTGTCCGATCTCCCATCTCGTCGGCCGACCATCCTTGCCCGATCAGTCGAATGTGCAGCGAGGCCAGGTGCGAATAGGCCGGTGCATAGTCAGGGTCGTGTTGAATCGCCTGCTCAAACAGCTCACGCGCCCGCACCAGGGAGGCTCGATCCATGCGATAGAACAGATCGAGCGCCTGCAATGTGAGATCGTACGCAGTCATGCTGCTCGGATGTTTCCGCATGCCGCGATTCAGCTCGCGTTCACGGACATGCGGCGCGACGGCGCCTACGACGCGCATGGCAATGCGGTCCTGCAGGTCGAACACCTCGGACAATTCACCATCGAGCCGGTCCGCCCAGATCAGGTGACCAGTTTCCGCCTCGGACAATTCCACCGCGATCCGCAGCTTGTCACCCAGGCGACGCAGGCTGCCGTGCAGCACATAGCGGACGTCGAGTTCATGGCCCACGCGCCGCAGGTCGAGCGGCGAGCCTGTATAACCCAGCGTCGAGCTGCGGGCGATGACCAACAGTTCCTTGAGGCCGCCAAGCAGGCGGATGATGTCATCCACCATGCCCTCGGCGAAGTAGGCGTCGCCCTGGTCCTTCATCAACGTCCGGAACGGCAGCACTGCAAGTGATGGCCTGTAGTCCTCATCGGCGATCTCAGCCGGGCGTGTTTCGCGGCGTGGCACTGCCGGTATGCCTGACCAGCCGACGCATGTATCCGCGGCGATGCGATAGACCATCACAGGCTGGCGGATGTTCCTGAGCCGTCGCTCACCGACCGATTCATAGTTCGTTGCGACGACGTTGCTCACCTGCTCGAACACCGAGGCCGAGATGAAGATGCCACCGGGGTCGGCGATCTGCTCCAGGCGTGCGGCGACATTGATCGCGTTACCGCCTGCACGACCGTGCTGGAGCATGATCTCTCCCGAGTTGATGCCCATGCGGTATTCGATGCGCTGTTCAGGCGGCAGGCGCGCATTGCGCTTCCCGGCATCGGCCTGTACGCGCAGCGCACACTTGAGTGCTTCGACCGCGCTGGGGAACTCTGCCATCAACCCATCGCCAGCGTGCGAGAATATATGCCCATGCGATCGATGAATCTCGCGGACGAGGCGGTCCAGCGCAGTGTTGACCCGCCGATGGGTGGCCTCTTCGGCGGCAGCCATGAGCAGGCTGTAATTGCGTATGTCGGCGCCCAGGATCGCCGCGAGTCGGCGTCGTATTCTTCGCCGCCCGGCGTCCGCAGTAAATGGATTTTCCGCCGGTGATGCCACCACTGCCCGCGTCGTACCCGCACCAACGAATGACGCAACTCTGCTCGATGCCCGCGGCAACGATGCACCTGCCACGCCCTCAATTCGCTTTAGAGCAGTCAGCATAGGTTCTCGAATCAGCATGTTGCAACTCAGCCAGATGCGGCGTTGCCGCTCCGGTATCCGGTGCGGGCATCACTTGATGAAGTGTTCAGCCCGGGCATCATCGGTCACTAATGGGTTCAGCGATAATATGGTGCCCGCGAAATGAAGGTCCGACTGTGAAATAGCTCACAGGCGTGCGGGCGTGGCGCCGCTCGTCCTCGAGTGATTTGTCGCTCGGTTTTTTACAGAAAAGACACCGGGTCTATGTCCACGTCTATCCGCGCACCTCGTGGCACCGGCACCTTGCTCAGCCACTCGCGAAGTATCGGCTGCACCGCGACATCGCGTCGCGTCTTGAGCAACAACCGTCGGCGATGCCGCCCGCGCAGAATCGATAACGGTGCCGGCGCTGGTCCCAGTACATCCAGCCCCTCGCCCCAGGGCGCGGCCTGCCCGAGATGGCGCGCCAGCGCGTCCGCTTCGGCTGCGGTGTCGGCGGAAACGATCAGCGCGGCCAGACGCCCATAGGGAGGCCAGTGGCCCGGTCGACGCTGCTCTGCCTCGCGCGCCATGAAGGCGCCGAGATCACCCTCCACCAGAGCCTGCATCACAGGATGCTCGGGGGAGAATGTCTGCAGCAGGACACGACCCGGAGCCTCCGCTCGGCCCGCACGCCCCGCCACCTGGTGCAGTAGCTGGACGGTGCGTTCCGCCGCGCGCAGGTCGCCGCCGGCGAGGCCCAGATCCGCATCCACCACGCCGACCAGCGTCAGGTGCGGAAAGTGCCAACCCTTGGCGACGATTTGGGTGCCGATGATCAGATCCACCTTGCGCGCCTCGATCGCGTGGGCTGCCGCAGCAGCCGCATCGGGGCCGGTCATGGTATCGGATGCCATCACCAGCCGACGCGCGTCCGGGAACGATGCGATCGATTCCTCGGTGATGCGCTCGACGCCTGGCCCCACCGGCGCCAGGCTGTTGCAGGCGCCGCAGGCCGGACACTCCTCGGGGATCGGCACGGTGTGGCCGCAATGATGGCATTGCAGCACGCGACGGGCGCGATGCTCGACGAGCCACGCGGTGCAGTTCGGGCATTGCATGCGGTGACCGCAATGACGACACAGCGTCAGCGGGGCGTAGCCGCGGCGGTTGAGGAACAGCATCGCCTGCTCGCCGCGAGCCAGCGTCTCGGCTACCGCGGCGATCAGCGGGGGAGCGAGGAAGTGGCCGCGCTCCGGGGGCGTCTCCCGCATATCGATCGCCGCAACTGACGGCATCGCGGCGCCACCATGCCGGGTCGGCAGTGTCAGGCGCCGGTAGCGGCCAGCCTCGACGTTGGCCAGCGTCTCCAGCGACGGGGTGGCTGACACCAGGATCGCCGGTGCCGAGCAGAGCCGGGCGCGAACAACCGCCATGTCGCGGGCGTGGTAGACTACGCCCTCTTCCTGTTTGAACGCCGTCTCGTGCTCCTCGTCGATCACCACGACACCGAGGTCGGGAAAGGGGAGAAACAGCGCCGAGCGTGCACCCACCACGACCGGGGCGGTACCTTCCGCGACCGCCCGCCAGGTCACCCGTCGCACCCGGGACGTCAGATCGGAATGCCACACCGCCGGTGGCACGCCAAAGCGGCGCTGAAACCGTTCGAGCCATTGCGAAGACAGTGCAATCTCGGGCAGCAGGACCAGCGCCTGGCGACCCTGGCGCAGGCACTCCGCGACTGCCTCCAGGTAGGTTTCGGTCTTGCCGGAACCGGTCACACCATCGAGCAGTGTGACGCTGAAGGATTGCGCGGCCACGGCCTGGCGCAATGCAGCCGCGGCGGCGGCCTGGTCGGATGCGAGAAGTTCTCCCGGGTGGTCGGGATTTGGATGCGCGAACGGAGGCACGAGCGGAAGCGCCGACGGCACCAGGAGGCCCGCATCTGCCATCCCACGAATGACGCCGGAGCCGACGCCAGCCGCGTGTGCCAACTCGCCTGTGGTTCGCGGTTGTTTGGCCGCCAGTGCGTCCAGCACCCTGCGACGGGCTTCGGTTAGGCGCGTGTCGGGCAGCGGATCGGCGCGAACCCAGCCGATGGGCGGCCTGCTGACGCCCTGCGGCACCACTCGCAGCGCCATCGCCATCACCTCTCCGGGCGGTGACAGCGTGTAGCTGGCGACCCAGTCGATAAAACGGCGCAGTGCCGGCCGCATCGGCGGTGCGTCGATCAGACCGGAAACGGGCTTCAGCTTGCGGTCCGGGACGCCGTCCTCGGCGGAATGATCCCAGACGACCCCGACTTCTTCGCGCCGGTTCAGTGGCACCAGGACGACGTCGCCAGGCTGGGGATGCAGGCCGGGTGGGATCCGGTAATCGAACGGACCGGCGAACGGATAGGGCAGCATGACGGGGACGCGGCGCGCCCCGGAGCGCCGACCGTCAGGCTCCGGCACGTCGAGCAGGGGCGGCTCCCCCAGGTCAGGTTCCTTTCGACGCCTGCCCTGCATCCTATATGATCATCCGTCGCAAGATGGGAGCGATGACATGAAGTTCTTCGTCGATACCGCCGATACAGCGGAGATCAAGTCACTCGCTGCTAGTGGCTTGCTGGATGGGGTTACCACCAACCCATCCTTGATGGCCAAGACGGGGAAAAAGTTCCAGGACGTGCTGGCCGACATCTGTGCCACCGTCCCCGGCCCGGTCAGCGCCGAAGTCGCCTCGACCGAGTTCGACGGGATGCTGGCCGAGGCGCGCGTGCTGCGTGGCATCGCCAAGAACATCGCGGTGAAGGTGCCGCTGACGCCGGATGGGCTGCGTGCCTGCCGACGCCTCAGCGAGGAAGGCGCGATGGTCAACGTGACCCTGTGTTTCTCGCCGGCACAGGCAATTCTGGCGGCGAAGGCCGGCGCCACGTTTGTCAGCCCGTTCATCGGTCGGCTGGACGATGTCGGTGAGGACGGGATGCAGCTGATCAGAGACATCGTCACGATCTTCGGCAACTACGACTATTTCAAGACCCAGGTACTGGTCGCCTCGGTGCGCAATCCGATGCACGTGGTCGAGGCGGCCAAGGCCGGCGGCCACATCTGCACCGTGCCGCCAGCGGTGCTGCGGCAACTGTTCAATCATCCGCTGACCGACAAGGGTCTGGCGGCGTTCCTGGCCGACTGGTCGAAGACCGGCCAGCGCATCGCCTGACGGTATGAGTTTGCCGGAGGGGGACTTCGTCGAAGCGTTCCTGCGCGCCAATCCTGCGTGGCTCGCCGAACATCCTGAGCTCTATCGCGTGCTGGAGCCGCCAGTGCGGATGCATGGCGAGAGTCTGGCCGACCACATGGCGGCGATGCTGCGGGTGCAGCGGGAACGTGCCGATGGACTGCTTGCCGCGGGTCGGGCGACTGCGAGCCTGGCGAGCCGCGTTCAGGACGCGGTACTGGCGCTGTTTCGTTCCGCCGATCCCGCTGACTGCGTCAGTGGCGAGATGCCGGGTATCCTCGCGGTGGACGCGGCGTGTCTGTGTGTGGAGGCCGAACATCCCGGCGCGCGACGGCTGCCGGATGGGACGGTGGCGCGGCTGCTCAATGGTCGGCAGGTGCTGTTCCGCGAAGCGCCTGCCGATGCGCGTCTCCTGCACGCCGAAGCGGCGGCGCTGGCGCGGCACGATGCCATCATCCGCGTGCCCGGCGAAGGACCGCCGGCACTGCTCGCGCTGCTGGCGCGCGACCAGCACATGCTGGACCCTGCACAGGGCACTGGGCCACTCCGATTTTTGGGCCGGGCGGTTGCGGCCGCACTGGGCCGTTGATCGGATCGATGACCGCCGAGGAAGCACGCGTGGCCTTCCTCGAGTGGTTGGAGCGAGAACGCCGCGCAGCCCTGCTGACGGTGCAGGCCTACAGCGGCGACCTGGCCGCGTTCCTTGGGTTCCTGACGCAGCACCTCGGCGGCGAGCCCGACCTGGCCGCGCTGGCTTCGCTGCGTCAGGCAGATTTGCGTGCGTGGCTGGCGGAGCAGGCGGCTGCAGGTGCCGGCAACAGCACGCGCGCCCGGCACCTGTCCGCGTTGCGCAGCTTTTTCCGGTTTCTGACGCGGCGCTATGGCATCGACAATCCAGCGCCGAGGCTGATCGCAACCCCACGCGCCAAGCGCCCCGTGCCGCGTGCGCTCGACACCATGCAGGCGCGCGCGGTCACCGCGGAGACTGCCGCGCTATCCGATGTCGCCGCCTGGCAGGCGCGGGACGTCGCGTTGTTCACGCTGCTGTACGGCTGTGGGCTGCGCATCGGCGAGGCGCTCGCACTTGACGTTCGCGACGTGCCCGAAAGCCAAGATGTGAGCCTGCGCGTGCTGGGAAAGGGCGGCAAGGAAAGGATCGTCCCGGTTCTGCCCGCGGTACGTGAAGCGCTTGCCGCCTGGCTGGCATTGCACCCAGCCGCGCAGCCGGGGAGTCCGCTGTTCGTTGGGGCGCGCGGCCGCCGGCTCGATCCCGCCGTAGCGCAGCGGAAGCTGCGCGCCTTCCGCCGGCTGCATGGCTTGCCGGAGCACACGACGCCGCATGCGCTCCGCCACTCATTCGCCACGCATCTGCTCGCGGGTGGCGCCGACCTGCGCTCGATCCAGGACCTGCTAGGCCATGCGAGCCTCTCTACCACCCAGCGCTACGTCGCGGTCGATGCGTCCCGGCTGCTGAAGGTGTGGCGTAAATCGCACCCTCGGGCTTGACCAATGTGGCATATCCGCCTTGGGTGGGAGTATGAGGGCCAGTGGTTCACGGGGCGGTGACTTGTTACCAGTCAGTCCACGTGGAAAATTCTGCGGCTGCCCGGGTGGGCTCAAGGTTCGGCCGGGCAACGAACGGGGAAGAAGAGCTTCACGTGAAGGCGGTGATGTCGCATCGAGATGAGCATCGTCGATGACCCCGTCGCTCGTCCAACTGCACCGCGATGCGTTGCCGGCTGGGACGGTCCTGAATGGCTATCAGGTGGTTGGCGTGCTGGGGCGGGGCGGGTTCGGCATCACCTACCGGGCGAACGACCTGCTCGACCAATCCTTCGCCATCAAGGAGTTCTTTCCGCGCCAGTTCGCCATGCGGTCGGGCCAGGACGTCGTCGTCACCTCGAATTCCGACGAAGCGATCTTTATCGACTGCCGCAGGCGCTTCCTGACCGAGGCCCGGCTGCTGGCCTCACTCGGCCGCAATGGCGGGACGCCAGGAATCGTTAGGGTCGCGACGTTCTTCGAGGCCAACAACACCGCCTATTCGGTGATGGAGCTGTTGTCCGGCGAGACACTGGATGAAGTCCTGAAAAGCGGCCGAACGCCCATGCCTGCGGAGGAGTTGCTGGCTGTACTGCGGGGTATCCTGACACCCTTGGGGCGGGTGCATGCCGCCGGGTTCCTCCACCGCGACATCAAGCCAGCGAATATCCTGATCCGGTCGGATGGGCAGCCGGTGCTCATCGACTTCGGCTCGGCACGCGACATCGGGCCGAGTGCCGCCACCACCTACACTCAGGTCTATTCCGGTCACTACGCGCCCATCGAACAGATGATCCAGGGTGCCGCTCAGGGGCCGTTCTCGGACATCTTTTCGGTCGGCTGCGTCGCTTATCGCGCGATCGGCGGCAACCTCATCGATGCACGTGCCCGTCAGCAGGCTGTGCTGAGCCATGCGCCGGACCCTCTGGTGTCGGCGATCCAGGTGGGACGGGGGCGGTATCCTTATCCGTTGCTCCATACCATTGATCAGGCGTTGGCTCTGCGGGCGATGGATCGCCCGCAGAGCGTCAACGACATGCTCAACCTGATGGAGCGATCAACCGCCGACGACGACGTTGCCACGCGTCGTATGCGGGTTCCCGTCGAAGCAAGGCCGCGACCTGCGCGCAGCCCCAGTCAAGCCACGCGCACGCGAACCTCGAGCTGGCGTGCACTGGTGTCGCGGCTCAATGCGGCAGCACCAGCATGGCAACGGCTCAGCCGAGAGACGTTGGCGCTGGCAGCGATCGGACTCGCCGTGCTTCTCGTCAGCATCGGGTCGCTGTATCTCTATCTGCACAGCGGAAAACGCAATCAGCTGACCGCATTGCATGTCGCCTTGACCGCCGACGGGAACAACGTGACGGCGCGGTTCCCCGAGACCACCGACAGCGCGATGTTTCTCAGGGCATTGCCGCAACTCGCCAAACAGCACGTGACCCGGCTCGACCTCAGCAAATCGCACGTCGAGACGCTGCCGCCATTGCAGGGATTAGCGGAGTTGCAAAGCCTCGATCTGCACGGATCGGACGTCGCGACCATCGAATCATTTGATGGTCTGACTGCACTGCGTGAACTGGATCTGTCGCACACGAAGATTGGCACACTGCCGTCCCTGCAAGACCTGACCGCGTTGCGCAGGCTGGATCTGAGCGACACGCCGATCGAGATTTTGCCGCCGCTCGATTCGCTTGTCGCACTGCAAGAACTCAATCTGTCGCGTACAAACAACCTTACGACTGTCCCTCCACTGGATCGGCTTGGTGAACTGCGCAGGCTGAATCTGACTGACAGCAAGGTGACGAGCCTGCCGCAGTCAGAGACGTTGCGGCATGTGCTGGTATTTCCGGCCAGCCTCGTTGCGGAGCCAGCGCCTCCGCCGGAACAACGCTTGAGTACGCCGGGCCCATTGCCTTCCTTCCCTTCGCCTGCGCCCGAACCGGAGCCCCAGGCTGCTCCGGCGGCACCGCCGTTGAAACTGGCAAGACCTCCTTCGAAGCCGCAGCCGCCACCGCAGCAACCGCCGCCGCAGCAGCAACAACAACAGACAGCATTGATTCCAATCCCACGACCGCCACTTCCCCCGAAGCCGTCGACTGCTCCGCAGAAAGAGACGCCGGATGTGGGTGCCGCTGCTCCCGGCAAACCCGAAGAACGTCGCAGCGACGAGAGAGCTCCGTCGGATAACGAATCGTACCTGGGTGGCTACGCAGCATACCAAGCACGCAACTATGCCGAGGCTCAGCGCCTGTTCCGCCGATGCTCCGACCTCGGGGATCAGAACTGCATGTACTATCTAGGCAAAATGTATGAGAACGGGCTGGGCGTCAGCCGTGACTATCAGGCGGCGCAGTCTTGGTACACGAAGGCGGCCGGTCGGGGATATTTCTGGGCGCTCTACAGCATTGGATTGCTGCATATGACTGGCGGGCCGGGCATTCCGCAGGACTGCAACGTCGCGCGTGAGTGGTTTCAAAAGGCGGCGGCAGCGGGGAATGCCAGGGCGCAGGAATGGCTCACCGCCAACCCATCCTGTCGATAGTTGCGGGCTACGCTGCTAACTCTCCGGCGCTCGAACGAAACACAAGATGCCGACGCGAGGCGTCCAGCACGCGACGGCGCGACCGGTCGGATTGTCGCTGCGATTGAGGATGAGACGATCTGGCACCTGACGCCACTCGCCTTCGATCAGTGCCTCGTAGTGGCCATCCGTCAGCCGAGACTGCACCGGCCGGCAATCAGCGACTGAGCAGCACAGAGCATTTGTCCATGGCTGTCGCAGACTGTTGAACCAGGGCGCCAGCATCGGATCGGCATCCGGCGGCGGTGCCGCCAATGCCGGGCGCGCAAGGCAGGCCAACGCGATCAGGCAGGCAAATCGGTGCATCAACCACCTCCTGACCGGCGAAGCTTAGCGCCATCGCGCAACCGTGTGCGAAGCACAAATTCGATGGTGGCAGCCGACCGGGAAAACGCAGCGCATTGCAACGAATTGCACGGGAACCGCAACACGACCTCGTGCCCGCGGATATGCGGAGACATGATCGCTGCACATGCGCGTCGGGTCAGCGCGCAACAGCAGGCAAGATACCGATGGCCGATGTGGCGCGGGCGATAGTGCAGGGCGAGACCACCGGACTGGTGAAGCTCATAGCGGATGCCAACAGTTGCCGTACCCTGTGGCGGTCATCCATTGCACCATCGATCTGATGCACTCCAGGCCACTTACATTACATTGCAGCTCGCGATGCATATCCATCAGAGAAGGTGCAGTGGTTGGCCGAACAGTGCGGGTGAGCGGTAAGCACACCCGCCGCATGATCGGGACCCATTCTTAGTTCCCGATCATTCACGCTCCCACTGCTGGTAGCCCTGCCACCTGTCCTTGCCGTGGAAGTGCTCGATGAGCGCGGCGCTGCCACACAGCAGCGCTACCACAACGGCGAACCGCGCTGCGGTGAAAGCCGCACCCTGGCGGGGCGGGCGCGACTGTTCGCTGAGCCAATAGGCCTGATACCAGCCGGGGTCGATGTAGATCATCTGGCTCGCTCCATTTCATCTTATTGAGGGCGAGGCATATGCCGCAGCGCGCTGGGTTCGGTATGAAGCGATTCACACTGACGCCTCCGTGCATGTAAAACTTCTTCACATGAGCTGGTCCGGGCAGGGTGGCTTCGAACGCCGCGGCTACCATCATGGCAACCTGCGCGAGGCGCTGGTCGAGGCGGCGCTGGCGCTGATTGGCGAGAAGGGTCCCGCCGGTTTCACCATCGCGGAGGCGGCGCGACTCGCCGGTGTCAGCCCGGGAGCGCCGTATCGTCACTTTCGCGATGCCGAGGCGCTGCTGGCGGAAGTGGCGTTGCGTGGCTTCGACCGGTTCGCCGCATTGCTGACGGCGGCGTGGAACAACGGTCAACCCGAACCGATCCGCGCGTTCGAGGCGCTTGGCCGCGCCTATCTGGCATTCGCCCGGGAGGAACCAGCGTACTATGCGGCGATGTTCGAGACCCGGATCGCGTTCGACAATCATCCAGGACTGCTCACCGCCGGTGATCGGGCCTTCGCCGTGCTGCGCGAAGCAGCCGAGCGGCTGACGTCCCGCCTGCCGCTCGGACAGCGTCCGCCGTCGCTTATGGTGGCGTTGCACGTCTGGGCGTTGTCGCACGGCATCGCCTCGCTGTTCGTGCGTGCCGATCCCTCGCGACGCAAGTTGCCAATGACGCCGGAGGATCTGCTGGAGGCCGGCGTGCTGATCTACTTGCAGAGCCTCGGGCTGGCGGGTGGCCCACAGTCAGCCTGACCGAATTCACTTGACCATGCGGGGTCGCATTCCCATCATGTAAATGTATCTTACATTCACATGAGGCCCCGCTATGTCAGGCTCGGCGAATAACGGTACCTACAGCAATCCGGGGGCGGCGGCGTCGCCGTGGGGGCCTGGAGCGGGCTGGAACCAGCCCGGATGGGACCATTGGCGCAACTGGTATACGATGAAGCCGCTGTGGATCGCCGTCATGATCCTCGGTTTCATCTTCTGGTGGCCGATCGGCCTCGCCCTTCTGTTCTTCGGCATATGGAGCAAGCGCATGGGCTACTGGGGATGCGGCCGCTCGGGCGGCTGGCAACAGCAGAACGGCTGGTATCCGCAAGGCGGTTGGAACCAGCAGGCTGGCCCGCCGCCGTGGGCCGGGTGGAAGAGCTTCTGGTGCGGCGGTCCACAGCGGCAGGCCACCTCGCCGTCCAGCGGCAACCGGGCATTCGATGAGTATCGTGCCGAGACGCTGCGCCGGCTGGAGGAGGAGCAGAAGGAGTTTTCCGCCTTCCTAGAGCGGCTGCGCTTTGCCAAGGACAAGGCCGAGTTCGACCAGTTCATGGATGAAAGGCGCAACCGGCCGCCGGCACCCAGTGAACCACCGCCTGGTCAGCCTCAGGGCTGATGTGTCACCTCGGCCGCGGTCGTCGCCGCGGCCGAGCCGCTTCCACGCTCCCATGCCGCGGCGAGCCGCCGGGCCAATACATAGAACACCGGGGTGAACACCAGGCCAAAGCCAGTGACGCCCAGCATACCGGCAAACACCGCCGTGCCCAGCGACTGCCGCATCTCGGCACCTGCGCCCACGGCGATCGCCAGCGGAACCACCCCCAGGATGAAAGCGAGCGATGTCATCAGGATGGGCCGCAACCGCGTCCTCGCCGCCGCAACCGCTGCCTCGAACCGGGTCATGCCGTTCGCTTCGGCCTGACGGGCAAATTCGACGATCAGGATCGCGTTCTTCGCCGCCAGCCCCACCAGGACCACCAGGCCGACTTCGACCAGGATGTTGCGATCCAGCCCGCGCGCATTGACACCAATCATTGCCGCGAGAATGCACATCGGCACGATCAGAACCACTGCCAGCGGCAGCAGCCAGCTTTCATACAGCGCGGCCAACAGCAGGAACACGAAGACCACGGCGAGGCCGAACGCGACAATCGCCGTGTTGCCTGCCAGTTTCTCCTGCAGGGCGATTTCGGTCCATTCGAATCCGAACCCCCGCGGCAGGCGCTCCTTCGCAATCTGCTCGATCGCGGCGATCGCCTGCCCGGTGGAAAACCCGTGCGCAAGATTCAGTTGCACCTCGGCGGCGGGGTAGAGGTTGTAGCGTGGCACCCGAAATGGCCCGGTGGTGTCGCGGAAGGTGGCAACCGAGCCGATCGGCACCATGTCGCCGTAGTTGTTGCGCGTCTTCAGATTCTCGACGTCGCGCACGCTGAGCCGGAACGGATTGTCTGCCTGCGCAGAGACCTGATACGTACGGCCGAGTAGATTGAAGTCGTTGATATACGACGACCCCATATACACCGACAGCGTGGAGAACACGCGCTCGATCGGCACCTGCAGCAACTCGGCCTTTGTGCGATCGATGTCCGCGTAGACCTGCGGCGTGCGCGTGTTGAACAGGGTGAACGCCTGGGTGAAACCATGGTTCTGCGCGGCCGCACCGGCGACACCCCAGGTCGCCTGCTCCAGCGCCGGCAGTCCTCGACCGGCACGATCCTGAACGTAAAGCTTCAGGCCACCGCCGGTGCCGATCCCTGGCACCGACGGCGGCTCCAATACGAACACGAACGCGTCGTCGAGGTGCCCGAGCTGCTGGCGCAGATCGGCGAGAATGCGTGACGCGGTCAGGCCCAGTGGCACGCGTTCCTCGAACGGCGTCAGCGGCACAAAGATCACGCCGGCGTTCGGCGCGTTGGTGAAGGTCGCACCATCGAAGCCGACGAACGCCACTGAATTCTGTACGCCTGGCCGCGACAGGATGATCTCGGAGGCGCTGCGGATCACCGCATCGGTGCGTGACAGCGATGCGCCCGAAGGCAACTGGAAGGCGGCGATCAGATAGCCACGATCGAGTTGGGGGATCAGCCCGGTCGGCGTGACCTCCAGGCGGTGGTAGGCAAGGTAGATCAGCCCGGCATAGGCGACCAACATGATGACGCCGACGCGCACCAATCGTCCAACCAGCCAGCCATAGCCGGACGACAGTCGCTCGAAAGCCCAGTTGAACCCGGCGAAGAATCGCCGCACCGGCGCACCCAGCCGATACGCAAGCGTCTGCTGCGGCTCATGCGAATGCGGCTTCAGCAGCAGAGCCGCCAGTGCCGGTGACAGCGTCAATGAGACGAACGCCGAGATCACCGTGGCAGCGGCGATGGTGATGGCAAATTGCCGATAGAACGATCCCTGCAGTCCGCTGATGAAAGCCGTCGGGATGAACACCGCACACAGCACCAGCGCAATCGCAATCAACGCGCTGCCGACCTCGTCCATCGTCTTGTGCGCAGCGTCGCGCGGCGATATGCCCTGACGCAGATAGCGCTCGACGTTCTCCACCACGACGATCGCGTCGTCCACCACGATGCCGATCGCCAGTACCAGGCCGAACAGCGACAAGGTGTTGAACGAGATGCCGACGATCCCCATGACCAGGAAGCAGCCGATCAGCGAAACCGGGATCGCGACGATCGGGATGATCGCGGCACGCCATGTCTGCAGAAACAGGATCACCACGAGCACGACGAGCCCGACCGCCTCGAACAGCGTTCGCTCGACCTCGTTGATGGACTGCTGGATGAATTCCGTCGGGTTATAGACAATCGTATAGTCAAGCCCGGTGGGGAAATCCTGCTTGGCCTGTGCCATCGCCGCCTTGATCGCCGCCGCCGTCGCCAGCGCATTCGACCCCGGACGCTGATAGATCACGATCGCAGTGGCCACCGCCTTATTAAGGTAGGCGTTGATCGTGTAGTCCTTCGATCCGAGCTCGACGCGCGCGATGTCGCGGATACGCACGAACCCGGTGCGGTCCGGATCGGCGCGCACCACGATGTCGCCGAACTGCTCGACATTGCTCAGACGTCCCAGTGTCTGCACCGCCAGCTGGAAGGCACCCGGTGACATCGCAGGCGGCTGGTTGATCGCGCCTGCCGCCACCTGAAGGTTCGCTGCTCGCAACGCTGCCACCACGTCTTCTGCGGTCAGGCCGCGGGCCGCCATCTTGCCTGGATCGAGCCAGACGCGCATCGAATAGTCGCGCGCGCCAAAGACATTCACGTCGCCGACGCCATCGACCCGCGCCAGTGCGTCCTTGATGTACAGCGTCGCGTAATTGGAGATGTACTGCTGATCGCGCGAGCCATCCGGCGAGACCATGTGCACGACCATCATCAGGTCGGGCGATGCCTTGCGTACGGTGACGCCGAGACGCCGCACGTCTTCGGGCAGGCGCGGCTCGGCCACCGACACGCGGTTCTGCACCAGCACCTGCGCGGTATCGACATCGGTGCCGGGCCTGAACACCACATTGATGTTCAACGTCCCGTCGCCGACGGACTGCGAGGTGATGTAGAGCATGTTGTCGACGCCGTTCACCTCCTGCTCGATCGGCGTGGCGACCGTCTCCGCTAATACTTCCGCCGAGGCTCCGGGATAGGTGGCACGTATGCTGACCGTCGGCGGTGCGATTTCCGGGTATTCGGAGATCGGCAGGGCGCGTTCCACCAATGCGCCGGCGATGGTCAACAGGATTGACAGGACCGCGGCGAAGATCGGCCGGTCGATGAAGAAGTGCGAGAGGCGCATGCCGGCAGCTACTGGTCGGCGGCGAACTGACTGCCAGAGGGGTGAACCGCACCTTCGCGTGCCTCGACCGTTGCGCCGGGACGCACGAACGGGTTGGCCAGACCACCGACCACAACGCGATCGGTAGGCGACAGACCGGACGCGACGACGCGCAGTCCGCGTGCCATGCCGCCCAAGGTGACCGGCCTACCCACCACCTTGTTGTCCTCGCCGACTGTCAGCACGACCTTGTGCGCCTGGTCCGACACCACGGCAGCGTCGGGAATCAGCAACGCATCGAGCGGGCCGCCATAAAGCCGCAACCGACCGAACGTTCCCGGTGTCAGGAAGCCGTCCTTGTTCTCGAAGATCGCCCGGCCCCGAATGGTGCCGGAGTGCGCACTGATCTCGTTGTCGACGAAGTCCATGACGCCCTGGTGCGGCCAGTCGGGCTCGTCGGCGAGCTGGACGCGCACGGGGTTGGGCGTATCGCGCGACGAGCCGCGCTGGCCTCCGACGCTCAGCCGTGCATAGCGGATATAGTCGGCTTCCGAACCGTCGAACACAAAGTAGATCGGGTCGAGGCTGACGATCGTCGTCAGCAGGGTTGCGCCGCTCTGGCCCCCGGCGACCAGATTGCCGGGATCGACGCGCCGATCCGAAACACGGCCGGCAATCGGGGCGCGGACCTCGGACCATTCCAGATTGAGCTCCGCGGTGTGCAGAGCGGCCTCTGCGGCCATCTCGCGAGCCCGGGCGATGTCGAGGTTGGCCTTGCGCTGATCGAGCTCGCGAACTGGGGTGGCGGCGGTCTTCACCAACTGAGCCGCGCGCTCGTAGTCCGCCTGATCCAGCACGACCTGCGCCTTGGCGCGCACCACGTCGGATTGCGCTGAATCGACCGCCAGCCTGAAGGGGCGCCGGTCGATGGTGAACAGCAGGTCGCCTTGATTGACGATGCTGCCGTCACGGAAATGCACCTGGTCGATATAGCCGGAGACGCGCGGGCGCACCTCGACGCGTTCCGTCGCTTCGAAGCGGCCGATGAATTCGTCCCATTGCGCCACGCGGCTGGCCAGCGGCTTGGCGACCGTGACCTGAGGGGGGCCGGCCTGCGCCCGTGCGTCGGCGGCCCACAGGCCGAAGGTTGCCGCAAGCGCAGCCAACATCACGATGCGAATTTGCATATCTTCCCCCTTGCGGCGCAGACCGGGCATATGGCGCGCGGTGCGGCGCCGGGAACCCACCATCTGGCGGGGTTGCCATGCTCTGTTAAGCTCCCGGTAATCCCCGGCCCATTCACGAAATAGCGAGACGTGAGCATTTGCCCTGCTCAGGGCATGCGCTAGAAGCAACCCTGCGCGCGTTCGAACGATGCTTCGCGCCGTGCCTCGCGCGTCCATGTAGACGGCGCCTCTTGCGGCGATGCAAAGGATTTGAGTCGAATGGCAGGCGTAGACATCCTCGCTTCGGCCTTCAGCGGTGCGAATGCGGCATTCCTCGCGGAGCAATACGCTCGCTGGGCGGCCAACCCCGTCTCTGTCGATCCGACCTTCGCCGAGTTGTTTGGCGCACTGAACGAAGACGCCCGTTCGGTGTTGGAAGAGGCGACCGGCGCGTCGTGGGCTCCGCGTCCGCTCGCAACCAATGGAGAAGCAGACTCTATTCGGCGAGCGCCAACGGCGCTTTCGAGTGAGCAGATCCGCGCCGCGACCATCGCGTCGCTGCGTGCGCTGATGCTGATCCGCTCGTATCGCGTGCGTGGGCACCTGGAGGCGAGGCTGGATCCGCTGGGGCTGCAGATCCCGCCGTCGCACCCCGAGCTTGATCCGCGGTCCTATGGTTTCACCGACAACGACCTCGATCGGTCGATCTTCATCGACAACGTCCTCGGCCGCGAAACAGCGACATTGCGCGAGATCGTCGCCATCCTGCGTGATACATATTGCGGCCCGATCGGCGTCGAATTCATGCACATTCAGGATCCGGACCAGAAGTCGTGGATCCAGCGCAAGGTGGAAGGTGCGCCCTGGCGCACCGCATTCGACACTGCGGCCAAGCGCAAGATCCTGACGCAGCTTACCGAAGCGGAGGGCTTCGAGGCGTTCTGCCAAAAGCGCTACGTCACGACCAAGCGCTTCGGCCTGGAAGGCGGCGAGATCACCATTCCGGCACTGCATACGATGATCGAGACCGTCGCCGCGCAGGGCGTGGTCGAGGTCGCGATCGGCATGCCGCATCGTGGCCGGCTCAACACCCTGGTCAACATCGTGAAGAAGCCGTTCACCGCGGTGTTCTCCGAGTTCGGTGGCGAGAGCTTCAAGCCTGACAGCGTGCAGGGCTCCGGCGACGTGAAGTACCACCTGGGCACGTCGACCGATATCGAGGTGGGCGGTCACAAGGTACATCTCTCCTTGCAGCCGAACCCTTCGCATCTTGAGGCGGTGGATCCGGTGGTGGTCGGCAAGGTGCGCGCGCGGCAGGACAGCGCCGGCGACACGCAGCGGCGCAGCTCGGTGATGGCGATCCTGATGCATGGCGATGCAGCGTTCGCCGGCCAGGGCCTGGTGTACGAGACGCTGGCGATGAGCCAGCTCATCGGCTACCGCACCGGTGGGACGATTCATCTTGTGGTGAACAATCAAATCGGCTTCACCACCGTGCCCGCGCACGCCTACTCGGGCCTTTACTGCACCGACGTCGCGAAATCGATCCAGGCACCGATCCTGCATGTCAACGGCGACGATCCGGAGGCAGTGATCTTCTGCGCGCGCATGGCAGCAGAATTCCGCATGCGCTTCGCCGCCGACATCGTGCTCGACATCGTCTGCTATCGTCGGCATGGACACAACGAAACCGACGAACCGGCGTTCACCCAGCCGATCATGTATCGCGCCATCAACACCCGGAAGACGCCCCGGACCTTGTACGTCGAGAGGCTGGCGGCGGAAGGCGTGCTGTCGGCGGCTGACGCGCAGAAGATGTGGGACGAATTTCAGAGCGCGATGGATGCCGCCAACCAGGCCGCGCAAGGCTATAAGCCGAACAAGGCGGACTGGCTGGAAGGCCATTGGGCTGGGTTCCATCCACCGGAGCCGGATTTCGAACTCCACGAAGCGACGACCGCAGTGGCAGAGCAGACGCTGCGCCAGATCGGCATGGCGCTGTCCCGTGTGCCGGCCGGGTTCGACGTGCATCCTCGCATCGCCCGACAGCTCGAGGCCAAAGAGGCGGTGCTGGAGGCAGGCGAGGGCATCGACTGGGCCACTGCCGAGGCGCTCGCGTTCGGCTCTTTGCTGCTTGAAGGAAATCGCGTGCGCCTGTCGGGCGAAGACTGCCAGCGCGGCACATTCAGCCAGCGCCATGCGGTGTTGATCGATCAGACCAACCAGCATGAATACATTCCGCTCAACAATATCGCGCCTGAGCAGGCGAAGATAGAAATTTACAATTCTCTGTTGTCGGAAGCAGGCGTGCTGGGCTTCGAGTACGGCTACTCGCTCGCCGATCCGCGCACCTTGGTGCTGTGGGAAGGGCAGTTCGGCGACTTCGCAAACGGCGCGCAGGTGATCATCGATCAGTTCATTGCCTCGGGCGAGACCAAGTGGCTGCGCATGTCGGGCGTGACACTGTTGCTGCCGCATGGCTACGAGGGGCAGGGTCCGGAGCACTCGTCGGCGCGCATTG
>JAMXLO010000017.1 GCA_024280945.1 Acetobacteraceae bacterium
GCACCACGCGCTTGCCGGACAGCGACGTATCAGGGACCAGGCACAGGCATTCGCGGGTAAAGTCGTCGACCACCACGAGAATGCGGAATCGCCGGCCATCGGTCAGCGTGTCCGACGCGAAGTCGAGTGACCAGCGCTGGTTTGGTCCTTGTAGCAAGGTCATCGGCCGTCGCGTGCCCATCGCCCGTTTTGCGACCACCACGGCGGCGCACCTGCAGCCGTTCCTCGGCATACAGCCGTCGCGACTTCTTGTGGTTCATTCGGACCCCCTCGCGTTCCAACAGCAACTTCAAACGGCGCCAGCCGAACCGGCGACGCTCGGCCGCGTTTTTGTCGTGACATCGTCCAGACGGCGGTGCCGTTAGCGCATTGCGCTGCGATCAGCGCCGCCGCTCGCTCAGCCCGTGTGCTTCGCGCGCATGGGTCACAACAGTTCTGCGAGCAGCGGGCGTCACCACTAATGGGATGGTCCGCCCCGTCCTCCTCGCCTCATGCTGGGGCGTGGACACCCGAGGGAGAACCACCATGGTGCGCAACAAACCGCGTGATGCCGAGGTCTACGGTGTCGACATCGGTAAAAACATCTTTCACGTCATCGGCGTGAATGCCGATGGCACGCCGATCCAACGCCTTCGGTGTCGGCGCGAGACGTTGATCCAGTTCTTCCAACGAGCGGCTCCGGCAGTTGTCGGCATGGAGGCCTGTCCGGGTTCTCAGTGGCTGGCTCGGAAGATCCAATCATTCCGTCACACGGTGAAGATCGTCCCCGCTCAGTTCGTGAAGCCGTATCTGAAGTCGAACAAGAACGACACGCTTGACGCTGAGGCAATAGCCGAAGCCGTTACGAGGCCAACGATGCGCTTCGTCGAGGTCAAGGCTGTGGATCAGATCGATACCTAGGCACTGCATCGTGCACGAGATCAAATGGTGATGCACCGAACCAGGCTAATTAGCCAGATGCGGGCGTTCTGCCTTGAGTATGGCGTCGCGATCCGCCAGCGGGCCGGCGTCTTCAAGTTGGACCTCCCGCGTATTTTGCAAGACCAGAGCAATGACCTGTCCCCAGCCATTCGCCGACTTCTCGCCGACCTGTTTGAAGACCTCCATAGGCTGGAGGGGCGAATCCTCGAGGTCGCACGTCGGTTGATGACGATCCCGGGCATCGGCCCACTGGGATCAAGCGCCCTTCTCGCCGCCGTCGGTCAGGGACGGCAGTTGCAAGAAGGCAAGGGACCTCAGTGGCTGGCTCGGCTTGGTCCCACGGCAATATCCGACCGGTGGCAAGCCGACGTTGCTCGGCATCAGCAAACGAGGCAACGGCTATGTACGACGGTTCCTGATCCACGGCGCCAAGTCATGTGTGATGCACCTTGACCGTAGCCGGACGAGGCTCGGTGCTTGGATCGATCGGCTCGAGAGACGCATGCACGCCAACAAGGTTGTCGTCGCCCTGGCGAACAAGATCGCCCGCATCGCATGGGTGGTCCTCAACCGGCCTGGCACGCTCTACCAACGGATCGACCCAGCCTTCAGCTGAGATAGACCGGATCAGATTGCGAGGTTCGAGGAGTGATGACGAGACAGCGGATCAGCGTGCCGTAAGCCTGGTCATCGAAAGCGGGCTCTGTGCCCGAACGAGCTTTGTGGGAACGGTGCGTGTGGATCTCATCATGGCCTGGCGGCAACCGCAGTTCGCTCGCGAGAGGCCGAATACATTGACGCAAACTATCGTTCGTCAAACCGCTCCGACAAGCCTTTGCAATGACGGGGCGGACCATACATTTCGGGACGTGATGTCCTTCAACACGGCAACATCCAGCATGGCCTCCGCCAACAGCTGGTGGCCGTAGCCGGCGTGATGTGAAGGTGCGGGCTGTCTTTCCCAACGCGGTGCCTCCCCGACCGCGTATGCGGCGGACCCGGCGACACCCGGACGATCATAAATCCTGTGCTGATCATTCCGCGAGAGAAGATCAGGAACGATAACTCTCCGGCAAACAACGCCGCACAGTACCTCGCATTTCCCAGCCAGCGTGAAGCCGACAGGGCCGCTCTCCAACTGAAGGGCCTGCTAGCAACGGCCCAACGGTATGAGGACATGGACGAGCCTCGGGAATAGGCGCGTGCCGGTATCGTAAGCGGACCTTGCTCCAAGCGGAGGAGTTGCCATCAGTGGCCGGTGAGGTAGCTACAGGACCATTGTCCCGAACAGACCAACAACACAAAAGGCCATGACAGCGGCCGTGATCCAGCCAATCACCCTCATCCAGAGCGGAAGTGTAAATCGTCCCACGACCCGAGGATCAGTAGCCAGCTTCATCATCACGACGATGATCGGCGCCGCCATAACGCCATTGATGACCGCACTCCAATACAACGCCCGCATGGGATCGAGGGGCAGAAAGTTTATGATCGTGCCGATCGCGGTGGCTGTGGCTAGCGTGATGTAGAAGGCGCGGGCGGCTTTCGGCCGGCGTGCAAGCCCGATCGGCCAACGCAGTGCCTCTCCAACGGCATATGCAGCGGACCCTGCCAGGACGGGAACGGCCATAAAACCAGTCCCGATGATCCCAAGTGCGAAGATCAGGAACGACAACTCTCCAGCAACGGGACGCAGCGCCTCAGCCGCCGTCTGTGCACTATCGATATCGGTATTGCCCGACGCATGAAGCGTCGCGCCAGCCGTTAGCATGATGGCCAAGGCAACGAGGTTGCTAAGCGCCATACCCGTCCAGGTGTCCAAGCCGATACGCTGGAGCGCGGCCGGGGCCTGCTCCGGTGCGACCGTCAGCTTTTCCCGAAGCGGCTGCTCACGCTGATCTTCAGCCTCCTGTGATGCCTGCCAAAAGAATAGATACGGCGAGATCGTCGTGCCGAGCACCGCGACCACCAGGGAAATGTAATCCTTGGAACTCTCCCACGATGGCACGAACAGCCCGTGCAGTGCTTCTCGCCAAGGAACCGTCACCGTGAATACGGTGCCGAAGTAGGCCAACAGGCTCAGTGTCAGCCACTTCAACACCTTGACGTAGCGTGTGTACTCCAGGAGCACCTGCATGGCGATGCAGACCAAGCCAAAGGCGACCACGTATGGCCATCGCGGGCCACCAGCCAGCATCTGCGACACCGCCCCCATCGAGCCAAGATCGGCTCCGAGGTTGATTACATTGGCAAGCAGAAGCAGTCCGATACAGCCATGGGCGACCCACGGCGGATGATGATGCCGGATGTTGCCAGCCAAGCCCCGGCCTGTTGTCCGGCCCAGGCGTGCACTGATCTCCTGAGTTACCGCCATGAGCGGATACGTGAAAGGCATGAGCCAAAGCAGGGCGAAGCCAAGCTGGGCGCCGGCCTGTGAATAGGTAGCGATCCCGCTCGGATCATCATCCGAAGCGCCGGTGATCAGCCCTGGACCAAGGATACCAAGGAGACGAGGTTTGGACGTTCCGACGACGGGATCGGACCCTTTGGCAGTCGAGAATTCTGGATCAGCGTCTGCTGCCTCGGACATAGTATCTTCCGTGCCATATCGTTCGTTTGTCAGTGACCATTGCTGTGGCGGAAGAGCGACGACATCGCGGTCCAAATCCGGCGACCAATCAACTTACTGCGAACCATTGACACATGTGTGCACCGAGTCTTCGCAACTTTCTATCGCCTCCAGAGTTTTTGTTCGGCAACAGAAAGAGGCAACAAATGGCCGATGATCCGAAGATACGCGGCTCACATGATCGTCAGCGCATCAACCTTCATGAGCGCTATGAGGTGGAGTACTGGACCTCGAAATGGCACATCAGCCGCGAGCAACTTGCCGAGGCCGTGAAGAAGGTCGGTCCGATGTCGGCGGCTGTCGCCAGGGAACTTGGCAAAGAAATGTAGGCTTCTGACCCGGCTGATACCGAAGCAAATGGCTCTCAGTGGCAAGGTCAAGACTTCGCTCGATGAAACGCGCACCCTGATGCTCGGCGCGCAGATTTTGCTCGGCTTCCAGTTCAACGGCGCATTTCGACCACGCTTCGATGCCCTGCCCCCGTCAGCGAAGCTCGCGGACGTCGTTGCGCTAGTGCTCATGCTGGCGGCTGTCAGCCTCCTGATCGCACCCTCCGCCTTCCATCGCATCGTGGACCGGGGTGAAAGTACCGGCCGAACCCAGACCGTCACCTCGGCATGTGCGGCCCTGGCCTTGGTTCCATTCGCGACAGCATTGGGCCTCGATTTATCAATCGCGCTCAGCCGTGCTCTGCAAAGCTCGGCGGGCGGCATACTTGCCGGAGCAGGTTTCGCACTGGTTAGTGCGTCCGCGTGGTTCGGTACGGGGTGGATCATGAAGACATATTACGGCGGCAAGGAACGTCGAAAAGCGGAAGCAGAACGCGAGGCCAGGGAGACCGCGCCGCTGCACTCTAGGATCGAACAGATGCTGACGGAAGCGCGCGTCATCCTACCCGGCGCTCAGGCATTGTTTGGATTCCAGCTGGCGATTGTACTGACTGAAGCTTTCGAGAAGCTATCGCCGGTACCGCGATTACTACACGGCTTCGCACTGCTCTGTGTCGCGCTGTCAGTCGCCTTGCTCATCACCCCCGCCTCCATCCACAGGATAGTATGGGCAGGAGAAGACAGCGAAAGCTTCTTGCGAATTGGCGGGCGCATTGCCATCGCTGCCCTCGTGCCATTGGCTATCGGCATGGCGGCTGATTGCTACGTGGTGTTGTCACATATGCTCGGCGCATGGGTACCCGCTGCGGTTGCTGCGGCACTCGTGCTGTTGTCTGTGCTTAGCTTGTGGTTCGCGTGGCCATTCATCGAACTTTCCCGGCAATCCAGCAGAACCCGGCGTATAGAGCCCGCACAACCATATCAGATCGGAGGAAGATGAACTTGCAGCCCTTACTCTCCCGCCTACCTCCGATAGGACCAGACAAGGAACTCATAGCCGTAATTGAAACGCCGAAGGGGAGCTTTTGGCCCTACGATTTCGGCTTCATTCCGTCCAGTGGGTGAGGATGGCGACCCATTGGACGTGCTGATACTTATGAACGACCCTGCACCCGTAGGATGCGTGATCTCGATCCGCTTGGTCGGAGCGATCGAAGCGAAACAGCGAGAGCAAAACGGCAATTGGGAGCGCAATGATAGGCTGCTGGCACTTTCGAGCATATCGCACACGCACGCAAACATCCAAGATGTGGTCGACCTTGGTCTGCCCTACTGGATGAGATTGAGCAGTTCTTCGCCAACCACACCAATCAGAGGGGTAAAACCTTCAAACCAATCGGCCGTATTGGTGCGAAGAAGGCACGAAAGATAGTCGAGAACGGAATAGCGGCGTTCACCAAGCAACAGAAACGCCCTTCGTAACGGCGGGCTTGCATGGTTCTGGAAGCCCCGTTGTCACTTCAGCCAATGGAGACAACTCCGGTAGAGGACCTGCCGATTGCCAAGGCTTGGTTGTTCGAGCCGAAGTATGACGGCTTCCGCTGCGTCCTGTTCAGAGACGAGGGCACCGTAAACCTGCAATCACGGCGACAGCGCCCGCTGGGCCGATACTTCCCAGAGATCATCGAGGCCGCACCCTGCCGGTCCAGAGGTTCGTCTTCGATGGCGAATCGATCATTCCCGATGAACCGTTTGACACGTTGCAACTGAGACTGCAGCCGGCAGCATCGCGCGTCCGGCTACTGTCGCATGATAATCCTGCCCAGTCCATTGTATTCGATCTTCTCGCAGACGATGATGGCACTCGCCTGCTGAAACGTCCGTTCAGTGAGCGACGCGCTGAACTTGAAGCTGTATTCAAACAGATCGGCAAGAATAGAAGCTTTGTTCTCTCGAAGGCGACGACATCTCGGGACGTCGCGCGCGGGTGACTGAAGCGTCTTTGGTACTGCTCACCTCCATGGAAAGAGGCAGATGCCGTCTATCCAATCGTTCGCGCCATCCGGAGATTGCACTCACTTTGGCACGGGGCCGCCTCCGAAAGGTGTTGCGGTGGGACTGCTTCAGGCAGTCAAAGAGTGGCGAAGCCGGCGTAGCAAGGAGAGGGGCAGAACAAATTCATAGCAACGCCCCATGCCCGAATAACGGCCGTCGCAGTCCAGCATAGGCTCCAAGGAAGGCCAGCCCGACGGCGCTGAAGCCAGCCGCTGCGTACAGCGGCGCAGCGGCTGCATGAGTCTGGTCGCGAGCGAAGCCGGCAATGGGAGGTAGAACTGTCATCAGAATGAAGAATGTGAGCCAGAATACACCCATACCTATGGCGCGCTGTTCTGGCGCGAGTACGGCAGCAGGCAATGCCACGATTGGGCCAGCGATTGCGCCCACCGCCACGCCGTATGTCACCAGCACGATTGCGGGGCCAATCCCGCCCTGCGCTACCACCGCTATTGCAGCGGACGCGATGCTGACGCCGGCAGCGATGCCCAGCAGAGGCCTTGGCAGGGCGCCGATCAGCCAACCACCAAATGGTCCAATGGGCACTGTTATGAGAGCCACAATACTTACCAGGGAACCGGCAGCAGCGAGCGAATAGCCCTGCTCAACAAAGAATGTCGGCGCAAAGCCGAGCAGCCCAGCAAAGCCCGCATTCAAACTGCCCCAAACAATCCCTGCGGCAATCACCGGAGCCAAACCCCTAAAACCGAGTAGTAGATGATCTCCAGTGTAATCGAGTTTTTTGCGACCGTCCTTCAAAACGGGTGCGATAATGGCGAAGGCCAAAGCAGCCAGCGTCGCCGTGGCTATCATCCCAAAGCGCCACGACCCGATTAGCGGAAGAGCGATGGATGCCAAAGCAATTCCAGCAGGATAGCCTCCTAAAAGGATACCCATAGCGGCGGAAAGCTGCGCGCCGCTAAAGTGGCTCATTACAATCGTCGGCAAGGACACCAGTAGAAGAACGCCGCCGGCACCCGAGATCAGCCGACCACCTAGTGCAATGTAGAACCCCGAAGCCATACCAACCAACAGGCCGCCGCAGATCATCAGCCCGAGGCCAGTAAGCACAATTCGGCGATCACCGAGTCGAGCACTGAGCCAGCCCGCCGGTAGTGCCAGAGGAATCCCGAGCATCGAATAGGCACCGACCAATGTGCCAAGCGTCGCGTACGCGAGCCCGAGGTCTTCCACCATCATGGGACCAACGGCACCCACGGCCTGGAATTGCACGCCGTACGCTATGCGCGCCACGGTCATGGGAGCAGTAGAGTCCACGCACTGTCCCAGATCGAACAGCCCAGTGTCTGCGATATACGTGACAATGCAATTTTTTCCCCTCTCTGCTTGCCACGATTCGGTTCAATTTCATTCCGACTTCTTGGCGAGCCAGCTTCCGTGGCAGGTACCGAAGAGCGTTGCGATGCATTGATCTGGATGGATTTCCGCAAGCGCCACGGAAAACCAAGCGTAAAGAAGCTATCTATAACGCCACACAGGTTCTGGCCTCCAGTTGACGGCGGGTCCACCTGCCTCTTGTTCTCTGTCTGTTCTCGGACTGTCATCGTGGTATGGGAGAAGCCAGCCCCGATGATGTTGCCCGATCCTTGTCGTTCGCGTTGCTCTATCAGGGTAGGAAGTGGGGTCGCGACGCTGACACGATGATGGCTGACATCGTGGCCAAGCGGCTCGTGTAGCATCTGCGGCTGTCCGGCGGCATGATGCACCTGAACCATTCGTGTGAACCCAACCTCGGCTTACAGGGCCGGGTGGTTTACGTCGCCCTGCGTGACATCGGGGTGGGGGAGGAACTGACCTCCGATTACGCGATGACCGATGACGAGCCGTACGAAATGATTTGCCGCTGCGGCCGTCCGAGCTGTCGAGGCACGATCACCGGGTTCGATTGGCGGAAGCCGGAGATCCAGGCGAAATATGCCGCGTACTTCTCATGGTTCATCCAACGCCGCATCGACCATCTCCGTAAGCCGGCAAACAAGGCAATGACCGGCCCCGCCCCCAACTGATAGCCAGAGAGCCGCCCCACCAGCGGCGCGTGTTCCCGAAAACCGAATTAATATTCACTTTGAAAGTGCTCGTGCCTTCCCAACGAAATGTCGTGGGAGGAGATCCACGACATTTCGTCCGATCTCTTTCAGGCGTAAGCGCGGACGGTTTTGGCTGCTGCGACCATGTTCTCAACAGCAAGCCTGACCTCAGGCCATTTGCGAGTTTTCAGGCCGCAATCCGGATTGACCCAAAGCTGATCGACGGCGAGTCGCTTCGCCGCGGCCTTCAGTAGTGAGGCCATTTCGTCGACAGCAGGCACCCTGGGAGAATGGATATCATATACGCCAGGGCCAATTTCCGCCGGGTAGCGGAACCCGGCAAAAGCATCGAGCAGTTCCATCTGTGAGCGCGCTGTCTCGATCGAAATGACGTCAGCGTCCATCGCTGCAATCGATGCAATGATGTCGTTGAACTCCGAGTAGCACATATGGGTATGGATTTGCGTTTCATTGCCAACGCCCGACGAGGCTATCCGGAAGCATTCAACCGCCCAATCGAGATAGGTTTGCCATTCACGCTGCCGCAACGGCAGACCTTCACGCAGCGCCGGTTCGTCTATCTGGATGATCGCCGCTCCGGCTTTCTCGAGGTCTGAAACTTCTTCACGAATCGCAAGGGCGATCTGACGGCAGGTGACGCTACGCGGCTGGTCGTCGCGAACGAAGGACCAATTGAGGATCGTGACTGGGCCGGTCAGCATGCCCTTCACAGGCCGCTCAGTCAGTGACTGTGCATAACGCCACCATTCGACCGTCATAGGCTTCGGACGGGAGACATCGCCATAGATGATTGGGGGACGCACACAACGGGAACCGTAAGACTGGACCCAGGCGTGCTTAGTGGAGGCGAAGCCGGAGAGCTGCTCGCTGAAGTACTGCACCATATCGTTCCGTTCAAACTCGCCATGCACGAGCACATCGAGGCCAACTTCCTCCTGCCATCGCACAGCGCGCGCCGTCTCTTCACGCAAGAAGCCCTCGTAAGCAGCTCCGTCGATGACTTTCTTCGCATAATCGGCGCGCGCTTTGCGTATTTCGGGCGTTTGCGGGAAAGAGCCGATGGTCGTCGTCGGATAGGGCGGCAGCTTCAGCTTCCCACGCTGGACTTGCCGCCTGATTTCGAGGCCGGATACGCGCCTGGAGAGCGACGTGTCGGAAGCTGCAATCGGCGCCCTGACCGCGGGACTGTTGATGCGCGGCGAAGTGCGGCGCGAGGCGATCACCGCAGATGCAGCATCGAGGGACGCGCGCACGCTGTCACGTCCCTCGTTCAGAGCCCGTGCCAACACCGCAAGCTCGACTACCTTTTGCACGGCGAACGAAAGCCACCTCCTCACCTCGGGATCGAGATCGGTTTCCCGGTCCAGATCGATCGGCGTATGGAGCAGGGAGCATGATGGCGCGATGACCACGTCGCGTCCCGATGCGACGACAGGTTCGATACGGTCGAGGATAGCATTGAGGTCGGCGGCCCAAACATTGCGACCGTCAATGACGCCCAACGACAAGACGAGATCCGGGCGGGCGCCCGCGACAACAGCATCAAGCTGCTCGGGCGCGCGCACCAGGTCGACATGCAGCCCGTGCACGGGAAGCGCAAGCGCAGTCGAAAGATTATCGGCCAGGCTGCCAAAATAGGTCGCCAACATGATCTTGGGTGATGGCCGCTTCGTCAGAGCTGCATAGGCATCGGCAAACGCAGCGCGCGCCGTGTCACCGAGATCCAGAACGAGACATGGTTCGTCGAGCTGGACCCAGGACGCACCGGCCTCAAAGAGCAATCGCAGCGTTTCGGCGTAGACCGGTAGCAGGCGCGGCAGCAAGGATAGCGGTTCAAAGTCAGCACCGCGCGTCTTGCCGAGCAACAGGTAGCTGACCGGCCCGAGCAGAACAGGCCGTGTTTCGATGCCTTGTGCCTTTGCCTCGCGATATTCCTGCACAGCCTTCGTGGAGGCGAGCCGGAAAACCTGATCCGCCGCAAATTCCGGCACGAGATAGTGGTAGTTCGTATCGAACCACTTGGTCATCTCGGCGGCTGGCGCGCCTGCGCCGTCGTGTGCATGTCCGTGTGCGCAGCCCTCGTGGGCCGCATCGCCCTCGGCTCCCCGAGCCATCCCAAAATATGTCTCGAGGCCGACCTCGCCGCCCCTCCAGCTGTAAACTGGTGGGACAGCTCCGACCATCGCCGTCGTATCAAGCACATGGTCGTAGAGCGAGAAATCGTTGGAGGGGATGATGTCGGCGCCGAGATCTCTTTGTTGTGCCCAGGCTTTGCTGCGGAGCTCGGCGGCAACGGCGAGGAGCGCCGCCTCGTCGGACTTGCTGGACCAGTAGCTTTCAACCGCTGTTTTCAGTTCGCGGCGGGGTCCGATGCGGGGAAAGCCGAGTGTGGCGACGGTGACAGTCATGACGGCAGCCTCCAGCCAATGGATGGCAGGGTGGCAGCCGGCTGCACGGGCGCTGTCCGTAGCGGCGAACATGCGAACCGACCGGACACCCCGCCGGGGGACGTTATGTGTCGAGGCAGGTCTCCTGGCTCGCGGGTCAGTGCGGCAGTCCGGCCTTCCCGGGGCGACCCAGTGGCGCTGATGGACCGCCGCTCACCGCTTACAGTTGCGGGGGCAGCTCCGGCTTCACACCGGCTTCCCTCTTCGCTCCGCGCCACATGCCGCCGCGGAGAACCTCGGCAGCGCACGTATCAACCCACGGCCTGCCGGTTGTCAAGAGAATATAAGGACATGCTTATATGAGTATCACATGACTAAGTCTGGCCTCCCCGGGCCGCGGCTCGCTCGCGCCGCGCCGCTAGGGTTTCCGGATGGGGTTTTGTCAGCTTTAGCGCCTGACAGGTCCACGAGTTTGCACGAGGTGCCCGCCCACTTCAGGCGGTTGCGATGACATGGAGGGCAATCGCTGTCTTTCGCATGAGCTGCCAGCGCCGCGTCGCAGCAGGAACATGTTGACGCATCCCGGACTGGCAGCGAAGAAAGTTGCGCAACTCGTCATGGCATCGGCAATAGCGTGCCGCTGACGCGGTGCTCTTCAGTCCCAGCATTGATCGACATCGGCCTTTGATGCCGCGATGGTCCTGCTCAAGTCTGTTGTTGAGGAGCAACTCGTCCGATGCCGCACCCGCCAGCCGCGTTCAGTTCGGATCGCTCGGGGATAGGCGTCATGGCCGTCTGTCGTGACCCGTGCCGGCGTGACGCCGGTCACCATCTTGGCCGAGCGAAAGAATGCCTTGGCGGCCGCCAACTCCCGGTGCTCGCTCAGCATGACATCGACCAAGGCGCCGTCGCGATCAATCGCACGATATAGGGATCGCCATTGGCCTCGCGAAAGAATCCCCGGCGGCAGGTGATCCAGCGGCCTTCGGGTGACATGCCGACACCTGGCACGCTGCAGTGCAGGTGCGGGTGGTGGAACAGGTTCTGCCCCCAGGTGTGCAGCACTGCGATCATGCCGACTTCGGCACCAAGGTGGCGCGGATCGGCAGCAATGACACGTGTGGTCTCGGCGGCTGCCTTAAACAAGATGCCATAGACGACCGCTTTGTTCCGTAGCGCGATGGCGGCAATCGGCGCCGGCATGGTGAACACCACGTGGAAGTAGGGGACTGGCAGCAGCTCGGCATGCCGGTCGGCGAGCCGCTGTGCGCGAGCCAGCCCCTGACACTTCGGGCAATGGCGGTTGCGGCAAGAGTTGTAGGCGATACGCGTCTCGCCGCAGTTCTCGCACCGTTCAACATGGCCGCCGAGGGTAGCTGTCCGACATGCCTCGATGTGGCGGCCATGACGCGGCGCTGAGCGTTGGACAGGCTGTCAGCTTCCGCCGCGCGATAGGCGGCACCGCGGTGGCGGAGGATATCGGCCACCTCCAGCGCGGGCCGCATGGCGGATGGTCAGTTGGGCGGAGTCACCGCCAGGTTAAGGCGATCGAGAGGGCTGGTGGTGTCAGCGATTAGTGTTGTGGCGACCTGCGTGTAGCGAGCCGCGGTCGAAAGCCGCGCGTGACCCAGCAACACCTGGATGATGCGAATGTCCGTGCCACTCTCGAGCAGGTGCGTGACAAAGCTGTGCCGCAGCGTATGAACGGTGACCGGCTTGCTGAGCTCAGCGCGACGTGCCGCGACGCGACAGGCCTCCTGCAGAGTAGCGACGCTGACCGGCTCGCCGGCATCGCGTCCAGGAAACAGCCATCGGCCCGGACGGGCCAGCCGCCAATAGGCGCGCGGGTCTGCAGCAGCTGCGGCGAGAGCATGACGTAACGATCCTTGTTGCCCTTGCCCTGTTCAACGCGAATCAGCATTCGGTGGCTGTCGATGGCCGAGGCTTGCAATCGGGCGACCTCACCCACACGTAGCCCGGCGCACGATATCACGCTTCTGATCGGCTGCTCCGATTACGACCCCAAACAGGCCGCCACAGAGATCCGGGCCATGCTTGCACGCGGCGTTGACGCATTGGCAATCCTCGGCGAAGTGGCGGAGCCTGGCCTTCTTGATCTGATCCGCTCTAGACGGGTACCATACCTGCTCACATACGGTTTCACACCAAACTCCATCCATCCAAGCGTAGGATTTGACAATCGCGCCGCGTTTCACGTCATCACGCGTCACCTCCTTGCTCTTGGCCACACCGCGATAGGATTGATCCTGCAGCCCACGGTTAACAACGAGCGCGTCACAGCGCGGCTCGCGGGCATGCGCGATGCTCTCGCGGAAGACGGGCTCGGCTTGCGCCTCAACATTTGTGTGAGGGTGAATATGGAATTGCTGCGGGACGGCGAGGACTTAGGCAGGTGCTCGCCGATCCTCAGCGGAAGTCAACCGCGGTGATCTGTAGCAACGATTTACTAGCTATTGGAGCACTGCTCGAAGCCCGAGCTATGGGTCTCGAAGTGCCGCGCGATCTGTCAATTACTGGTTTCGACGACATCACTTTGGCAGCCGAATTCGACCCGCCCCTCACAACGATGAAGGTTGACAATGCGGAGATTGGTCGGCTTGCCGCAACGCATTTGCTAACTTGTCTTGGCGGCGGGGTGACGCACCAAGTGTCCTCATCGAGCCCGTATTCATCGAACGTCAGACAACGGCTCCACCCGCTCCTTGACTACCATTTCTGAAACCCCAAGCGGACTATGTCGGCCGAGATCCAAGGGTGGATAGAGACCACTTGAGTGACCTGGATGGCCGCGGCACAGCTGTGTGTCTGGTTTGGTGGCCCCAATTTCCGCTCGCGGAGAGCCCCTCCGGCAACCTTCCTTGACAGCGATGTAATCGCTTACTAAGAGCGAAGATCGTCCGGGAAATCGTTGCGTGCAGAAAGTCTACGACTACATCATCGTCGGAGGAGGATCAGCAGGATCCATTCTTGCCAGCCGTCTTTCCGCACGTAGTGCGAGGCAGGTCCTCTTGTGCGAAGCGGGGGAAGACACGCCGGACGGCCGTGTGCCCGAGGCCATTCTGGACAGCCGCTCCGGCTTTGCCTCACGCGACCCGCGTTTCATCTGGAGCCAGTTGCGCGTTACCACCGAGGCGATGTCGCACAATGAGCCGGACGCGCCGCGGCCGCGCCTCGTGCGCTACGAGCAGGCGCGCGTGCTGGGCGGCGGGTCGTCGATAAACGGGCAGCTTGCCAATCGTGGCGCGCCCCATGACTACGATGAATGGCAACAGCGCGGCGCCAACGGCTGGCGTTGGGAGACCGTGCTGCCCTACTTCAAGAGAGTCGAGCGTGACGTCGACTTTGACGGACCGCTGCACGGTACCGACGGTCGCATCCCGGTGCGCCGCGTGTTTCCGGATAACTGGTCGGACTACGCAAAGGCTGTGGCTGAAGCGTTCAAGCTTGCCGGCTACCGCTATGTGCCGGACCAGAACGGTGAGTTCCAGGATGGTTATTACCCGCTCACCATGTCCAACCTGTACGACCGGCGTGTCTCGGCTGCAGTCGGCTATCTCGGCCCCACAGTGAGGCAGCGCGACAACCTGACAATCGTCACCGAGGCGCAGGTCAGCGGGTTGCTCTTTGAGGACACGCGCTGCGTCGGCATTCGCGCTGTGGTGCGTGGTCGGGCACAGGAGTTTCGTGCCAACGAGGTGATCCTGTGCTGCGGCGCGATCCACTCGCCCGCAATGCTACTGCGTGCCGGGATCGGGCCGGTTGGGCATCTCCGCGAGATGGGCATTGAAGTACGCGCCGCCCGCCCGGGCGTAGGGCAGCGGCTAATGGACCACCCTTCGATTTCGGTTGCGTCCTTCCTCAAGGCGCATGCGCGCAAGAACCCTTACAGCAAGCGCTCGCTGCATCTCGGCATGCGCTTTTCCTCAGGGGTGGAAGGCGCGCCGGTTGGCGACATGGCGCTGACGGTTTCGAACAAATCCGCCTGGCACGCGATCGGTGATCGGATCGCCGTGATCACGCTGTGGGTGAACAAGACGTTCTCCGAGACGGGGCAAGTTCGGCTGTCGTCTACGGATTGGCGGCAGGAGCCGGACGTAGATTTCAATCTGCTGTCCGACCATCGCGACTTGGTGCGTCTGGCGCGCGGATTCCGGCAGATCGCGGCACTGCACGATCTACCCCCACTGCAGGCAGTGACCTCCGATGCGTTTCCTGCCAGTTTCACCGACAAGATCCGGAAAGTCGGTACATACAATACGAAAAACGCCATCCTCACCCGCATCGGCGCCACGCTGATGGATGGCCCTGCCTCGCTGCGCCAGTTCATCATTCGGGGCTTCATCATGGAGCATGCCGGACTGATGCAGGCTCTGCAGGACGACGAGGCGCTGGAGGCGTATATCAAGCGCGCCACGGTCGGCGTCTGGCACTGCTCGTGTTCCTGCCGTATGGGCGCGGACAATGATCCGATGGCAGTGACGGACCAGGGAGGGCGCGTGCGCGGCGTGCACGGGTTGCGGGTGGTGGACGCTTCGATATTTCCGGTGGTGCCGTGCGCGAACACCAATTTCCCTACCATGATGGTGGCAGAGAAGATCGCCGACGAGATGTTGAGGGACGAGCCCGCAACGCGACCGGCGCATCAGACAGCAATGGCTTGACACGGGGCGCCGGAGTAGTCGACTCTTCGATGTAATCGCTATCATAAGCCTGCACTGGGAGGAGAGAATGTGGAGATTGCTGGCCACCGCCTCGGCGCTCGTGGGAGCTTTGCTCTACGTTCCGCATGCTAAGGCGCAGAATGCCGATGTGATGCACTGGTGGACCAGCGGTGGCGAGTCGCGCGCCGTCGCCGTGTTCGCCAAGGAATACAACAAGCGTGGTGGGACCTGGATCGACGATGCGTCGGTCGGACCACAGGCCGAACATGCTGCCGCGCTGAACCGCATCGCCGGCGGCAATCCGCCGACCGCAATGCAGTGGAATATCGGCGTGGCGGTCCGCCAGCTGGCGGAACAGGACATTCTCACTTCGCTGGATGAGCAGGCCAAACAGGGCAACTGGGTGGCCAACCTGCCGCCGTTGCTCGTCAAGAACATGACCTATGACGGGCATGTCATCGCAGTGCCGGTGAATATCCACGGCGCGAATTATCAGTTTTACAGCGTGAAGGTCTTCAATGACCTGAAGATGCAGCCACCGAAGACCTGGGACGAGTTCCTGGCCGACGCACCGAAGATCAAGGCTGCCGGCATCATCCCGATTGCGTTCGGGGCAAATGCGCAGCAGCTTGCCTGGCTGTTCGACGCGATCCTGATCGGCGCCGGCGGCAAGGATCTTTATCGCAAGGTACTCGTCGAGCACGACGCGAAGGCGGCCGGCAGCGAGGCCATGCAGCACGTGTTCAGCTTGATGGGGCAGGTCCGTCAATACGTCGACGCCGGCAGCCCTAATCGGAAATGGAACGACTCGCTCGCGTTGGTGGAGACCGACAAGGCGGCGTTAATGATCCTGGGTGACTGGGCGAAGGGCGATTTCTCTGCGGCTAACAAGGTGCTCGGCAAGGATTATGGCTGTCAGATGGCGCCCGGCAATCAGGACGCTTACGTCATGACGGTCGACGTGTTCGTCTTTCCGGTGAACGACAAACCGGACCAAAAGGTAGCGCAGAGTAAGCTGGCCACACTGATGATGGACCCGAAGGTGCAGACCGAGTTCAATGCGTTGAAAGGTTCGATACCTTCGCGCCAAGACGCCAATATCGCCGAGTTGGATGCTTGCGCACAGCTTGGCCAAAAGGTGATGGCCGGCGGAGAGGCAAATCAGTTGCCGAACTTCGCTCTCGCCTTTAGCCCCGACACGCAGGGGCAAGTTGAGGATCTGCTCGGCAATTTCTGGAGCAATCCGTCGATGACGCCGGCTGACGCCGCAAAACAGCTGGCCGGCATCATCGCCAACGCTGAGCACTGATTTCATGTCAGCGCGCCTGCCGGTCGCTGTGGGTACGGCGTCGCCACCTTCGCAGAGCGCGGAGTCGGTGGCGGTCGCGCCGATGGTAGGTCGGGCCTATCGCACGCGCAGCCGCGCTGCCAAGATCGCGTTGGTACCAACCATCGCAATAATGCTGGGTTTCTATTATGCCAGCATAAGCTGGACCGTCTACATATCGATGACGCGGTCCTTTTTACTGCCGATCTACAAGTTCGCAGGTGCCGCGCAATACGAACGTCTGTTCGCCACGCCACGTTGGCACGTGGCATACAGCAATATGTTCCTGTTTGGCGTGCTCGACATCATCGGCACCCTCGGCCTTGGTGTCTTGCTCGCGGTTCTGCTTGACCGGGCGGTGCGGTTCGAGGGCCTGTTCCGCACCATCATGCTATATCCGCTATCGATTTCGTTCATTGTCACCGGCCTGACCTGGCAGTGGGTGCTGAGCCCGACCATCGGCGTGCAACACTTCGTGCGCGATCTCGGATGGGACGGCTTCGTGTTTGACTGGATCACGCAGCCCGACCGCGCGATCTACACGCTGGCGTTCGCTGGCGTATGGCACCAATCGGGGCTGATCATGGCCATCATGCTCGCCGGGCTGCGCGGGGTTGACCGGGAAATCTGGCGTGCAGCGCGCATCGAAGGCATTCCTACCTGGCGTACTTATATCAGCATCGTATTGCCGATGCTGCGGCCGTTGATCGTGACCTGCCTAGTGCTGATTGCGATCGCCGTGGTGAGGAGCTATGACTTGGTAGTAGCGATGACCAATGGCGGTCCCGGTTTCTCCTCGGACCTGCCGGGCAAATTCGTCGTCGATTTCGAGTTTGAGCGGGCCAATATCGGCCAAGCTTCGGCGGCTGCCACGGTGATGCTGGGATCTATGCTGGCGGTCATCTCGCCCTATCTCTACTTCGAGCTGGCGCGCAAGAACCGATGACCACAGCCCGCCGGAACGTCCGTATCGGCCGTATTGGACTTTATACGCTGCTGGTGTGGATATGCCTGTTCTTCTCGATCCCACTGCTGGTGGTGATCTCCACGTCGCTCAAGACGTCCGACGAAGTCCGCACCTTCTCGATCTTCACGTTGCCAGCGGCGCCAAGCCTTGCCGCCTGGATCAAGGCTTGGTCGTCTGCCTGCACCGGATTGAATTGCGGTGGCGTGCGGGTCGGCTTTTTGAACTCAGTGCGCATTCTCATCCCCAGCGTCTTCGTCTCGGTGATGGCTGGTGCGGTGACTGGCTATGCACTGTCGCACTGGCGCATCCGTGGCGCCAATGCCATTATGCTCCTCCTGTTGATCTGTGCCTTCATCCCCTATCAAGTAATCCTGTATCCGCTGGTGAAGACCTTCAGCACCATCGGCATCTACAGCTCGTTGCCCTGCATCATCGCGGTACACGTCATATTCGGTCTGCCAGTGATGTCGCTGCTGTTCCGCAATTTCTATGCCGGGTTGCCGGAGGAACTGGTAAAGGCCGCACGGATCGACGGCGCCGGGTTCTGGCGCATCTTCGCCTTTGTCATGCTGCCGATGTCCGTGAATATCCTGATCGTCGCGACGATCCTCCAGACCACCGGCATCTGGAACGACTATCTTCTGGGCTTGATCTTCGCCGGCCGCGACAACATGCCAATGACAGCGCAGCTCAACGCTATCGCGACCACGTCGACCGGTGTCATTGAATACAACGTCAACACCGCGGCGGCACTACTGACGGCCCTGCCACCGCTAATCGTCTATTTCGTCTCCGGACGTTACTTTGTGCGCGGCATCACGGCCGGCGCGGTGAAGGGCTGACGTGTCCGCTGTCTCGGTTTTCGGTCTTTCCAAGTCCTTCGGACATCTGCGCGTGCTGAAGGACATCCATCTGCCGATCGAGACGGGCGACTTTACAGTGCTGCTTGGCCCATCCGGCTGTGGCAAATCCACGCTACTGAATGCGATTGCTGGCCTCGAAGATACTGACGCCGGCATCGTTGAAATTGACGGTGCCGACGTCACGCATCGCGAGCCAAGCAAGCGCGGCATCGCGATGGTATTCCAGTCCTATGCACTGTATCCGACCATGAGCGTGCGCAAGAACCTGTCGTTCGGCCTGCGCGTGCGCTCGGTGCCGCGGCAGGAGGTGGCGCGCCGGGTGCATTGGGCGGCAAAGCTGCTGCAGATCGACGAGTTGCTCGATCGTAAGCCGTCCCAGCTTTCCGGTGGGCAGCGGCAGCGCGTTGCTATCGGCCGGGCATTGGTGCAGCAGGCCAAGGTGTTCCTATTCGACGAACCGCTGTCGAATCTCGATGCCAAGCTGCGCACCGAAATGCGAGTCGAGCTGAAGCGGCTGCACAAGGATCTCGGCGCCACCATCGTCTACGTGACCCATGACCAGATCGAAGCGATGACTTTGGCAACGCGCATCGCGGTGATGCGCGCCGGCCGGATCGAGCAATACGCCACGCCTGACGATTTGTACGAGGAGCCGGCGACGCTGTTTGTTGCCGCCTTTGTCGGCTCGCCGGCAATGAATTTCATGCCCGGGCGACTGATATCGAGCACTGTCCACATTGGTTCGGCGAGACTGCCACTCAACGGCTATCGATTTCGCTCCTCGCCCATGAATGGGCAGGAGGTCGTGCTTGGGATTCGGCCGGAGCACGTGCAGCTGGCGCCGGAAGGGCAGCTCGAGGCGGAAACCTTGTTCATGGAGCCAATGGGCGCTGACACGCTTGGCTGGTTCCAATTCGGCGAACATCGCCTCTCTGCGCGCCTAGTTCCGCAAGTCGCGCGCGGGCTATCGGGCACGGTGCGGCTGTCGTTGCTCGCGGATCACGTCTCGCTGTTCGATCCGTCGACAGAGGCACGGCTGTAGCACATCATCGACGTTCCACTTGACGGGCCTTTGCGATCCGGGATTACCAATGCAGGCGAACGCACTCTATTTCGGAATGCTCGCTACGATGGCAGCGAACTGCCGGGTTGCCTCCTCCGGCGCTATGTCTGGGTGACTCCAGAAATTTCCCAGCACATCGTACATCTGCCCGAGTATGTCCGGCGTGAACGATAGGATAAAGTGTGGAAGCTGATGCTCGGGCCCTTCCGCCATAACCTTCTGTGCAAGCTGTGCACAGCGATCCAGTGACTTGATGTTGGCGTCCTGGCGTGACGGGATCGAGCCTTTGAAGTATGTGTATTCGGTCTGGATGGCGGGATCCATCAGGAGTTCCGCCAGTTTGCGCTGCGCGGCAACCTGATCCGCCTTGTCTGTCTTCGGAAGCGCAAATGAGTTGGTCGTCATAATGTAGGCATCCTGGCTTCCAGGAGCCAAAGCACAGCCCCAATCCTCGTCGATCTTGAGATTGGCCGCCGCCAAGTCGCCCTTGGCCCAATCTCCCACGATCATCAGCGCCGCCTTGTTGGTTTCCACCAGCGCAAGCGTATCGTTCCATTTCCGGTTGGGGCTGCCGGCATCGACATATTTGCGCAGCTTGCCCATCGTCTCGAATGCCTTGCGTACGCCCTCGCTGGCTGCTGCCTTGGCATCATGCTGCACGGCAATTGCAAGGTAGGTCTCGTTGCCGGCAATGCCGGCGAGCAGCGCCATGAACAGCCAGCCTTCCTGTTGAGCGTTGGCCCCATAGGCGATCGGGATATAGCCGGCGGCCTCGAGCTTCGGCGCGATGGTGAAGAACTCGTCCCAGCTCTTCGGCGGTTCGAGGTTTGCGGCCTTGAAGACCTTCGTGCTGTAGAACATCCAGTTGGAGCCGTGGATATCCACCGGCGCCGTGACGAAGTGTCCATCAACGACGACATTGCGCAGAATGATCGGCGGCAGATGCTTCGCCCAATCACCGGCGACTGCCATGTCGTCGAGAGTGGTGAGCAGGCCCTGCTCATAGAGCTCACGCGTTGCCGCGCCTACCGGCCACTGCATTGCCGTTGGTGGATTGCCACCAGCGATGCGGTTCATTGCTAACGCGGACTCCGCTTGCGGTCCCACCGCTGGATCATCGATCCAAGTGCCGCCTCGTTTGGCATATTCCTTGGCGAACACGCCAATTGCCAGCGATTCACCGCTGCTGGTATAGAAGTGGATCACGTCGGCCTTCTGCGCGGCGGCATGGGTGGTGACGAACGCCGCCAACGCGCTTGTGGCAGCAAGCCAACGTGCAATCGACATTTCCTGTTATCCCTTGTGAAGTTTCAGCGTCCTGCAGCAGCGATGATGCCCGAGAACTTTTTTGTGGCTTCGGCGGCTGACATGCCGGGATTCGCCCAGTACTGCGCCAGTAGGTCGACGTACTGGCCGTAGATGTCGGGCGTGAACACCAGATTGACGAGCGGGAGCTGATGCGAGGGCCCCAGTGCCATCACTTGCTGCCCCATCTTTGCGCAGCGGTCCAATTCGGCGAGGTTGACATCCAGCCTAGATGGTACCGAGCCTTTGTAGCGGGTGAACTCGGTCTGTACAGCCGGGTCCATCATTAGTTCCGCCAGTGTGCGCTGCGCCTGGATCTGTTCTGGCTTATCGGTCTTCGGAAACGCGAAGGCATCTATTGCCATGATGTAGGCATCGGACGTGCCGGGCGCGAGTTCGCAGCCATAGTCCTTGTCGAGCGTCAGGTTGGCGGCAGAGAAGTCGCCCTTTGCCCAGTCACCGACGATCATCAGTGCTGCCTTGTTGGTCTCCACCAGCGCCAAGGTGTCGTTCCATTTACGGTTAGGGCTGCCCGCATCCACGTATTGGCGCAGCCGACCCATGGCGTCGAATACCGCCTCCACGCGGGGACTCCCCGCCGCCCTCGCGTCGTGATCGACGGTGACCGCCAGGTAGGTATCCCTGCCGCCGATGCCGGCCAGCAGTGCCATAAAGATCCAGCTCTCTTGCTGCGCGTTCGCACCGAAGGCAATAGGAATGTAGCCGGCAGCTTGCAGCTTGGGCGCCTGGGCGAAGAACTCGTCCCAGCTCTTGGGCGGCGGCAGTTTCAGCGCCTGAAAGATCTTCGTGCTATAGAACATCCAGTTAGCGCCATGCACGTCCACTGGAGCACTGTAGATGTGGCCGTCCACCGTTGCCTTCTGCAACAGGAGTGGCGGCAGTGTCTTTTGCCAGTCGCCGGCCTTGGCCAGCCAATCAAGGTCCGCAAGCAATCCCTGCTGCGCCAGCTCGCGCGTCGGCGCACCGGCCTGCCACTGCATTGCCGTCGGCGGATTGCCGCCGGCGATGCGGTTCATAGCCAGCGCGATCTCGGCTTGTGGCCCTACGGCCGGGTCATCAACCCACTTGCCACCGCGCTTTTCGTATTCGTGGGCGAACACCGCAACGGCACGGGATTCGCCGCCGCTCGTCCAAAAATGGATGACATCGGCGGGCTGCGCCGCCGCGGGCCAACTGGCAGCGGCCAGAATGGATGCAATAGCAGCGATCCGGACCATTTCGTCCCCTTCTCGGCCTTGTTGATGGCCGATGTTAGCGGTTACGTACGATGCCGATGGTGAGTAGCAGCGTCAAGCAGAACGGGTCAGTAATCGACGTGTAACCGAATACGGTGCGGCACTACCCGACCAGGTTTTCGGGCCGGCGTCCGGCCAAGACGGCGGCAATGCCATCCAGTGCGAGAAAGCCCATCGCGTCGCGGGCCGCCACCGTGGCGCTGCCGAGATGCGGCAGCAGCACCACGTTCTCCAGGGTCAGATAGCCAGGGTTCAGCCGCGGCTCGCCCTCGAACACGTCAAGCCCCGCAAACCCCACTTGACCGCTCCGCAGCGCGGCAATCAGCGCCTCGTCATCCACCAGCGTGCCGCGCGCGGCATTCACCACCACCGCGCCGCGCGGCAGCAGCGCGATGCGTTTGGCGTTCAGCCAGTGATAGGTGCCCTCACCGCCAGGCGCATTCAGGCTGAGTATGTCGCAGGCGCCAAGGAAACTGGCATCGCTGTCGTGAAAGGTCGCATCTCCTTCCAGTGCTGGCGGCAGCCGCGCGACATCGCGGTAGTGGATGATCATGCCGATGCCGCGCGCCAGCCGCGCCAGCTCGCGCCCGATGCGGCCCATGCCGAAGATGCCAAGCTGGCGGCCGATGGCACCGACGCCGAGTAACTGCGTCGGCGCCCAGCCCCGCCATCGTCCGGCGCGGATCAGCCGCTCACCCTCGCCGGCCCGCCGCGCCGCCGCCAGGATCAACAACAGCGCGGTTTCTGCCGTCGCGACGCTGAGCACATCAGGCGTATTGCAGACCGCGATGCCGCGTTTGGTCGCCGCTGCAATGTCGATGTGATCGAAACCAACACTGAACGTTGCGATCACCTTCACACTTGCCGGCAGCGATGCGATCAGCGCGGCGTCGAAGTTATCGCCCGGGCAGGTCAGGATCGCATCGGCGCCCTGTGCCTGGGCCTGCACATCCGCCATTGGCTGGTCGGACAGCGCAAGGCGCGCGTCGAACTCAGCGGCGGCGCGCGCCTCGACCGCCGGAGGCAGGCGGCGGGTGACCAGAAGAACCGGCTTGGCCATCCGCTAGTAGGATCCGACTGGCTGCGCGGCTTCGGTTTTCTTCGCCGGGGTAGACTTACCTTCTTCGAGCATCGCGCGCATGCCCTCGCCGTTGACGCGCCACCAGTCGTAGAGAACCCGAACGTCCCAGCCGATGCAGAAGTGCTTGACCCCCATCTCCAGATACGGCGCTGCAAGGTTGATGTCACTGAGTTCCACGCGCGGATGGAGCCCCTTCGCCAATGCAGTTCCGATCGTTTTCAGCTCCGCCTTTCGTACATCGGGATGACTGCGCTGACCCGTCGCACCGATACTCATCGAGTAGTCAGATGCGCCGAACTGCACCATATCGATGCCCTCCACCGACAGGATCGCATCGAGATCCTCAACGCACTCCCGCTTCTCCACCATGATGGCAATGACCACTTCGTCGAGCGCAGCAACGTAAGCTGGAGAACCACCCTCGAGGACAGTGCCGACATCTCGCCGCATACCTACACCGAGCCTGCCGCCCGAGTTCGGCGTTTCCGCCCGAACTGCGGCGACGCAGGCATGCGCGTCAGCGACAGTGCGTACATCAGCGAACAGCACACTCTGAAAGCCGGAGCCAATGGCGCGCATCGCCTGATGCGTGTACTGCGTCTGCTCGATCTTGATCATGCCGGCGAGGTCCTTCAGCTCAAGAGCCCGGCCAAGGTTATCGAGATCATGCATATGGAAAGGTGCGTATTCGGCGGTGAACTCGATATAGTCGTAGTTGCCGGCCGAGCCAACGAGCTCAACGAGCGTGGGCCAGGTCGACAGAAGATGTGTGCCGATTGTGGGCTTTCCAGCCGCGAGCAACTCGCGGAGACGATTGTGGCGCATGGTTGGCGGTTCTCCCCAGACGAGCAGAAATCGTGAAGCGGATCGGACGAAAGTAAGCGTTTACACAGACTGTGTCCACCCGATATAAGGGGGACCGACAATATGGACATGCCGACCGTAACCGCTTACGGTCACCTGCCGATGGGGTGTGCAAGATCGTGATTCCTGCCTCGGTTCGCCCGATTGATTGTGACGTCCACCTGGCTGTGCCGAACACCCGCGCCCTCCTGCCGTATCTCGATGACTATTGGCGTGAGCACATCATCCGCCGCGGCATCGACGGCGACAACCTGGAGCTCAGCGCCTATCCGCCAAACGCGCCGCTGAATTGCCGGCCCGACTGGCGGCCGCAGCAGGGTCTGCCAGGCTCGCAGTTCGAGCAGTTGCGCGACCATGTGCTGGAGCCGTTCCAGCCGCGCTTTGTCATCTGCAACGTGCTGCATGGCTCGCAGATCATGTTCAGCGAGGATCTCTCCGCCGCGCTGTGCCGCGCGATCAACAATTGGATCGCCGCCGAATGGCTCGATCGGGATCCACGGCTACGCGCATCCATCGTTGTGCCGGCGCATAGTCCGGAACTGGCGGTGGCGGAGATCGAGCGTCGAGCCGACGATCGCCGCTTCGTGCAGGTGCTGATGTTGGCAATGACCGAGATGCCGCTGGGTCGACGGCAGCACTGGCCGATCTATCAAGCCGCGGAGCATCTCGATCTGCCGATCGGTATCCACGCGGGAAGTAGCTTCCGTCACCCGCCAAGCGCGCTCGGCTGGTCCTCGTACTACTTAGAGGACTATGTGTCGCAAGCGCCCGGGTTCTCGGGCGTGCTGAATAGCCTGGTTACCGAGGGCGTGTTCAACAAGTTCCCGCGCCTCAAGGTTGTCCTGATCGAATCGGGTGTGAGTTGGCTACCGGCACATTTCTGGCGCATCAACAAGACATGGCGTGGTGTGCGCTCAGAGACTCCGTGGGTGGATCGTGTACCGTCCGAGATCATCCGCGAGCACGTGAGACTGACCGTGCAGCCGTTCGACGATCCGCCGGATAAAGCCCTCGTACAGACGATCCTCGACGAGATCGGTTCTGACGAGATGCTGCTGTTCTCGACAGACTACCCGCACTGGCACTTCGAGGGCACCGATGCCATCCCCCCTGGTCTGCCAAGCGACGTCCTGACCAAGATCTTGGCTGATAATGCGCTGGCAACCTATGCACGTTTGAACTGACCTTTCATCCGGAAACGGAGAGTCGACATGAATATGACGGTTATGGATCGCAAACCCGAAGCCATCAACCAGAGCTTTCTGGGCTTCATCGATTGCGATGTGCATCCGTTCTTCAAAACACCCGCTGAGTTCGATGCTTTCCTGCCACAGCGCTGGCGCGAGCATCGGGCCACTATCGGCGGGCGCACGCGCCAGGGTCTGGCAAAGGCATCGAACTATCCGCGCATGTCTCCGGGCAACGGCCAGCGCATGGATGCTTGGCCCCCCGATGGTACGCATCCCGGCTCAGACCTGCCGTTCATGCAGGAGCAGTTGCTGGATCTGTTCAACGTCGCCTACGGTCTGCTGGCCCCGCTCGTCGGGGGCGCGGGCGGCGAGCGAAACGTCGAATTCGGCGCAGCGATGGCGACCGCGGTGAACGAGTGGCAGCTCGCGCGGTGGTGCGATCCTGATCCGCGCCTGAAGGCCGCTGTGCAGGTGAATATCGAGCACGAGAAGGCCGCCATAGCGGAAATTGAAAAGCGCGCCGGCGACCGGCGTTTCGCGCAGGTGAACATTCCGCCGCGCGGTGTGGAGCCGCTCGGACGCCAACGCTACTGGCCCATCCTGGAAGCCTGTGCTGCGAATGGCTTCCCGGTCTCGCTCCATCTTGGCGGCAATGGGGGGCATCCCTCGACCGGCGGCGGCTGGCCTTCCTTCTACCACGAAGAGCATCCGTCCTACGTGCAGTCGATGCAGACCCTGGTCACCAGTCTGGTCTGTGAGGGCGTATTCGAACACATCCCAAATCTCAAGGTCGTCTTGGTGGAAGGCGGCTTTGCCTGGCTGCCGGCGCTGTGCTGGCGGCTGGACAAGGCCTGGAAGCGGCTGCATGCGGAAGTGCCGTTTCTGAAGCAGAAGCCATCGGAGTATGTGCGCCAGCACATTTGGGTGACAACGCAACCGATCGAGGAGCCCGAACGGCCACGCGATATGCTGTCAACGCTCGAGTGGATCGGGGTCGATCGCGTGATGTTCTCGACCGACTATCCACACTGGGATCAGGACGATCCTCGCTTCGCGTTCAAAGTCCCGCTGCCGGAGGAGTGGAGGCGCAAGATCTATCACGAAAATGCTCGTGCACTCTACGGTCTGGATTGACGATGACTCGCCATATCGTCGCGACAGTAGACGAGATCGCGCCCGGCACCTGCAAGATCGTGACCGTGAAGGGGCGCGAGATCGGTGTCTTTCACATCAACAATGAGTTCTTCGCGCTGATCAACCGGTGTCCGCATCAGGGCGCGCAACTTTGCCGGGGTGCGCTTCTCAGCAGGCTGGAATCGCCAGGTCCCGGCGAATACAGCCTCACGCGCCAGGGAGAGATGCTACGCTGTCCGTGGCATTGCTGGGAGTTCGATGTCCGCACCGGGCAGTCCTGGTGCGATCCGGATAGTGTACACGCACGCACCTTTGCCGTGGAAGTCGAGCCGGGCGAGAAGCTGGCCAAGGGACCCTTCGAGGCAGAGACGGTTCCGGTCAGCGTGGAACAGAACTACGTCGTGATCACTGTTTGACTGCGACAGTGAGGACAGCGTGATAAGGTGATAAGAGGAGATCGCGCCGAAGTCAGATTGAGGTCCCGCCGACCGCGCAAAGCGACTAGCGCATCGGTTAAGCTCGAGGATGTTGCTCGGCGTGCCGGCGTATCGACCGCATCGGTATCGCGCGCCTTGAATACGCCCAACCTGGTTTCGCCCGAGTTGCGCGATCGCATCGCCCAGGCGGCGCTGGATCTGAAGTGGGTGCCGAATGGGGTTGCCAAGGCACTCGCTTCGCTGCGCACGCGCACCATCGGCGTGATGATCCCAACGCTGAGCCATCAAAACTTCGCCACGCTGATCGAGGCGCTACAACAGGATCTGGGGGCGGCGCACTACACGCTCGTTCTATGCTGCATGGCGGCGGCATCCGAGGAGATGCACGTCCAGCAAGCGCGCAAGCTCGTCGAGCAGGGGATTGAGTGCCTGGTTCTCGTCGGCGAAGCCCATCCGGAAGCGCTTTTCGAACTGCTGCGATCCCAGGATCTCCCGTATGTGATTACTTACACCAGCGGCCGAGACCCGAGGCACGTTTGCATAGGGTTCGATAACTACGCAGCCTCCGCAAGGTTGACGGAGCACTTGCTCGATCTCGGCCATAGTAGTTTTGGCATTGTGGCGCATGAAAACGATGCCAACGACCGCATCCAACAGCGCCTCGCCGGCGTGCGAGACACGCTGGCGCAATCCGGAATTGCGGTCCGGCCGCAGCACTTTGTGCGGGTGAACAGCCGGCACATCGCAAGCGGCCGGGAGGGAATGCAGAAAATACTTGCGGATGATCGGCTGCGTCCGACCGCGCTCATATGCACGAATGACTACATTGCGACGGGCGCCATGATCGAAGCAAAAAAGCTTGGCCTGCGAATTCCGGACGATCTGAGCATTGTCGGCTTCGACGACACGGATATGTCGGCACACCTGGATCCGCCACTGACGACGATCCGCGTACCGAGCCGCCTTATGGGCGAAGAGATAGCCAAATACATCATTACTCGTTTGGAAGCAGGGTCAGCCGAACGCCCGCTACCGCTGGCAGCTGAATTGATCTTGCGCGGCAGTACTGCGACCCCTCCACGAAAGAGCTCGAATGAGCCGGCTTAAGGTAGCCATAATCGGCTGTGGGTGGGCCGGTGACCTGCAGATGACCCGCGGCTTCAACCTGCTCCCCGACTTGTTCGAGATGTCCGTCTGCTGCAGCCGGCATGCAGAAGGACGCCAGGAATTTGCAGCCAAATACGACATCCCGCATCAAGTTGCGCGCGTCGAGGACGTTTTGGCGATGCCCGGCATAGATGTCGTGAGTATCTGCACGCCACCACCGCTGCATCACGCCATGATCCTGGCATCTCTCGATGCAGATAAACATGTGATCTGCGAGAAGCCGCTGGTTGGATCGTTGCGACAACTCGATGACGTCGTTGCGGCAGAACGTCGAACCAAGCGACGTGTCATGCCGATCTTCCAATACCGGTTCGGCTCCGCGATCCCCAAGATCAAAGAGATAATCGGCTCCGGCCTTGCCGGGCAGTTGTATACAGCGTCGGTGGAAACCTTGCTGCGCCGCTCGGCCGATTACTATCGGATCGAGTGGCGGGGAAAGTTCGCCACAGAGCTTGGTGGCGTGTTGGTAACGCAGGCGATCCACAACCACGACCTTCTGTTGCATTTGCTTGGGCCGGTAGCGAACGTGACCGCGTTCAAAGCCACGCGTGTCAATCGCATAGAGGTCGAGGATTGCGCCGCGGCCAGCCTCCGTCTGGAGAATGGAGCGCTCGCATCGATTACGGCGACACTCGGGTCCGTCCGTCCGTCAGCGCGGATGCGTCTGTGCTTCGAGCGTGTTGCGTTCGAACGCCAGTGTTTCGGCGATGCTACATCTCAGCTCGCCGAAGAGCCCTGGGAATTCACAGCCGCAGATCCGGATAGTGCCGCAGCCATCGGGGCGATCATGGAGCGTCCGGCACAGGGATATAGCGGTTTTGCAGGGCAGTTTGCCGGCTTCCACCAAGCCATTGGGCAGGGCACACCGCTCCCGGTCTCCTTGCAGGATGCCCGACAATCATTGGAGTTGATCTCGGCGATGTTTCATTCGGCTGAAACCGGGCAGCACGTGTCGCTGCCCCTTCCGAATACCCACCCCAGATATGCCGGGTGGCTGACTTAAAGCGCTATCGCGCTTAGGAAACGACATGCAAGGGAAGGAGCGCGGTTTGCCCCTGGAGAGCCGCCCGCAAGGTCCGTAACTGGATCGAGACTACTAGCGCCGGGCCACCTTGGGGCCCGCACCTACTACTTCGCGCCGGTGACAGAGACCTGTCAGCGCCAAAGTTCACATGGGGGCTCTGGTGCAAACGAGGCGGGCTGGTCGGCTAAGCTGAGGGCCTGAACCGCGAGAGGTCGGCCTATGGGCAAGCCGGGGTGCCTGGAGGAGCTGTTCACAGGGCGACACTTCGACCGCGACATCATCATTTTGTGCGTGCGCTGGTACCTTCGGTTCAAACTGAACCTGCGCGACCTGGTCGAGATGATGGCGGAGCGTGGCTTGTCGCTGGCACATACAACCATCATGCGATGGGTCCGGCACTATACCCCCGAATTCGAGAAGCGCTGGCGCCGCTATGCCCTTGCAGTGGGCCGGTCGTGGCGCGTGGACCAGACATACGTCAAGATCAGAGGCGAGTGGTGTTATTTATACCGTGCCGTCGATCGGGCTGAACGGACAGTCGACTTCAGGTTGAGCGCAAGGCGCGATGTAGCCGCTGCGAAGGCCTTCTTCCGCAAAGCGATTAATGACCACCAGCACCCGCCAGAGACCATCACGCTGGACGGCTACGCCGCATCGCACCGCGCAGCGCACGAAATGAAAGCTGATGGTTCCTTGCCAGCGGACACGAAGCAGCGCTCGTCGAAGTACTTGAATAACCTGATCGAGCAAGACCATCGGGGCGTCAAGCAACGTATCGCTGTGATGCTCGGCTTCAAGCAGTTCCGTCATGCGGCGATCACGATTGCCGGCATCGAGCTGATGCATCCTATCCGCAAGGGGTAGTTCGGGCTCCAACGTCTCGGGGTTCAAGGCCGACTTGCGCCCGCTGTTTGGAGTGCAGTGCTCTCGGCATAAAGGTGACACGGCGCGTCAGAGACACGCGTGCTCGTGCTGCCGTTTTGCACCAGTTCCACATATGGGACCGCGTTCATGACCAGCTATGAGAGCGGCATTACCACTCGTTCATCATCATTGGACTATTCGCGGCTCAGCCGCGACGTAGGTCTCTCTTTCGTTCGGCGGGGACATTAAGCCTGTAAGGCAGGGTTCTTCGCCCGGCAACTCGTTGACCGAACCGTTGAGAACGAAGGCGAACCGACCAGCGCACGTCCACCCGATCGAGTACTCCATGCGCTTCGTGGGCCCATCTCAGCAACGGAAACCGCGCCCGACCAGGAATGGACGCCCAGTCGGAGCCGACCGCCAACATCACTCTCTCTCCGTCAGCCAAGAGTGACAGCAACTCGCGGTAGGAGGGGGAAGCAATATTTCTGCTCGTCGCATCAGCATTCATTGCGGGTTCTCCTTGAATGACACTCCCAACGTTGTTCGTTGCATTGTTGTAGAGTGCGACAATGAAGGCCAGACTAAGATCGACCGATTAATGGCGTCGGTCAAAGCATTAGTTTGCGACTTTATCGTTATCGTTATGCGCAAACCTTTGTGAAGGTTCCGAAAGCTGTTCCGGTGCGCCAGCAGCTCGTCTTGTCCGGATCAACGCCGAGGCGGAGATGCGCGCGTTGGCAGTGGCGCCGTGCGTGGACTTCTGCAGAGTGCTGCGGCTGCACGGCCAATTCGGCAAGCTGTCGCTCCGCCTTTCCGGGCTATGGCGGAGCAACGATCATTTGCCTGCGCTAAGCAAAGCTGCAGAATACGCGATCAATGACCAACCCTGGCAGCCGCTACCTGGGATCGCGACGGTGCGCTGTCCGGGCTGGCTTTTGGTTCACCGCACACGAGCGGGCTGCAGCGACCCGCCCAGATTGCGCGATCAAGCAGCTGCCGCGGAACCACCCGACTGACGCAACGCCATGCAGCCATGCATCACGGTTCGCATATTGCGCCCAGGCTGCCGGCTGCCGGCAGGGCAGCGATATCAGCGGCCCGCGGTGTCAGCCAGAATTCGTGCAGCCAGCGTCGATATGTGTTCGCACTGTTCAGCCAGAGCGTCCAAGCTGGCGACGTCTTCGCGGCGCGTAGTTTCACATGCAACGCCCACTCGCGCGCCACCTCTGGATCGGTGCCGTCAGGTGGCGGGATCGGCTCCGCGAGACACACACGCACATCAGTATATGCGAGGATATCTCGGCTTTTCTCCAGTGTGCCTCCCAGTTTTTCGCGGCGTTCGACAAGCGGCGCGGTGCCATTGACGCTGCTACCGCAGTGTTTCAGGTTGGCCCTGATCAATGCGCGAGCAGATAAAATTCATTGGGGGGCGGTCCACGTCGCGATCGATTTTTAGTTTTTTAGGGTGCAAGCGTCAGTGGCACCACTGCAACGTCACTGCGTTCATGTGCCTGCCATCGCATAACGAAGCGCAGCAACGCCTTGTCGTGCCCACGTTCCACGCCGTCCAGCATTAGCCTGAGGCTTCCTGACACTGATCCTGACACTGCATGTGCGCTCGCTTCATTGGCGGCAGTGACTGCGGATTGGATAAGTCCAGTTTGCACACCGCATCGAACAGTGCCTGACTTCGTTCGAATTGCTCTGGTGTAAACGGTGCGCTGATCCAGGCGGGCACCGGAATGTCCGGTAGCCAGTCAACAGCCGGCAAACCAAGCTGGCCCAGACGCGCATTGAGTTCGCGCACCAGCAACGCCGCATCCGCACCGTCCTGCACCCCCTCCAGCAACGCGCGCAGTTCGAAGGCATCGATCATGCGCCGTCACCCGTTGCCGTTGAGATCAGTGTTGCGTACGGCCCCGATTGGATCAGCGCCTGTGACAACCCGCGAGCCGGCACGCGCTGGACCGCCCGGAGTCACTGGCTTGGGCCGGTTCACCACCGGCTGGGGCACTGACGGTGCGGGCTGGGCTGACTGGCCCTCGCCTGGGCCGCCAACGACCTGCCCGGCGGGCGCCCCGCCCAACTTCGTCGCATTGCGACCCGACAGATTGACGCTGGTGCGGTCGATGTTTGGGCGACGTGGCATGTGCTTGCTCCTACTTTGGCCCGAACCACCTGTGCTGAATGCACGTGCGCCTAAAGTTGGCTTCCAGGCTGCAATCCGACACCGGGGGCATCTTGCTGTATTTGCCGATGAGCCTTTTCTGCGTGCTCTTATACGCGCTCCGTTTGTGCTTCACCCCCGGCAACGGTGAACGCACCGCAGTATTCAGCTGGGCAAGCTTCACCTGCACCCGTCTTAGTCCGCGTTCCATGCGTGGTACAGTCTTCGAACTGCCGCACGCCGCCCCGCGAGTACGCGAGCACATTGCCGCGACCGAGCTCACGTTACGCTGCGAGGTGATTATGGGTGACGCACTCGTCGGAGTGCCTGAGGGCGCTGATGCCTACATGCTCAAAAGTGTCATTCATGGCCGGGATGACCATGCGGCTTCGACCATCCTGCGCAACTGCCGCGACGCAATGCAGAGCCATGCCAAGCTGCTGTTGATTGAACGACTGCTTCCAGAACAGATCGATCCAGATGACCTTCGGAACCGCTCATTCTTCATGTCTGACATGAACATGATGCTCAGTCCTGGTGGACGTGAACGCACCGAGACGGAATACCGCTGCTTGCTTTCTAATGCCGGCCTACGCCTTAACTGTATCATCCGTACGCCAAGCTTGTCCGCAATCATTGAAGCGGATCCTGCGTGACAGCTGCCGCGGCCAACCCGCGAGTTGCCATTACAGCCTTCCTTGACGGTGCCCATAATTGTCATCAGGCGGTTAGGCGCTTCTAAGTCTGGTGCAAAAGGCCGCCTAGCCCCGCACCCGCGCGGTCCGGTTGGCTCGATCCCGGTGTCTCCTCGACCAGCCTCTCGGCCCGCAACCAGACGGACGGTTCCCCACCCAGTGCAGCCGAACGGCTAGAACAGCGGGATGTCCGCTCTCGAGGAGCGTCGTAGTTTGATCGAACGGCAGTTGTGGGCGCCAAGCAGCAAAGCCGGAGTTCTCTGCAAGGAGCTTCTACAACGCTCTTGTCGCTCGAGCTCCTAGCAACGGCTGAACCCGGCCTGCCAAAGTGGCCAATCCCGCACCGCGTATTCGCTTGGCAAGTGGGGAGCGCGAGGTCATGCTGCGCTCATCTGGCCTGCGTTCCGCGAGGTCGGGAACAATAAGCAAGACAATAAGCGGACCGGCAACAGAACAGGGAGCTTCCAATGACACGTCTGACGCGACGTACAATCCTTGCCGCCGCACCGGGTGCGCTTGCGGTTGCAGCGCTGCAGGTCCGAGCGGCCAAGAAATATGGGCCGGGTGTTACCGACACCGAGATCAAGATCGGCAACACCGGTCCCTATAGCGGACCGCTCGCAAACGGCAGCCCGTTCCCACTGTCGGAGAAAGCCTATTTCGAGATGGTCAACGCCGAGGGTGGCATAAACGGGCGCAAGATCACCTGGATATCCTACGATGACGGCTACTCGCCGCCGA
>JAMXLO010000018.1 GCA_024280945.1 Acetobacteraceae bacterium
CGAGGGGTGCGAATGCGGTTATCGCAGCGGCGAGTACTGAGCCTACCACCGGCAGGGTGATCGCCAAATTTCTTATCGATTTGTTTCGGCCTCAAGCGAAAGCGGTTTCGACAGCCGTAGTGAAGCAGCAACCGTCCCTGGAGTACCACCGTCGTGGCGTCTTCGCGGCCACTGAACTCGCCGACAACCGCGCCGCGAATGCTGAACAACGGACCCGCCGCCCGGGCCGGGGTTCCCGAGCAAGCGCCTTCCGTATGGGCACTTAGGATTGTGCCAGCGGGCAGCTCATGAAGGGATGACGGCGCAACGCCTCCGTTGCCGGACTCGGTCACTCGTTTCCAAGAGCATTGTCACGCTTACGGGATGGTGGTTGGCTTACGCCCAGGCCGATCAAACGGGCCGACATCAGCGATGTGCCGGCAGCAAGGAGAGTGAAGATGTCTCTAGCCGACAGCCTGCGCGGTTATCACGTTCACATCTACTACCACGACGTCACCGAGGCCAACGCCAAGGATCTGCACGATCAGTTGGTCGCTCGCTTTGGCGGACAGCCGAGCAGGCCGCAGTTCACCGGCATCGCCGGGCCGCATCCGATCCCGCAGGTGCAGGTGATCTTCCGCAAGGACGCGTTCACGGACGTTGTGCCCTGGTTGATGTTCAACCGGCAGGGGCTCGACATTCTGGTCCACCCGCTCACCGACGACGAAGTCGAGGACCATACGACGCACGCGGTGTGGCTCGGCACGCCGGTGGATCTGCTCACTGATCGGTTGCGGCACGCACCGACCATCCCGGAACTGCAGCCCAACTGAAACTGAGCGCCGGGCCCCGATGGAGATGGGCCGGCCGATGTGTCGGGTGCGCCCGCCAACCGACAACGGCTTTCTGAGGTGCTATCGCCTCCACCACGGAACAGGCCTTCCGACTCCCTCACCCGCGGCTCAATCTTCGCAACGGGCCCAGCACGCAGTGATCGGCGCCCCTGCATTGTCTCATCGCCAATTCAGCACGATCTGGACCTCCCGCGAGAACACTCACGTTGGGCCGCGATTACCGCGTAAATAGGACCCCTATGGTCGCGCTAGACGGCCTCTGAGGGTGCCCGCGACATCAACTGCCGGGGGCCGACAGGCCATCGGAACACACACGTAAGCGGGCGCCCCAGAGCCGGTCGCGTTCCGCTTCGGTCTCCGCGAACTCGGCCTTGCTCAAAGCGCCGGCGTGCGTGGCAGTCGTATAATGAACTCGCTGTATTCGCCGACCTCGCTGTCCACCGTGATGCAGCCGCCATGCTGCTGGGTGACAATGTCGTAGCTGATGGAAAGACCGAGGCCAGTACCCTCACCCGTCGGCTTGGTGGTGAAGAACGGCTGGAACAGCTTGTCCCTGATCTCAGCCGGAATGCCGATGCCGTTGTCGCGCAATCTGATTTCCACCGCCTCACCCCGGTCCCGAGTGGTGACCTTCAGCGTCGGCTCGAAGCCGGCGTCCGCGCCACTCCGTGCCCGCCTCGTGGCCGCGTAGAACCCGTTGCTGAACAGGTTCAGAAACACCCGCGTCATATCTTGCGGCGCTAGCTCGATCGGCGCGATCGCCTCCGCGAAGTCCCGCTCCAGTGTCATGTTGAAACTCTGATCCTGTGCTCGGGCGCCGTGGTAGGCGAGGTTCAACGCCTCATCGATCAGCGCATTCAGATCGACCATACGCCGTTCACCTGAGGACCCGCGCGAGTGCTCCAGCATCGCCTTCACGATGCCATCGGCACGTTTGCCATGCTCGGTGATCTTCGCCAGATTACCTTGGAGGGTCGCCGTCAGCTCGTCGATCTCGGCCTGCCGGTTGCTGGCGACGGCATCGTTCAGTTCGCCGAGCAGGTCGCCCGATAGCTCTGCAAAGTTGTTGACGAAGTTGAGCGGGTTCTTGATCTCATGCGCGATGCCGGCCGTCAATTGGCCGAGTGATGCCATCTTCTCAGCCTGAATTAGGCTGGCTTGTGCAGCTTTCAGATCGCGATACGCGGTTTCGATCCTCTGGCTGGCCTCCTCGGCGGCATCCCGGGCGGCACGCAACTCCTCCTCATTACGTTTTCGGTCAGTGATGTCGCTGTAGATCACCACAAAGCCACCGCCGGGCACGGGGTTAACTCTAATTTCTATGATACGGCCGTTTGGTCGCGTGCGCTCGAATGTCCTCCGCTGACTGCCGAGCGCCAGCAACTGCTGAACGTGGTCTACAGGGTCGGGACCATATTCGCCGTGGTCCGCCAGATACCGGATGTAGTCCGAGAAGGTCGGCCGTGACGCGATCACATCATCGGGCACGTCCAGCATGTGCTGGAACCGCCGGTTGGATGCCACTAGATGCCGTGTCTCATCGAACAACGCCACGCCGTCACCCATGTTCTCGAAGGTGATACGGAGTTCTTCCTGGCGCTGCCGCAACTCACCCAGCAGCCGCGCGTTCTCTATCGCGATGACCGCTTGCGCCGCGAAGTTCTGCAGCAGCGCGACTTCCTTATCTGAGAACGGTCGGACCTCCTGCCGATAGATGTGAATGGCTCCAAGGACGGCATCATCCTTGCGCAGGGCAACGCTGGCGAGCGAGCGGCACCCGCCCAAATTGACCAACGCCCGGCGCGTTGGGTCGCCACGCTCGTAGAGATCGCTGGCCATAAGGTCCAGCTCTTGCGCGGAAGCCTCGCCGTCTAGCAGCCGACGCATCGTGCTTCCTGGCGCCGGTCGGCCCGGCGGTCGGTCACGAAGAAACTCAAGCAAGGCTGGAGGGCCCTGGCAGGCGGTTTGGACGGTTTCGCCGTCCGAGGTTATCCCAAGCACGCCGAAGGCGCCCCCGCACAGCCGCATTGCCTTTTCGAGCATCGCGTCGAACACCGGCGTTAAGTTACCGGGGTTGGTATTGATGACCTGCAACACCTCGGAGGTCGCCGTCTGCTGCTCCAATGCCTCACGCTGCTCGGTGAGAAGCCGAGCGTTTTCCATTGCGATCACCGCCTGGGCCGCAAAGCCTTGCAGGAGCGCGATCTGCTCCTCGGAAAAAGGAGCCTCTTCCTGTCGATAGGCAGTGATATAGCCTAGCAAAACTCCGTGTCGTCGGAGAGGCACAAATAAGACGGTGCGGATACCTTCAAGCTCGACGGCGACACGACCCATCGAGCCGCCTAAGATTGCAGGGCCAATGAGGTGGATTATCGTTGCCCCATTCAGTAACTGCTCGGGTGGCGATCCCCGCTCGTAGCCGCGTGGCCTTTGCAGAACCCCGACAAATGCCTCCGACAGACCTCGGCTGGCGGCCAAACGCAATTGATCCCCGTCAACGACGACAAACGTGCCCTTGGCAGCACTGCACAGGCTGTGCGCCTTCTCCAGAATGGCATCGAACACAGGTGCCAGATTGCCGGGCGAGGAGTTGATCACCTGCAATACCTCAGCCGTCGCGGTCTGCTGCTCCAGCGCCTCGCGCTGCTCGGTCAGGAGCCGCGCGTTTTCCATCGCGATTACTGCCTGTGCGGCGAAGTTCTGCACAAGTGTGATCTGCTTGTCGGCAAACGGGCGAACTTCACGTCGGTAGATGACAAAGTGGCCGAGATAAGCTTTGTCCTTGCGCAACGGGACCGCGAGCACGGTTCGGGCGCCGCCCAGTTCGACAAGCGCGCCGCGGAGCCGGTTGCCAGACCGATAGGCCTGATCCTCCCCAGCATCTGCGATGTGTACTATGGGCTCGCCGCCCATCAGACGGTAGTGCACGCCGCCCGGCTCGATCGGATGCGGCGCCCGCGTCAAGTACTCAGCGAACGCCAGCGGGACCCCGCGGAGCGCGACCGCATGACCGCACTCCCCATCATGTGTCCAAAGAACACCAAAAGCCGCGTCGCACAAACCCAACGCCTTGTCGAGCACCGCATCGAAGACCGGCACGAGATTGCCGGGCGAGGAGTTGATCACCTGCAATACCTCAGCCGTCGCGGTCTGCTGTTCCAGCGCCTCGCGCTGCTCGGTCAGTAGTCGCGCGTTCTCCATGGCGATCACCGCCTGCGCTCCGAAATTCTGCAATAGTGCGATCTGCTTGTCGGAGAACAGCCGAACTTCCTGGCGATAGATCGTAATGGCGCCCAGTAGTGCTGCGTCCTTGCGCAGCGCAACGCCCGCAATAGTCCGGGCTTGTCCGAGTTCGATTACAGCCCGGGCGTCGGAGTCGAGGTATGCCTCTTCCGCTGCAGCATCGGGGATCTGGGTCCAGGCGCTCCCAGCAGCGATTTGCCCTAGAACCGCTCCCGACCTGGTGCCGAGAGCCGATATGCGCTGTAGAGCATAGGCGTAAGGCACCGGTACCCTGCGCACTGCCGCCGCGTGGAACATCTCACCGTCGTAGGTCCACAGATTGCCGAACGCCGCGCCGCACAAATCCAGCGCTTTGTCGAGCATCGCATCGAAGACAGGTTCGAGGTTTCCTGGTGAGGCGTTGATCACCTGCAACACTTCGGTGGTTGCCGTCTGCTGCTCCAGTGCCTCGCGCTGTTCAGTAATCAGCCGCGCGTTTTCCATCGCCACCACTGCCTGGGCAGCGAAGCCTTCCAGTAGGGCGACCTGAGTTTCGGGGAATACGCCCGGCTCTCGGCGAAAGATCGCAATGAACCCAATTATGGTTCCGTCCTTTACTAGCGGCACCTGCAAAATGGCGCGGATACCGCCTAGTTCTACAAGGGCATCGCGCCTCGTCATGAATGCATGAGTCGTGACATCCGTGACCTGGACAGGCTTCCCAGTTTCAATGCCCCGCGATATCAGGCCGGCGCTTTCTTTAGTGAGCGGATTGCGGCGACTCCATTCGGCGAAAGCGGGGGGTACGCCCAGCAGCGCGAGCGTCTCAATGTGCTCCCCATCATACGCAAGGAGAGTCCCGAACGACGCGGCACACAACCGCAACGCCCTCTCCAGCACCGCATCGAATACCGGCGTAAGATTGCCTGGCGAGGCGTTGATGACCTGCAAGACTTCGGCCATGGCAGTCTGTCGCTCCAGAGCCTCACGCTGCTCGGTCAGTAGTCGCGCGTTCTCCATCGCGATCACCGCTTGGGCGGCAAAATTTTTCAATAATGCGATTTGCTTGTTGGAGAAGCCGCGGACTTCCCGGCGATACATCGTGAATAGGCCAACCGTCGCCAGATCTTTGACCAGCGGCACGTGCAGTATAGTGCGTGCACCACCCAAGTCGGCGATAGCGAGGCTGCGAGCGCTGCCGCTCTTGTAGCCGATACTCTCTCTCACATCCAACGTTTCCGCTGGCTGGCCGGTCTGAAGGGCTTGTGTGAGACCGGTTCCCGCCACCGGCTTATTGACCGGCAGCAGAGGGTCAGCGTTTCGCGCTAAGAACTCAGCGTACTCTAGAGGAACGCCACGGCTCGCCAGAATGCCTAAGTGAGTGCCATCGAAACTTCGTAGCACCCCGTACGCAGCCCCGCACAGCCGCATAGCCTTTTCGAGCATCGCGTCGAACACGGGCGTGAGATTACCCGGTGAGGCATTGATCACCTGCAACACCTCGGCGGTCGCGGTCTGCTGCTCCAATGCCTCCCGCTGTTCAGTTATCAATCGCGTGTTTTCGATGGCGATCACTGCCTGATCGGCGAATGTATTGACTAGTTCGATCTGCCCGTCGGTGAATGGCTCGACACGTAGGCGTGCTAGCACAATGGTCCCGATGGCCTCGCCGTCACGCAGCAAGGGAACACCGAGTGTCGTTCGCTGCTCACCCAAGCGGTTCTCGTAGCCTGGAACGGAGGCCAGGTCATCGATATGGACGGGCCGGCGCTCCACCACAGCACGCACCGCTGCGTGCTCCGCGAAGCGATCCAGTGAGAAAGGACTTTGGGTCTTTATGTAGTCTTGCCATGCGGGCGGAAACCCGAAGTTCACGGCCAGTCGCCAGAAGTCACCCTCGCGACGGAAAATCGCGGCACGATCGGCGTCGCAAAGTCGGGCCGAGGTCTGCGCCACCGTATCCAGCACCGGCTGCAAATCGAACGCCGATCGGCTGATAACCTTCAGCACGTCGCTGGTCGCCGTCTGGTATTCCAGCGTTTCCTGAAGATCGCTCGTGCGGGTCTGCAACGCGCGATACGTCTCCGCGCTGGTTATCGCGATCACTGCTTGCTCGGCGAAGGTCTGCAGCAAGGTGATTTGGCTGTCGGAGAAGCCGCCTGGCTCCATCGCGGCCAGTGTGATGTCCCCAAGTGCACTGCCCTCGCGCAGGAGTGGTATCGATACTTGCGACTTGTGCCCCATACGCCGCACGACGGGAAGCAGGTCGGCCTCCGTGTCCAAATCTCGGACATGGATGATCTCTTTATCGAGGATAGATCGGCAGGTAATGGAGTCGCGCGTTGGGACAGCGGGCCATCGATTTTGGTATTCTGCTTGAACCGTCTGGTCCATGTCATAACCGGAGCGCGCCCTGAAATGGACGAGGCGACCATCGAACTCAAACAGGATGGCGGCAGCTGCGTTGCACAGATCACGCGCTCGATGGACGATCAGGTCGAACACAGGTTGCGGATCGCCAGGCGCCGCGGACATCACCTTCAGGACATCGATGGTGGCGGACTGCTGCTCAATCCGCTCGCCGAACTCAGTGTTGCGCCGGGCCAGTGCCTCGGCCAGCGCGGCCTTCTCTGAGAGTGCTGCGTCTCGCTCTGCGCGTAGCTCAGCGATCATGGCGTGAAGGTCTGTTGTGGTATCGTCGGATGGCACGGTCATGCGTCCCTCCGCATTGCGTCGGCGTGCACCGTCATGATGTCCCGCCTCAGTTTCGCGAAATCCACCGGCTTGGTGAGGAACTCGTCAGCCTCGCGCTCCCGCGCCCTGCTCACCGTATCGGCGTCGCTATAGACCGAGATGACGAAGACCAGCAGCCCGGGCTTGCGTCCCTTGATCTTCGGCAGCAGATCGAGCCCGCTCATGCTTGGCATGTTGATGTCCAAAAGGAGCAGGATGATCTCATCGCCCACTTGGCCATCGAGCCTATGCAAAGCCGCTTCGCCCGAACGGGCAAAACCCAGCCGATAGAGACCCTCGCGCACTTCCCGGCGGAACTGTTGCGGGAACAGCGGCTCCGCGTCCGGCTCATCATCGACAACCAACACCCGCGCCGTCATGGCACAAGTCCGCACCACGGGCAGGCATTACCCTTCGTTGCCATGTTTCCCCCTCGCTGGCCAAGAACGTGACGTGTCGGTGGCCAGCGGCTCCGGATGCTAAGCCCAGCCAGCGTTCCCCTCCAACTTTCCAGCGAAATTCGTGAGCTTCAGGCTGACTAGCTGTTGTGGGCGCCAGCAGCCCCGCTTTAGCGGCCGACCTCACAGGAGGAGATGATGTCGGTCGGCTCGCAGACACCTATGCCTTGCGCGGGAGCCGAATTGTGAACTCGCTGTATTCACCGACCTTGCTGTCCACAGTAATGCTGCCGCCGTGCTGCTGCGTGACGTCCGTATATCCGGAATGTGGATGAAGCGCTCTCCACCTAGCACTGCGTAGTGTAGGGGGGCTAGAGCATTAGGCTGGCGCAAAAGTGCGGCATGGCTTTCGGGGTAACCATGCGCTGCCACCACACGCAAGTACTCACCATTGTAGATCGACAGGCTGCCGGTCGCGGCACCACAAAGATTGTGGGCTTTCTCCAATATTGCCTTGAATACCGGCATCAGATTGCCTGGCGACGAGTTGATCACCTGTAGCACCTCTGCTGTCGCGGTCTGCTGCTCCAGCGCCTCGCGCGTTTCGGTGATCAGCCGCGCGTTCTCCATCGCGATCACTGCCTGCGCAGCGAAATTCTGCAGCAGTGCAATCTGGCTGAGGGTGAACGGCTTCACCTCGCGACGGCCGGTGGTGATGGCGCCGATCAATGCATTGTCCTTGCGAAGGGCGACTGCCAGAGCTGTCCGGGTTCCGGCGCGCAGCGTTCGCTCGCGGGCAACACCTGTTTGAAACGCCTCCTCCTTCGTCACATCCAGGAGCTGCACCACATCTTCACCCGCAGCGATACGATAGAGCCCATTGCCAGGAACAGGTGTCAGGGTCCGTCCAAGATCGCCGACGGTTGAGGCGAGAACTCTATATTCCTGACCGCCGTAAGACAAAAACGAGCCAACATCCGCCTCGCACAGCCGTCGCGCTTTCTCAAGCATTGCATCGAACACTGGCGCCAGGTCGCCGGGTGAGGAATAAATCACCTGTAACACCTCGGCGCCGTCTGCTGTTCGAGCGCCTCCCGCGTCTCGGTCAGTAGCCGCGCGTTCTCCATGGCGATGCTAGGTTAGCCTGATCCGCATTACAGAACGCCCGCGCTCGCTCAACGATGAGTTGGAAAACCGGCTGCGCATCACCGGGCGAGCCTGACATAGCCTTCAGCACATCGATGGTCGCGGATTGCTGT
>JAMXLO010000019.1 GCA_024280945.1 Acetobacteraceae bacterium
TGCCCGGTGCCGTCGGGCCCGCGATGGTGCAGACTGTTGATGAGCCTGGCGAGGATTTCCGGGCCAGGCGGTCGCGCGTGACTCGACAGGATCAATCCGGCAATGCCGCACATTGGTAAGGACGGACTCCCAGTGTTCGCGCCCATATGCAGGAACCACGAGCGTGACGCCAGTCACTTGCCCTGGCCGCCCGAAACGCCAATTCTTTGGTGATGACCCGCCTGGCCGCCCTGCCAAGCCGCGCCGTCCTGGCAATTGAGGGCCAAGACCGCATCACTTTCCTGCAAGGTCTCGTATCGAACGACGTGACCGAAGCGGCGCCCGGTCGCGCGGTTTGGGCAGCGCTGCTGACGCCGCAGGGCAAGTGGCTGGCCGACTTCTTCATCTTCTCCCATGGCGAGCAGTTGCTGCTGGATTGCGAGCGGCAGCACGTGGAAACCACCCGACAACGGCTTTCGCGCTTTCGCCTGCGATCGCAGGTGACGCTGCGCGCCGCGGACGAACTCGCGGTGTACGCCGCGTGGGACGCAGTGCCGCAGGTCGACGCGATCATTGCACCGGATCCTCGGCTTCCCGAGGCTGGCTGGCGGCTGCTGTCTGCAGCGCCGTTGCCGACGACTGCCCTGGAAGCCGATTGGGATCGCCACCGGCTCAGCCTGGGTCTTCCAGAAGGTTCACGCGACCTGGAATCCGAGAAGACCGTTCTGCTGGAAGCGGGCTTTGACGAACTGCACGGCGTCTCCTGGACCAAGGGCTGCTATCTGGGACAGGAGCTGACAGCGCGCACGAAATATCGCGGTCTGGTAAAGCGCCGTCTCGTTCCGGTCGCGGTCGACGGCCCATTGCCCGCGCCAGGCACACCGGTGTTGCGCGATGGCAGCGAAGTCGGGACGATGCGATCCGGTATCGGCCAGAGAGGTCTTGCCGTGCTGCGGCTCGAGGCGATGCAAGGAGTGCTCACCTGTGGTGGAGCAACACTGACGCCGCGAATCCCGGCGTGGATACAGACCGAACCGAGGTAGCATTGCGCATCCTGAATGTCATGCTGGGCCGGGGCCTTGGCGGATTGGAGCAGGCGCTGCTCGATTATGCCGTGGCACTGACCCAGTGCGGGCATGAGGTGCACACGGTCATTCACCCGAATGCAGCGCTGCGGCCCGCGCTGGAGGCCAAACGGGCGACGCTGCATGGTCTGCCGCATGCCGGCGCATGGGATCCATTGGCGGCGGCGCGGCTACGCCGGCTGTTGCGGCAGTTGTCCCCGGACATCAGCATCGCGCACGGCAACCGGGCGGTGAACCTGCTGCGTCTCGCCGGTGCGGCGCCGGTGGGCGCCGTGCTGGCCAACTACAAGATCAACTGCGCGGGTATTGCGGCAGCGTTCTGTCCGACTCTGGACCTCCGGCGCCACGCGATCGAACGAGGCCTCCCCGCATCCTGCGCCTTTCATGTGCCCTACATGGTCGACGTTCCCGCGGGGCCGCGGCACCATGCGAGGGGGAGCCCAGCGGTCATCGGCGCGATGGGCCGCTTCGTCAGTAAGAAGGGCTTCGACGTCCTGGTCGACGCGCTGGCAAGGCTCCAGGCGAACGGCACCGCATTTCGCGCCATCCTGGCGGGCGACGGGCCGGAGCGTGGTGCGCTCGAACGCCTTGCCGCCGAGCGTCACTTGGGCGAAGTGCTGAGCTTCCCCGGTTGGGTAACGAACAAGCCGGCGTTCTTCGCCGAGATCGATGTGTTCTGCCTGCCCTCGCACCACGAACCGTTCGGCATCGTGCTGATCGAAGCGATGGCGCATGGCCTGCCGATCATCGCGACTGATAGCGAGGGCCCGACGGAAATCCTGCACGACGGCATCGATGGCATGATCGTGCCACGGGGCGACGTCGTGCGCCTTGCTCGGGCGTTCGACGCGCTGATCGGCGATCGCACCGGTGCTGAGACGCTCGCGACAAATGCGTATCGCCACGTGCTGGCGACCTATGACGTACCACGCGTCGGCGCGCGCCTAGACCTCGCAGTGCGTGAGGTTGTCGCGCGTGCTGGAAGACTTGAGGCAACCGGATGAGCGAGACGCAGGCGATCGACTGGGAAGGCCGCTATCGCGAAGGCACTACGGGATGGGAGCGGCATGGGCTGAACCCCGCCTTTCTTGGCTGGCGCGATGCCGGCGTCCTGACACCATGTCGCATCCTGGTACCAGGCGCAGGGCGAAGCCTGGAGCCGGTTGCACTCGCCGAGGCGGGCTTCGACGTGACGGTCGTGGATGGCGCCCCGAGTGCTGTGGCGATTCAGCGGGCGCATTTCGCACGGCTGAAGCTGTCAGCACGGGCCGAGCGGGAGGACCTGTTTGCGTGGGCACCGGACGCACCGTTCGATGCAATCTATGACCAGACCTGCCTTTGTGCGCTGCCACCAGGGCTTTGGCCCAGTTACGTCAGGCGTCTGCATCAGTGGCTGCGGCCGAACGGCACGCTGTTCATTTTGTTCATGCAGAGCGACCGCCCGTCCGGGCCACCATTCCATTGCGACATGCGGGCAATGCGCAACCTCTTCGGGCCTCCGGGGTGGGCCTGGCCGGATACGCTGCCCGAGACCGTGACGCATCCGTCAGGGCTGGCGGAGCAGCCGGCCGTCCTCCGACGAATCTAGCCAGAGGCCGACAATGACGACGCTTCCCCTCGAACAGGCGTTGGACGTCAGGGTGCTGGACATCCTGGACCACTGCACGGCTTGCGGCGCGTGCGCCGAGGTCTGTCCCATGCCGGCGCCTGCCGGCATCGAGGCGGAGCCCCATTCGCTTACCTCCGGTGTATTGGCGCTGCTGCGCGGCGAGGAGCATTCGGCCGAGGCTGCACGCTGGGCCGCCGTGTGCACCGGCAGCGGCCATTGCATTCCGGCGTGCCAGTATGGCGTCAATCCGCGCTTCATGCTGGCGATGGCACGGCTTGCCGTGGCCAAGCGCAAGCAATCCACCGATCGGCGCCGGGACGGCTTCACGCGCTTCACCGGTATGACCACTGGCGTGCGCGTGCTGTCCCGCCTGCAGCTGTCGCCTGAGTTGCTGGCTCGATTTCGTGCGGAGGAAGACGGCGAGGAAACGCCGGACGTTGTGTTCTATACCGGCTGCAATCTGTTGAAGACGCCACACATTGCGCTGCTCTGTTTCGATATCATGGATGCGCTGGGCATCCGCTACCGCGTCATGGGTGGGCCGTCGCATTGCTGTGGCGTCCTGCAATTCCGTGCCGGCGATCTCGCTACCTCCGGACGCATCGCCTATCGCACTGTCGAGCGTCTGGCGGGTGCCGGAAACCGCGTGCTGTCGTGGTGCCCATCGTGCCAGGTGCAACTGGGCGAGATCGTGGTGCCGGGCAAGTCGGACACGAAACTTGAACTTGAGCCGTTCCTGCTGTTCCTCGCAGCACGGCTCGACGATCTGCGCCCGCTGCTGCGATTGCCGGTTCGCAAGCGCGTCGGACTGCACGAGCATCCCGGAGTTCGCGGTGTGAGCGAAGCGGCACGGCAGATTCTGGAGGCGATTCCCGGATTGGAGTTCGTCGACCTGGAACAGCCGCGGATCGGCTGGATGTGCAATACGCTGAACCCGTTGCCGGCCTATAAGCGGCAGGTGCATCAGGATCAGCTCCAAGCTGCGGCAGATGCGGGCGTTGATACTCTCGCCGGCATTTATCACGCGTGCCATCGTGAACTCTGCTCGCATGAACGCGATTGGCCGTTCGAGGTCATCAACTTCCTCGAGCTGGTCGGCGAGAGCATGGGGCTTGTGCGGGCCGATCTGTTCAAGCGGTTGAAGATGATGCAGGACGTCGACGCGATACTGGCCGCAGCGGCCCCAATGATTGACTGCAATCATGTTGACCTGGAAGAGGCACGCAGCGTGATCGCTGCGGACATGCTCGGGGAGTAGGCTTGCCGCTTTGCCCTCGATCGGCTGAATCAGCAATGCCGATGGTCCAAGGGCGCAACGTTAACGCCATCAAACGTCCTGAACGATTTATTAGGGATCACCGCGGTCGAATGGCCGGGGACGGATTGCGGGCAGCAACAGCTGCTGGGCGGTGATCTTGGATCGGCTGACGAGCATGGCGGTCTTCTCGCGGGTTGCGAGCACGCGGAGCTTCTCTGGAGCGGCGCGCGAGCTTGGCATTTCGCAAGCGACGGCGAGCAAGCATGTGCAGATGCTAGAGGGTTGGCTGGGTACTCGTTTGCTGAACCGCACGACTCGGCGGGTTTCGCTGACCGAGGCGGGGGAAAGCTTTTTCGTGCAGTGCTCGCGCATCCTGGAGGAGATGGAAGCTGCCCGGTCAACCGCCAAGCCCGAGGCGCCGGTGCGAGGCAGCATGCGCATCACCGCACCGGTCGTGTTCGGCAGCACGCGGTTGGGACCGCTGGTCGTGGACTTCATGCACCTTCACCCCGAGCTGTCACTCAACATCGAGCTGTCGGATCGTTCGGTCGATCTCGTCGAGGAAGGTTTCGACCTGGCAATCAGGACTGGACCTGCCGAGGGTCCTGGCCTCACTGCGTGGCCACTCATGTCGCTGAATCACGTGCTGTGCGCTGCTCCTTCCTACCTGGCCAAGCATGGGGTTCCGCGGTCGCCGGCAGAACTGCAGGGCCATCACTGCATTGCGGGAACGGATGCACCGGCAAGCTGGCAGTTCAGCGGTCCGGAGGGAGACACCGAGGTGCCGATCTACGGCAGGCTGCAGGTCAACAACGCGATGCTGCGCCGCGATGCGGCACGTGCTGGTGCAGGGATCCTGCTATGCGCCGACTATCTGGTCGAGGAGGATTTTGCCAGCGGACACCTGGTCAGACTGTTGCCCGAATACAAACCGGCAGGCGGTGCCTTGCATGCCGTCAGTCCTGCCTATCGCGCCACGTCGGCGAAGGTTCGCAATCTGGTCAGTCATCTCGCGGCACAACTCGGCGCCGCAGTTTGACCGTTGGCCCGAATCCTGGCGCCTGATAGTCAGGACCTGTGCCAACCTTTCTGCTTGAGAGGCGTGCTGGGGGCCGCGTCGCCGGCGTTGATGAAGTCGGGCGGGGTCCGCTGGCCGGCCCGGTCGTGGCTGCCGCAGTGGTGTTCCCGACCGGGGTTCCGCGTCGGCTTGCTGCTTTGCTGGACGACTCGAAGAAGCTGACGGCGGAGCAGCGGCTGGCGGCGTTCGCGGCGCTGCGAGCATCAGGGCGCGCCGAAATCGGGGTGGGAGCCGCCTCGGTCGGAGAAATCGAGCGCCTGAACATCCTGCACGCTTCCCTGCTGGCGATGTCCCGTGCAGTGGCGCGATTGCGCATGCCGCCAGATCTGGCGTTGGTCGATGGCAATCAGCCGCCGCCGCTTACCTGTCCGGTGCAGTGCGTGGTGGGCGGCGATGGTCGGTCGCTCTCGATTGCCGCGGCCTCTATCGTGGCCAAGGTCCTGCGCGACCGGGCGATGGTGCGGTTGGCCGTTCGCTTCCCGGACTATGGCTGGGGCAGCAATGTCGGCTACGCCACCGAGTTCCATGTGGCAGCGTTGCGACGGCTGGGCCCGACGCGGCATCACCGACCGAGTTTCGGGACAGTCAGCCAGCTTGCTTTGGTATTGGATTGACGTGGCTTCGGCTGGGCATCCACCATACCTTCCCGCCGTTGCCACCAGCCACCCCGGAGCACTGTGGAAGCCGTCCGCGAACTGCCGCTCGATCAGGTCATGCTGGGCGACTGCGTGCAGATTATGCGCATGCTGCCCCCTGCCTCGGTACATTGCGTGTTCGCGGACCCGCCGTACAATTTGCAGCTTCGAGGTGAGCTGCGCCGGCCGGACGACAGCCTGGTGGACGGCGTGGATGAGGAATGGGACCGTTTCACCGATTTCTCGTCCTACGACGCGTTCACCCGGGCCTGGCTGACCGAGTGCCGGCGGCTGCTGCGCAAGGACGGCACCCTGTGGGTGATCGGCGCCTACCACAACATTTTCCGCATCGGGGCCACGTTACAGGACCTTGGGTTCTGGGTACTGAACGACGTGATCTGGCGCAAGGCGAACCCGATGCCGAACTTCCGTGGTCGCCGCTTCACCAACGCGCATGAGACGCTGATCTGGGCGGCGCGAGGTCGCGATTCGCGCCATCGGTTCAATTATGCCGCGATGAAGTCGCTGAACGACGATATTCAGATGCGCAGCGACTGGTTCCTGCCGCTCTGCACCGGCGCCGAACGGCTGCGCAATCAGCACGGGCTGAAGCTGCACCCGACACAAAAGCCCGAGGCGCTGCTGCACCGCGTGCTGCTGGCCAGCACGGCGCCGGGCGATATCGTGCTGGATCCATTCATGGGCACCGGTACGACGGCGGTTGTCGCGAAGCGGCTGCACCGGCATTTCATCGGCATCGAGCGGCATCCGGCCTATGTCGAGGCGGCGCTCGGTCGCATCCGTTCCACCAAGCCGGCCCCACAGGATGGGCTATCGGGCGCGATGTCGAAACGCGAGGCACCGCGCGTGCCGTTCGGCAGCCTGGTGGAGCGGGGCTTGTTGCTGCCGGGCACAAGGCTGTTCGACCGCATGCGGCGGGTCAGTGCGATCGTCACCGCCGATGGCACGATCGTGTCGGGTGCGCAGCGGGGTTCGATCCACAAAGTTGGTGCCGCTGTGCAGAATGCGCCGGCCTGCAATGGGTGGACATTCTGGCATTTCGAACGCGACGGCCGGCTGACACCGCTCGATGCTCTGCGCGAACAGGCTGCACCGGAGATGCCAGACCGTTCGCCTTGACTTGCCGGAAGCACCGGGGCTTGTGTGTCGGGCACTCACCCAGCAGGACAAAGTAATGCACGCCTATCGCACCCACACCTGTGGCGCGCTACGCGCCAGCGATGCCGGGCAGATTGCCCGCCTCTCAGGCTGGGTGCATGCCAAGCGCGACCATGGCGGCCTGCTGTTCATTGATCTGCGCGACCACTATGGCGTCACGCAGTGCGTGTTTCCGGCTGGGTCCCCGGCCTTCGCCGCGGCAGATGCAATCCGGCCGGAGAGCGTCATCACGGTGACTGGGCAGGTGGTGCATCGCGAGCAGGGTACGGTGAATCCGCGACTGCCGACCGGCGAGGTCGAGCTGCGCGTCACGGAGCTAGCGGTACAGTCGGCGGCCGAGGTGCTGCCGATGCAGGTCGCGGGCGACGAAAGGTTCCCCGAGGACATTCGATTGAAGTATCGGTTCCTCGACCTGCGGCGGGAGAAGCTGCACCGAAACATCATGCTGCGTGCCGGCGTCATCGCCTCGATCCGCCGACGGATGATCGAGGCTGGCTTCACCGAATTCCAGACGCCGATCCTGACCGCGGACAGCCCGGAGGGCGCGCGCGCGTTCCTGGTGCCGGCGCGGCTGCATCCGGGCAAATTCTATGCGCTGCCGCAGGCGCCGCAGCAGTTCAAGCAACTGGCGATGGTGGCGGGGTTCGACCGCTATTTCCAGATCGCGCCGTGCTTCCGCGATGAGGCATCGCGCGCCGATCGCTCACCGGGTGAGTTCTACCAGCTCGATTTCGAGATGAGCTTCGTCACTCAGGAAGACGTGTTCGCGACGATCGAGCCGGTCATCGCCGGCGTGTTCAAGGAGTTCGCCGAGGGCCGCGCGGTGGATGCGCTGCCGTTCCGACGCATCCCCTTCGAGACGGCGCTGTTGAAATACGGCACCGACAAGCCAGACCTGCGCAACCCGCTGCGGATCAGCGACGTGACTCAGCACTTCGCCGGGTCAGGCTTTGGCCTGTTCGCGCGCATTGCCGCCTCGGGCGGCGTGGTGCGTGCCGTTCCGGCACCGGGTGCGGCGTCTCAGCCGCGCAGCTTCTTCGACAAGCTGAACGACTGGGCCAAGGCCGAAGGTGCCGGCGGTCTCGGCTACATCGTGTACGACGCGGACGGCCCGAAAGGTCCGATCGCGCGCAATCTCGAAGCTGACCGCGCTGAAGGCGTGCGGACCGCGTGCGGCTTGTCGGCGGGCGATGCGGTGTTCTTCGCGGCCGGCAAGCCGGACGTAGCGGCGCGGTTTGCCGGCATTGTGCGGACGCGGCTGGCCGATGAGCTTGGGCTGGGCGAGACCGGCGCATTCCGCTTCTGCTGGATCACCGACTTTCCGATGTATGAGCTGAACGAGGAGACCGGGCAGGTCGACTTCAGCCACAACCCGTTCAGCATGCCGCAAGGCGGCCTGGACGCACTGAACAGCCAGGACCCGCTCAGCATCAAGGCATTTCAATATGACATCGTTTGCAACGGTGCGGAGTTGTGCTCGGGCGCAATCCGCAACCACCGCCCTGATATCATGGTGCGCGCCTTCGAGATCGCCGGCCATCCTCCCGAGGAGGTGGAAAAACGCTTCGGCGGCATGCTGAACGCGTTCCGCTATGGTGCACCCCCGCATGGGGGCGCCGCACCGGGCATCGACCGGATTGTGATGCTGCTCGCCGACGAGCCGAATATTCGTGAGGTGATCCTGTTTCCGCTCAACCAGCAGGGCGAGGACCTGATGATGGGCGCGCCCGCGGAAGTGCCGCCGCAACGGCTCAGGGAACTGCACCTGCGGATCGATCTGCCGCCGAAGGTTCGCACATCTGGCGGGTAAATGCGCAGCCACTGCCCGCCGCGCGGGAATGACGGGTAGGCTGGCCGCTACGCTGTGCGGCGTTTCCGCTCCAGCAGACCTGCTCCGGCAGCCGCCGGCAACGGGGCCACGCTGGCGGATCGACGCGTGCTTCCCTATGTTCGCGCCAATCCTCAGCGGAGTTCCCCAGATGCGCTTTCCCGCCATGCCGGCCGCCGTCCTGGCACTGTGCGCGCTGGCCCTTCCTGCTGATGCGGCCGGACTGAACACAGCATCGGCGGCGCATCGCGCAGTCTATAATCTCACACTAGCCAGCAGTCGGGGCGGCGACGTGGTCGCTGCCACCGGCACGATGGGCTACGAGGTGATCGACGCCTGCGATGGCTGGGCCGTTCGCCAGCGCCTGTCCATGACGCTGACCAACAGTGAGGGGCAGGACGTCCAGATGGTATCAGACTACGCCACCTGGGAGTCCAAAGACGGGCTGAAATTCCGCTTCCACATGAAGCAGACCACCGACACGGCGGTGACCAGCCAGACCGATGGTGACGCGAAGCTGGAGCGCACAGGCGGCCCCGGCACGGCGCACTACACCGTGCCCGAGGACACGACCAAGCCGCTCCCTGCCGGCACGCTGTTTCCGATGGCACATACTTCGGCGATCGTGGCAGCCGCCCAGTCAGGCAAGAAATTCGTTACCCTGCCCCTGTTCGACGGCACGGATGACTCAGGAGCAGAAGACAGTTCAGTGGTCGTTCTGGACTGGAAGCAACCGGCGCCGAACAAGTATCCCTTGCTGGCCAGCCTGCCCAGCACGCGCGTGCGGCTGGCGTTCTTCGATCACTCTTCCAGCAATGAGACCCCCACCTACCAGGTCGGCATGCGCTATTGGGAGAATGGCGTAGCCGATAATCTGCAAATGGATTTCGGGGACTTCGTCATGAATGCGACGATGACGAACTTCGAACCACTGCATAAGTGCTGAGATCGCGACGGCACGTGATCAGATCAGCCGGAGCCGCCGGAACAGGTCGATCAGCACCAGGTTGACATTGAACTTGAACACGTCGCTGTCGCGCACCGTTTGCACCACGCGATCGATCGGCCAGAGCTCGAACGCTTCCACCTCGCCGTCGGCGGCGTACGGCAGAAAATCCTCGGGCAGATCCAGGTCGTAGCAGTAGAGCAGGTCCCGACGCAGGCCCTCCGCCCGCTCCGTGGCGTAGCCGATCCGCGCCACCTCAACCGCCTGACGCGCGAGTGAAGCAGGGATGGCGGCTTCCTCCTCGGCCTCCTTCACCAGCGTCTCGGCTGGCGTGAGCCCGGCGGGAACGCCGCCGGCGACGACATGATCCAACTTGGACGGGTCAAGCTGTTTGTTCGCGGCGCGGCGGGCGATCCAGACGTGCAGGCCATCACGACGGCGCACCAGGCCATTCACGTGCACCCCCATGGCCAGCACGCCGAAGGTGGGAAGTGCGCCTCGGTCGAGCCTGGCAAGGACTGGGCCGCCAGGATCGGCGCGGATATCGAATTCTTCGCGCCGCCAGCGATAGCAGCCGGCGTCGGACAACTGCCGCGAAATGGCCGGCAGTGCAGCCCCGTCGGCCAAGGTGACGCCATCGGTCCCTATGGTGATTTCCGGGAATGTCGCCAGCCTCGCGGCAAAATCCGGCTTCAACCAGCCGACCTGCGCGGCGGCGATCCGAAACGGCAGCCGGTCGCCAGGCAACTCGACATTGTTGCATGCCTGGACATGGCGCAGGAACCCGATCTCCATCGTGTCGCCTTTCAAACTGATTGCCTCCGTGCCACATGCCGGTCATGCGACGTCCATCTTCCGGCGAGGCGGTCTCGCTCAGTCTGTCACGTCCGCCGCGATCCGGCCTGGCCACGATCGGCTCGTTCCTGCCTTATCTGTGGCCTGCCGATGACCCTGGCGCCAGGGTCCGCGTCGTGCTCGCCATGGGTCTGTTGCTGCTGGCCAAAGTCGCCACCGTCTCTGTCCCGGTAGTCTATGGCCAAATCGTCGATGCGCTGGCGCCGAAGGACAATACGGCGATGCTGGCGATCCCACTCGGTCTGGTGATCGGCTATGGCCTGCTGCGGGTCGGCTCCGCGGCGTTCGGCGAATTGCGCGACGCGCTGTTCGCCAGGGTGCAGCAGCGTGCGGTGCGCAACGCGGCGCGGCGCACCTTCCAGCATCTACATGCACTCAGCCTGCGCTTTCATCTGGACCGCCAGACTGGCGCGCTGGCACGCGCCATCGACCGCGGCTCGCAGGGCATCCAGTCGGTGCTGCGCCTGGCCGTATTCAACGTGGTGCCGACAATTCTCGAGTTGCTGCTGGTCACTGCGATCATCTGGCACCTGTTCGACTGGCGCTTCGCCGCAATCACGTTCTGCGCTGTCGCATTCTATGCCGGCTTCACCATGAGCTTCGCCGCCTGGCGATCGCGCATCCGTCGAACGATGAACGACACCGACAACGATGCGTCGACCAAGGCGCTCGACAGTCTGCTGAACTATGAGACGGTAAAGTATTTCGGCAACGAGGCGCACGAGGCGTCGCGCTACGATGCCGCGCTGGCACGCTATGAGCGGGCGGCCGTGCGCGTGCAGGTGTCGCTGAACATGCTGAACATCGGCCAGGCGCTCATCATCGCACTCGGTCTGACACTGATCATGTTGCTGGCTGTGCACGAGGTGCGCGGCGGCACGATGACGGTCGGTCAGTTCGTGTTGGTGAACACTTACCTGATCCAGCTTTACCAGCCGCTGGGCTTTCTCGGCGTGGTGTACATGACGATCAAGCAGGGGTTGGTCGACATGGAGCAGATGTTTCGCCTGCTGGAGGTGGACGAGGAAATCACCGATCGACCCGGCGCAGCCGCGCTGGCTGCGCACCTCTCGGATGGTCCCGCGGGGGAAGTTCGGTTTGAGAATGTGCAGTTCGGCTACCGGGCGGATCGCCTGATTTTGCGCGGCATCGATTTCGTCGTGCCCGCCGGGCGGAAGCTGGCGATCGTTGGGCCAACCGGCGCCGGAAAGTCGACGATCAGCCGACTGCTGTTCCGGTTCTATGACGTGACTCAAGGCCGCATCACCATCGACGGCGAGGATATCCGCGATGTGGCGCAGCACAGCCTGCGCGCGGCGATCGGCGTGGTGCCGCAGGACACCGTGCTGTTCAATGATACGATCCGCTACAATATCGGCTACGGCCGGGTCGGCGCGACGCAGGACGAGATCGAGCGCGCCGCGCGGTCGGCGCAGGTGCACGATTTTATCGTGTCGCTGCCCGACGGCTACGACACGCGCGTCGGCGAGCGTGGTCTAAAGTTGTCCGGCGGCGAGAAGCAACGCGTGGCGATTGCGCGCACCATCCTGAAGGATCCACGCATCCTGATCCTGGATGAGGCGACCAGCGCGCTGGATACTCGGACCGAGCAGGAGATCCAGACGGCGTTGCGCGCCGTGGCGCGGCATCGTACCACGCTGGTGATCGCACATCGGCTCTCGACGGTCGTCGACGCGGACCAGATCATCGTGCTGGCTGACGGACGCGTGGCGGAGCGCGGGCGGCACGCGGCCCTGCTGGCGCGCGACGGGCTGTATGCACGGATGTGGGCACTGCAGGCTGAGCAGGAAGCCGAACCGGAGATCGCAGATTGAGGAGATTCGCGCCATGACTGATGAACAGCCACCCGAAGATCTGGGTCACGCCGGTGCGGTGGTGGACAAGGCGATCGAGTACATGGCTGGCCAGAATATCGCCGAGCTGTCGATCGCGTCCGCTTTGCTGGGTGGTGCGATGGCGGTGCTGGCACGCAGCGTCGCCGACGATGCGATCGTGCAAATTCTGAACAACGCGATCGACAGCGTCCGCCGCGGTGAATTGCGGCAGTCCGACAAGCCGTGACATCCTGACCGCAGCGAACGGAGGAGAGGTCTGATGGGAAAGCTGCAGGACAAGGTCGCACTGGTCACCGGCTCGGGGCGCAACATCGGCCGCGCGACCGTCCTGAAGCTGGCGGCGGAAGGCGCGCACGTGATCGTCAACGCGCGCACCAACGAGGCCGAGGCCGAGGCCGTGGCGCGGGAAGCGCAGGCGTTGGGTGTAAGGGCCATTGCCGTGGTCGCCGATATCGCGCGGAAGGACCAGGTCGAGGCCATGGCAGCACGGGCGTTGGGAGAGTTCGGCCGTGTCGACATCCTGATCAACAACGCGGCCATTCGACCGCACAAGCCGTTCACCGAGCTGACGCAGCAGGACTGGGAGGCGGTGCGCAGCGTGGTGCTGGACGGAGCACTTTATCTGACGCGCGCCCTCATCGAGCCGATGGTGCAGAACAAGTATGGGCGCATCCTGTTCTTTACCGGCGAAGGTGCATTCATCGGCGGCAGCGGACGCGCCCATGTGTCAGCCGCGAAGATGGGACTGGTGGGTTTTGCGCGCGGGCTGGCGAGCGAATTCGCGCCGCACAACATCCGGGTGAACGTGGTATCGCCAGGAAGCATCGATACCCAGCGCGCCAATCCGGAGTGGTATCAGGGCAGGTTGCCGAGTGCCTCCGGCATTCCGCTGGGACGGCAGGGGAAAGTGGACGAGATCGCTGCCACATGCCTGTTCCTGGTCAGCGACGACGGCGGCTTCATCACCGGGCAGACGATCCACGTGAATGGCGGCAGCGCGTATTACTGAGAGTGTCTCTCGCGCGGCCGTGTTGCCGACCGGGTCGGGGCTACATCTTCACTTCGCTGATCTGGATCACCGGCTGAATGTCGGTGTAGTTGGGAATGTCCGCCATGATGGTCGATGCATGTGGCGCGAATGCGGATTGAAACTGCTCGACTGAATCGAAGTAGAGGTGGCCCATCGCCGCATAAGTCGGCGGTGTGCCGGGACCGCCGCCGGCCACGCCCTGTTCAACCGCTATGCTCTTGCACGCCGCGCCCAACTTCTGCTGCACCATCGGAATGTGGCTCTTGCAGTAGTAGTCCATGTCGAACCTGACGTTCTCGCGCGCCGGATAGAATACGCTTACCTTGATCATCAGGCTTTCTCCCCTCGCCTATGGTCCGGCCGATCTTGGTCCATATCGGGCACGTGACGGCACATCACGTCAAGCATGATCGATGTCAGCCCGACACCGGCAGGGACACTCGCCTGCTACTTCGGATTCAGCTGCTTCCACGGATCCTTGACATTCGGGATCGTCTCGAACTCGATGTTTGCGAGCTTGCCGTCTTTCATTTCCGTGCGGCGCATGTAGATGTTCTGGATCACATCGCGTGTGTCAGGATCGATCGAGATCGGTCCCCTGGGGCTGTCGGGTCTCTGCCAGCCCTTCAGGATCGTCATCGCCTGATCACCCGTGAAGCTGCCCTTCGTCCGCCGAATGATGTCGAACACGGCGGCCATCCCATCCCAACCGCCGACCGAGACGAAATCGGGGATCGATTTCGCGCCATACGCCTTCGACCACGCGGCGAGGAATTCGGTATTGGCGGGACGCGCCCCTGCAGTGGAATAGTTGCCGGCCGTGACGACGCCGATGGGTGCGTCGCCCATGTTCGGCAGTTCTTCATCCGGCACGAGGTCCTGGGTGGACACGACCTTGATGCCGGCCTGCTGGATGCCGAGGTCACGGATTGCCTTCATGATCGCAGTCGCCTGCGTTCCGGCGGGGATCCAGACGAACAGCACATCCGGTCTGGCGTCCTTGGCACGCTGCACGAATGGCGTGAAGTCGGCATTGTTCGGCGGGAAGCGGATCGCGCCGACAACCTGCCCGCCGGCGTCGGCGTAGCCCTTGGTGAATGCGGTCTCCGCATCGTGGCCGGGAATGAAATCGCTCACTGCGGTGAAGGCCTTCTTCCAGCCCTGGCCAGCGGCCCATCGGCCAAGCGGCAGTGCCGTCTGCCATTGGGTGAAAGAGACACGCGCGACGTAAGGCGAGATGCGCGGGATCGCCACGCCCGCGGCGTTGGCAAGGACGAGAGGGATCTTGGCTTCGGCAGTCAGCGGTGCCATCGCCGCCGCGATCGGCGAGCCGATCACGCCGAGCAGGATGTTGACCTTTTCCCTGGCGATCAGCTCCTGTGCCAGACGTTTTCCAACCTCCGGGCTGCTCGTGTCATCGCGAGTGATCAGATTGATGGCGACCCCGGGCGGCAGCTCGTCCTTATGCGTCTTGGCGTAAAGTTCGATGCCCTTCTGCATTTCATCCCCTGGTGGCCCGAGGAAGCCGGAAAGGCTGTTGATGATGCCGATCTTGATGACGGTCTCCGCGACGGCGCGCCTGCCCGCAACCGCCTGAAGGCATGCGGTGCCTGCGGCACCGACGGCGAACCTGGCGACATTTCGACGTGTGAGACGCATCGAACCCCCCGCTGATCTGTGCCGCTTCCGTGCGACGGACTTATGAAGCGATGACCTATCACCGTCGGCTCGATCGAGTCGAACCGGTCGGCGCCAACAGGCGGGTTGTGGCGAAGGCTGCCCCTCCTGGTCGATCTGTGCCAAACTCGTGGCAACCTCAGTCCAGGAGATGTTCATGAACGATCAGCCGACCCTGTCCCAGCGCGCCGATGCCCTGGAAGAGAAAATGAGCCGTGAACTCGATTACATCGTCATCAAGTCGCGTCTCTACAGCATGGCGGAAGGCGACATGAGCCCGCCGCCGAACGCGGCCGCGCTGATGGCCGCCAATCCCAACGCCCGCGTGCTGATGGGCGACGATCCACGCCTGCCACAGATGCCGGAGAAGCCGACGCTGATGGACTTCTTCAAGTACCGCTTTGGCCCCGCCGCGCACCTGCTGCAAAGCGCGCGCCACGCGGTGAAGGGTGGATTGTCGGAAAAGATGGTGCTGGCCTGCCTGCTGCACGACATCTCGACGATCGGCTTCATTCGCGGCGATCACGGCTACTGGGGCGCGCAGCTGGTTGAACCGTACGTGGACGAAGAGGTTACCTGGGCGATCCGCGCCCATCAGGTGCTGCGGTTCTATCCGGATCCGTCGGTCGGATACGAATATCCACAATCGTATATCAAGACGTTCGGTGCCGACTATCGCCCCGATCCGTATATCGAGGAAGACTACCAGCGGATGCGGAATCATAAGTGGTACATGTCGGGCCGCATGATCACTGTGCATGACATCTACTCGTTCGATCCGAACGTGCATGTCGAGCTGGAGGAGTTCACCGACATCATCGGCCGCAATTTCCGCCAGCCGAAGGAAGGCCTGGGCTTCGACAACAGCCCTGTCGCGCATATGTGGCGTGCGATGATCCGGCCAGCCAAGTACTTGTAGGACACGCGCGGGCGTTACGTGCGGCGATGGCCGGTCGAGCCCGGCCACGACCACCGGGTTAAACCCGGTGGCAGGCGCAGAAGTCCGGTCTGACGCCCGGAACCGTATATGACGCTGTCGCGCCGTGGGCTGGTCCATCTGGTCGGGCAGGCGGGAGGCGCGGCCGCGGCCTATCACACCATGGCGGCAATGGGGCTGCTGCCGGTGCCTGAGGCCTATGCCGGCCCGCCGCACCTGCCGCCTGGCAAGGGGCAGCGTATCATCATCATCGGCGCCGGCATCGCGGGGATGGTGCTGGCGTGGGAGCTGCGCAAGGCCGGATATGCGCCGCTGATCCTCGAGGCACGCTCGCGTCCCGGCGGCCGCAACTGGTCGCTGCGGCGCGGCGACACGGTGGAGGAGACTGACAGCGTGCAGCGCGTCTCCTGGGACGCCGGGCCGCACATGTACTTCAATCCGGGACCCGCCAGGCTGCCGTACCACCACGCCGGTATTTTGTCGTATTGTCGCGAGCTGAGCGTTGCGCTCGAGGTGATGAGCAACGACAACCGCGGCGCGTTCTTCCAGAGCGACGCGGCGTTCGATGGCAAGCCGGTTCGCAACCGGTGGATGACCAACGACATCCGCGGCTACGTCGCCGAGCTCGCCGCGAAGGCGATTGACCAGAACGCGCTGACGCAGCCGGCGTCGCTGGAGGACAAGGAGCGGATCCATGCGCTGCTGCGCAGCTTCGGTGCGCTCGACAAGGACATGGCGTATCGCGGTTCCAGCCGTTCCGGCTACAGCGAGCCACCGGGTGTCGCGGCAGGGAAGACCCGTACCCCGCTCGACCTGCGCGGCATTCTCGATGCCGGCTTCTGGCAGTTCGAGACCAATTTTGGCGAGGGCTGGGACCAGGCGGCGACGATGATGCAGCCGGTCGGCGGCATGGGCCACATCGGCCAAGCCTTTGGAAGCCGGCTGCGCGACGTGATCCACTATAACGCCGTGGTGCATGCGCTGCGGCGGAGCGGTGACGGCGCCCGGATCGTCTGGCGGGACGCCAAGAGCGGACGCGAGCAAATAACCGAGGCCCAATTCGCTGTAGTCACGATCCCGCTTCCCGTTCTCCGCGACATACCGGCGGACTTCGCCCCGGAAACCCACGCGGCGATCGCCGCAGGGGACTATGTGCGGGCGGTGAAGATCGCGTTCCAGGCAGAGCGCCGGTTCTGGGAACTGGACGACGCGATCTACGGCGGCATCTCCTGGACCACGCGGGACATTACGCAGATCTGGTATCCCTCCGGCGGCATCCACGCGCCAAAGGGCATACTGGTCGGCGCCTACATCTGGTCGAATGATATCGCCGACAGGTTCTCCGCCTTGCCGCTGTCGTCGCGTTTGAATGCGGCACTGAGCGATGGCGAGAGGCTACATGGGAGTTATCGCAACCACCTGACCCGAGGGATCTCTGTTGCCTGGGGAAACGTTCCGTTCAGCCGCGGCGGCTGGGTGCAATGGAACCAGGAAGCGGGACGGGCACACTATGCAACCCTCCTGGAGGGCGATGGCCCTTTCCTGTTCGCAGGCGAGCATCTCTCCTACATCAACGGCTGGCAGGAAGGCGCGGTCCGCTCGGCGCACTATACACTTCAGCAGATCGCCAAGCGCTTCAGCGACTGAAGGACTGCCTACAGTTCGGGCCGGCGGGATCGGGTTCCCACCGCCTGCTCGAAATGGTGGCCGACCCGCAAGACGGTCGCGTCGCCCCACGCTCGGCCGATAATTTCCAGGCCCAGTGGCAGCCCCGCCGGCGTGAAGCCGCCGCAGACAACCATCGATGGGACAGCGGCGACATTGGCGACCGTGGTCAGCAGTGGCCGGGAGAAACCGTCGTCTGGCCGCTGCTCGGTCAGCAGCGGCGGCGTCCCCGCCGTGGGAGCTGTGATCAGCACGTCGAAGCGCTCGAAGGCCCGCGCAGTGGCGGCGATCAGATCGGCGCGCCGGCGCTGAGCCGCGATGTAATCGGCGGCGCGGATCAACGCGCCCGCCAGAACCCGTACGCGGAACACACGGGAGTAGTCGGCCAGCCGCGTCTTCAGCGTTGCCTCGTGCAGCGCATACGCTTCGGCAGAGATGATCACCCGGCCGACCGCGTTGTACTCCTGCACCGGAGGAAGCGATGCGTCCTCCACCCGGCAGCCAAGACTGCGTAGCGTTGCTGCCGCATTGCTCATCATCTGCAGCATCTCGGGCGAGGCCGGCACGTCATGTTCGTAGAACCGGCGCAGCACGCCGACGCGCAGGCCACGAATGGGCGTCGCCAACGCCGCGGCGTACGACACCTGCGGTCCCGGCACGGAGGCGGGGTCCAATGGGTCATGACCGGCAAGTGCGTCCAGCAGGATGGCACAGTCCATGGCCGTCCACGCCATTGGTCCCGCGGTATCCAAACTGGGCGCCAGCGGGATCACGCCGCGACGCGACACCAGACCGGGTGTCGGCTTAATTCCGGCGATACCGCAATATGCCGCCGGGAGGCGGATCGAGCCACCGGTATCGGAACCCAGCGCC
>JAMXLO010000020.1 GCA_024280945.1 Acetobacteraceae bacterium
GGAAGCGGGCCAGCAGGCTATGCTCACCACACCCTCCGAGGAGAGCCGCGAACCCGACCAGCGCCACCGTAAATACTTGGCGCATGCGGGTCACGACACCGCGTCGACGCAACCGCGTCGCGGAACCATTGGCCAGGCGGCTGCTGGCCGAGCGCGTGATCCGGACCTCGCGCTCGCGTTCCGCCATCACATCTTGCCAGCGCGCGAGCAGTGCTTCCGGTCGCGATGTCCGGAAGGCTTCGAGGTCGTCGGTCGTGAACATCGTCGCATCGGCCATGCGCCTGATGCCATTGCGCGCGCGGCTGAGATCGCCCTGCATGCGGGGCACTATGACGCCGATCCGGGCATTGTTCACCAGGATGCCATTGATCGGTCTGGCGGTCGCCACCAATTGCGGCCAGATCAAGACCGGCAGCCTGTCGCGCAGCGACCGGACAGCGAAGTATAATCAGCTCACGCGGATCGAGGCGCAACTTGGACCGGCGGCGCGATACGCGGGGCGAACGATCTTACGCGGTTAGCGTGTCGTCAGCAGTCGTTGAACATTACCGCGACGTAGTCGCTCGCCACGGCGTTCGGTCACCCTCCGGACGTTATGGTAAGCCGGAACCGCACCTGAGAAGCCCGGTTCTCCGTCCTCTCATGCCCGTGGCTGAAACACTTCAGCGTCGCGTGGCTGAATACCTGACATCCTGCCATTGCTGCACACAGCCATTCTGTCCCTGTCGTGCTGCTGTTCGCGCCGAAGACCAGACTCGAGTCTTGCAGAAAGTTAGCGACCCAGCGCTGACCAGACCGATCGTGTCATAGTGGTCGCGCTACACGACTGCACGAGAAGCGTGACGGCTGCGCCCCGGAAGGTGCCGCTCACAGATGTCGCCGCCGCCTTCGCCAGCACGACGCGAAGGGCAGAGCCGGCGAGGGCCTGGAGGCCGTTCGTCAATGCCCGGTGAAAAGCCTATTCAGTGGAAAGTCCCGGCCTATTTGCCCGTTTCCATTGCTGCCACTGTCCGCCGCAACCGTGCCGACGAACGGATGGCGAGCTTCTCCGCTTCCACTACGAAGAAGAACGCCAGGCCGCCGGCAAAAAGCCAGGGCCAGACCCGGAGCGGGATGGCTTCGTTGCCGAACATCACCTGAAGGGGCGGTGCGTACGTGAATAGCAGCTGCAGGACCACGACTGCGCCAATGCCCATGGGCAGGTACTTGTTGCCCAGATGGGCCGTGACGGACAGCGAGCTGTCCAGCAGGTAACGGCTGTTCAACAGGTAGAACACTTGGCCGATGGTGATCATGTTGACCGCAGCCGTGCGGGCGAGCTCGTCGGAGGCGCCCTGCGACTTCATCCAGAAGAAGGCCCACAGCGTGATTGCGAGTAGCCCGAGGCCGACGAAGATCACGCGCCAAATGCCAAAGCCGGTCAGGATCGGCCGGTCGACAGCACGGGGCGGGCGGTTCATCACGTCAAGCTCGTGCGGCTCGAACGAGAGCACCATTGCCATGGCGACCGAGGTGACCATGTTGACCCAGAGGACCTGCGGCGCCGTGATGGGCATGGTGAAGCCAACGAAGATCGCCACCGTAATGACCAGTGCCTGGGCGACATTGGTCGGCAGCATGTGCAGCATGGCTTTTTCAATGTTGTTGTAGACGGTGCGACCCTCCTTTACCGCGGCGGTGATCGACGCGAAGTTGTCGTCGGCGAGGATCATCTCGGCGGCTTCCTTGGTGACCTCGGTACCCTTGATCCCCATGGCAACGCCAATGTCGGCCTTCTTCAGTGCCGGCGCGTCGTTTACGCCGTCACCTGTCATTGCAACGATCTCCTGGTTGGCCTGGATTGCCTTGACCAGGCGAAGCTTGTGCTCGGGGCTTGCGCGAGCGAACACGTCGACGTCCCGCACACTCTCCTGCAGGGTTGCCTGGTCCATCTCTTCGATCTCCGCGCCGGTGATGGCCGTCTTGCCGTCGCCGATGCCGAGCATCTTCGCGATCGCCGCCGCCGTGACCCTGTGATCACCGGTGATCATGGTGACGCGAATGCCGCCACCGTGGCATTCGCGAACCGCCTCGATTGCCTCTTTGCGCGGTGGGTCCAGCAGGCCGATCAAGCCGAGCAGGACAAGCGTCTTCGGCAGGTCAGCTGGGGACAAACCTCCCGGCTTACTGATAGGACCCTCGTGCCAGGCGAGCGCCAGAACGCGCTCACCTTGCCCCGCCAGCTGATCAGAGGCCTGCATGAAGTGCTCGCGATCAAGCGACGCCGGCTGGCCCGAGGCGGTCTGCTGCCGATCGCAATGCTCGAGGATGACCTCGGGGGCACCTTTGACCAGGAGAAACTCCTGCCCTTCCACAGGCTTGTGGAGCGTCGCCATGAACTTGTGCTCTGATTCGAATGGGATAGCGTCGATCCGCGGAGAGGCGGCAAGCTCGGCCTTGCGGTCGAGGCCAAGCTTCGCTGCGAACGGATAGAGCGCTCCCTCGGTCGGGTCGCCCTCGACCTTCCACGTACCCTGCTCCTGGAACAGCTCCGCGTCGTTGCACAGCATGCAGACGCGCCCCATGAGCGCGAGAACCAGCTCCTTGTCGGCAGGTTTGCCATCCTTCCTGACCTCGCCCTCTGGCGCATACCCATTGCCAGTGATCTGATATGTCGCATCGGCCGTGACGGCAGACACGACCATCATTTCCATCAGCGTGAGCGTGCCGGTCTTGTCGGAGCAGATGCGCGAGACCGACCCCAACGTCTCCACTGCCGGCAGCCGCCGGATGATGGCGTTGCGCAATGCCATACGTTGCACACCGATTGCGAGCGTGATTGTGATGATCGCCGGCAGGCCCTCGGGGATCACCGAGACAGCGATACCAACCACCGCCTGGAACAGTTCGACGAAGTCTATGCTTTTCACCCACTTGCCGTAGGCGAAGACCAGCACGCCAACGATCCCGACGACCGCGGTGATGGTGTAGCCGAACCGCTTGATCTGGCGCAGCAGCGGCGTCTCGAGCACGCTGACGCCGGCGAGTAGGGCATTGATGCGACCGAGTTCCGTCGCGCCACCCGTCGCGACGACGAGGCCCGTCGCCCTGCCGGACACGACCATGGTGCCGGAGAACGCCATACATTCCCGGTCTCCAACGGTCGAACTGGCAGATACCGGCTCGATGTTCTTGTCGGCTGGCACCGATTCGCCCGTAAGTGCCGCCTCCTCGGTGCGCAGGTTCTTCACATCTGCAAGCCGCAGGTCGGCTGGAATCTTGTCGCCGGATCCCAACAGTACGACGTCGCCTGGCACCAACCGCTCCGCCGCAATCACACGCGCCTCGCCGCCGCGTAAGGTCCGTGCCTCGGCGGACAGCATGTTGCGGATCGAATCCAGCGCCTTCTCAGCCTTACCTTCCTGGATGAACCCGAGCACCGCGTTGAGAATGACCACGCAGAAGATGATCGATGCATCAACCCACAGGTTCAGCATCAGTTTGGTGAAGCCAGCGCCGAGCAGCACATAGACAAGGACGTTGTTGAACTGAGCCAGGAGCCGCGCGAGAGGTCCCCGTCTCTTGCCTGCGGGCAGGCGGTTGGGCCCGTATCTCTCCAGCCGAGCCGCGGCCTCGGCGGTGTCAAGCCCTTTGGCGCTGTCGGTGGCAAGCCGATTCGCGACTTCGTCTACCGAGATCGCATGCCAAGCTACCACCTTGCCTGTGATGCTCGCGTTTGCGACCTGGTCCATGGTCCTACTCCCTGGAGCTGCTCTCATCTTGCCGTCATCAAGGAAAGCATTTTGCTTAAAGATGGCTAGTGCCTGAGTCGCTAACCGCGGGGTATAGCCACTTCAGTTTGATGCGGGCGTCAGCACGGTGAACTGCCAATACCGCGGCTGCACGGTGAACATGTCCACTTCCCATCACCGCATATCCGTCATGGCAAAGCTAGACCTCGACTTCGGCCGGAGAGCCGATCCCAGGTAAGGCCTCAGGAAAGTCGTGCGAACAGAACCTTGCCGTTTGCTGACCAACGCTTGCTGAAAACCCGAAACCTCGGCCGGTGCTCGCGAAGACATCGTATTGCGGCCGATGATCGAGGACCACCCGGATCCCGGCTCAAGAGGGGCTGCTCGGTGCCACATACCTCGCCGCGCCTAAGAGAGCTGCGTGAGGACGCAGAATCTGGTCGATCGGGATGTCCTCCAAATATGATCGGAGACGTCCCTTTGCGATGAACGCCTGGATCAGATTCTCCATATCCAACAGCGGCCGTAGCCCGCGGCAGAGTCCGCCGGTGATGAAGACCCCGCCACCGGTCAGAAGGGTCAGAGCTAGATTGCCAGCCGTAGAACCGAGAATGGATGAGAAGATCTTCATCGTCTCACGGCAAATGGAGCACTCGCCCGCTGCCGCGCGCGCCGAAACGTCTCTTGGATCGCGTACGTCGATGATCTGCCCGCTCATCTGGGCCAAAGTTGTCGCAATCACCAGCAGCCCTGGTCCGGACAACAAACGCTCAACCGGCACGTGCCCGCATTGGTCCTGAAGATGTGATAGGATTTCCGCTTGAACGCGGTCCATCGGAGCAAATGCGGCGTGTCCTGCCTCGCTCGGGATGCCTACAAGCCTCCCCGCATTGTTCAGAAGAAAGGCTGCGCCTAAGCCGGTTCCGGGGCCGATCACGAGGGCAGGCTGTCTTGGATTCCGGGCTCCCGGTTTTAGCGAGCCGACCTCATCGGGGGACAGCGACGTAACGGATAACGCGTGCGCCACGAGATCATTAATGACCACCAGCCTGCGCAACCCAAGCCGCCTGCGCACATCATCAATCGAGAATCGCCAAGCGCTGTTACTGAACGATACCTCATCGCCCACAACGGGGCCCGCCACCGCAAGCACCGCCTCTTCCACCAACGGGACGCCGGACAGATAGTCCTCCGCTGCCTCGACAAGGCCGGGATAGTGGGCGGTGAGCAGCTTGCGTACACCGGATGGATAGCTACCAGGCTCAGCTATCCCAAACCTTGCGTTAGTGCCGCCAATATCTCCAACCAGTCGCATAGCCTCGTCCTCAACGGCCTTCGACATTTTAGTCGGCCGTCGGAGGACTTCCAACCCGCCGGATCCTAGCGCGATCCGCGGATCCGAGGCATTTCATCGCCGTGGCGAGCCCCGCGCCTCGGCCGCGCGCTCCCGACCCAATGAGGCCGGGCTCCTCCTCAAGTTCGATGCCCAGCCCGAAGGCAGGTCGGCCGCCGTGCAGCAATGGTAGAGGAGTATCGCCGGCAAAAGTCGAGCCTTCGCAACGGCCGGCCGTGGGTGCTTCCAGCGGCCGTCTCGTCAGTAGGTGAAGTTGAAGACCAGCGGCCGCGGCCGCTTGAACACCTTCAAGCGTCGCGGCGGCACAGCGACGGCTTGATCGCAAGGGGTGAGAGGGAAGCTGATGCAGTTTCGGTCGTGACCGAGGATTGGGACAACCCGAAAACCGGGCAGAGCCCAGAGCTCGCGAAGTTGATAGGACCCGATCCGCGGATCGCATCAGGGGCCAGCGGCCATGGGCGCCGCGTCACATAGGCCGGACACATGTCTGCACCCGATCGAGCGATTATCAGCGTAACTTTTTCCTTGCGTGGTGGGGACCGTCCACACATGCCCCGGTTTCGTGGACACCGGACTATTCGGGTTCGAGGAGTCTACGATGGGCAAGACAAGAGCAGCCTACCCGGCTGAGTTCCGCCGGCAAATTGTCGATCTGGTGCGTGCCGGTCGCTCGTCGGAGGAGTTGGCAGGCGAGTTCGAGCCGACGGCACAGTCGATCAGGAATCGGGTCGCACAATCTGCACGAGACACCGGTCGCGGCGATGGCGGCGTGTCGATTGCGGAGCGCGAAGAGCTCAATCGGCTGCGGCGAGAAAATCGCCAGCTCAAGCTTGAGCGGAAGATCCTCTCAAAGGCGGCCGTCTGATTTGGGTACACGGCCAGCGCCAACGGATCAGCGAATGCACCGATCGACATCTTCGGTGACATCTGTCCGGCTCTGGGCAAAGGAGCAGCACTCGTTCTGCCACGCTGCAACTTCATCGTGACAAATCTGCATCTGGCAGAGATCGCTCAGCTCATTGAGCCCGGTGTCCATGCTGTGCTTCTCGTCAACCAGGCGGGATGGCACCTGTCGCACCGGCTGATGATCCCGCCGAACATACCATCGTGCCACATCCTCGACCACTGCTGCGATGCCTGGAAACGATGAGCGCTGGTATTAGCTCCGTTGAAAGGCTATAATGCCGCAGGTCCTCAGCATTCACCATCTTCCGGACTTCAGCGACCGGTATCCGATCATCCCGTCAACCGCCGTTTACGTTGGCCGGACCATCGTCGGTCGGCGCGCCAGTTGCCGGCGCCGAGGATCAGATAGTCGGCATACGGATTGTGACGGCGCACACCTTACTCGCCCGCTCGTCTCGAAGCGGACCGTTGTCACAATGGCTGTTCAATGCACTTGCATCCGCTGGTCTTCCGGTGATGCGTTGAGACCTGACACATGAAGGCTGTGGCGCACCGATCGCAATGACGCGAGAGGGATCGCACAGATGATGCGGATCGTGCGGGTCGGGCCCTGTCGATCGGTTCACGTCGTGGTGACGTAACACGATAGGTGGCCGTTGTCACCGCTGCTGCGACCGTACCCGTTGGAAAATGACGCACAGCAGCGGGATCAGGCATCGTCGCGGCGATCATGCCGCCGAACACCGCAGTGTCATATCTTTGCAATTCGGTATGACGGCTCACTCAAAGCATCCAATGAGGGCCTGGTCGTGCGCGATCATCGTGGCGAACTGCGGCCACGCATCCCTCTCCGAGAGAATCGTGTAAAAATCCTCTTTAACCGAAGGTGCTCGTTCCACAGCAATCCTCCATTCCTCCTTGGAGAATGGCTGCTTTCGGATAGATTCCCAGAAGCCTGTTCGTGCGAGCAATTCGCCGATTTTCTCGTGGTGGCTGCCGCCCTGCAGACTGCTGACGAGGTAGGCTGCCATCCCCGTCTGGAGGCCGTGGAGCCGCGGCCTGGCTCGCGTCATATCAAGCGCGTGAGAAATCAGGTGCTCACTGCCGCTAGCCGGCCGCGATGAGCCTGCGATCTCCATGGCAACCCCGCTCAACATGAGGGCCGTAGCGAGAAGCCGAACTCCCTCTTCGTCCGACGCTGGATTTGCCATGAACTGAAAGACGCTAGCGTCGGATATTAACGCTGCCAGATCATTAACTGGATCTCCCCGCCGGTGGAAGGCCAGCTTCCAGTCCGAAATGGCCGTGAACTTAGAACACAAATCGCCAACTCCAGAATGCCAGAGCGGCAGCGGTGCCCGTTGACAGATTGCGAGATCGACTACGACTGCTTCAGGAGGACCGGTGAGTAGGGACCGGCGCTTTCCCTCCACGGTCAAACTCGCCTGTGGCGAGCAGAAACCGTCGTTGGAAAGGGACGTCGGTGCTGCGAAGTAAGGCAGTCCAGCAAGGAAAGCGGTATACTTCGCGACGTCGAGCGCCCTGCCGCCACCGATGCCGATCATTGCCCTGCACGAAGATGGCAATGCGCTCAGCAAGCGCACCGCTTCTTCTGCGCTCGCCTCCTTCACTTCACGGAGAAGGGCCGGAGATATGCCGTTATCCCGAAGGCTCTGTAGAGCCCCATCTAAGATGGACGGCAACATGCCTTCACTGTAAAACAGAGCGGCGGGTGTTAGGCGGGAGCGCGCCAAGTATAGACCCAGGCGCTGTAGTGCACCGGCCTTGATACGCACGAGCCAGGGGACATTAATCTGGGTATTCTTCATGCCAATTCTCTTGCAATCTCACTCCAGCGCGAGAACGGCTGAAACGCTTCCCCTCGCGCCTGCAGCGCCTCGGCCAGGAGTCCCCGCGCGAAGCGCAACTCTGGACGAATGAGCAAGGCGGGCTGTAAGTCAGTCGGGCCGTCACCGGCGAATGCCACAGTCTCTGCGACTCGGAGGGCGTGCCGAACTATGGCCGATTTATCCACGCCCTCCGATGCGGAATGGTATGGGGATGAAGATTCCATTTTCTCCAGAATTAGTCCGCGCCCGTTCTCCAGGCGTCCCGGGTTCGAGTATACAGTCGCCGCCACCCCGGCCCGGCTGAGAACGCGTTCGACGTACCAGGAGGAGCCAGCGGAAACTACCCAAAGTTTCCAGCCGGCATCCCGCAGAAGCGCCGCTGAGGCGGCGAGGTCCGGATCCGGCTGGCTGGCTGCGAGCAGCTCTTCGAGCTGCTGTTCCTCCGTAGGCGCAAACGAGAAGTACGCCGCCATGGCGTCGAAATGAGAGATCTGACCCTCCCGATACTGGGCAAAATAGTCAGGTGTATCCCGTGGCAAATAACGTTCCGCTAGCAACGAATAAAAATCTTTGCCGGTGACTGTACCATCGTAGTCAGAAACGAAGATCTTATGCATGCTCTGTATCCAAGCCAGCCAGTGACCAAGTAGTTCTATCCAGGTCTGGCTTGACCCGGATGCCCACTCAATGGGTTATAAGCGAGTTGGCCAATGCTCCAGCGCTCCCGCGCTTCGCTTAAAGATGGCGGCGGTGACCACAGAAAGTAGGTGCTCGATCATCGTCAGGGACTCCTTCTTCTTTGCGGTAATTCATTGATCGCACACACGTACGAAGGTAAGGCTCTTAGCCTGGCATCGGCCTCGAAGAGACTGCCCGTTCGGCGCCCTCTCTACCGCGTGCTCGATCTATTGTAATGTCAATCTGCCGCCCGCGCCACAGCAGGAACCAGCGTGGCCCTACCAGCCTCGTCCAATTTCTGGAGTTCCAGGTGCATCTGGTCTTGCTGGTGGCATCGATGCAGCGAGCCGAGGTCGTTATGGAATTGTATCTGGACGGATCCCGCCGCAGATGCGGCCGCGATCTCGCCCTGGATCGCTCCGCAGGCGAGGCGGCGCTGGGTGAGTCTAAGGCAGGCTTGGAGGGGGGTGTGACGAACCGAATGTCGCCAGACCGAAGTGGGCAGAGCAGGGGACGGCCTACGGCGCACCGGGCGCGCCTGGCGAACCGCCGGCTAATTGCTGGCGTGTGGATAGTGGCAGCAGGGGTACTTCCTGTGCTGGAGCCACAATGGTTTTCGAACGCGTGGGTCCAGATCGGCTGGTTCTTCGCGGGCCTTGGAGTACCGCTTTGGCTACTGGGAGCTGCAGATTTCCACTAATTTCCGATAGCCTCATACCGTCGGTTGGTCGCCAGCCGGATCAACGGCTTTCGATCCGACGCTATGATCCGAGAGTTCACACGGGTCACCCTGAGACACCCCGGCCGTACAGTTTCAAGACGTCCTCAATCATGCTTGACCGGCTGCAGCACGAGTTGTGCCAGGCTTGGACGATGGCGTTCCTCTACTTACCGGCAGAGGGCTAGAAGCTTCGCCGCTTTTTCATGCAGCGCCCCCTCGATGGGCGAGCCCGGTCCGCAGCAGGATCTCGATCATCTCCGCCCGTGACCGCTCCTCCACCGCCGCGACGGCATCGATCTGGGCGATCAGCTCAGGCGGCAGGGTGAGCGATAGCGGCTGTCTATTGCCGCGTGGCTTGTTGATGGCCGGCCGGGACATCGGAGGCGTCTTGCTGCGCTTCGAGGGTCGAGTGATTGGCATGGCGTCTGTCTCCCGTATGGGGCCGCGAAGGCACGCGAGTCCCCGCTGTAGCGCGGGGTAGCCGATTGACATTACAATAGACCAAACACCGCCCCGGCTTCGAGGGCCGATGCCCCGGCCAGAACCGCACTTTCTTATGCAATCACACGTTTCCGGTTCGATGAATTACCGCAAAACGAAGAGGAGTTTCTGACGATGATTGGGCATCCAGCTTCTGTGGTTACCGCCGCCGTCTTTGACACGAAGCCTTACGATCGGGAGGCGCTGCAGCGGGCCTCAGCGAACCACGGTATCGAGTGGCGCTTTCTTGACTTCCGTCTGACCAAAGACACAGCCTCTGCTGCGAAGAATGCCCGTGCAGTTTGCGTATTTGTCAATGACGAGCTGAACCGGCCTTGCCTGGAGCTTCTGGCCGCGCAAGGGGTGGAACTTGTAGCCCTTCGCTGCACTGGATTCAATAACGTGGATGTCGATTCTGCTAAACAGTTGAAGTTAACCGTGTCGCGCGTCCCTGTCTATTCGCCATATGCTGTAGCTGAACATGCTGTGGCACTGCTACTCACGTTGAACCGCAAGATCCATCGCGCATTCAATCGTGTGCGCGAGCTGAACTTTTCACTCAATGGACTTGTAGGCTTCGACCTTTACGCGAAGACTGCAGGCATCGTTGGCACGGGTAAAATCGGGCGCGCCACCGGGCAGATTCTTCGCGGGTTTGGGATGCAAGTACTGGCCTATGATCCTTTGCCCGACGACGAATGGGCAAAGCAAACCGGAGTAGAATATGTCGAAGCTCCCTCCATATTGCTACGAAACAGCGACGTGATTTCGTTGCATACCCCGCTCACCCCGGAAACCCGATACACCATCCGTGCCGAGACAATCGAGCTGATGAGGCCGGGCAGCATACTTATCAATGTGAGCCGAGGAGCGTTGGTAAATACCAAGGCCTTGATTCAAGCACTAAAATCCGGCCGTCTCGCAGGTGTTGGGCTCGATGTTTATGAGGAAGAGGAGGGCATCTTCTTCGAGGACCTTTCGGGCGGAGTGCTTCACGACGATGAACTAGCGCGGCTACTCACCTTTCCGAACGTACTTATTACTTCACACCAAGCATTCCTGACAGGCGAAGCATTGACCCAGATCGCCAGTACCACTGTTGCCAACATCTCTGCCCTGACGAGCCAAGGCTCGTTCGTCGAAGGTTCAGTGGTAACCTAAGTGTCTATCCGGGAACATCTTGAGTCGGATGAATCACCTGTGATTCGCTTGTGTTGGAGCGATTCGCAGGAGCGGTGAGATGTGGACGTTGGAGAACCGACCTTGGTATGACCGAAGCAAGCTGCGCTACCCGAGCGACCTGACTGACGAGGAGTGGGCGGCGATCGGACCGCTGATCCCGCCGGCGAAGAAGGGTGGCAACAAGCGAACGGTCGATGTGCGGGCGGTGATCAATGGGGTGATGTACATCCTGAGCACGGGCTGTCAGTGGGCGGCGCTGCCGAAAGACCTGCCGCCGCGCAGCACGGTGAACCATTATTTCCGCCGCTGGGATGACGACAGGACGTTGGACCGCATCCATCACGCGCTCTATGTGCGATGTCGTGAACTGGCTGGCTGTGAGATCAGTCCGACGGCGGCGATCATCGACAGTCAACGCGTGAAGAGCGCAGAAAAGGGGGCGCTCGATCGATCCTTGCGGCTATGGCGCGGGGAAGAAGATCCATGCTGCCGATGTGCAGGATCGCGACGGCGGCACGTTGCTGATGCGCACGCTGTTCGGCCTGTTCCCGCTCCTGCCGAAGCTCTACGCCGACAGCGCCTATCAGGGGCCGAAGTTTCAGCAGGCCCTGCGTCGGGTCTGCCGGCAGATCAACGTCGAGATCGTTAAGCGCTGCGATGTCGGCAAGTTCGTCGTGCTGCCCAAACGCTGAATCGTCGAACGAACCATTGCTTGGCTCACGCGATGGTCGACGCTTGGCCAAGGACTGGCAATGCCTGAACCGCACAAGTCGCATCCTTCTGCGCTGGGCCTCTATTCGCCTCATGCTTCGAAAGCTATGTCACGCCGGCAAATGATTCCGGATCGCCTCTTAGGGGTTAATTGTCACCATGGGTCGTCTCCTGGCAATTCTGCCGATCGGCATACTCCTGCTAGCAGCTTCTTCAGCTTCGGGTTCTCCTCCTCGAGCTGCTTCAGGCGTTTGGCGTCCGACACGCTCATGCCGCCGAGCTTATCCAGGCATAGAGGCTTCTTCCTCGCGCAGCACGCCGATAATCTGTTCTTCCGTGAACTGGCTTCGCTGCACCCGTCCGTCTCCCCTCAGGGCCACGGACGGAGAAAGCAACGCTTGGTCGCGTATCCGGAGCCGGCCGGCGCGGACTACGTCCTCTCGCTCCTGCTCGGACCCGTGCAGGACGTTGTTTGTGTGTAATGCCCTGACGCTCCAGAAAACGGAACAACGCGGTGCGCCTTCCGGGTGTACGGTGCTTGCACATCGCTGCAACGATCTCAACAAACGTCCCGTCGTCTTGCTCCTCCACCAACGCAGGAGTCTCGTCGGCGTAATCGTCTAGCGGCAGCAGCTTCCCCGCAGGTTTGGTGTCAAAACTCCCGTCTCCCGTCACGCTGAGCTAACGCTGACGCCGAAGGTTCCGCCGTTTCAAGTCGTGTCGCTCCCTAGTTGACACGCGTCCGGGCAAATCCGTCCTCCCTTGAGAGTCCGATTCAGCCAGACAAGGAACCATCTAGTCGGCCTGGCTTCGACGCGGCGCGCATAGCTATTCTCACTTTGATCATGATTCGGTGCCAACTACCTTCGGCGCTGTCGGCTCGGCGGCGACTGCTCCAGTGGCTCACACCTTGGCGGCTTCGCGTGAACCAACGGACTCGCCGGCGTTGGCAGAGCCATCATCGATGAGGGCCATGTACATGATCAGGTCAAGAACCTTGCACGAATAACCCCACTCGTTGTCGTACCAAGCAATGAGTTTCACGAAGTGATCGTTCAAAGCAATACCCGCCTTCGCATCGAACATACAGGTGCACGGTTCACCGATCATGTCCGATGAGACGACATTATCCTCCGTGTATCCGATGATGCCTTTCATCGAGCCTTCAGATGCCGCCTTCAGAGCTGCCTCGATTTCTTCATATTTCGCGGACCTTGCCAGTCTGCACGTCAAATCGACAACCGAGACGTTCACGGTAGGGACCCGGAATGCCATTCCGGTCAACTTACCGTCGAGGTCGGGAATTACCTTGCCAACAGCCTTGGCTGCGCCCGTGCTTGAGGGGATGATATTTGTTGCGGCAGCGCGCCCGCCGCGCCAGTCTTTATTGGAGGGGCCATCGACCGTTTTCTGTGTAGCCGTGATCGCATGCACCGTTGTCATCAGACCCTCTACAATGCCGAACCTGTCATGCACGACCTTAGCCAGAGGGGCTAGACAGCTCGTGGTGCAAGAGGCATTAGAAACCACCGTCATCTCTTTCCTATACTTATCGTGGTTGACGCCCATAACGAACATGGGGGCATCGTTTGAAGGCGCAGTGATAACTACCTTGAGGGCGCCTGCTTTTAGATGGGCGCGGGCCTTTCCGAGGGTAGTATAGACCCCACTGGATTCGACAATATACTCAGCGCCGCACGCTGCCCACGAAATCTCCTCGGGTCGCCTCGCAGCATAGACATCGATGGCATGACCATTGACGAAGAGTTGGTTGCCACTCACTTTTGCGGAACCATTGAACCGCCCGTGCACGGAGTCGTACTTGAGCATGTATGCCATGTACTCGGCATCGATGAACGGATCGTTGATGCCAACGATCTTAGCCTCGGGATGAGCCACGGCGGCGCGCAAAACCAACCTCCCTATCCGACCAAAGCCATTAATTCCGATCTTCGTCGCCATGAATTCCTCCATCATTCTTCTGCAGGCTCGACGCAAGCACGCTTCTACTGCTCGCTAGCGTTCCGCGCTCGCGCAACGGCGTTCCACGATGGCACCTTCACTGGTTGTACGCGCCAGACGTGCTCGCAATATTCACGGATGGAGCGGTCGGATGAAAACCTGCCCATCCGCGCTACGTTGAGAATTGCCTTGCGCGTCCACGCCTGCTCGTCGCGCCATAAGGCGCTGACCTGCTCTTGGCATTCCGCGTACGCCTCATAATCGGCCAGCACAAGAAATGGGTCATCGTACAGCAAGCGCTCCAAGAGCGGGCGGAACACACTTGAGTCGCCGCCCGTGAGGGCGCCCGATCCGATGAAGTCCAGTATTTCCTGCAACGAGGCATTTTTCTCAAGGACATCCTGGGGGCGGTATCCGCGACGCTTCAGGTCCCAGACCTGTTCAACCGTCAATCCGAACAAGAAGAAATTGTCTGCGCCAACTTCCTCCCGGATTTCCACGTTCGCGCCGTCGAGAGTGCCAATGGTGAGGGCGCCATTGAGTGCGAACTTCATGTTGCCGGTGCCGCTAGCCTCCTTTCCAGCAACCGAGATTTGCTCCGACAAGTCCCCGGCCGCGTAAATACGCTGAGCACTCTTTACGCTGAAATCGGGGAGGAAGACGACCCTAAGACGATCGTGTACGACTGGATCGTTGTTCACTACATCGGCGATGGCAGTAATGAGCTTGATGATGAGCTTGGCCATAAAATACCCGGGAGCGGCTTTGCCAGCGAAAATGAAGGTGCGTGGCGGGACCTGGGCTTCTGGATTGCGCTTAAGACGTAAATAAAGTGCAAGAACGTAAAGGGCGTTGAGATGCTGACGCTTGTATTCGTGGATGCGCTTGACTTGGATATCGAGGAGCGACTCTGGATTTATATCCACACTGGTTCGCAGCTTAACAAACGCAGCAAGGTGGCGTTTCGCTGCAAGCTTCACTTCACGCCACCTCTCCTGAAATGCTTCGTCGTCCGCTAGCGGTTCCAGTCTTCGAAGTGCGTAAAGGTCGAACAACCACCGATCTCCAATGGATTCGGTGATGAGCCGCGCGAGTGGAGGATTACCGACTGCCATGAAGCGTCGGGGCGTAACTCCGTTAGTGATGCTGCAAAACTTCCCGGGCCACAACTCGGTAAAGTCTCTCATGACTGTCTGCTGGAGCAGATCGGAATGCAGCCGGGCCACACCGTTGACACGATGGCTGCCGACAGTGGCGAGGTGGGCCATTCGGACGAAACGCTCGCCGGTTTCATCGATAAGGGACATCCGGCCTAGACGGGCAGTGTCACCAGGAAAGGCCGTCCGAACTTCGTCAAGAAACCGAGAATTGATTTCATAGATAATTTCGAGGTGTCGGGGCAGGAGTTGGCCGATCAGGTCAACTGGCCATTTCTCCAGCGCCTCAGGAAGAAGTGTGTGATTGGTATAAGCGAAGGTATTACTTGTAACGTTCCACGCAGTGTCCCAGTCCATTCCGTATTCGTCGACCAAAAGGTGCATCAACTCGGCGACTGCAATGGCCGGGTGTGTGTCGTTGAGCTGCACTGCCCACTTTTCATGGAACGTCTCCAGCGGCCGATTCTGCCCGCGATGGATCCGGATCATGTCCTGCAAAGAGCAACTGACAAAGAAATACTGTTGTTGTAGGCGCAGCGTCTTGCCTTGGACCAATTCGTCATTTGGGTAGAGCACCTTGGTGATGTTCTCTGACTCCACCTTATCGGCAACCGCTCGGTAGTAGTCACCGTGATTAAAGGCGGCGAAATCGAACGACTCCACGGCTTCGGCTTTCCAAAGGCGGAGCGTGTTGCATGTGCCCACCCGGTACCCCAAGATCGGCGTATCGTAGGCTTCGCCTTTGACCTCCGTGGCGGGAAACCAACGAACTCGGTATCGTCCGTGCTCATCTTGCCCCGCCTCGGTGCGACCGCCGAATTTCACTTCGTAGTAGATTTCCGGTCGGACGATTTCCCACGGGTTGCCAAAGCGTAGCCACTTGTCCGTGATCTCCACCTGCCAACCGTTCTTGATGGCTTGCTCAAAAATGCCAAACTCGTAGCGGATCCCATAGCCGACTGCGGGCACTTCGAGAGAGGCTAGCGAGTCCAGGAAACAAGAAGCCAGCCGCCCAAGGCCACCATTGCCCAGGCCGGGTTCCTCCTCCTGTTCAAGCACTTCGTCGAGATCAACACCAAATTCGGAGAGAGCCCGCCGGACGGGCTCAACTATCCCGAGGTTCAAGAGATTATTAGCCAAGTGGGGGCCAGGCAGGAATTCCGCGGAGAGATACGCCACCACGCGTGCCTCCCGCTCACTGCGTGTTTCCATAGTCCGCACACCCTGCTTGTGCACGCGATCCCGGGCGGTGAGTGCTAGCGCTGTGTAAATGTCGTTCGCTGTTGCTGCCATCGGTACTCGCCCGAGGCCGCAGAGAAGGTTGTCGACAAACGCTTGCCTAAGATCGTCGACCCTCTCGCCCGTTCGGATACCCACTCCGGGTGAGAGTTCGCACGATCGCAGCCGGAGGGATTGCGTTGCCTGCATCATAGTCTCCTTTGTCGAAGGATCCTACGCGCTTTCCGCTTGTTACATGGTCTGCTCCGCGAGGTCGCAGTGAGACCGGATTCACAGACTCGTGACAGGCTCGGCTGGACCCCAGCGGTTAGTAGCTCAATTCCTGAGAATCTGGAGGTGAATCATCGGTACATCGTCCTCAATAATAAGCGATGGTCGACTCCATGTGTCGGGTGTGCCGGGTGGCATTGGCCGCAAAATCACGGGCTCGTGACACGCTGGGTAGAGCACCTACGGTTATAGGCTAAATTTATCTCGAGGGAATGATCGAGGAATCGTCCATGAATATCCCTGTCCTCGGCGCCGCACGCTTTCCGTCACCTCTAGAGCGCTGGGTTAACGAGTCGGAGCGTGTTCCCGCCACGATCCTTCATACTGCTGATGCGCCACCGGACGCTGGCCTCCTCTTTGAATTGGCGGGTGCGCGCAAAAGTCTGTTTTTCCATCCACCTGAAACTCGCGCAGGTATTGTTACGTGCGGCGGATTGTGCCCGGGACTCAACGATGTGATTCGGTCGCTTTTTTTTGAGATGCATCATGCCTACGGGGTAAAAGAGGTGCTCGGTTTCCGTTGGGGCTACCAAGGGCTGGATCCGGAACACGGCGGCGAACCTCTCGTTCTCACACACGAGATAGTGGACAGAATTCATCTCCAAGCCGGCACGATACTCGGCACGTCACGCGGACCGGTAGACAAGGCACGTGCTGTTGAGAATCTCATCCGCCGTGGCATCAATATTCTCTTCACCATCGGCGGCGATGGGACGCAGCGGGGGGGCCGGGAGTTCTTTGAAGAGGCCCAAAAGCGGGGCCACGCGCTCTCGGTCGTTGGGATCCCAAAGACGATCGATAATGATATCCCATTTGTTGCGCGCTCATTTGGCTTCCTCACTGCGGTTCAGGAGGCCGCCAAGGTGCTGCAGCGCGCGCATACTGAGGCAAGCAGCGTGCAGAACGGAATCGCGCTAGTAAAGCTCATGGGACGGCACGCTGGATTTCTTGCTGCCGAGGCAACCGTGGCGAGCCAGGAGGTGAACTTTACACTTATCCCCGAAGTGCCTTTCCGGCTGGAGGGGGAACGCGGATTTCTTGCCGCTTTGGAACAGCGGATTGTGGAACGCGGGCACGCCGTCATTGCCGTCGCCGAAGGCTCGGGACAGGAGTTGTTGGGAAACACTGGAAATGAGCGCGACGCTTCCGGAAACGTTAGGCTGAGCGATATCGGTTTCTTTTTGCGGGAGAAGATCGAAGAGTGGTTTAGGACGCGAACGATTCCCGTTGTGATGCGCTACTTCGACCCAGGCTACATCGTTCGTAGCAGCCCGGATAACGCCGAAGATGCTGTCCTTTGCGATGCGTTCGCGAGGCATGCAGCCCATGCAGCCATGGCTGGCAAAACCGGCGTAGTGATCGGTCTGTTACACGACCGCTTCATTCACGTCCCGATCGAACTGCTGACAACTCAACAGAAACGGCTCGATCCTGACAGCACGGTCTGGAGCGCAGTGCTCTCAGCTACTGGTCAACCGCATCGCTTTGAATAACTGCGACAACGATCTTTCAGAAGCGAGGTCTCTGTTTCTCAAGTCAGTGCAGCCTTCCCGTTTGCTAGCTAAGCGAACCACTTTGTCCCGAGTTTTGGGCCCAATTCACGGGTGAAGTGGTGAACCCCCCGACATGGAGGAATTCAAGACGATAGTTGTCCTCCGGGTTTAGCGTAGAAGGCCCCGCTACCAACAGGGCGACGTCGCCGGGAACTTGATGCCCCTGTAGCCACGTTCGTGCGAAATCACGCCAATTATTCGGGTCGCCGACCAACTGGACGGGCTCCACACCGTAGGAAAAAACAAGGCCCTGGCACACAGCCGGGTCCGGGCTTAGAGCAACAATCCATTGGGATGGATTCAAGCGGGAAATCATTCGAGCAGTGGTTCCCGTATGGGTCGGGACGAATACCGCCGCGCACGGGACAGTGTCCAAAGCGGCTTCCACGACAGATGCAATGGCATCGGCGGCCGTGCCTGGAGGTTCACGCCGCAGGCGGGAGCGAAGTTCCGCCAGGCGGACAGGCGCACGTTGCGACTCAGTATAGGCGGCAATCTTTGCGAGCACCGTCACTGCCTCCTCAGGATACTTGCCGATTGCCGACTCACCGGAAAGCATTACAGCGTCCGTCCCGTCGAGGATGGCGTTAGCAACGTCTGTCGCCTCGGCCCGGGTTGGCAGGCGGCTGACTATCATCGATTCGAGCATTTGCGTTGCAGTGATGATCGGTTTGCCAGCGACGCTGGCTCTGGCTATGAGCTGTTTCTGTAAGATCGCCATCTCCTCGATCGGAACTTCCACGCCAAGGTCGCCGCGGGCCACCATGATTCCGTCGCTCGCGTTCAGGATATCATCGAAGTACCTGATGGCTCCCGCTCGTTCTATTTTGGCGATGAGGAAAGGCCGCTTGCCGACCGCGTTGGCTGCGGCACGCACAGCTTCCATGTCAGCACCAGTCTCCACGAACGACTGGCTCACAGCGTCTACTCCCTGTCGCAACGCAAATTCTAGACAAGTACGGTCGTGCTCGGTAAAGGCGCCGATTCCGAGAGCGATCCCGGGCAAATTCAGACCCTTTTTTGAGCGCAGCTCGCCGCCAACCGACACCTCGCAGTGAACTTCACTCCCTGCGACACGCTCGACCGTCAATTGAACCAGACCGTCGTTCAGGAACAGTCTGTCGCCGGACTTCACGACGCGTGGCAGGCTCTTGAAGCTCACTGACACGCGTTGTGGAGTGCCGACGACCTCCTCCACAGTCAAGATGAAGTTATCGCCGGCTTGCAGTTGAGCCGGCTCGGGTTCGATCTTGCCGATGCGCATCTTTGGCCCTGGCAAGTCGGCCATGATTACCACCCGGCGACCAACGGCCTCCGCCGCCAAGCGGATACGTTTGATGCGCTCCGCATGACCAGTGAGATCGCCGTGCGAGAAGTTAAGTCGCGCGACGTTCAGGCCTGCGCAGATCAGGCGTTCCAACATCTCCGATGATTCCGAGGCTGGTCCGATCGTGGCGACGATTTTGGTTTTGCTTCCGGGAAGCGCCATCAGAGCCTTCTCCTTAGCTAATCTGGCTGTTAGCGAATCAACGCGTCGACCTTTTGTCAGATTTCATCCTGCCTGGCGAGCAAGCCATCCCATTCGGGTCACGCGTGCAGATCAAGAACGATGCGTCCTTCGATGTCACCTTTGAGCATCCGCGCGAAGACATGGTTGATGTTTTCGAGTTTTTCCTTCGTGACCGTCGCCTTCACCTTCCCGGCCTCGGCAAATTCCAGCGACTCCTGGAGGTCCAACCGGGTGCCGACGATCGAGCCGCGCACAGTTATGGCGTTAAGAACGACATCGAAGATCGGCAGCGGAAAGTCGCCGGGCGGCAGACCAGTCAGCGAGACCGTGCCCCCGCGGCGGGCGAAGCCAAGCGCCTGCTCGAAGGCCTTGGGGGAGACGGCGGTCACCAGAACGCCGTGCGCTCCGCCGATCTGCCTCCGGATCGCGGCAACCGGGTCGGTGCTCTTGGCGTTGACGGTAACCGCTGCGCCAAGCCTGCGAGCGAGCGCGAGTTTGGCATCGTCAATATCGACGGCCGCGACATTGAGGCCCATCGCTACGGCGTATTGCACCGCCATGTGGCCGAGCCCACCGATGCCGGAGATTGCGACCCAATTCCCTGGCCGCGTATTGGTGACCCTGAGCCCTTTGTAAACCGTGACACCCGCACAGAGCAGCGGCGCCGCCTCGACGAAGTCAACATTTTTTGGCAGATGGCCAACGAAGTTCGGATCGGCGACGACGTATTCAGCAAATCCGCCATTTACCGAATATCCAGTATTCTGCTGCGCCTCGCACAGCGTCTCCCAGCCGGCGAGACAATGCTCGCAATGACCACACGCGGTATGGAGCCACGGCACACCGACGCGATCGCCTTCCTTCAGGGTCCTGACGTTTCGGCCGACCGCTGAGACGAAGCCGACGCCCTCATGCCCCGGGACGAGGGGAAGCTTCGGCTTCACGGGCCAGTCGCCCTGCGCCGCATGCAAGTCGGTGTGGCAGACCCCGGAGGCCTCGATCTTGACTTGAACCGTGTCCACTCCGGGTGCGGGCACCGGAATCTCCTCGATGGCCAGCGGCTTCCCGAACGCCCTCACTACAGCGGCCTTCATTGTCCTGGGCATGGGTTCCTCCGATTGGTTCGAAACTCTATGACGAGAGCTGGATAAATATTGTTCGGCGTTGCTGCCATCCGTACGGGCCCCCCCGATTGCGTAAAGGAGATTGTCGATAAACTGATTGTACTCGTGCCCATTCGAAATGGGTGGAGTACACATGATCGTAGACTGAGAGATGTCGTTGTCTGCGTTATAGCTTTGTCTTCATCGATGCTCCAGGCATTGGAATCGTCTTCCTGATGGCAGTGTCAGGCGACCAGTGGAGTCGTACTTACAAGTTCGACGTCATGGAATCGGGGGCCAAGGCGGACGATTACGGTCCAGCCACCCACCGCGCGAAGGAACTTCAGGCCGTAGGCGGATACGCTGGCGGCCTACTTTCGGAGGGCATGGGCCGCCTCTCCACCGGCAGCCAGACCGCTTTGATCAATCCTTCGTGAGTTGTGTAAGAACTAGGTGCGAAGCGTGGGATGCTTTCCCCTTGTTGCTGCACCGTCTCCCACGCGCGATGCAAAGTGAACTCTATGGCTTTGAAACGTGCGTCCATGGCCGGTCTCGTCATCCATGCATCGGATAGCACGCTCGATAGCGCCGGGCGATGCTTCACGGGAGGCGTGCAGGCCCCGGCGAAGCGTGCCTAGCGGGAGGCATGCGAGAGGCCGTAATTATAGATTTTCGCTGGCGATAGGCACGCCGGTGAGCGAAATTCAGCTTGAGCAAGAAGCGAGCCGTGCCTGGGCGCGTGAAGCTTTACGCATGGACCGAGGGAGGTCGACGGCCATCGGAAGTGCCGCGAGGATGGAGCAGAATCGATCGGCATTCGAATCTATGATTGGAGCTTTCGGCCCGACCTACGGATCTGGTGGTGGACGAGCCGGGTAAACTTGTTTGTTAATCAGCAAGTAAAGCTAATCGGGAAGCAAACAGTGCGATGATCCATCACAAGCGTCTCAGGTCGCCATCCCGGACTATCTCGCCGAGTAACGATCAGCAGGAGGTCCGATGATCAAGACAATTCTCGTTCCTGCGACCGGAAGCGATATGGACATTGCCGTATTCAAATCGGCGCTGACGGTTGCGCGCGCATTCGCAGCGCATCTCGAATTCCTGCATGTCCACCTCGATGTTATGGCGATGGCCGCGACGGCGGTTTCACACGTAGGAGCTGGCATTGGGACCCCAGTCACCGGGTTGGTTAGTCAGATAGAAGAGGACGCCGGCCGGCTGGAGGCGAAGGCCAGACAGAGCTTCCAGGAGTTCTGCGCGCGTGAGGGGTTGGCGCTGGCGGATACTCCGATCGCGCAAGGGGCTCCTTCAGCACAATGGCTTCGCCAAATAGGCGACCAAGCTCAGTGGGTTGCGGAGCTGGGGCGTTCAACTGACCTCATCGTTATCGGACGTCGGGCACACGATCCGGGGATCTCCGTCGACACAATAGAAACCGCCTTATTCGGCAGCGGCCGTCCGGTCCTGATATCACCCGCGGCCGCTGTCGCCGCCCTTCCCGAAACGATCATAATTGCGTGGAAGGCGACGCCGGAAGCGGCGCGCGCGGTGGGGGCGGCATTGCCGCTTCTCTCGATTGCCAAGCAGATCCTAATAGTCACTGTCGCCGAGGATCAGGATCTTTCGGATGAAGAGGGAGCGCGACTGCTGACCGCTCTGCGCTGGCACGGGTTCAACGTGTCGATGCGTCACCTGCCGCCCGGTCCGCAGGGCGCTGCCAGCACATTGCTTGCCGAGGCCACCGAGCAGGCCGCTCTCATCGTCATGGGAGCCTACGGGAACAGCCGGTTGCGTCAATGGATCTTCGGCGGCTTCACCCGATATGTCCTGCAGGGTGCCGAGGTACCGGTGCTGATGATGCATTAGCCCGGACGCTTTCACAGCCTTACCGGGTGAACCCGTCCAGACCACACCAAAACCTGCCTATTTGTGCCTACGGTTCGTCTTCCTGCGCTAGGTTAGGCTCGCCTGCGCGAGCAACCCTCATTGACTCGCGCAGTGCGGCGCTCGCCATCTCGCTCAGGGACGGACATACGGTCTTACCGCAATCCCTGGAGCGGCCCCAATTCGACCCGGACATTGGGCGCGACCGTGAGGGCCCAGGCGTAAGCCTAGGCACGCGCCTGTCGAACGACACTCCAAGGATCGAGATCATTACCGGGGTGGCGCTCGCCGCTGGGCCGCAAATTGATCGTTGTGCATTCGGTCAGCTGGAGTTTGCGCCGAGCCAGCCGGCCGTCCGCGGCAGGACGTATGGTCGGCGCAGCCGACGCCGTGAGGCGGTCACACCCCGCGCATAAGCGTCCAGGACAGCCTGGTCCGCTGCGCGGAGCGCACCGCCGTAGTCGGCATCCGATCCCGCGCCTGCAGAAAGCCGAGCGCCGCCGCTGCGTCGGTCTCTGATGCCGCCTGAATACGCGGCACACCGTCCTGGTCCATCGTAATCGACACCGGCTCGAAAAGATTGGGGGATCACCGCGGGCTGATCGGAAGACGGCAGACAGTACTGAGCCAGTCCGCCGATCAGGGCGATGGTCAAACAGCACGATCAGGCCAAGTCCAGCGAAAACCCAGGCGATTGACCGCAGAAACACAATTTCTTGTGAGCCGGACGGACCGTCGGCTCACGATACCTTGGCGAGTGCAGCTCTCAACTTAGCCTCAGCTTCGTTGGTTAGTGAAGTTCTCAGTACCCTAGGTTTGTATGGCTCGATCTCGGGCAATACCTTGTCTAGGGTGACACTCTTAACTAGTACGAAGAGGGCTGAGGATCCTGGTGGTATCGTTTGGCCGAGCTGTTTCACGAAATCATCGTTGATGCCGTAGTCGGCAAGGGATCCTGACAGCGCTCCTGCCCCCGCACCAGCAAGCGCACCGATCGCCATGCCAGCAAGCGGATTCAAGAAAAGGATACCAACGAGCGTCCCCCATACGGCTCCCGACATGCCGCCCCGCGCGGCCCCCAACTTCGTCAGGTTAACGGCTTGCTTTATGTGGACCTTGCCGTCCGTCTCCCGCTCGACCACACACGAATCTTCGAGATCGATCAAATACTCCTTTTGAAGCGAGCGCAATTTATTTAGCACTTCGTCAGCAGTGTGAATTCCATCGAAGTCAAGAACTACCAGATCACTCATTTCGACCTCCTTCTGCTGCCTCCAACGAATTGCCCACGTAGCGAAGGACCCCCTCTCTCGATCAAGGCGTGCTATTCCCAGAAGGCCTCAAGGATAGTGTTGTCCTCGCCTAAAATAAGGCTCAGTCGGTTGGGATTATGTTCGATCCCGCGAATACCGTCGTTCACCTTTATGATGCGCAAAAGCTTAGGCAGATCCTGCTGCTTAACCACGTCTTGCTGCGGCTGCGACCCAGATCCTTCAGAAATCAATTTCTTTCCGACGCAGGCGTGGCATCCATCGATATTGACATTCGTATTCTCCTTCCCCGGAGCGGACCTGACCGTAATCGCATTCTCCGATCCGCGCACGCGCACACCGACGAGCCCATGATTCGGTTCGAGCGGAAGGAAGGCGCTCATCGGAACAAACCCCCCCGCCAACTCAGACTGATCGGGTGGGGTGGCGATCAACTGAAGGTCGAGAATTCCATCGAACGGCTTCCCCGCATACGTTGGAACCAGTTGTGGCGTATTCCAGCCGTCAGACGAAGCTAGCCCCGTCACCCGGACTATGTCCAATTGCGGTTCGGCGGAGGATTGCAGAACCTCTACGCTTGTTACGTAGAGCACCGGTAGATCCGGCGGCGGCGCGGCCTGCGAAGGTTGGCTCGTTTCTTTCTCGGCCCCCCATCCTAAACCTGACAACGATGGTGGCGCGACACCAGGGATTGTCGGATGCTCGGAGTTGGCATTCTGCGCTGAGGCCACTTCGGTTAAGCACAACACCGCTGCCGCAGTAACAGCTAATGCGACAAGCACGGAGGTATTCGCGTTCATTTCAGCCCCTCCTGTCTGTGATTCCCGTGGTCCCGAGGTGGCGTTCATCTACGCGTTCGATCGCAGCAAGTACGAGATCAATCGTCCGCATCTTCGTGACACGACAATACTGCGTTGTCGTGCTTACGAATGTGCCATTTTCAGCCAGCTTATTCACAGGCTCTCCGCCGCCACAAACTGTGAAATATTCGCAGGTATCTCTGCACATGCTTACACCCGCTCGAATATCCTTTGCCATCCGCTCCAGATTCGGGTCGGAAATGAATTCGACCAAGTTGCCGCGATTGACGTTTCCAACCGAGAAGTCACCATAATCGGGGTGTTTTAAGCCAAGAAGCTCGGGCGAGAAAGTCGAGATGTTCCCTTCGCAATCCATGCAGGTCACCGCAAACGGCTCAACAAGCTGGTTGTAAAATGGGGTGCCCCGGGGCCGGACGATCTGTCCAATCGCATGCTCGACCTCGCGGATAAAGCTGATGCTGCCAGAATACAGGCAAGAGAGTCGCCAAAACTCGTGCAGGAACCGATAAAACGCCCGGTCAATGCTGGCATTCGAAAAGCAGCGGGAGATGTGGTTCCCCTCCGATTCTTCAACATTAAAGCACACCTCCCTTATCCCCTCCGACACGTAGAAATCGAACATCTCGCGGGGAGCTGCCATACTCTCTGGTGAGAGGACCGAGATCACATGGAAGGGAATCCCGAATTTCTGGAGGAGCTTGATTCCGGCCATCGTCCTGTCGAACGTGCCCCGGCCATTGCGAGTCAGTCGATTCCGGTCGTGAAATTGCTTCGGTCCATCCACACTTACCCCAACGTTGATCTGCTGCTCTTGGAAGAATTCGCACCAAGCCCCGCTGATGAGCATTCCGTTGGTCTGAAATGCATGCTGGATCGCCAGCCCAGCAGGTCGCAATTGCTCGATTATCTCGAAAGCACGACGATAGAACTCGACAGGGAGCACCAAGGGTTCCCCCGCATGCCACACAACTGAAACACCACTATCCACCCAGCCGGATGCGAAGACCTGTGTGAACAGGTTCGAGAGCGTCCGCTCAGCAACAACAGTGCGGGAGCTCCTATGGGGCAGGTAGCAGTAGGCGCAGTCAATGTTGCAGAACGGAGTTGGCTGGATAACCAGCAGTTCTATTCGGACCATGCTGTCGTTTGGTCGCCGGCGCAGGCGCTACGTGTTACCAATTCCGCCAGAAATTGTTCCAGTTCGGCCAGCCGTTCCGCCAGTTGTTCCATCGCGGTCGCTCCCAGCGCCACCCTGGACGCCATCCCCAATTGTTCCAGCGGTTGCCCCAAGTTAGATGGAAATTCGGATCAGGAGGCATTGCGCTTGTTCCTGACCATGTCGTAACCAGCACGGCTTGCTGGATAGCGTTGAGCTTATCGAGTACCTGCTGCGCGGGGGAAGCAGTCGGACTCTCCGCTGCTCCGCTCGGCAACACCGAGCCCAGAAATATCGAGGCGCCTGCCGCCCCAATCGGGACAAGGCTAGTAACAACCTCAAGATATCTGCGCCACATTCGGGTCTCCCTGATATGCGGTCGCGTGCACGGCAACTGTACCAGTCGGACCGAGAAGAAAATAGTACTTCAGTCGCGGAACCCGGCAGCCAGTCGTAAAATGCGCGCGACCTCCAGCGGCCACCGCACCGCGATTGCACCGTATTGATGTCTTCCGAGAAGCTGGAGCACGGTTACCGTGTGCGGCACCGTACACACAGTCGCGAGCACGAAACGGCGCGCCAGTGCCCAGGCGAAGTGACCGCCGCATTGCAACTTGGTTTAGCCCTTGGCCTTTCGCTTCAGGTGGGCGGAAGACAAGCAGGGCGCAAGTCTTTGCGACACGGAGCAGAGAGCATTGGAGCGTTCGACCTATCACTGCACAAGCACAACTGCTATATTGATAGGACGCAAACCCGCCAATCCTGGTGGCTCGGGGTCGGCATTGTTCGTCATGGCCTGAACGGAGATGAAAGCAAAATGAAACTCTGGATTGGCGCGATTGCTGTGGCCGGATGCGCAATACTGATGGCAGCACCACAGCACGCCTATGCGCAGGCGTCACAGACGTTCCAGACTGCCCTGGGAAAGGCGGAGCTCGCCGAACTCAGCCCTGAAAAGCGCGCTGAGGTGGAGGGGCGCATGAAGCAGCCTGGCCAGACCGTGCCTGAGATCTTGCAAACCATCCTGCTCAACAGCATCAAGTTGAAATACCCCGCCAATCGGATCGTCGCACTCGATTTCGGTCGCGGCACCGCTGTTGTAGAGCTTCCCAGCAAGGAAATGCGAACAGTAGAATTCGATACTCGGACGCTGGCGATCAAATCCTGACTTCCGGGCTCTGGCCGGTCTTGCCAGCGCCTCGCGCTGGCAAGCATTTGCTGTCAGCGCACGTTTCATGCTAACGGCCAAGGTTCGTTGCTCGCTTCGGTCTCCGGCATGGTTAGCAGCCTCACTCGCAACCTGCTGTAGTTGTGTAATTGCAGCCAAATCACTAAAAGTGAGTCAGCGGCGGAGCTGCTTCCCATGAATGTGGTCGGGAAGTTTGGTCGCTCAATCGATCTCCTGCTTATTTTGGAACCGGGCGTAGACCGGTGGGACGTACCGCGCTGTCGCGCCTTCCGCATGACCTATACCGTCATCCTCATGGAGTGGATAACGTCAGCGTTCACATTGATCTGGTGATCGGGAATGACATCGAGACGAGATCGGCGGATACGTAGGGAGCAGGGGCGACCTACCATCGAATCGCATCTCCAATCCGTTATGCAGTATGTTGATAATGGACTCGATACAGCCGTTGAGAGGATTGTCGCGCTCGATCGCCTCTGCTCGGTTGCGACCATAGGGGCAGTGGCTGCGGTACAGCGTGTGTTCGCCGAGGAGCTGCGCGGTATCGGATTCAGTGCCAGTGTCCGCGACACGCCTGGCCCGCCGATTGTGGTGGGCCATGACCGTGGCTCGCAAGGACCCTCCGTGCTTTTCTGCGGACACTACGGTGAGTGGCCAGCCCGTCTTTTGGACGAGAAGCATACCGCGAATGCATGCAATGCTGACCTGTCAACCCAGCTCATGGCCTTCGTCGAAGCCTGCCGCGCATGGAAAGCAGTGGCCGGTCAAATCCCGACGCCCGTGTCGGTGTTGGTGGTCGGCGAGCGACGATCGGATTCGGTCAGGCTAAAGTCCATTCTGCACATGTATGCTGATGAACTGACCGCTGATATCGGCCTCGCTCCGGCAGCGCGGATTTCGTGCAGTGCCGTGCCGATGATCAACAGTATGTTACGTGGCCTATGCTGCGAAGAATTCACAATCGCGGCGGCCGACCGAGATCAGCTTGGCGAGCCTCACATCTGGGGCGCCGATCCTACCCGCATCCTGTCGGATCGAGTTCACCCAGGGATCCTCGATCCGTCCCGTGCGGTTCGACATAAGTCATCCTGCATTCAGCAAGGTCCGAGACGCCTTGACTACCGAGTGGGGACACCAGGCGGCCTTTATATGCGGCGACGCCGCTCCCGCCATTCACGCGTTTAGGGAAGCTCTCGGGATGGAGATAGTCGTGACTTCATTTATGAGCCGAGACAGCTGCCACTGTCCGCATGAGATGCCTGAGTCGGCAAACTATCGACATGGCATCCGTTCGTGGGCTCGCGTTCTAGGTGCTTTGTCGCACTGAGCGCAGCTCCAGTTGGTATGCTGGGCATGCGCGCAGGACGCTGAGCTCAAGATACTGACGAAAACACCGGTCTATCGGGACTGCGCAACCACCGGCACTCGTTGTCTACAACGGCCATCAGGACGAGGAATCGAGCAATGTCTGAGCGAAGCACCGCGATCGACGTTGACGTTAGATGGCCCTGGCTCGTCGCCTTAGGCATAGGGCTGATTGCTCTTAGCATTGTTGCTTGGGCCGATGCCGCGGCGGTCACGGCTGCAAGCGCCATTGTGATTGGCAGTGCCTTGGCCGCCGCCGGCGTCTTCCACATAGTGTATTCCCTGGTTGCCGGGCATTGGCGCAGTGCGGCGCTAGGTTTGTCCAGTGGCGTTTTGTATGCGATAGGCGGCCTGCTGACGATGCGGGAGCCAGTGCACGGTGCGGCCGTGCTGACGCTACTGGTGATGATCACCATCGTCGTCGGCGGCATTCTGCGGATAGCGACCATCCTACCGCTGAGTCACAAGCACTTACGGGCATGGCGACTGCTATTGCTCGGTGGCGTCGCCAGTATCGTGATCGGGGCGCTGATATACATTAGCCTGCCCTGGCCCGGTTTGTGGGTTTTGGGTACGCTGATCGCCCTCGAGTTGTTCATCCAGGGCAGCGGCTGGTTCTACATCGGCCTCGCATTGCGGGCTGCCTGAGCTGCTTTATAAAGCGCACAATGGGAACACTGTATGAGGACAATAATTCGGCCGCGCCAAACTATGGTGTCAGGTGGACACTCTCCATTTCAGAAAGCGACGCTGGCGTAGCGCCCGGCAGCATAACTCCGTATGGTCTGCGATCAGCGTGCGCAGCGCTGACCATTCGGGACATTCTTCCGCGGACGGCCATTACCGGTACGTCGAAACGTTGGCTCGGTACAAACTGAAGCTGGTTGAACGCAATAGCTACCAATCTGGAGCGTCCCCTGATTACAAGTACCGCTCGATCTACCCTGCCATCGTCAGTTATGAGCAAGTCCCTGATTGTCGCGACTCGCTGTCCATGTTCATTGAAAACGGAAGTGCCGATCACCGTCCGTGCCGGCCAGTCACCATCGATCCTCTGAAGTGAGCCTGTGGGAACACTGTCGGCAGCCTGCGTGTTCTTATTATTCTGAGCACTGCAGGGTAAGATACAGATGGGGAGCAGTCCGATCGCAACTAAAGCGGCAAGCAACTGGGGCTGTTTCATATTCACCTCACTTTCCGGCCACATTATCCGGTTACACGGCGCTGCCGCACATTTCTGGCGTGGCCTCTTCGTCATCTTGATCGGTCGGTCGAAAAGGCACAAGAGTCATCCAGAATAGGGTGATTAAATGCAAAGAAGAGAGGGAACTGATGGTGCAACACAACAGTGGCGTGATTACGGCTAGCGTATTTGCTATGCTCCTAATGGGCATTGTGAGCGGAAGAGTGGTAGGCCTCGTGCTGGGGAGAGTGGTGACGAGCCAGATAGCAGTGGTGGCGCTCGGGCGCGGCGGCGATGTCGCCCTTCGGTAGACGCACTGCGCGTCCAAAGCGACGGGTGGACCGTTGATCAGCATCAGGTTCACGCCCTCAGCCTGCGCCGTCTGCCAACTCGGGAGCACAACCTCAGCACCGCTTCGGGCCGCACACGCGGTCGTTCGATCGCCACCTTGCCGCCGTGAAAGCCCAGCTTGCCGACGGTGCGGCCCCAGCGATAGCCACGTCGATCAACATTCCGGCCGTGGCGTGCACCGCAGAGGTCGATCGCGTCCTGCTCCATCATCTGCGACAGCGTCGAAATCCCAGCCATCAGGCAGAACCGTTCGAAGCTGACTGCGACGTTCTCCCAGGCCATCTCAAGGCCCCGACACGACAAGCCCGGCTGATGTGTTATCTCTCTTCATGGCGTTGCCTTTCCTCGTGGAATCGACATCCCCGAGCCTACGGCTCAAGGCAGGCAACGCCGCCCTTCCTATTTCAACAGCCTACGGGACATTCCGTCCCATTCGCATTGGCACGACGATCGCGGTAATTGTTCTCCGTTACTGGGTATGCGAAGGTTGTTATGTCATCATCCGCGCCTAGGGCCCGTCTCGGGATTACCCTTGCGTGGCTCACTTTGTTATCACCTGTGCCAGAAGAGGTAACCGATAGAATAATCGAAGCGAATCATGAGCGCAGGCAGGCATCCAAAGCAGGCTGATCGAGACGAAGCGGCAGCATGGTACCTCCGCCAAGTCGGTGGAGAGACTGTGCTGGTAGTGAAGGGCTCATGGCTCGGCCGGTTGGGCGGCCTTCCAGAGTTCCGGTCCGATGATTTGGGAGACTTCGGTGGGCCGTTCGGTTTTGACACCAGGGACCTCGGGCGCTGGGATACTGGGCTAGTCGCATTCCTGTGGGACGCGATCCGCGCGGCCACTCGCTCTGGCCTGAAGATCGACAGGAGTAGCTTGCCGGACGCAATCCGAAAACTGCTAGACCTGCTCCCCGATGAGATAGCAGAGCCGCCGAAGCCAAAGCGGTCTGTATTCCGGCCGTTCTATTGGCTCGGCGGCAAAGTGATCGACGCGCTGACCGAGGTCGGTGCCCTCAGTGATCTAACCGTCCAGATGTCCGGCGGGGGCGTACGAGCGGTGCTCGGACGGGCGATGTTGCGGCCCGTCGATCTGTTCTCGAATACCCGATCAGCGGGCCCTTCGGCCCTGACGATCGTAAGCGTGGTGAACTTCCTAGTAGGGGCGATCCTGGCCTTCGTGGGTGCCGTGCAGTTGCGCCGATTCGCCGCCGATATCTTCGTCGCCGACCTTGTAGGGCTCGCGGTCGTGCGCGAGATGGCCGCGGTGATGACCGGCATCATCATGGCCGGTCGCACCGGCGGCGCCTATGCCTCGCGCATCGCGACGATGCGTGGCAACGAGGAGCTGGACGCCCTGGCGGTCGTCGGCATTCCAGTGTCCGACTACCTGATATTGCCTTCGGTTTTGGCCCTCGTGATCACTATGCCGGTTCTGTATCTCTATGGTTGCCTGCTCGGTATACTTGGCGGGTTTCTGGTGGCGATCTCGATGCTCAATATAACGGCGCTCGGCTATTACCAGCAGACGCTTGGAGCCGTGCCGTTCGACCAGTTCGCCTTTGGCTTCGTCAAAACACTCGCTTTTGGTCTGATGATTGGCCTAGTGAGCTGCCGTATCGGCCTGCTTGCGGGACGCAGCGCTGCCGACGTCGGCATCGCAGCCACGCGCGCGGTGGTCGCGGGCATCGTTGGCGTGATCGCGATGGACGCGATCTTTGCGGTGCTGGCGGACGTTGTTGGGGTCTAGCATGGCTGACCCTACCATTGTTCGTGCACAAGATGGCAGCACACCGCTGCTCGCACTACGGGACGTCACACTCGCCTTCGGTCCGAAGGTAATACAACAGAAACTGTCCTTCGATGTGAACCGCGGCAGCATCTTTGCGGTCATGGGCGGGAGCGGGTGCGGCAAGAGCACCGTATTGAAGTCGATGATCGGCCTGCTACGGCCAGGCGAAGGTCAATTCCTTGTCGAGGGAGAGGATTATTGGGCGGATACTGAGCAGCGCCGCATCGAGATCGGCCGCGGCCGCTTCGGTGTACTGTTTCAGAACTCGGCGTTGTGGAGCGCCTTGACTGTTGGCGAAAACGTAGCGCTGCCTATGCAAATGTTCACGAAGCTGGACGACGTCGAGATCCGGCGGTTGTCGTTGTTGAAGTTGGCGCTGGTCGGCATGGAGCATGCTTACGATCAGCTTCCGGCTGAACTCAGCGGTGGCATGCGCAAGCGCGCCGGGCTGGCACGCGCGCTAGCGCTTGACCCCGACATTTTGTTCTTCGATGAACCGTCCGCCGGGCTTGACCCCATCACCTCGAGCCGGCTCGACGATTTGATCGTCAATCTACGGGATGGGCTTGGCGCCACTGTCGTCATCGTAAGCCACGAACTGCCGAGCCTCTTCGCGATTGCTGATGACGGCGTGTTTCTCAGTGCCACGTCAAAGACCTCCATCGCCCACGGCTCGCCGGTTTTTTTGCGCGATTATTGCAGCGATCCGGTGGTGCAGGACTTCATGCAGCGCCGGCACGGCAACGAAGACGGTTCTGGCAGAGGGCAACTTCGATGAACGCGAGCCGACAGACCGCGATCGGTGCATTCGTGTTCGGCGGCCTTGTTCTGGCGCTCATGACGGTCGTGCTGTTCGGTAATTTTCGCTTGTTCAATCCCACAACGCGAGCGGCCATCATCTTCCAGGGATCAATTAGTGGCTTGACAGTAGGCGCCCCAGTAACTTTCCGAGGTGTTCGCGTCGGTGCGGTGCAGAATATTACATTGCAGTTCGACCAAATCTCACAGGCCGCGTTCATTCCGGTGACCGTGCAACTCGACCCCGACAGCGTGCGCGTCACCGGTGGTGAAGATGGTAGTCAGCGTATCGACCTGCAGGTCATGGTGCAGCGGGGACTGCGTGCGGAACTCATGACGCAGAGCTTCGTCACTGGCCAAGCGCAGATCAATCTCGACTTCGATCCCGGCTCGCAGGCAATTCTACATCCGAGTGTGACCCAACTGCCAGAGATTCCAACCCGCTTATCGGTCTTTCAGCGGGTTGAGGAACAACTAACTAAATTGCCGGTAGGCGACTTGGTAAAGAATGCCGATGCCACGCTCACCAGCCTTCATAACCTGCTGGATCGGTTGAACCAGCAGATCCCCGTCCTTTTCGAGGATGCCAAGACCATTTCGGCTGGCGCCAACAAGGGCCTTGATGCAGCCACCGCGGCAATTGGCGACCTGCAGAAGCGGCTCGACGAGACCCTTGGCCACATCGATCAGCTTGCTATCAACAGCGACCAGCAAGTCACTCAACGCGGCACCGATCTCCACACACTGTTGACGACGTCGACGCAGACGATGATGCAACTTCGGGAATCGCTTGGTGATCTGCGAAGTTTGACGTCGTCGCGAGGTCAAGCACGGACCAACCTTGAAGCTACACTGCGGGACCTTGCCGCCGCTGCTGCTTCCCTGCGAGGCTTTGCGAATGACGTGGAACACAACCCACAGCTGCTCTTGACGGGCCGCCGCCCGTGAGGGTTTCGACGAAACACGTGCAAGCCGTTCTACGCGCGGGGACCCTTCACGCCATGGTGCTGATGATTGCTGGCTGTGCCGCACCACGGCTGTCTCTCTACACGCTGGAATCACCAGGTGCACTCGCGGCCGAGCGACCGTTGTCGCCGCACTCAGTGGTGATCGAGGTACGACGGGTTGTCATCCCAGACGCACTCGATACGCAGGACATTGTCGTGCGCAACGGCAATCAGTTTGACCGTAGCCCAACCGGCCGATGGGCCACGCGGCTGTCGGTGGCTATCACCCATTATCTGACCGGGCAGCTCGCCGCCCGGCGTCCGGACGCGCTAGTGACGGATCAAACGCAAGTAGGGACGCCCAACGACCGTCTATACATTGCTATCAGCACCCTGGACATCACGAGGGCTGGGCAAGCTGCGCTGGAGGCGGACTGGACAATCGTGCCACGCAATCCCTCTCTGCCAGACCGCCGCCAGCGCGGCCGCTTCACAACCCAGGGGCTGCTTGCATCAGATCACGATGTAGTGGTCCTGCTGCAAGCTTTGCTGCAGCAGCTCGCCGATGCGATTGACATCGCCAGCCTTCGTTAGCCTGAACTGGAAGCCAAAAGATTCATGCACAGCTGTTGGCCGAGCATGACCAACCATGGACCATCATGTCCATCGGTCTGCGCGACTGGGCGCATGGAGCGGCTCCAGCAGGCAAGCGACCGGGATCCAGTTGGTCACCTCGGAAAGCCTGTCCAGCGTTGACGACAATCGCGACGTCGGGGCAAAGCTCAGCCTTTCTTGACCAGTCGATCGGTGTGGCACGACCGCTGCCCCGGTGAGTGAGCGCATCGAATCAATAATCAATAGAGTCGCGGAAACTCATCCGCGCACATGTCTCATAAGATGGCACACTGCGGCGGCGAGGCTGCAGAGGACGCACCAACGTTACGGCCAGTGCCGAGCCTATCGGTTGATCATCGGTCCTTGCGAGGGGACACTATTGCCGAGACTGAACATACATGCTGCGAACGCGTTGTTGTAAAGATCTTGGATGGAGGAGTTGGCATTGGTGGTGTTGCGGGCAGCCAGCGCTGTGCCGCCCAGTGCGCCGGCGGCGGCTCCAATTCCGGCGCCCTGTCCGCCCCCGATCGCGGCCCCGAGACCTGCTCCGAGAGCCGTGGTCAGCGCCGCGCCCCCAAGGCCCCGCAAATTGGCTCCTTGCGCTTGGTCCCTAACTGCCTGGTCGGCGAAGTTTCTGCATACGGCCTGATCATTCTGGAACTGCGAGAAGGACGTGTTGGGACCCGGCATGACGGGAATGGTCGGGCCCATTGGGGTCTGGGCGCAGGCTGCTAGCAGCAGTAGCCCGGCCAAGCAGGTGAACGATCGGTTCATGACGAACCTCCTCTGCGCGTCGTGAGGCATGACTATAATAATTTGCGCCGCCAGTTAAGGACCGTTGCCAGGAACAATCCGGATCAGCACACTTATTCATCGCTTATCCCGTCTCGCTTATTTAACTGATATTGCGGCCTCTCCTCTGTCAGTCGCCAGCTTATCTCTTAGCCAGCGTATCACAAGCGGACCCGCCAGCCTCGTCAACGAGTTGTCTCGTTGCACGGCAGGGGGCCTCTGCTCTCGCTTGCTTGTCGGGGTATCCGCCGGACACGCCGAATTGGGTAATGGCGGCTGATCACGCAAATGCGCACGGGCTTGCGGGTTCATGGCCAGGGGGAATACGTCGTTGCACCCTCCAGCTAGCCATAATGACGCCTGTGGCCAGGTATTGCACCGCGCAATCTCCCGCCAACCTCACCTCTGGAACCAGGAGACCGTGCGCACCTCATTCGCGCAATCACCGCATGCGCTGCCCGATGATCCAGGACATCACGCCACATTGCGAACGCCCAGAGAAAATTGTCGAGCACGAGAGGATCTGGTGCCCGGGCGATGCAGGGCCACTTGCTAGCGGACGCGGTTGCGGAACGGTGTTTGGATACTGATCCGCACCCAACTATTTGGCGGCTGCCGATTTGATGATCTGCCAAAATCATCTTGGACATTAACCGCTGACCGGGGCACGCCGTTGCGCTGCAACTCGGTGGCGACCGTCTGAGTACGACGGCGGGTGAGATCAGATCCATCGGGAGAACCACGGACGTCGACCGGCGCACGGGTGCGTCGCTGGGTGTCCGCCGCCTGTCGGATGGTGCGCCGCGCGGTCGTGGATAACGTGGTACTTCGCCCAGTGAAGGACACTGTCCACGATGTGGGTTGGGCATTGGCTGGTGCGACGAGCAAGAGAAGACTAATCAGCAGCACCCAGATGCGCATAGAACGCTCCTCGCCTCAGTGATTCCATTCGCAACGAGAGTTGCGCTCGCCGCATCAGCATGATTGTCGGTATCCACACGCTGCGCCAGAGCGCGAAAGAGAAAGCCCCTAGCCGAAACCAGGGGCTTACACCGGAGAGTAGTTAAGGGATGCGACCGGTCCGAGGGAGCCGCTGGTTGACCGTTCTCCGCACCCTCGGTGCCAAATTGAGACGGAACTCGCAGTCGCCGTAAGTGACTTCGGCCAGGAGAGCATTGCCGAACCACGGGCTGAGGATGCGCCCCTCAAGCATCCCCTGTACCTCTTCGCCTGACGGCCCCTCCCATGTACCCGACCCGGAAAGGTCGCCGCTGGCACTGACCGTGCCGGTGATTTGGCGACTAAATGGCAATGGTAGAGTAAACCGGCCATTCCACACGTCGATCCACACGTTCCGTGCTTGTGGGTAGCACTCGTTCTGGAGAGTACCGAAATATCGGTCGTCGAATGATTGGACGTCGCTACGGGTGCTGGTGCAGCCCACGAGACAGCCGAGCAGCAAATACCCGGCGATAGAACCACGCCGCCGTTTTACCAGTTGCGGCGCAGTGTTCTCCTGATAGCGCGTTTTCGACTGTTGCGTGGCGCTCGTCCGGCTGACTAGCTGGAGGCACTATAGGGTTTTCGCCCGGAGGCGCCACAGGCGGGTGTGCTGACGGTATTGGTGTCCGGTTACAGGATTTGCCATCCGCTATAGCTAAAGCAGCCACCGGGCCTTTATTCACAGTGATAGTTTGCTTTACGTCGCCATCAGCATACGAGGCACGCTGGCATCGGCATACGCCGCGCCAGAAGCCCCAGGCAGCAGGCCGACGCACTCGTGCGTGCTACCAACGCCGTCGAACACCGCGGCTATACGGGCCGCTCCATTTTGCGTCGCTCAGGATGTCCGCCAGAAATTGCGGCGCTTCTGCCGACATAAATCTTTTCAGCCCCTCGAATTTTGTGGGTCGAGCTACTTCAGCAATGAATGTTGAAATTGGCCCATCTGATGCACCAAGCCCACTCCGCCCCGCAGCGGTGCGATTCTCGCAGCAGCTCAGCATCAACGCGCGTCACGAATTGCCTGGAAAATACGACCGACTTGGCTGACGCTGCCGATGCGTGCACCGTGAATAACAGGACGCGGCTTGCTGTTTGGAAGCGATGACATCCCTGCGTGAGCGCGATCGTGATGGTGGCCGCGCTATAGCAGATTTTCAGCGGCAGCTTGTCGACGGGGTGAGCGACGCCCGCATATCCGTCGGTGCGCGCTGCCGCTTCGCCTCGGCCATGGTTTGCGCGATCCGCGCATTTACTCGCTGCAAAGCGCGGACATAGACTTGCTTTTTTGCAGTTAAGCTACGTTGGCTGCTGAGTCCGTCACCGACGCCTCTCTTGCCTCGGCGGGCAGGAGGCAGGTCTCTGATTGGGTTGCGAGCTCTATCGCGACGTGCCCGTAGGAAACGAGCAAGCAGAACCAGTTCTGGTGTGTCCATTCGGCCAACTCCGGATGGTGACTCCGCCGTATCAGATCCATTTTATCTTCCGCCAGTAATCGTCTCTCCGCGGAGATCTACATTCATTGCATGAGCCTCCCTGGCGTTGGCGGTTGTATTCGTGCAGTGACGGGGACCGGAAGCAGACCTCGTTTTCCATTACCAATTGGCAAATATCCGCGAGCTGTCCAGCCATGATCATGTCAGCGGGCACGCCACAACGTAGGAGCCACGACGGCGCGGCCCCTTGATTACCTCCCGAATATCTTTCTTATCATCGATCAGCAGGTTATTGATCGTTCGTCCGAAGCTTTGTCTCGCGGCCATCAATCGAGCAACGTGCGTTGCCGAAACTGCCGAAATTGCCCGGTAGGTCGCGATCAGCCGGCCGCATACGATCCGTCGCATCGCGTATGGAAAGCGGAGTGCAATGATGAGCTCGAAACGGCAAACGGACACTGTTGTGCGGCCTCAGCTGCGGATCGACTTCGCCCTGCAAGGCGGCGGTTCGCATGGCGCCTTCACCTGGGGCGTACTCGACCGACTGCTTGAGGAATCTTGGCTTTTAATCGATGGGATCTCCGGCACCTCAGCTGGTGCCATGAACGCGGCAGTGCTGATCAGCGGTTATGCCGCCGGTGGAGCAGCCGGCGCCCGAGCCGCACTTGAGGCATTCTGGCGTCGCGTTTCACGTGCGGCGCTGCTCAGTCCGTTCCAGCGCGGGCCACTTGAAATTCTGCTCGGCCGCTGGACGCTCGACACCTCGCCCGTTTTCATCGCGATGGATTTGATGGCGCGCGTCATTTCGCCCTACTCCCTCAATCCGGCCGGCGTGAATCCGCTATGCGACGTGCTGGCCCAGAGCGTCGAGTTCACGCGGCTAGCCAAAGCGGACATAAAGTTATTCGTTACCGCAACAAACGTTCATACCGGCCGCGGGCGAGTGTTCCGCAATCCGGAGATTACGCCGGAGGTGCTGCTCGCCTCCGCCTGCCTACCGACACTGTTCCATGCCGTTGAGATCGACGGCCAGAGTTACTGGGATGGCGGCTATTCCGGCAACCCTACCATTACGCCGCTTATTCGCGAGTGCGCATCAAGGGATACGATCCTCGTGCAGATCAATCCGGTTGAACGGCCCGGCACGCCGCGCATGGCGCGCGACATCCTCAACCGACTGAACGAGGTGTCGTTCAACGCCGTTTTGCTCAAGGAGCTGCGCATGATCGCGCTGCTCCGGCGAATCGCGCCGGCGAGCGACCCCGAAGGCGCGGCCTGGGCGGGGATGCGCATTCATCGCGTCGCGGGAGACATAATGGTCGGTCTTGGTTACTCCTCCAAGCTCAACGCGGAATGGGAGTTCCTGACCATGCTGCGCGATGAGGGACGCCGCGCGGCCGAAGCGTTCCTCTCGGCGCATTCCACCCACCTTGGAGAGCGCTCCACCTATGATCTCGACGACCTCTTGCAGGGCGTTTGAGATTATGGGGCTCGTTGGAATTCTGCTCAGTCTTGGCCTGCTGCTCGGGCTCTCGTTTCTCGGGTGGAGCGTGCTCGTGCTCGCCCCAGTCGCGGCGCTGCTGGCGGCAGCGTTCGCGAGCGAGCCGCTGCTCGCGCACTGGACCCAGACCTTCATGTCAGGCGCCGCCCAATTCCTGGCCCAATTCTTTCCGATCTTTCTGCTGGGAGCGCTGTTCGGAAAGCTGATGGACGACAGCGGCTCAGTCTCCGCTATCGCCGAGTACATGACCCGAAAGCTAGGACAGCACCGGGCGATCCTTGCGATCGTGCTCGCAGGCGCATTCGTGACCTATGGCGGGGTCAGCCTCATGGTGGCCTTCTTCGTCCTCGTGCCGATGGCGCAGGCGCTGTTCCGTGCCGCCGGCGTGCCGCTCAGACTGATGCCGGCGACGATCGTGCTCGGCACATCCACCTTCACCATGTCCGCGCTTCCCGGCACACCGGCGGTGCAGAATGCGATTCCCATGCCGTTCTTCGGCACGACGCCGTTTGCCGCGCCGGGACTTGGTATCGTCGCCTCGGTGATCATGCTTGGCTGGGGTCTCTGGTGGCTGACGCGCGCCGAGGCCGCGGCACGACGGAGGGGCGAGGGTTACAATGGGACCGTCGTCGCGATCGATGCGGTGCTAGAGGACGAATTCGTGCGCGAGCGCGCCACCACCTCGCGTGAATTCGACCCGGCCGAGATCCGGCGTGGCCGGCACGGCTCCCCGCCACCGGTTCTGTTGGCGGCGTTACCGCTGTTCATCGTTGTGGCCGTCAATCTGACGATGTCGCTTATCGTGCTCCCTCGACTGGACGTTTCGTTCCTCGCTGAGGCGCGCTGGGGCGCAACCACACTTTCAGGCGTCGCGGGAGTCTGGTCGGTCGTCGTCGCGCTCGCAGCAGCGATCGTCGCGGTGATCCTGCTCAACTCGGCTCGGCTGCCGGCTTTGCGCCAGTCGATAGACGCAGGTGCCAATGCCTCCGTTTTGCCGGTTGTCAGCGTGGCAAGCCTAGTAGGATTTGGTGCCGTGGTTGCAGCACTGCCCGCCTTCGCCGCCGTGCGCGACTGGGTGCTCTCCATCGAAGGCGGACCACTGGTCTCTCTCGCCGTCTCGGTAAACCTTCTCGCCGCTCTCACGGGCTCAGCCTCCGGGGGCCTGACGATCGCGCTCGAGGTGCTGGGCAGGATCTATATGAACCTCGCCGCTCAGACCGGCATCGATCCCGGATTAATGCACCGCGTCGCAGTCATTGGGTCGGGCACCCTGGATACCCTGCCGCACAACGGGGCAGTCGTGACACTCCTCGCGCTTTGCGGTTGCACGCACAGGGAGAGCTACTTCGACATCGTCATCGCAGGCATCGTGGGACCGATCATCGCACTGTGTGTCGTCGTCGCCTTGGGGTCGGCAGTGGGATCGTTTTAGAGAACGCATTCAACGACGATCCGGGTCGGCACAAGCGTATCCGTCCGCCGAAGACCCTGGATCACGTACGCTTGCGGGGTTACGATCTGCGGGTCCACTTCCTTGCGAGGCCGTGCACGGCCTGAGTCAGTGCCTCAACATCGGTGTTGGCGGGATCGAAGTTGCCGCCGATCCACTCCAGCCTCTCGGCAGTTCGTGATGGTTTGGATCAGCGATTGCGTCGAGGAAGTCGCGGTATCCCCAGGGGCCGCCGACATCCTGTGGCGGGCAGCGTCCGGCTGCTTCGATCAGGCACGGATAGGCCATGCCAGGGACTGCATCAGTGATGCGCTCGATGCGGATAGAGTGCTTCCAGCCGTCGCCGAAGTCGTAGAGGTATTTGAGCGATCTGGCGCCGACATCTTCCAGCACGTCGATGAGGCAGGTCTTGCTGGAATCGAGCGGCCCGTCGCCGAAGAGCGGATCGTGCCTGCCCCAGCCGACATCACGTGCACGGATCTCGCAGAGATGGCTGTTGGTCCAGCCCATGGCGGCCTGCAGCACAAGGTGCAAGCGATCCAGGCGGATCGTGAGCGGCACCTCGACCCGGCGCAGGACAGCAGGTTCGACATCATCGAGCTTACATCGTGCAGGGTTTGCTCACGTAGTCCTCCGATAGTCTGCAGACAGTATTCAAAATGGTCCCGAAAAAGGACAGCTTCCGCGCATTGAGCGGTGCCATGGTGTAGTCAAGCGGAAGCAGAGGTGACTAATAGGACCGGAGAAGGCCGGCGAACCCCGGAATTACAGCGGCAGCACGTAGGTCGGGGAGCCGACCCTTATAAGACAGGCTCCCTACTCCAACGGTTTAAGCAGGGGTCGATTTTAGGTTTGGCCACTGGGCAAAAGCGAACGCCCAGTAGAGAATGACGTTGGCAGCCGGGATTACCAGCACAACACACCACCATGGGCTGTATCCCGCCTTGCTCACGATTCTGCCTGCGGGCACAAACCAACCAAGTGCGACGATGACTGCCACTACCATCCCCATACTGGAATGCTCGGTCCAGGCATGCTCCGCTTCCGTGCATGACACGCTCTGACACTGATCATGCTCTTTGGCCTGAAATGGTCAATAGTCAGAAACCGGCAGTTTTCCTTGGCTTTTTGCAAGCTGGAGGGGCCAGCAAGGTCACGAGACTGCACAAGCAGGCGCAGTCGCTGGTTGAAAGCAAGTGGAATCTATAATCACGAATTTGGCTCTGGATTTCGTCAAGCGACGGAAGCTGCCGCCCGCCACTTCCTGCGTCACTCGCTCGGCTGAGCCAGTATCGACTTGGGCGACTTGCTACGTAAGCCAGGGCGGGTGCGCCTGCCTTCGCTGTCCGACCGAGCCGAAGGCCCAACTCATCGATGCGCGCTGGTTTTGAACGTCAGTCTAGCGGGATCGTCATCTCGCTTGCTGACCACTTTGGCAACCTAATGACCAACTTTGAGCATCGACAACGGTCGCTGGTGGAGGTGTACATTGTGCGGAAGCCCCATCTCTTATTCCGACATCAAAACCTCTTGTCCAATCGTCATCGATCGACTGAGGAGCAATGCCATCCGTCCGAGATTGTTCGGACCAACCGGCCGCTAGCATGCATTGTCGAAAAAGCTGTGAACGGGGCCTGGCGTTGGCGTCATACCGAACCATCAGTGGCCGTGTGTACTGGCCGCGCGACGTGACGCAGACGCCACTAAAGCCCAACCCGGAGCAGGTTGTGAAGGATGGTGGAGCAACATCACTGCCAATAGGGCGGGTTGCTGGGGCCGACGGCGCCTGAAGATACGCCTCGGACAGGCACATCTCCATTGCTGCCTCAGTATCCGCGGGCGTTGCACCCTGCCTCACCCAGACCGTTTCACTGCATTCGGTCAAAGCAAGCACTGTGGCAGCGAGACAAATAAAGCGGGCACGACGAGTTCGCCCGTGACACACCATTCCTTGCTCCTCGCTCCTGTCGCCAATCTCCCTACTCGCCTGCTGCTCTTTTGCACGCAGGGATGTGCTAACCCGTAGGCTTCACCCGCGCCCAATTCGGCCGCCGCCTACCTACCAAGGCGGTCGAGCCACGGCTAACGGCTGCGTCACGAGGCTCCTACATCCCGAGAACTGCGGCAACGGCTGATGTGGCGCCACCCGCGAATCTTGGTGGCGCGGGCCCGAGCGTCATCCGTGCAGAGCTAACGGCCGCCTTGATCTGCGAATTCCGCGTGGCGCCAGAGATGAAAGCTGACGGGAAGAACCGATCCGCACGGGCTTGAACAGCGTGCTCGCCAACAATTGACGCACACTACTCTCGATTGACCGTCGCATTCGGTATCTCTCAACCTGAGACAGCATGGAGGAACTGGCGATGGCGAATTGCGTATTTTCGATGCACGGCACCACCGCCAACGGTCAGCTGACGTCGGCTGCGAGTGGGCCGGGCATCGCTCTCACCGGATAATTGGCTGGTCTGCGTCCGGCGTGGCACACGTGATCCGTCCGGCTCTCGAGAAGTGGCGTTTCCTGCGGGCAGCCGGCTGGGTTCTCGCCGGGCTCGGGTTGATCGTGCTGCTGGTCGTTGCCCTGCTCGGCGGACTGCTTTGGTACAGTCTGCCGTCCTCCGATCAGCTCGCAATGATCTCCGACCTCTCCGAGCCGGTGTCGATTACGATGGACCAGGACGGTGTGCCGCGTATCCAAGCGGCATCAGAGACCGACGCAGCGGCGGCACTCGGCTTCTTGCATGCGCGGGATCGGATGTTCCTGCTTGAGGTCTTGCGTCGCTCGGCTACGGGCCGCCTGTCGGAACTGGTTGGACCACAGGCGCTCCCATTCGATCGCGAGATGCGCATACTCGGGTTGCGCCATCGGGCGGAGGCCGACTACGGCGCGCTCCCCGCCACAGATCAGGCTGTGCTGGACGCCTATGCGCGCGGTGTGAACGCCTGGATCGCAACGCGTGGTCGGTTCAGCGCACCCGAATTCATCCTACTCGGCGCACCCGACCCCTGGACTGGGGCGGACTGCTTGTTATGGGCCAAGACTATGGGACTGTGGCTGGCCTACAACTGGCAGCAGGAACTAGCGCGCCTGTCATTATCGGAGAAGCTGCCTCCGGAGCGTATCGCCGCGCTTTGGCCCGCCCCCGAGCACGCAGTGCTGGAGCAAGCCGCTAGCGCCGATGCACCCACCAAAGCCGAAGCTGCGCGGGTGCTGACTGCCATGCTGCAATTTCACGCGCCGCTGATGTCGCCGCCGGATGAATCGAACGCTTGGGCGGTTGCCGGCAGGTTGAGCGCCACCGGCCACCCACTCCTCGCGGGGGATCCGCATCTGGCCTACTCGCTGCCAGGCCTCTGGTATCTGGTCCGCATCGAGCGGCCGGACGGCGTGTGGGCCGGGGCCACAGCTCCTGGCGTGCCTGGCATCGTGATGGGACGCGGCCCGCATATTGCCTGGGCTTTCACGACAACCTTTGCCGACACCCAGGATGTATTTGTTGAGACGCCGATCGGCGACGGGATGTACGCCACGCCGGATGGACCCCGACCGTTTGTGACCCGCGAGGAGCGCATTCGCGTGCGCGGCCACCCGGAGATTTTGCTCAAGGTCAGGGAGACGCGACACGGACCCGTAATCAGCGACATTGCACCGGAAGAAGGAGGCAAACTGCTCGCCGTGGCGATGACCAATCTCGCGCCCGGCGATACAACAGCTTCGGGTTTCCTGGCACTCAACCGAGCCCGCAACGTGGCCGAAGCGGGCCAGGCAGCGGCAACGATCAGCGCGCCAGTGCAGAACTTGGTCGTGGCGGATAGTGACCATATCGGCCTGTTCACCGCTGGGCGCGTACCCATCCGCCGCGTGGGTGATGGTGGCATGCCAGTGGACGGCGCCGACGGAGCACATGACTGGATTGGCTTCGCGTCGGGGAGCCAGCTTCCGGCCGTGGTTGATCCGCCCAGCGGCTGGATTGTGAACGCCAATGAGCCGGTGGCTCCCCCCGATTTTCCGGTGTTCATAGGCCGCGACGCGCAGGGACCGTGGCGAGCGCAGCGGATCAAGGAATTACTTGGTGGATCCTTAACGCATACGGTCGCAGACTTCGCACGGATGCAGATGGATATTCGCAGCATCTATGCCCGCGAACTTCTACCGGTGCTACGTGATATGGCGGTTCCTGAGGGAATCTCCCGTCAGGCACTCATGCAATTGCGCCAGTGGGACGGCACGATGTCTGCGGATAGTCCCGGGCCTTTGATTTTCAACGTATGGCTCACTCGGTTTCGAGAGGCTGTGCTGCATCACGCAGGCGTTCCGGAGAATTCCCGCGCGGTTTCGAAACTGGGTTTTGTCGCCTGGTTGCTATCGGACCACACCGACCTCGCCGCCAAAGCGGCCTGGTGCGACGACGGGTGTGACAGGATGCTCGCCAGCGCGCTGGAGAGTGCGGCAGCCGACTTGGCGGTGCGGCTGGGGGCGGATCCGGCTGCCTGGCAATGGGGCGCTGTACAGCGGGCGGTATTCGCTCACCCGTTGCTCCGCTTCGTGCCGTTGCTGGGGAGTCTGACGGAGGCTAGCGTGGTGGTGCCTGGAGACACCACGACGGTTGATCGCCAGGAAACTCTCTTCGGCGGATTCGAGAGCGTACACGGCCCGACCTATCGTGGGGTGTATGATCTTGCTGACCTCGATCGCAGCAGGTTCATCACAGTACCGGGACAGTCAGGCAATCTGCTGAGTCGGAGCGCGCGCGTTTTCGTTGGACGGTGGGCCACAGCGGGAACGGTGACACTCGGGCCGGAAGTCGCCGGCGCACCAGCTTCGGCTCGGATCCGGCTGTTGCCGTCCGGGACGCGTTAGCGCAACGCAAGCGCGGGCGTGACAGTGGCGCTCAACGCGCAAAACGGCAAGCCGATGTCGGCCGACTATGCGGTCTCGGAAGATTGGACTACCAAGTTCGTATGGACATCACATCCGTTGGATTGATCCCCAGCGCCGCGCACGAGGTGACGGGATTCTCGGGCACGGTGCCAGACCCAGTGGCTAGTTTAGACGCCGCTGCGGCCAGATTGTTCGGGAGGCCTCTCACCTGTGAGCGGAACTTGGCAAATATTCTGCCCGCCCTACACCCAGTGGGTGGTCGGGCTAGTGTTCAAAGCCGGATGGCGGTTCTAAACCGGGAACGGTCACGGTGTGAGCTGGATGCTTTCCATCTGCAAAAGTGACGCTCGCGTCACACCCGGAATCATGATTCCATATGGCCTGCGCTCCGCGTGGGCCGCGCCGACCATACGAGATGTCCTGCCGCGCAGGCTTGGTACAAACTTCAACTGACCAAATGCTACTGGGATCAATCTACCACGCGGCCCAACGGCGAGCACGACCCGGTCCACCTTGCCGTCGTCGGTCAGCAGCAGATCTCTGACTGCCGCAACTCGTTGCCCGTTGTCATTGAAGACCGAAGCCCCGATCAGGTACCGAGCGGGCCAGGTGTTCTGCACCCTCTCCAAAGTGCCCGGGACACTAGGTGGCTCTGCGGGTTGTGCCGCCGCGGGAGTTTGCGCCAGGCTTGGGTTGGTGACGAGTAGTCCAATCGTAGCGAGCATTCGTATCCGGCTCATTGTCTTTGGCCTCCGCTGAGGCGTTGCATGGACAGTGGCGAGAGCAAGGTAACCTGGGGGAGTGAAGACAGAAAGGCCTGGCGTTTCAGGTTCTGGCTCAATGTTCCATTTTGAGGTCACGCAGAGCTGACTCGGACGAGTAAGCGGTAGCGCTTCTCAAGGTCCTCGCACATCTTAGGTTGTTTGTTGGACAAGGTGATTGGCGGTTGTTGCTCGATAATGCCGGAACGGGCGGAATGATCATGCGGCTTTGTATTTTGCGCCGTATGTGAGTCCCTGGCGATCTTCTTGGCCAGATCCTAGGGGGTAGCGAACCGAGCCGGGTTATCGGCGCAGGGATACGCAACAACGTTCACGGCGGAGCCGGGTAGGAGCAGCGGCGTCAGGCCCGGGTTGCGGGATGGCTCGGCGTCTGGCCAGCCCACGCGGGCGATCAGTTCGCTGAGACAACATGAGAGCACGCATCGCGCAAGCGCCAGGCTTCATCGCCGCGCTAGATCAGAGCGGCGGGTCCTCGCCCGGAGCACTGCGCCTTTACGGTATGCCCGACAGCGCCTGCAGCGGGGAGGCCGAGATGTTCGCTCGCATCCATGAAATGCGGGTACGGGTGATGACGGCGCCGGCCTTCACTGGCGATAAGGTGATCGCCGCGATCCTGTTTGAACGCACGGATGGATAGTGAGGTTCAGGGCAAGCCGACTCCCTCCTACCTGTGGAAGGACCACGATTGGAGCAGCGGGCTAGTGCCGCACGGGGCGATGGCAGTGCGAGGACTCGCCCACCCAAACCTCTGCTAACACACCGCCTGTCCGTAGGGCTTGCGATAAGTGTTCCTGACGCGGACCGAAGTCAGCAGATAGAACAGCCATGCGACGTTGATGACAAAGAGCACGACATCTACGGCGACGACCAGGTCACTCATTTCGCCGCTCATTTCATGGTTCTTAGCAACCCTCAGTATCGATACGGCTAACCAGAAGGCGTTCAGTGCAACGAAAACCACTGCCGCGGTGAACGCTCCGCGCGCTCCGAACCACAACATCAAGCCAACGACAAAACCCGGCAGACAGAGAAATCCCAAAATGCCCAGCAGTAACGCGGTCTCGGCCAGCCCCTCGGTCGACCAGACCCCTATCAACCAGAGCGCCGCACCGAGCGCTAGGAACAGAACGCCAGAACCGAATGTTAGCCAGATGCACAGCAGCCGAAGCCAACCGCCAATACCCTCGATTGCCGCGCGGGCGCCGCTCATAGGAATGCCGCCTCGTAATCGCGGGACAATGCGACCTCCCCGACAAAGACAATAATCATCGTATTTCAGCGGTTGCCCGGCAACCCTCTACATGCCTAGCGAGCCGCGCAAGGCGAAACCGTCCCAGTTCGCCGCGTTCATACATGCCGGCGGCCCCAGCAGGCATCAAGTCTTCGATATCGACCGAGCCGTCCTTCAGAAGTTCGAAGCCCTGGCGGACCCCAGCAGGTCGCCTGGCGGTTTCCTCGCCACGGCTCAAGCATTTTCAACACCTGGCGCTGGCCCTGGTTGTGCCCTGCCGGGAGGCCCCTCGGCATTCACGGTTGTTGTTATCACAACGCAACACACGCCTGGCGCGGTGGCCATTAGGTTCTCCGCGACCGCAAATTGAGGATCGGTTTAATTGAATGCGTGAGCGCTTCTGCTGGTGGCGTGACGATGGTGGGGATTGTGCGCCCCATTGGCGCGGCATTCGCGCAGCCTGCGCAACCCGTCGGCGCGCCGACCAGAGGACAGCAGGCATGGCCGGCGGCCAACCCGCCTGCGTCTGTCAACAACAACCTTCAGACGCGGGCCATCCCACCCGCGGAAAGTTGCCGGTCTTGCGTGTCATCGGGGGCACAGACAGATGCAACGGCGCCGTACCTCGTTGTCGTGCATCAGCGCCTCCTTTTGCGGCCCTGGGTGGAATAGCAGTGGCGGTTCGTCCTTGATCCGCGGCTCTGCGCTGCGCCGACAAGTTTCGGGATTAAGAATTCCGGCGTGCTGCGCTCACGGGCTTTTTCCATGCGCTTTTTGCCTGTTCACGGGCTTGCTCATTCGGGATTGCACCGAGCACTTCTCGTATGCCGATTGTATCCTCTAGCGTTGCGTGGCCTTTTTCTTGGGTTCCTGGTTTCCGAACGCTATTGAGCCGACGTCGATAGTGCTCGATCAAACCGGTGAGGATGAGACGACTTATACAGCAATGTGTCCAGCACCGGACTGCCCCAGCGAGCATCCTTGCGCTCTTGACTTCTACAATGGCTTTGGAAGCCTGGGCATCGTCAAAGACACCTTCGCGCAGCGACGATTCTACCAACGTGCTTTAACCGGCGAACATCGGAACTCATGTCGTCTATTTATAGGTAGATACATAGGGGCCCCGCGGCGGCCGGGACAACGGGGCTCTAGCGGTTAAAGATTCCTGGGCGCACAGGACGTTGCGGCCCAAAATCAGGACGTGGTGCCGGTGCAACCGTCCAGGTGGCGGCCGACGTAGCGGTGGTCCAAAACGTCCTGGGCGACGTGGTGGCCGACCAATAAAGCCACGTGGCGGTGGTACAGATCCGAACCCAAAACCGAACACGGCCCACGCGGATGATCTCAAGAAGTACTTCATTGTTTCCACCGACAGCCACGCCAACGAGCCACCCGACCTGTGGGAGAAACGGATCGATCCGCAATACCGCGAGCGCGTGCCGCGGATCATCACCGACGAGAAGGGCGTGCAGTGGCGATACTGCGAGGGCTACCGCCCCGACCGGGTTTGCGTCATGAGCTTCGAGGGCAAAGACTGGGTACGCCCCAAGGCCGGCGCCGATGTGGTGGACCGCATTCGTGACAACCGCCCCGACGGGGTCGATGTGGAGATTATCTTTCCCAACAAGGGGCTGGCGCTGTGGGCCACACCCGATCAGGTGTTCGCCAATGCCCAGTGCCGAGTATGGAACGACTGGGCATGGGAGCAGTTTGGTCCACATCCTGAGAACATGCTGCCGGTCGCCTCGATTGCCACCGGCGACCTGGATGGCGCGATGAAGGAGATCGAGCGGGTTGCCAAGATCGGCTTCCGTGCCCTGTCGTTGCCCTGCAAACCGATCTGGGGCGGGCACGACGTTGATCACGTCAACTACAATCTTCCGCACTTCGATCCGATGTGGGCGTCGATCCAGGAAGCCGATCTGCCGATCACGTTCCATGTCTCCACGGGGCGGGATCCGCGCGCGGCGCGCGGCAATGGGCCTCCGGTTCGCCACGATCGAAGCGGGCATCGGTTGGGTGCCCTGGTTGCTCGACGCAATGGATGAGGCGTATCGCAAGCATCCTCCGGATTGGCGCTAGCTGCGGCCTGGAACCTTATCGACAATTTTTGTGGGCCAGCGACTATCCGCATCACGAGGGTACCTGGCCGCACTCGGCGGAAGCAATTGAGCGGACGATGCCGAAACTGAGCGAGCCACAGCGTGCGAAGATTCTTGGGTTGAATGCCGCACGGTTCTTCAAGCTTATGTGCCGGGGCATCAACGGCTCGCTGCCTGACCGCTTCCTGCCTTGGGATGGACGTCATCGTGCTGTGAACCGCACGGGCCATCCCCGGTCACCGGCGTCCACGCCGCTCGGCCCTCTATAGTTCGCCGCGTCCACGCTCGTCAGAGCTGCGTAGGTGGTGGTCTCTCGTCAGTGTCAGAGAGTGGCCCATTATCGAGGCAATGGCGAACAGGCCGCCGCGGCTGCACGCGCCAACACGATCATCCGTCGAGCCGCCACTCCGGCACCGGCGACATCGCCCGCCAAGTGCCGCAATAGCGGATGCGACACCATAGCATGAGTTGCGGCATTCACCGCGATCTCTGTAGCAGCAACAGATGCCGCAGCCAGAGCCGTTTTCCGGAGCAAGGCCACCGTCCCCAAAATCCCTGGGCGCATGCCATGCCAAGCTGCGACTTGCCGAATCAGGCGCACACCACACCAACCAACGGTCAGCACGTCCAGAGCCGGCGAGGGCGTTGCCGCAACTATCGCGACGCTCTGCAGAGCTGCACTCCGGCCCAGCACGTCCGTCGCTTCCTGCAGTTCTTTGCCTGGCCCGGAACGCAAGAGCGCGAGTATTGCCTCCGGCGTGGCCGCGCCATCGAGAGCTGGCAGGATCCCAGTGTGTTCCGGTACCGCTTCCAGCCAGCGCTGGGCAGCATGCCGAACCCGCTTGATTTCGCCGCTGGCGAGCTCCGCGCGGAGGTGATCAACTCGGCGCAGTGCCCAGAGGCCGCGGAACTCCCGGCTGATGCCAAGGCCAATCAGGACGAGTCCAACTGAGAGACACGCAAGGCCTATCTAGCCAAGCACGTTCCAGCGGTCGAATAACGAGCCGACAAGCCAAGTACCCCAGAGCAACAGAAAGCTGGCTCCGAGCACGACCACCCCGGCCAGTGCCGGTGAACTTCGCCGACGTATAAGCGCTGCTGCCGGCAACAGAGGAAGCGCGGCCTCCAGACGAGGTGCCTCGTCAGCCTCGAGCAGCAGAAACGGTTCAGGCACAGTGTCCATCAGAGTAGATCCGCCAACAGAAATGCGACGAGCGCATCTAGCCCAATTTGAGGAATGCCGCCGCGTCCACCCTCGGGTAGCCGCATCGGTTCGAAGTCGGGTAAGGCAAGGAACCGATGTTGCCAAAACAGGTCATCGGGGACGCTGTCTGGAACCTCGCCGGGGTAAAAGCGCGCGGGGCGGGACTCTCCGATGATCCGGCCGCGCACCGCAGAAACAGGCCGGCCGCCCAATGTTTCCACAACGTCCTCGGTGCAGCGCACCGACGCAATTGAGAACACGGCAGATGTGACCCCGCTTTGGGGCACCTGCGTAATGTGCCGCATCAGGGATGTGAGATTGCCGCGCTGACGTGCCGCGATGTGATCCGCTTTGGTCGCGACGAAGGCGACGCGTTTGATTGGGCTCGGCGGCAGCTTCAATTGCGCAAATGCCGCCAGATAGTCGGTCCAGGAGCGTTCCCAACGCAAAGCGTCCGCTGCAGCGGCAAGCGCCAGTCGCGCATCGGCGAAGGCGGGCTGTCCCTGATGCAATGCAGAAAGCACGTCGGCCAGCACGACAAGGGAGTCGAGCTCGCCGAACATTGGCGACATCATGTCACGTTGGACCGTTCCCACATACGCGTTGAAGCGGGCCTGCATCGCCCTCGCGAGTGGGCTGCGGCCCGGCAAAGGAAAGAACTGCATCCAGGGTGGTTGCGCACCTGGCGGAGGCATCAGAAAGCGGCCCGGCTGCAGGAAAGCCAGTCCTATCTCATCGCGCAGGCGAAGCAGGGTCTCAACGTAGAGCCGGTGCCCACTATCGGACAGGGCCTCGTCTGACTCAGCTCCCACCGGCAGACCACGTACGAAGCTCAGAAACGCCCGTGGTATGTCAGCCCTCTCCAAGGTTTCCAAACGGCGCAGGGTTGACTCCGACCAAGTTGCGAAGTCTCGACCAATCAACGGCAGGTCGAGGAGCCATTCGCCAGGATAATCCAAGAGCTCAAGGCGGCGACGTTGCGGACCAAGCGCGGCAAGGAGCCCCTCGCGCGGAACGTCGAGATCAAGCGCCAGCAACGATATGGCGGCTGTCCGTGCCGGCCAGCACGGCGGGTCAGCCGCAAGCGCGTCAGTGTGGGGTTTGAGCTCGAATCGCGGAATATCGGACGCCTCGGCGGGCGCCATTGATACGGACAGCCGCCGCCCCCGGAGCCGGTCAACCACTGCTGGCAACGCTGGTCTGCCTGCTGACAAAGCCAGGAGATTGGCAGCGAGTGAAGTAATCAACGCGGTCTTGCCCGCTCTTGCCAAGCCCGTGACGCCGATGCGCTTTGTGCTGCGCACTTGCAGCAGATCTGCAGCCAGACCGGGAATGGCACCCAGAGCCACGGCTATTTAACCCCCGCCGAGCAGCGCAGCATCGGTCATCACCTGCAGGATCATTAGTCTTGGCTTGGGATGCGTGAGAGCCGATGTCACTGTGGTAGTTGCAAAGCAAAGATGCGTCCATCGCCTGCGATGTAGAAACGCCCCCCAGCGACGAGGATCGTAACGAAAT